>NZ_CVLB01000001.1:1495957-2243936 GCF_001049755.1 Brachyspira suanatina | reverse complement strand
GATAATATAATGCAAATTGATGTTTGAAGTATTTATTACAATGCCTTTATTTAAAGCGTAGAGCCTTATTTTTAGGGACTTTTTTATCTAGGTATACATTTATATATACTTGACTAAAAAAACACTGCTTACGGCAGTGTTTTAAATTTTTAAAAAAATGTTTTTTTGTTGACTTTAAAATATTTTTGTGTATATTAGTAAATGCAAACCAAATTAAGAAATGCATCAAAAACAAAAGCCTGAGAAACTTTTGTAAGCATTATAAGGACATAAAATATGAAAGTTGATAGAGGTATAATACTATCTTCTAAAGAGCTGTATGCTCAGAAGAAAAATAACAGCAATTGTTCTTTAATTTTAATAAGCTCGAAATGCGGTACAAGTGTGAATAACTATCTCTCAAATAGTTTATGTCCTGCTTGTATTTTGGTTTGCAATAAAAATAAAGCCTTGTACCGCTTTCTATATATTTTTTTGATTCTAAAATTCGTTGAAATTATTATTTTTTATCTATGGCATCAAAATAGCATGCCATAAAATCTCCTTCTCCATTTTCAAAGTCATTAACCATAGCAGAAACTTTTTTATTAAGTTCTTTTATCATAATATATGCTATTTCCTGTGCTTTGCTTTCGGTTATATCATTATTATTTTTCTGAATATTTTTAATAACTTTATTTATATTTACTCTTTTATATACGCCATCACTATCCACTTTAATATCTCCTTTTTTTTAAACATAACCGTCTTTTTTTAATCCTGCTTTAAGTACATCTATATCGCTTGCTATATCCATAATATCATTTTTTTGTATATTTTCTAATATATTATTTAAATATATTGTTACAGATTCTATAGATTCTATTATATCTGTTTTAATATTGTTTAAATCTGATGTATTTGATGAGGATAAATCTATATATGAATTAATAAGCTTTAATGCTGTAGGTATATTATATTCCAGCATTTTATCTAGCTCTTTTATAGCTATTTTACTTCTTTTATAGCTGCTTGATTTATCGATAATGATTTTGAACAAATGATTCATTTTTTTTACTTTTTCTAAAAAATTATAATCTTTTATATAAATAAGTGTTTCATCAATTAATTTATAATATTCTAATGCTTTATCAATAGTAATATTTTCTTCTATATTTTCTTGATTATTATAATTTTCTTTTTCATTTTTGTTATATTCATTTTCATCAACATAACTATATTCAGCATCTATAGCATCATCAAATTTACTCTTATAATGTTTATAATCATTTTCATGACTTATATTTTCTAGGTAGTCTTTATTATATGTAATATTAAACTCTTTTTCAGTCATAAATATAAATCTTATTAAATCCACAATACAAAGTAAATAGGGTATGCCAGTCCAAAAAAATAGAACATACAATATACCTCTTTTAGTCTGACCTAAATAAAACTTTTGTATCCCTATTCCTCCAAATATCAGAGAGATAGCAGAACATATTATGGCTTTAATTCTTTTTTTCATTTATAATAACCTATAATGGTATTTACTATTATATAATATCAAAGTATTTATTTTTAACAAGCAAATTTTTTATTCAATACTTGCTAATAAATAGTTATAGTATATTATTTATACAAATTTTATAAAGCGAATAAAGACATGAAAAAAAAATTAGAATTGCAAACTACAACTTTATGGGATTATCCTTCCCAGCAGTATTTAAAAAGTGAAGAAGAGAAGCATAAACATTATATAGGAGCAACACCTTCATATATAATTTGGAATCTTCTAAATAGATATACAAAAGAAAAAGATTTAGTAGTTGATCCTATGGCGGGAAGTGGTACTACTATTGATGTGGCAAGAGAGCTTGGAAGACGTGCTTTGGGATATGATATAAACCCTAAAGCATTACAAAGAAAAGATATTTTTAAAGCAGATGCTAGAAAAATACCTATAGAAGATGAAAAAGTGGATTTTGTTTTTATAGATCCTCCTTATAGCACCCATATAAATTATTCTGATGAGAAAAATTGTATTGGAAAATTAACAGCTAGAGAGAATGAATATTATGAGGCTATGGAAAAAGTTATTAATGAAATATTTAGAATAATGAAAAAAGATAGGTATATGGCTTTATATGTTTCTGATTCTTATGAAAAGGGATTTCCTTTTATGCCTATTGGATTTAAGCTTTTTGAGATTATGAGTAAATATTTTATGCCTATTGATATTGTATCTGTTGTTCGTCATAATAAAACTCTTAATAAAGGTAATTACCATATAGCAGCGGCTGAAAATAATTTTTATTTAAGAGGATTTAATTATTTATTTATAATGTATAAAAAAGGAAATAAAACTATAGATATAAATGGAAAAGTTCATCTAAGAAATTTACAGTAAATATTTAATGTTTTTTATTTAAAAATAAAAAGCAGAGAATTAAATCTCTGCTTTTTTTATTATATTTATTTATTTAACATAGTACATATCTTTAGGTATATAATCATCTATAACAGTAGCTTGTTTTAAATTTCTTTTTCCCTGTACAGACATTATGTTATAAGTAGCAGCCCCTATATTTTGATTGTCAACAAGTATTGTTCTTTTTTCAATTCTTTCCAAGTCTATATTTGAAGTTCTAATTTGATCAAAATATTCACTTGCCAATACGAAATATTTAAATGCTTCCTGCTCATTAACAATAGTATTTGTAACAGTAGAGTTATAAGCATATGAAACACCTATATTGTTATAAAGGCTAGCTAAATAACTTAAAAGTATAAAATCACCTTCTGTACGCATTTCCATTCTTCCCAATCTATCTCTTTTAGATAATATTTGACTCAAAGCATTTCTGTAAAAACCATTAGCCAAATTAGCTTTATCTAAATGTAAAAGCGAATTACCTAAAGCATAAGAAACAACACTGTTGCTAGGATTCTTTTGGAATAATGCATTAAATCCTTCAAATGCTCTGTCATATTCTCCATCTGAATAATATATCCAAGATAGATTATATAGAAGTTTATCGCTTCTAAGATTAGGTGCTAAATTATCATAAGCAGTTTGATAATACTGTTTTGCTTTTTCATAATCTTTTTCTCTATAAAAATAAACATTAGCTAAATTATAATTGGCATCAGGATATACTGAATTTATAGCCAAAGCTTCATTAAAGTTTTTTACAGCATTTCCATACTCGCCTAAATTATAATATATCTGACCTAACATATTATATACAAATTCTTTTCCTCTATAGAAAGGATTAGATTCATATAAAGGCAATGCTGCTGTAGTAAGTATTTCCATAGCTCTATCATAATGTTTTAATCTTGCTTCATAATCAGCATAACCTACTATAGATTCTAAATTATTAGGATATGCAGTTATAAGATTCTCAAACAATATTCTTGAACCATAAAAATCATCTTTATCAAGCAAATATTTTGCTAATTTAGGATAAACTTCATCATCTATATAACCATTTTTAAGTAAGTTTATATGATTTTGAAGTGCTTTTACCTGCTCATAATCATCTTGATAAATTTTTATAAGCATAGCTCTCTTTCTAGGAACAACTCCATCTCCGAAGAAATTAATCATATCCCTATAGTTATTATAAGCTATATCATAATAATTAGGCTCTAATAAAGTTTTAGCTCTACTTATCATAAGAAGACCGCGTTCATCATATATAGTTTCTTTTTCTTTTTTCTTTTCAGTATAAACTAACATATCATTATATAATTCTTCGCCTAACGTGTAATCTTCTAATGATAATTCTTTCTCTCCTTTCTTTCTATAATAATATCCGAAAGTTATTCTAGTTTCGAAATCTCTAGGCTTCATATCCAAAGCGCCTTGTATTTTCTTTAAAGCATAATTGAAAGTTTCTCTGTCTATATAAGCTCTAGCATATTTATTATACCATTTTATCTGTTTTGGTTTTAATCTTTCACCTTCAGCAAAGTTTCTTTCAGCATCATCATAAGCGCCGTTTGATATACTTAATAAACCTTGATTATAATATTTATTTGCCATTACAGGTTTATAAATGAATTGGAAAGATAAAAGAACTATAGCTACAAATAATACCAAAAATACAGCAGCAACTCTTATTATTTTAGCATAATCTTTTAATGAATTAGGTATAGGTATAAGTTCTAATATGTTTTTATTTCCTTCATCTTTAATACTTAAACCTAATTCTTTATTTAATAATTCTGTAATGTTTTCATTAGATTCTCCTCTTTCTAATGCATTAAGTAATGCTTCCATAGAAATTCGGTCTAATTTTTCATTAAGTATTGCATCCAAAACATGATACTGTGTAAGAGAAGGTAGATATTTTATTGTATTAATAACTTTATCATGATCTACATCTTTATCTACATCATCATATTTAGAAGCAGATAAATTATTAGCCATTTCAGGAGGAGGAAGAGTACTGCCGCCTTCAACTATATTACTAGATACATTTTTGTTTTCTTCTATAGCATTATCAGTATCATATATATCATCTAAATTCATATCATCATAATGATCTTCTTTAACTTCATTCTTAGGCGATTCTTCATATTCTTCTATAGCATCGTCTAAAGATAAATCGTTTAAGTCTATATCGTCATGAGGCTCTTCTTTAACTTCATTTTTAGGCTCTTCTTCCTCTTTATCCATAATGCTGTCTAAAGATAAATCGTCTAAATCTATATCATCATGAGGCTCTTCTTCTTTAACTTCATTTTTAGGCTCTTCTTCCTCTTTATCCATAATGCTGTCTAAAGATAAATCGTCTAAATCTATATCATCATGAGGTTCTTCTTCTTTAACTTCATTTTTAGGCTCTTCTTCCTCTTTATCCATAATGCTGTCTAAAGATAAATCGTCTAAATCTATATCATCATGAGGTTCTTCTTCTTTAACTTCATTTTTAGGCTCTTCTTCCTTTTTATCCATAATGCTGTCTAAAGATAAATCGTCTAAATCTATATCATCATGAGGCTCTTCTTCTTTAACTTCATCTTTAGGCTCTTCTTCCTCTTTATCTTCGTCAATAATATTATCTGAAGATAAATTATACAAATCTACATTGTCATGAGGTTCTTCTTTAGTATCTTCTTCTTTAACTTCATCTTTTTCATTAGAATTATCAGAATCTATATCATTATCTTCATCTAGTATATCTTCTAAATCATCTAAATTTGAGTCTTCATTTTCTAATATATCATTTAAACTATCAGATATATCATCAAGATCTAAATCATTTATATTAGATTTTTTGTCATCATCAATATTAGATTCTTCTATATTCGGTAAATCTTCATCATATTTATTTATATCCTCATATTTATCTATACCAGGTAAAGTATCAGGTAAAGGTAATTCATCTAATACTGGTAATTTTTCTGAATGAATATCATTTTTGTAAGAATTATCGTCATTAATATCCATCGCTATCTTATCTTCCAATTCTTTATCTTCAGGAAGTTGTAAACCATTAATATTAGCGGATACTTTATCATCATCTAAATCTTCAGGTAATCCTAAATCATCATCTAAATCTTCAGGTAATCCTAAATCATCATCTAAATCTTCAGGTAGATCTAAATTATCTATATCAGCCGATACTTTATCATTATCTTCTAAGTCTTCAGGTAGATCTAAATTATCTATATCAGCAGATACTTTATCATTATCTTCTAAGTCTTCAGGTAGATCTAAATTATCTATATCAGCAGATACTTTATCATTATCTTCTAAGTCTTCAGGTAGATCTAAATTATCTATATCAGCAGATACTTTATCATTATCTAAATCTTCAGGTAGTTCTAAATTATCTATATCAGCGGATACCTTATCATTATCTAAATCTTCAGGTAGTTCTAAATTATCTATATCAGCGGATACTTTATCATTATCTTCTAAGTCTTCAGGTAGMTCTAAATTATCTATATCAGCGGATACCTTATCATTATCTAAATCTTCAGGTAGTTCTAAATTATCTATATCAGCCGATACTTTATCATTATCTTCTAAGTCTTCAGGTAGATCTAAATTATCTATATCAGCAGACACTTTATCATTATCTAAATCTTCAGGTAGATCTAAATTATCTATATCAGCGGATACCTTATCATTATCTAAATCTTCAGGTAGTTCTAAATTATCTATATCAGCAGATACTTTATCATTATCTAAATCTTCAGGTAGCTCTAAATTATCTATATCAGCGGATACTTTATCATTATCTAAATCTTCAGGAAGATCTAAATTATCTATATCAGCAGACACTTTATCATTATCCAAATCTTCAGGTAGCTCTAAATTATCTATATCAGCAGATACTTTATCATTATCCAAATCTTCAGGAAGTCCTAAATCATCTACATCAGCAGATACTTTATCATTATCCAAATCTTCAGGAAGTCCTAAATCATCTACATCAGCAGATACTTTATCATTATCTAAATCTTCAGGAAGTCCTAAATCATCTACATCAGCAGATACTTTATCATTATCCAAATCTTCAGGAAGTCCTAAATCATCGAGATCATCAGATAATGGATTGTCAAAATCTTCAGGAAGTTGTAAATTATCAATATCATCAGATGCATTATTGTCTGAATCATCTTGAAAATCTAAACCATCCAAACTATCTAAATCATCAATAGAAGGTAAACCATTATCTTCTGCTGGCATAGAACTAGCCATATGTTCATCTGTAAAAACTGACTTAAAACGATCATAGTCGTTTTGTGATATTTCTTTTGGTAATGCTTTGTTTCCTATTAAAAAAGCAATACTTCCTAGTCTTTCTAAATCTTCTATTTTAGGCATATTTCAATCATCTAATATAAATTTTTAGTTAACATATTAATTATAGTTAAGCTATAAAAATATGTCAACTAAATTATCGGATAATACTAAAATTACAATAGCATATTATTTAGAAGAAATTTCTATTTGTTTATTAAGTTTGGCTATTTTTTCATGATTTCTTCTTGCTTCTTCAGCATTAATAACCATTTGAGTAGATAATTTGTTTATTTCATCTTTTAACATAGCAGCATCAATATCTTTAGGATATAAAGCAGTTTCTACTAATATACCTATAACATTATTGGTAACTTCAGCTATACCATCTTCCACATACATGTTTATAAGTTTATTATCTTCATTATATATCTTGAGTTCACCATAACCTATTCTTACTATATATGGGCAATGATCCAAATGTATTGAAACATAACCATCATGCGAAGGTATTTCTACATGATCTATCTTTATAGATCTTAATATAGGACCGCTTCTTGTAATTACTGAGCAAGTTAAAGCTTTTTTATTTTTTTTTACCGCAGTAGTAGCCATATAAAACCCTCAAAATTAAATTACATTTTTATATTTTAAAACAAAAATTATAAATATCAATGAAATGATAAATAAAATTAATAATATTAAAGAAATGAAAAATAAGAATCTTACTACTATTTTTAAAGAATTTATCTCTGAATATATATATTGAAATTCTTTTTTTGTTTTAGATTCCACTTTTTCTATTATTTCTTTTTCTTTTTCATCTAATTTACTATACAGTTTCTTTGTTCTGCTTTCCATAGTTGTTGTTTTTACCAAATCACCAACCATATTAGCAGATGACAAAACAGTTAATATAACATTCAGCCAGCTCATATATTATTTACCTTTAGCCATTATATTGTACAGATATTCATCAGGTTTTACTATTTGTCCTTTTTTATTTACGAAAGGGTGAAGTGTATAACCTGTAGAGTATAATATTTGTTCATCTTCTTTGCTTCTTATTTCATATTTTAGTTTTAATGATACATTTTTCAACTTTTCAACACTAGTATAAACTACTATAACATCATCATATTTTATAGAAATTTTATAATCTACAAAAGCCTCTTTCACAGGAAGCATTATATCATATTTTTCTTCCATATCTTTATATGAAATGCCTAATTCTCTTAAAAGCTCTGTCCTTCCTATCTCAAAATATCTTAAATAGTTTGAATGATAAACAACTCCCATTTGATCAGTATCTGCATATATCACTCTTATTTCAGTTTTATTAACATGAGCCATAAATAACTCCTAATGAATATTTATTCTTTAAATTATAACATATAATATAAAAAATATTTATTTTTTTTCTATTTTTTATTATAAAACATAAAAATACTATATTTATGTATAAATTGTTGAAGTATTGAAATAAATGTTATTTTTTATATTGATATTATATCAATTTTGTATATACTTTATCATTATGAAAAATGGAAAAGTAATATTTCCGGGTACTTTTGACCCTTTTACATTAGGACATCTCGATGTTCTTTACAGACTTGCTGATATTTTCAATAAGGTTTATATATCTGTAGCTGTTAATTTGGATAAATCTCCTACTTTTAGTATAGAAGAAAGAAAGAATATGATTAAAAAAGTAATAGGGGATAATGATACTATAGAAATTGTATCTATATCCGGACTTGTAACAGAGTATATGAAGCAGAACGATATAAAGGTATTGGCCAGAGGTATCAGAGACAGTGAAGATTTATACTATGAATTAAGAATGTCTAGAATGAATAAATTATTATATCCAGAGATGGATACTATATTTTTACATACATCAGAACATTATGCTTATGTAAGTTCTTCTTTAATAAAGGAAATACTTAAATTTAATGGACCTATAGACGGATTAGTGCCGGAAATAATAGTTGAAGACATAAAATCCAAATTCATAAAAAAATAATAATAAAGATTAGAACATGAAGAATTTTTACCTAGAAAATTACGGATGCCAAATGAATAAGGCGGATTCTAATAGTTTAATAAATTCGCTTATGCAGGAAGGCTTTATACAAACAGAAAATCATGAAAATGCTGATAATATCATAATAAATACATGCAGTGTAAGAGCTCATGCCGAAGAGAGAGTGTTTTCAAGAGTTAAATTATTCAATGCAAATAGAAAAAAGAATAAAAAAGACACAAAAATAATAATTATGGGCTGTATGGCTCAAACTTCCAAAGAACATCTTGAGAAACTTGGTGTTGATAAGATATTTGATGTATATAATGAAGTTAATATTATAGATTATTTGAAGGATGAGGAAGTTTTTGTAAGAAAATTTAATGATAATTATATATTTAATAAATCTTATGTAGATGAAGATAAGCCTCATAAAGCATTTATACCAATATCACATGGCTGTAATAATTGGTGTACTTACTGTATAGTGCCTCATACCAGAGGAAAGATGGTAAGTAGAAAATCAGGCGAAATAATAGAAGAACTTAAAAGATTAATAGATGACGGAGCTAAAGAGATAACTTTACTTGGGCAGAATGTTAATTCCTATGGGCTTGATATTGATAATGAGATTAACTTTACAGAATTATTATACAAATTAGACAAAGTTATTGATGAAAAGTCTAAAGATAAGGTTTGGATAAGGTTTTTAACTTCTCACCCTAAAGATTTTGATAAAGATTTGGCTGATGCTATATGGAATTTGAATAGTTTATGTAAGCATATACATTTACCTTTTCAAAGCGGTTCGGATAGAATATTAAATTTAATGAATAGAAAATACACTAAAGAAGAATATGTAAAAAAAGTATCATATTTAAGAGATTATGCTGATGATTTTCCTATTTCTACTGATATAATAGTAGGTTATGCTGATGAAACAGAAGATGAGTATCAAGAAACATTAAATTTACTTGAGAATATTGGTTTTGAAGAGGCTTACCTGTATAAATATTCAGAGAGAGAAGGCTCTATAGCATTTAAGAAAAATGTACAGTATGATAAATCGGCAGGAGCAAGAAGACTTACTAATCTTGTAAATTATCAAAGAGAATTGGCCCAGAAATTATTATCAAAGCAGGTAGGAAAAAA
The DNA here is from genome assembly GCF_001049755.1 of Brachyspira suanatina. Classification (NCBI taxonomy): domain Bacteria; kingdom Pseudomonadati; phylum Spirochaetota; class Spirochaetia; order Brachyspirales; family Brachyspiraceae; genus Brachyspira; species Brachyspira suanatina. The sequence continues at coordinate 2,234,016 of NZ_CVLB01000001.1, read as the reverse complement.
AACTTCTGTAATGGTAGATGATATAGCCAAAGATAATATGCATTATCTATGCAGAAGCAAGGAAAACAGAATAATTTTAGTGAAAAAAGAAAAAGAACTTAATATGGGCGATATTTTCAATGCTGAAGTTACAGAGATAAAAAGCCATACATTAATAGGTAAGTTTATATAGTTTTTTTATTGTTAAATCAGAACTATATGTGGTTTTATTATATATATTCTAAATTAAAATAAAAAAACAAAATAATTTTAAGGTGAATATATGGAAATGAGCGTAAAAAATTACATAGATCAGTTTGATAAGAATATTATACTTTTATATAAAGATATTATCTCTAATAGTGATCAATGCAATTTAGCAATACAAAAGGATGAAGAAAAAAAAGAATTATTTACTTATATATTTAATAATTATTTAGATAATGAGAGTCCTTTAAGATCATTGTATATATTTTATGGAGTAACTTTAAAAGATATAAAAATATTTAAATCAATAGAAAATTTCTGCATAAATACAATTAAGGATAAAGTAAATAAAATTAATTTCAATACAGTAAGAAATATATTTATACATTTAGACACTATATTATTTTTGTCGGATAATGGGAAATTAGATGAGAGTATTTATGATACTATTTTATTCGATGAATATTTATATCTTATAAAGGAAAATATAAATAAAATAAATCTTTCAAATGCATTTTATTATATTCAATCTGTAGTATCTATATTTGCAATAAAATTCTTTAACAATAAACTAATTGATTTAGATGATATACAAAAAATTATAGATACTATATATTTATTTAATGTGTATGGACAGTTTAGTATATTACAAACTATAATATCTATTATATTAGATTCTAATAATAATAAAGAAATAATTAAAGATGAGCAAATATATAATAATTTAGTAAAAACATCTATAAAAATATTTTCAAATGAAGAATTGATTAAAAAATCACCTTATAAGAATATAGTAATTAGGTTGGTAAAATCAATTGTTGATGTATTATGTGATAATGAAAAATATATTATTGATATAATAAAAACATTTTTTCCAAGCGATGAAGAAAAATTAAATAAAATATTTCAAACTATATCTAATTATGACTATGCTGATGATTTGGATATTATTATATATTGTTTAAGTAAAAGAAATATTGATATAAATAAAATTTTTTCAGGTTTTCAATTTTATATAATAATTAGATATTTAGCTTTATATTTCAAAGATGAAAAGATAATAATAAATGATATAGATTTAAGCAGTTATATAGATATAGTAAAAAAATCATTTTTAGATTATTGTAAAAATTATGAAATAAAAAAGCATGGATTTATATTTCCTAAAAGATATGAAAATATATTATCATCGTTAAATCCAACAAAAGAAGAGTTCAATGATTTTTCTGAAAATATGAAGATTTTTTTCTATTATAATATAATAGATGAAGGATCTCCATTATTTGAATTAATTCCAGAAAATGTAAAAAAAGAGAAAATATTAGATCGTCAATTCAGAGAAAAATTGGAAAAAGAAGAAAAAGAAGCTTTTGAATATCAAACAGAATGTATACATCTATTTTTTGATAAAGATAAATTAGTTGAAGATGTTAATAAAATTATTAATAAATTAGGAAATGATGCAGATTTTACTACACTTGATATGTACAATACTATTTCTGATAAATATAAAAGAAAAGAAGAATATTTAAAAGATGATTATATAATAGTTAATCCATTTATAAAATATTATTTTTTAACAACAAGTAAAGACTTTAATTCTGGTTTAAGAATGACAGATATTATAGATTATATAAATGATTATTGGGATAAACATTGGGCAATACATTTATATAATTATATTTTGTATTTAAATTCATATCCAAGAAATAATAAAGTAGAATTTACAGATGAAGAAAAAGTAAAAATAAAAGAATATTTTAATTATAATAATTATCAAAATAACATATCTGATTTAATAAATATTGTAAAATGTTCAGATAAGTATTTTTTATATTTTATATATTATAGACTAGAGAATATATTTGAAGGAATAGATTTTGAATATACTGAGGAATTAATATATAACTTGGTAAAAATACCATACTATTATTATAATAGGGATGTGAAATTATACAAAAATTATTTTTATTTAGACTATAATGGTATTTGGACTGAAAGTTTTTTTAATGAAATTAATTTTGAGAATTTTTTTAATAAAAATGAAGATTGTAAAATAAATATTATCAAAAAACTTATAGAAAATATAGATAGATCTAATTTAATTGATGAGTTTAAAGGGTATTATCATATATTAAGTATAATAAAAATATATGATAGTTTAGAAGAAAATGAAAAAATAGAATTTAAAGATAGTATATCGGAATTAATATTAGAATTTTATAGATTATCATTATATAAAAAAGAAGAATCAATAGTATCTGATGTTATTAGTGATTTTATAAATAAAAATAATTTAAAATTAGAAATATTGAAAATGATAAATTCATTTGAATATATTAATTATTATCATTTTAAATATATAAATAATTTGCAATTAGAATTATTACAAAATGATGAATTATATAAAAATGAATTTATATGTGATTTTTTATATAAAATTAGACTAAAAATATACAAAAAAGAAATACAAATAGTTAAAAATATTTCTCCTCATATATCAGCAACTATAAAAAATTATATAGGCAATATATGTAAGTATAAAGATAAAGATATAACAGATGAAGAAGAATTAAAATCCTTAAAAGATATCATCTCGAATATAAATAATGAACTAAAAAATAATATTGATTTTAATTTTAATGAGTATATGTTTTATACTAATTTTTTATATTTACAGAGTTTTATCATAAACGATATTACATTATGGAATTATTTTACTGAATATATTTCTAATAATATAGAAAACTATCATGATGATATGATAGCAGAAAGATATATTTTTGAAAATCTATTCTCTAATATAGATAAAAATAAATTTAATTTTAATTTATTTGTAGATAAATTAATAAAATGTCATAATAAGATATCTCCTAAATATATAGAAGAAGGAATTATACCAAATGAAAATTTAATTATAGGATTATTGAATAAAATAATATTTATATTAGCTAAATTAAATATTGAAAGAGAATTATACAAAAGAATATATAATGAAATAAATATACTTAATATAGAAATAAGAGAAAAATTAGAGTCAATATTATTTAGTATAATAAAACCTGTAAAAATTATAAAAAATAATGATATATATGAGGTATATTATTTATCATCCGGATATAATATATTAAATACTAATAATATAGATGATATAGTTAATGAATTAATACCATATGATGAAGAAGAAGTATCTAAAATATTATATTTTAAATATCTTTTAAAAGATATGGAAAATGGGGTTATGACTTTTTCTCATCCATATACATATGAAGATCATAATGAAAAATTATATGATATAAATAGCAAAATTTATATATCATGTTTCAGTAAAACAGTAAATACTAATAATGTTTATGCTATGTGGAAAATATATGGATATACAGAAAATGATGATATTATAAAAGTTAGAATTACTTTTAATAAACGAATATTGATTAAAAGTATATTAGAAAGATTTGTTAATAATGCTGTTTATTATATAGGTGATATTGAATATGATCCTAATAAAAATATTACAAATGTTAATGATGATATTAAAGATTTCTTTTATAAAAGTGATGCTTTTCAATTTGAAAATGAATTTAGAATTCTAGTTGATTGTAATAATGTTCAATATATTGATAGGAATACAGAATTTGAAAAAGATATAGTTAAAGATATGCCTGTTTATTTACAATTACCTATATCTAAAGAAATATATAAAACTATAAATTTATACTCTGATTATTCATTTAATCCATATAAAAATATAGATGAAAAATATCGTAAAGATAATCAGGATATTTTGAAAAAAAAACAGAATAAAATATAAGTTTAATAATTTTTTATAAAACAATTTTGATAATATAGCTATTGCTAAAATAATTTAATAAGTATTTTTATTAGCGTCTAATTTATAATATATTATTATATTATGTAATATAATTTTTGACAAAATAAAATTGTTTATATATACTGTATTCATAAAAATATAATTTGTTATTAAATATAGGGTAATATTGTGATGACTTATTTAGAGTATAGTTTCAATGATAATGAGAATAGGGCAGATGCAAGAAAAAATTTAGAGAATTTGATTCTTTCTATGTCTGAAAATCATTATAATAAAAATAATTTAATCATAGAAAGAGAAGAAAATAAAAAACCTTACTTCAAAAATGAAAATAGTTTATATTTTAATGGTACTCATACTTCAGAATTGTTTGCTGTTGTTATGAGCAATGAATATAATGTTGGAATAGATGCTGAGAAGATAAGGGAAAGAGATTATTTTGCTATTGCTAAAGAATATTTTTATAAAAGTGAGATTGAATATCTTAAAAATACTCATAAACTAGAAATAGATTTTTTTACTATATGGACTATCAAAGAGGCATATATAAAAATGCTTGGTAAAACTATTTTTGATATAAAAAATTCTGTAGAAGTTGATCTTATTGAGAGAGAGGTAAGAAATGCTGATAATTTATTTTTTGCTTCTTTTATTTTGGATGATTCATATATAATAAGTATATGTTTTGATACAAAAAATGAAGTAGATTTAAATGTTCAAGATTTCAATTTAAATATGTTATTTGCTTATCCTACATTGCCCAATATAAATATAAATATGTAAATTTGAATTTTATTACTATTGACTTTTTTTATACTAAATTATACACTTATATTACTTGGTAGTTTTATGCATTAAAACTAAGGAGTATATTTATGCTTAATAGAATATTTTTATCAGCAATATTATTTGCTTTATTATTTAGCAATATTTTATTATCACAGGATATCTCTTTTAAAGTGACAGGAATATCTGGTTTAGCTTTCATAGAAAGAACTGATATAAATAAATCACTTAGGGCTTTCAGAGGAAGTGAAGTACATAGTGAATATAGATTAAGAACATCAAGTAATACTCGTGTTGATCTTACTTTAAGCAGAAGAGGAGATAAAATAGGATCTATTATAGTTCCTCAAAATACTATAGTTCTTGTTAATAAGCCTATTTCAAAAGATGATAATAATAGAGTTTCTTTATCTTTATTAGAAGGTTACATTAAAGTTAATATAAATAAAGATGCTGGAGCTTTAGTTGAAATACACACTGCAACTACTAGTTCTATTGTGAGGGGTACAAGTTTTGATGTTGCTTTTGCAGAAGACGGTTCTACTATAGTTGTTCTAGATGATGGTGTTGTTGATGTTATTACAGATAATGATAAGGAAGTATTAAATCCGAAAAAAGCTTATATTAATACAATAGATGACGGATCTAAAGTTGTAAATCAAAGTGCTGACAGTGATCCTATAGTATTTTTGAATAGGGGAGAGGAAGCTTCAAGAGAAGATTATATAAATACTATAGAAAATTTAATGGTAGCTATGGAAAATATATCAGATGTAAATAATAATGAAAATTTTGCTTCATTAGTTAATATGGAAGAAGGAGAAAATAAGATTAATGATCTTGAAATGAAGCATTATAGAATGATAGCAGCAAATGAAGGTTATTATAATACTATAATAAAGTTAATAAATTTATATCCTGATAAGAAAAATGAGATGACTTCTTATGCAAGAAAATCATTAACATTATACGCCGCAAATCAAAGAGCTATTAGTAAAATGGGTTCGGCTGTAATGAGATCAAGAGAAAAGTTTGATAGAATAAAAAAGAAATTTGATGAAAGAATGATTACTACTTCAGTATCTAAATAATTATTTTATAAATCGAATATGCTTATTATATCTGAATTTTTTCTTAATTTAGATATATAGAAATTTCTTTCATACTCGGCTAGAAGTAATTTAGCTCTTTTTATGAACTCATTTTCATCATAAACAATCAAATCTATATAAATATTGTATACTCCCATAGCTCCTCCTAGTACTATTCCTATATCAGCTTCTTTATTTCCGCTAGCGAGCACTTCTTTTTCTAATCTTTCCTGTATTTCGTATCTTTCATTTAATATTGCTTTTCTTGATTCATCATCATTTTTATAATCATAAGTATAATATAAAAATATTGCTCTTGCTCCGCATTTAGATATTTCTATTATATCATCTGTATTTTCATTGTAATAATCATTAACTGTTTCATAATATGATGTAGTTCCTGCTATTATATCATATCTTAATGTATTGGATTGTTTAGGTTCAGAAGTATATGCTAAGTATTGATCTATGGGGTTTGTTATAATCTTTTTTTTATGGAAAGTTAATGTTTTTTTAATATATTTTTCTAATTCTATAAGCAGCAGCATATTATTTAATTTTCTATTGCTTATATCAGCATATCTTATATATACTCTTGATAAACCTTCTCCTATAGAATTTTCCATTATTAAAAAAAATATATTATAAGCTTCTTCTTTATCTAAATCATTTAAATCTTTATTATAAAATACTAAATCAAATTTATCGTTTTCATCATCAAATTCTATTTTCACAAATACATCTTGAGCTTCTATTCTTTTATTATGTATTTCAATAGTGAAGTTTACGCCATTAGAACTAGGAATATAAGGCATAAAAGTCCATTTTTCCTTTAATTTTTCAGGCATATCAGATATTATTCTTGGTGTAAGATAAAACAAATAATTTTTACCATCTATATTGAAAGTAAAATTATAATTCCTTCCTATATTGAAAGCTAAATTATCAGATATTATTTTTACGCCATGAGAGAGAAAATGAATTATATCTTTATTTTTATATTTGATTATATCATCTATTTCTTTTTCATTATCTTCAAACCATTTCCAAAATAATTTTACTCTTTTTACAAAACTAAGTTCTTTATCTTCATTTTCAAAGCATAATGAATATAAATTTTTTATATTATTTGATATTTCTTCAAAATTTTCTATATTTTTTTTGTCATAATTTTCAAATAATTCTATAGCCTTACTAAAATATTGTTTAGCGGTATTTTTTTCATTTTTATGATAATAAGCATATCCTGTTCTGTAATACCATAAAGGATCAAATAATCCTTCTTCTCTTATATACATAAGATTATCTAATGCTTCATCATAATTCTGCACATTATTTAAAGCTCTAGCGAAGAATAAAATTATTTCATAATCTCTTTCTTCTTCATCTATAGAATATATAAGCTCTATTATTTTTTGATGCTTGCTTTGATTATGCAGTTCTTTAATCTTTTCTAAAATTTTTTTACTCATTGATCTATATATTACAATATTTTTATAAAAAAATCTATTTATTTAAAGCAGTAATTTATTTTTTAGTTAATGATAGTTTTTTATTTTTATGCTTGACAAAATTACTTTAATATAGTATTATAATGTACTCATAGTATTGTATAAAATAAAAATATATATAAATTGGAGATAAGCAATAATGTATGCAATCGTAGAAGTAAAAGGTAAGCAATACAAGGTGGAAAAAGGTCAGGATATTTTAGTAGAATATCTAGGCGATGATGCTAAAGAAGCTCCTGAAATTAAAACTCTTCTTCTTAAAAAAGATGATGAAAGTGTTTTAGTAGGTACACCTTATGTTGATGGCGTTAAAGTAAGTTCTAAAATAGTAGAAATGATGAAAGGTGATAAAGTAGTTATCGGTAAACATAAAAGAAGAAAAGACTATAGAAGAAAAACAGGACATAGACATAAATACCATAAAATAACTATTGAAGATATAGCTGTTTAATGTCTTCATTTGTTAATGTAGTATATGATATAGAATCGATTATACAAAGCATAACAGTTGAAGGACATGCTGGCATTAAAAGATCTGGTGAAGGTTATGAAGTTTGTATAGCTTTGAGTGCATTGACACAGGCTATGTATAAGGCTTTATTATCTATAGTAGGAAATAGATTTTTAAAGTACAAAATAAATGATGGATTTTTGAGTTTAGAAGTTGTTAATTTTTATAAACTTGAAAATGATAAAAAAATAGAATATAAAATAGTTAGTAATGGATATTTGATAGGTATAAAATCTTTAATTAAAGAGTATCCTGATTTTATAAAATATAAAGAGGAGTATAAAAATGGCACATAAGAAAGGTGGCGGAAGTTCTAAAAACGGACGCGATAGTCAATCTAAACGTTTAGGTGTTAAAGTTTACGGCGGTCAGAAAGTTATATCTGGCAATATTATAGTTAGACAACGCGGTACTCAATTCCATGCTGGAAGAAATGTTGATATAGGTCGCGATCATACTATATTTGCTACTGCTTCTGGTTATGTGAAGTTCCATACTAATAAATTCGGAAAGAAAACTATCTCTGTTGTAACTGAATAATAAATTGAACTATTGAAAATATTATATCTCAGCTGATAATAACTAATTAGCTGAGATATTTTTATTTTTAATTTTCTATTTAATAAATACTTCTTCTATATTCTAATTTATAAAAATAAAATCTATATAAAAATCTTAAATAAGAATTTATATAATGACATTTTTTATAATATCACTTTTTTATATATTTTTTAGCATTCTCTAAAATCTCAGCTATATCATCATAACCTTTTGATTTTGCTATATCTAAAGCAGTTCTATTTCTAGCATCTTTAAAGTTAATGTCAGCACCTTTATAAATTAAAAGCTTTACAATTTCTGCATTATTTTTCTGTACTGCATACATTAAAGGCGTTTGATATTCATAATCGATTGAATTTACATCGGCACCATTTTCTAATAAGAATTCTACAGATTCCAAATTATTAAAAATTAAGGCATGCATCAAGGCATTAATTCCATAAGCATCTTTAGTATTAATATCAACATAATCCATTAGTTTCTTTATTCTTTCAATATCTCCTTTTTCAGCAGCTTTAAAAAAACGTTCTTTGGCTAATGCTCTATCCAAAGAATTATGTACTTCCTTATCTTTTTTTACAATTTTAGCTTTTTCTGATTTCCATGCATATATAACATAATTGCAAGCAGTAAATACAAAACTAAATGATAATATCAAAACAAAGCCTATAATAAATGCTTTATAATTCTTTTTATAAAGCAGTACTACAGAGTTTATTATAAAAAGTAAAGCAATTATATCAATGATATAAAATAAATTACTTTTATTATAAAATATCATCATTGAAAAAGAAGAAATAATAATATTGACAGATGCAACAATGATAATAACAGCAAATATATTTATTATAATTTTTAATTTATTACTCATAATTGATTTATTATAAACTAAAAATCAATTAAATAAATAAGCCAAATAATTATCCTTATTTATATACTCTTTTATATTATTAAAATCAATAAATATTTTTTCATATCCTTTTTCTTTCATTATTATAATAAATGAATCTGTTATACCAAAAATTAAATTATCTATATTAGAATAAAAATCACTAGTAGCATTGTATTCTTTTAATAATTTTTCAGCATCATTTACTAAGTCTTTCAAATATGGAGTAACTAATTTTTGATTATTCAAATCATAAATTAGAAAAACATTATTTATTATAATTTCTTTACTATTTTCTGTTTTTATAAGTCTTTTGTACATACAAATAGTTTTTTCATCAAAGTATAATATATTAAAAGCATATAAATCTTTAATTTTAATAAAATATTTTCTTAATTCATAAACAGGAATTTTTTTCAAAAATGAATTAATTTCATCTGAAAGTTCATTTTCTTTTTTATACTGAAAATCTTTTGAAAAACTAGATTCGCCATTAATATCAAAATTTATTTTTTCTTTATTGTCTATAAATGCATAATAAAAATTGAATAAATAACTAAGAATTACGCTTAATTCTCCATAGTTTTTTAAATATCCAAATTTGTATATATTAAATTTTTTTATATTTATTTTAGGTTCATTTATTAATTCAAAAACTCCTTCTATTTTTTTGAAATTAAGCTCCATAACATATTTTGAAATATTATTATTTTTGAAATTGATTTCAGCAATATTTTTTATTTTAGATCTTATAAATTCTTCTTCAGTATAATAATCAAAAACTTCTATTTTACTGCTGTTTCCTCTAATTTCATAAATACCAAATAAATCATCATTATTTATAAAAATTTTTCCTCTATACAAATAATGAATACCATCATCTATATTTTCAAATTTATTGCAATAAATGTATATATTATTAATATTATCTTTAAGTATAGTAAAAGTTATATCCTTTATTTCAAAATAAGGACGGTATTTATTTTTCATTAATAATTTAAAAATAATAACTACAATAATAATAGAAATAATCAAAACAAAATATTCGTTATAGAGAATACTATATAATAATTCTTTCATAATATTTATTTAACTCCAAAAATTATTTTTCATTTATAATTTAATAGTCAATGCAAATAGTAAAATTTGAAAAACTAAAATTTTTATATAAAAATTAATTAAACAAATAAGCCAAATAATGCTCTTTATTTATATACTCTTTCACATTCTTATTATCAATAAATATTTTTCCGTATCCTTTTTCTTTCATTATTATAATAAATGAATCTGTTACACCAAAAATTAAATTATCTATATTAGAATAAAAATCACTAGGAGCATTGTATTCTTTTAGTAATTTTTCAGCATCATTTACTAAATCTTTAAGATAAGGGCTTATTAATTTTTGACTGCTCAACTCAAATGTCATAAACATATTATCTATTTCAGCAAGCTGCAAATCTTCCAGCTTTGAAACTCTTTTATATAAAGATATTGTTTTATCATCATAGTATAATATATTAAAACTTTTAAACTCTTTAAGTTCATTATAATAATCAGCATAATTGTCAATATAATTTAATATACTCTCATCCATTAATGATTTCCAATGTCTTTTTTTAGATTCTTTTAGATACAATTCTACTATATCCTTATTTTCATTTATTTTATCTTTCAAAAACTCCTCTGAAAACTCTCTAACTCCATTAATATATGAATTTATTTTTTCTTTTCCATTTATAAAAAGATAATCAAAATTAAATACATTGAGAGAGAATATTCTCTCAGAACTGAATAAAATACTTTTATCATTATACAAACCCAATATGTCTGTATTATGCAGTCTTATTATTTCTGCTTCATCTTCTCTTATAATTTCAAAAGTTCCTTCTATTTTTACAGGCTCTCTTAAAGTTTTTTTAATATTATCGCCAACATAGTCAACAATACTGTCATAAGGCTTAAACTCAATAACATACTCAATTTCTGATTTTGATGTATCATTTAATTTTGTTTTGAATTTTATTTCAGCAAAAGTTTCAGCATCATATCTAGAAGATCTACTACCCTCTGATGAGTGTTTATTAATTAAAATTGGATTATCTTTATTATAATAATTATCAACTCCTATTCTTTCAGATGAAAAGTAAACATCATTTATAATAAAGCCATTATCATTATTTATATATACTCTTCCTAGATATGGAAATACATTATCTCTATCAAAGTATAAATCATTATGACTATCATTTTTTTTGTGTTCATAAGCATAAACATATATATTGTTAACTTTGTCTTTAAGCATGAAAAAATTATTTTTATAGAATCTTACAGGGTTTTTCTTAGCCTTATTTTTAGGTATATTAATAATTATTATGACAGCGGCTACTAAAATTACTACTGCTAACAAAATTATTATATCCTTATCCATAAATTTAGTTATTAAATTTTTCATTGTTTTCACGTTCTCCTATTATTGTTATGTTCACCCACACGAAGTGTGCCTACTTAGTACGCAATATAAACTAATAAATAAAATCACTAATTTTTTATTTATAATACTGAAAATTTTTAACTTTGTAAACTGATGTACTTTATGTAAATTTTATCTACTTTTTTGACGCACAAAAAAGTAGCAAAAAACGCAATTACTAGAACTTTATATTTTAAAAATACTTATTAAATATAGGATATATCCTAAATTTATACTAAAATGCAGTTCTTTTGGTTCTTTTATACCAATACCGAAAGGTACCTTGCCTACGGCACGCAGAGCGTCGGTAAAAGAACTGGGGGTGTTGGGGCTAGTCCCCACAAATAATAAAACAATTTTTGACCAAATATAGTTGTTTAGCTATATATTCAAATTTTATGTTCTACAGTATACACTCCATATTATATAAAAATTAATTATAAAAACAATTATTGCCTATCAAAAAAATTAAATAAAGAATGACTTCTATTTAAATAATTTTTTAAATCAGCTGAAGAAATAAATATTCTACTTGCAATTTTTTCATTTGTATTTTCCAAGTCATAGTCCTCATCATTAAGAATTAGATTAGTATATTCAGGCATTACTACAATTCCCGTATCTGTTAAAAAAAATATTAAACTATATATATTGTCATAAAAATAGTCAGGAACTACATATTTAGATAATAATTCTTTACTATCAGTAACTAAATCTCTTAAATAAGAACTTATACTTTTTTCTCCGTTTAATTCAAATATAAAAGAATGGTTCTTTACTGCAGCTTCATCTCTTCTTTCATCTGCTTTTACAGTTCTTTTATATATACATATTAATTCATTATCATAGTATAATATATCAAAGCATCTAAAGTCTTTAAGTTTCTTATAATATATAATACCAATTTTATCTGCATAATAGGCTTTGTTTTGATCATAATGATGGAATTTTTCTATAATAAGCTCTTTATTTTTTAATTCTTTTTCAAGTTCTCTTCCCTTTGCTTCTTTAAAATTTTCATCAAAATTGTAAGCTCCGCTGATGGCCGAATTTATTTTTTCTTTTCCTCTAATAAAAGGATAATTGAAATTAAATAAATAATTAGTAAGCATTTTTCTAACTTCATCCATACCAAGGTAAGCTGAATATTTATCATTAGTAAAAGTAGTCTGTTCTACTGGAATATAAAACTCTCTTATTTCCATTTCAGGCTTTCTAATAACTTCAAAAACTCCTTCTACTTTTCCGCCTTCAATATCCATAGTATATTCAATTTCTGATGTTATTTCATAATCGAATTCTCTTTTGAATTTTATCTTTAATAAAATTTCTCTATTCTTTTCTTTTGAACTCCAATTAGAAAATTTATGCGGTTCTTTCCAGTATGTTTCATAAGGAATATAGAATTTAAATTGCTTTTCCTTTAGTTTTTCAAAATAACCCAAATCATAATCACGGTAAACATTAATTTCATTATTATTTAATTCATTAGTTTCACGAATCATTAATTTATTTTCGTTATTTATAAACATTTGACCTGTAAAAGAAGAAAAATATTCACGTGCGAAATTATCAAATTTTACTTTAATTAAATACTTTACTTTACCTCGATGTTTTCTGTACCATTCATCATAGTTATTATCTTTATATTTATAGCAATTAATATATATATTATTTACTCTATCTTTCAGCATGAAAAAACTTTTTTCATATACCAATATTTTATTTTTAGCATACCATTTTTTTGCTCTCTTCTCAAGCATAAAAATTACAGCTAGCAAAATTATAGGTACTCCAAAAATAATAGGCCAGAAATAGTCACTAATAAGAAAAAGTCTTAATGGTTCCAATATTCCAAATGATATCATAAATAACTCCGATTATTGCTATGCTCGCCGCTGCCATATATAAGCTAGTGAGTGAACTTACTGCTATGTGTGACTGCGGCAATGTGTAACCTGAATTTCAGTGTATTTATACTACATTTAATATATATTCTCTACATATAGAGTTAAAGTACTTGCGTTTTTTGCAACTTTTTTGTGCGACAAAAAAGTTGATAATATACCTATAAAAATATATAAATTTACAAAAATAATTGTTTCAGTATATAAAAATTAATTATCAAAGCAATTATCTCCTATTAAAAAAATTAAATAAATAATGACTTTCATTTAGATAATTTTTTAAATGCTCTGTAGGGATAAATACTCTTTCCGCAATTTCTTCATATTCATATGCAGAGTCATTAATATCTAGATTAGGGTATTCAGGCATTACCATAATTCCTGTATCTGTTAAAAGAAATATTACATTATCTATATTTTTATAAAAATTATCAGTGAGTTCATATTTAAATAATAACTCTTTACTATCAACAACTAAATCTCTCAAATAAGAACTTATACTTCTTTCGCTCTCCAATTCAAATATAAGAGAATGATTCTTTAATATAATTCCTTTAGCTGAATCTACTTCTACAGTTCTTTTGTATACACATATTACTTCATCATCATAGTATAATATATCAAGGCATCTAAAGTTACTAATTTTATTATAATATGCAACACAAGTTTTATCATCAATACAGAATTTATCTTCTAAAAGATCATTTTTATGCTTCAATTTCTCTTCAAGCTCTTTTCCTTTTTCTTGTTTGAATTTTTCATCAAAATTATAAGCTCCGCTGATAGCCATATTTATTTTTTCTTTTCCTTTAATAAAAGGATAATTGAAATTAAATAAATAATTAGTCATCATATTATTCAAGTCAGACCAAACTGTATTATAGGAATCTGTCTGTTCAATCGGAAGATAAAATTGTTTTATTTCTACTTCAGGCTTTATAATTTCAAAAACTCCTTCTATTCTTTTATCTTCAATATCCATAGTATATTCAATTTTAGATGTTCTTTCATAATCTAATTCTTTTCTGAATGTTATAGCTGTCAATTTGTCTCTTACTTCTTCTTTTGACCAAAATTTATCTCTTTTTCGTATAGTTGAATAATTTTGTTTGGAATATATTTCGTTAAAATATTTAACATCATAATTTTGGTAAACCATCATTTTATTTATATATAATGGACTAGTTTCACGAATCATTAATTTATCTCCATACTGTAGAAACATTTGCCCTGAAAATGAGTCAAAATATTCATGTGCATACAGATCAAACTCTAATGAAGGAGATACAATTTCCAACTTGCGATAGTATCTTCGGTATGAATCATAATGTTCATCATATTCAATTTTATAACAATTAATATATATATTATTTATTTTATCTTTAAGCATAAATAATTTTTTTTCATTTAACCATATTTTATTTTTAGAATACCATTTCTTTGGACCTGGCAGAATTTTGTCAATATTAAAATAAATTGCCAAAGGTGCAACTACAAATAGAAAAAAACATACAATAATAAGGATAAGTTCAATATCCATAAATCCTCCTATTTTTGCTAGCAATAAACTCGCTCTATATGGTATGACAACTAAAGTTGAGAGCTGTTCGTTTATTGCTTTAAAAATTATTTTTTATTTTTATACTCGCATTTTATTATTTTTTTGCGATATGCATATAAATCCATTATTAAAAAATTAATAAAGTAAATAAAATTTTAAAATACGATTTTTTATACAACTAACTTATTGTATCTAATTATAATTTTATTCACTTAAAATATTATTTTCCTAATTTACTAAGACTAATTGAGTTAACTTGCTGTGTTCCATCATAAACAGACATTTCAAGTCCTTCACTAGTAAATTTAAATTCTAAGTGAGCATCATTTTTAGATATAGTTTTATAATGATTATCTGCTACTTTTGATAATTTACTATTTCCTATATCACCTTTTATAGCTCTATCGCTTTCCATTACAATATCCACGCACTTTTTCACAACTTCTATTGTAGATTCATCATTAGGATAGTTAATTTCTATACCATCATAACCTACAATTATAAGAAACGATTTCATATATGTTTCATCAGCTGACATAAAATATTGACCGTATAGGTCTTCAGGGATATTTGTGTTTTTTTCTGTTTTTTTAGAACATGCAGTATTAATAAATAAAAAACTTGAAATTAATAAAAAGAATGAAAATTTTAAAATTCTACCTTTCATATCATATAACCTCCTATGGTATAGTATTATAAAAAAGATTTTTAATTATGTCAATGAAAATTCATTTTTATATTAAAATATTTTATATTTTTTTATTTATCTTCATTAAAAAATATAGTATTGAATCATACTAAATAATTAATACCAATTTGTAATAATTAATATATAAGAAATTATTAATTTTTATTATTAATAAGTAATCAGATGCACATATAGAGTATATTCATTAATAATAGGTTATACCATGAGGAAAGGTGCTGCGAAGCATACCTACGGTAGCAGCTCGTAGTTGACAAAATGTAATTGTTTAGGTATATACTAAAAATTAATCAAATAAATAAGACAAATAATGATCTTTGTTAATATTATCTTTTATATCATCTAAAGGAATAAATATTTTTTTATGTCCTTTATCTTTCATCAATATAATACCGGCTTCTGTTATAAGAAAAATTAAATTGTCTGTATCATTATAAAAGTTTTTAGGAACATTATATCTTTTTAATATCTCATCAGCATTATTAACGAAATCTTTCAAATAAGGACTTATTAATTTTCCATTATCTAAATCAATTATAAGCGATATATTATTTATTATAAGATTATTATTAGCTTCTATCTTAGCAAATCTCTTGTATACGCATATTGTTTTATCATCAAAATAAATTATATTATCAGCATTATAAAAATCTTTAAGCTTGTCATAATATTTAATTTTTATATCATTAAATAAAACCTTATCATGTTTCTTTAAAATCTGTTCAACATTTATCTTCAATTCATTTGTTTTTTCAGAATACGATTTATTATCTCCGTTTATATATGAATTAATTTTATCATTGTTTTTTATATTGAAATGATATAGATCAAATAAATAGCGAAGAATATTTATCAAATGATTAGATTTTGCTATCTTTTTAAATATTAATTTAAAATATTCTACCTTAATATCAGGATTTCTATTTACTTCAAAAACTCCATTTATAATTTTAGAATCAGATATTTCCACAATATAGTTAATTTCATTTTTATCACTATTTATAAAATCATAAAGAGAACAATCAAATTTTATGATAGCTTTTTCATTTCTTTCTATAATAATATCATACCAGCTAAAATATTCTTTATCATTTTTTTTATTATCATTAAAATCATAAATAGAAATATAATTATCCATAAAATTACTGAGTATATTATAATACCCTTTTATCTTATCATTATTTATAAATATATTTCCAAAACAACCACTAATTACAGATAATAGTCTGCCATAATAACCATAACAGTAAATATACATATTATTTACTTTATCTTTAAAAGTTATAAACGTTATTGTCTTTTGATAAATATCAGGAATATATCTTCTTTTATATGCTTTAATAAAAATAATAATAACAGCTATAAGAATAGCTATAAGAATTAAATATTTACCAAATACCAATTTAAAATAATATAAAAAATTATCAGTTTTAGCTCCATTTAAAACCAATATAGCAGCTATATCTTCATTGCCTTTATCGAGTGCTATTTCAAGCCCTTTGTCTAAATCCATTTTGAATTTATTTCCAAAGAACAAAAATTTCTTTTTTAATAGACTTTTTAATATAAACTCATTTTCTTTATTAACAGCTAACAAAAACTCATCATTTATATCATCATCGTTTTTATAATGTTTCAAGATAATTTCAACAACATCATAAGCATAATCGTCTACGGAACTGTAAAGGGCTGTTTTACCATTAATAGATTTTTGATAAACATCAGCATTATTTTCAAGTAAGAACTCTACTATATCAGTGCTGCCTCTATATCCTGAATAAGTATAAAGCAAAGTATAGCCATCATATACTCCGTTTATATCATATTTTTGTACAAACTTCTTAACATCTTCTAAATCACCATAACCTTCTGCAGTATTTTGATATTCATATTCTAAACTGTCTATTTCTATAACATTATATTTTTTATAAAGTTCTATTTTTTCTTTTAATACTTTTTCTGCTGCTTCTTTAAACAGGTTTTCCATATATTCTTTAGGGTCCTTTGCCATTTCTTTTAATTCATCTTCATTTGTAAACATTTTATCAAAAAGATTTTTATAGTAATTGGTGTCATATTCCTGAGAATATAGAAATAAAGATGTTATTATTAAGAAAATAAAAGATACAATTATTCTAAAAATATTTTTATTTTTGAACATATTTTCCCCTTATAAATATTAGAAAGGTTTTATATTATACTATAGAAGTGTATATGTCAATATAATGGACTAAGTGTCATTTAAGGCATGAAACTTACATTTACATTTTTTATTATATCTATTTTTTGAGCTTCAGGTTTTGAGTATTTAGCCGATGCTTTTTGAGAGTTAGCCTGATTTCCTATATTGATAATAGAAGTATAAAGCACATTATTATCCTGATATATAGTAGCTTCAACAACTATTCTGTAAGTACCGTCTTTTACTATGTTTCCTTGATTATCTTTGCAGTCCCAAACTATATTAACTTTGCCCTGTTTTGGTGTAGACTTTGAGACGGCATCAATTATTTTTTTATCTATACTTTGAGCATTAGCTTTTTTCTGCCAATTATTTAAAGATTGTTTTCTATATGTCCAGCCTTCTCTTCTTCCTGTAAAATCTGTAATATATATTGTAGCTATATAATTACCGTTATTATCTTCAGTCCAAACAGCTATTTGATTGCTGGAATAACCCGGTCTTTTTGTATAATCGAAACTTATATTAACTTTTTTAGTACCATTTTGAGCATAGTTTTCATTTATGAATGATACGGCAAAAATCATAAATAATATAATAAAAAGTTTTTTCATAAATAATCTCCTAATAATAAATTTTGTTTTTATTTTTTTATCATATATTTATAATCTTATATTAATAGACTTGTTTCAAAACTAATTTAATAAATATTTGTAATAGTTTTACTTTATTCATTTTTATAATTGGGGCTTTGCCCCAAACCCCACTTCTTTTGTTGGCACAAAGAAGCAAAAAGACTGCAATTTATACGCAAAATTAGAGATTATACAACATATAAAATATAATTCTATTCTTAAAATTAAGTTGAAAATTTTTCAGATAATCTCGTCAAGTAGTTTTGAAATATGTCTAATATTTCATTTAATTATCAATACTTTTCATAATGTATTTTATTAGGCTCAAATCTGTCAGGCATTGCAGGCTCTCCGTCAGGATAACCAATAACAACTATTCCTAAAGGCTTAATATGATCAGGTAAATTAAATATTTTTATTATTTCATTCATTCTCTCTTCACGAGGAGCAACACCAATCCAAACGCTTCCCAAATCTTTAGCTTTTGCTGCAAGCATTAAATTTTCTAAAGCTGCAGAACAGTTTTGCTGCCAGTAAAGCTGACCTGATTCATCGGATAAATCTCCGCATACAACTATAGCTAATGTAGCAGTATCTAGCATTTTAGCATAAGGGTGAGAGTTCATGATTTTATCTAATGTTTCTCTGTTTTTTACTACTATAAACTCCCAATTTCTTCTATTATTTGCAGACGGAGCATACATAGCAGCTCTAAGCATATATTCTATCTTTTCATCTTCAACTTGTTTGCCTTTAATATATTTTCTTATGCTTCTTCTTGTAAATAGAATATCTTCACTCATATAATATTCTCTCCTTAAAGTTATTTATTATTATTATATAGTAAATATAAAAAAATAAAATTGTTAGAGTACTAAAATTTATATATTAATTATCAAAAATTAGAGTAGGGCAGTCATATCCCGCCATTTATATTTTTTAGTTTATTTTTTAAAAATCATGCCAGCTCAAGCTTTTCTATGTTTATAATTTTTTATTTTAAAGTTTTTAAAAGTATGATATTATTATATTAATGAATTATATAGGAAGTAAACTGTCTTTATTAGATTTTTTATATGAATCTATAATGTCTATAATAGATAGCGATTGCTGTATATTATGCGATTTATTTGCAGGTACAGGTATTGTTGGAAGGTATTTTAAATCTAAAAATTTTTCTATTATAGCTAATGATATTCAGTATTACAGTTATGTTTTAAATAAGCATTATATAGAAAATAATAAATATTTAAATTTTGATGGCTTATGTGAAGAAATAAAAGAATTAAAAGAAGCTGATATTAAAGAAAAATATATAATTGTATGCGATTATTTAAATAATATAGACTATAAAAGAGGTTTTATTTATAATAATTATTCTTTAGGAGGCACTAAAGATAAAGAACATAAGAGAATATACTTTTCAGATGAAAATGCCATGAAATGCGATGCTATAAGAATGAAAATAGAAGAATGGCTTAATAATAGGAAGATTAATGAAAATGAATATTATTTTCTTCTTGCAAGCTTGCTTGAAAATATTGATAAATGTGCAAATACAGCTTCGGTTTATGGGGCATTTTTGAAAGATATAAAAAAAACAGCTTCAAAAACTTTCAATTATTGTCCTTGCGAATTTGTTATAAGCAATATAGAACATAAAGTATATAATGAAGATGCCAATAAATTAATAGAAAATATTGAAACTGATATTTTGTATTTAGATCCGCCATATAATAGAAGACAATATGCAGATAATTATCATATACTTGAAACTATAGCTAAATATGATAATCCACTAATAAAAGGAAAAACAGGACTTAGAAATGACAGAATAAAATCATTATACTGCAATAAAAATTATGTTTATAATGCATTTGAGGAGCTGATAAATAAAGCTAATGCTAAATATATATTTTTAAGCTACAATAATGAAGGTTTATTGTCATTGGAAGATATAAAGAAAATAATGTCAAAAAAAGGAAAATACGGATTATTTGTTAAAGAATACAGCAGATTTAAAGCCGACAGCAAAAGATATAATTCAGCTTCAAAAACATTTGAATATCTTCATTATGTTATAGTTTAAAATAATTAATATAATCTTGCAAATATTATGTTTATTGATTATAATATATACCAAGTAATGGTAAATATATTTTTACTTTATATTTAGTTTATAGTTTTATTAATTTAGTTCATTGTAGAGGATATATATGCCAAGAGATGAAGATGATTTTATTTTTCAGAAATTAAGACAAAATATACAGAGAAATTTCCCAAGAGAAGATGATGTAAATAATTATAATCAAAATAATTATAGAAATGATAGTTATTCAAATAAAGATAGTTTAACAATTTTAGAAACAGAAAGAAATATATATAAAATTACAGATTTCTCTCAAAAAATAGATGATCCTGAACTTACTCCTGCATTAAAAGAAATGATAGGTATATTAAAAGAAATGGTTTCATATTCTAAAGCTAATAAAGAGGGAGAGAAAAAACTAGAAAAAATAAATGAATATCATCTTCCTACAGCTATAAAAATGCTTAATTCTTATATAGATTTTTGTAATTTTCCTGTAAAAAATGAAAATATGCAAAAAACAGCACAAGAAATAGAAGATGTTATAATAAAATTAAATGAAGCATTGAAAAAAATGCTTGTAGAAATGAATCAGAATAAATTAATGGATATAAACAGCGATATAGATGTATTAAAAAACATGCTTGATAAAGATGGTTATTAATTAAAAAAAATAAATAATTGGAGAGGTTCTATGGAAAATAATAACTTAGAAAATAATCAACATCCTAATAATATTCAAGACCAAAATATTGTAAATGCTCAGCCTATGCAGCAAAATGCAATGCCTAACAATATGCAGGGACAGAATTTTGTAAATACTCAGCCGGTACAGCAAAATGTAATGCCTAACAATATGCAGGGACAGAATTTCGTAAATGTTCAGCCTGTGCAGCAAAATGCAATGCCTGTTAATATGCAGGGGCAAAACTTTGTGAATACACAAAATTATCAGCCTCAGAATTCAGCACAGCAAGTATTAAATGATATGAACAGCGTTTCAAATGGACAATTTACACCTGAAGATTTGGCAAAAATAAATCAATTATCAAATAGTATTAATTTACAGGATTCCGTATCTATAATGTCTTATGGATCAGCAGCTCAAAATAAAATGATACAGTTTTCTGAAAATACTTTAAGTAATGTTATGAATAAAGATTTAGGTGAAGTAGGAGAGGCTATTACTGATGTTATAACAGAACTTAAAGGTTTTGATATAGAAAATGAAACTAAAGGAAAAGGTTTATTCGGATTCTTCAAGAAAGCTGCTAATAATATTACTAAATTAAAAGCTAAATATACTAGTGTAGAAGCTAATATTGATAGTATTGTAAAAAATCTAGAAGCACATCAAAGAAATCTTCTAAAAGACATAAGTATTTTAGATCAAATGTATAATTATAATCTGGAATATTTAAAAGAACTTGAAATTTATATAGAGGCAGGAAAACAGAAACTTAATCATTTAATGGCTAATGAAATACCTGCTTTAGAATCAAAGGCTATTGCAAGTAATACCGCTGAAGATGCACAAATGGCTAGAGATTTTAAAGATTTGGCTAATAGATTTGAAAAAAGAATACATGATTTAGAGCTTACAAAGACAATTTCTATACAGACAATACCTCAAATACGTTTGGTTCAGAATAATAATGTTATAATGACAGAAAAAATTCAATCAACTATAACAAATACAATACCTCTTTGGAAGAATCAGATGGTTCTTGCTATAGGACTTCATCATTCCAATGAGGCAGCAAAAGCACAGAGAGCCGTTACTGATACTACAAATGAGTTGTTAAGAAAGAATGCTGATATGCTTAAAACTTCTACTATAGAAACAGCTAAAGAATCAGAAAGAGGAATAGTTGATATTGAAACTTTAAAACATACAAATCAGCAGTTAATATCTACCTTAGATGAGGTTATAAAAATACAGACTGAAGGCAGAGAAAAGAGAAGAGCTGCAGAGATAGAACTTAGAAATATAGAAAATGAACTCAAAGCAAAAATATTGAATGTATCTAGAGAATAAATTATTTTCTAATATATAAAATAAAAAGCTCATCTGTATATTTTATATAGATGAGCTTTTTTATTATCAATATTATAAATATTTTAAATAAAGAATCTGTTTATATAGTCAATTACAAATATAGCTAATACTATGAAAGGTAGAATATATGAAACATAGAATCTAGCCCATTGAGGGAATTTTATTCCTTTTCCTGTATCAGCTTCTTTTATAAAATTACCCCATCCCCAACCGAATTCTCTTGTACAGAATATCAGTATTATTATACCGCCTATAGGAAGGAAATTGTTGCTTACAAGAAAATCAAGTCCGTCAGCTATAGTGCTTCCTTCTCCAAGAGGTTTTATAAATGAAAGTAAATTAAATCCTAAAGCTGTAGGAAGACTCAATATAAATATAGTAATTGATACTATTATAGTAGTTTTTTTACGAGGCATTTTTGTTTCAGACATAGTAAATGCAATTAAATTTTCAAATACCGCAATTATAGTAGTAAGTGCAGCCATTGATAAGAATAAGAAGAATAATGCTCCCCATAATCTTCCTAATACCATAGAATTAAATATATTAGGTAAAGTTAAAAATACTAATCCGGCACCTTCACCAGGATTTATCCCAAAAGAAAATGTTGTAGGGAATATAACGAGTCCTGAAAGAAATGCTATTAAAGTATCAAGTCCCATAACCATTACAGATTCGCCTGTAAGAGAATAGTCTTTATCAATATAGCTTCCAAATATAGTCATAGCTCCAATTCCAAGACTCAAAGTAAAGAATGACTGACCTATAGCAGCATAAGCAACAGAGAAAAATCCTTTTAATCCTCCGCTGAACATTTTATTTGTATCAGGAAGTAAATAGAATTTAAGTCCTTCTTTAGCATTAGGAAGAGTAACCGCTCTTATTATAAGCACCAAAAGAACTAATAAAAGCAGAGTCATCATTACTTTAGTAACTTTTTCAACTCCATTTTCAAGCCCCATCATACATACAAAGGTTGCTATTATAACAGTTACAGTCATCCAAAATATCAAAGTAGAAGGAGAAGCTAAAACAGAACCAAAGAATTCCCCTACCTGCTGCGGATTGAGTCCTTCAAGTTTTCCTGCTGCCATAAAATAACAGTATGATAAACACCATCCCGCTACAGTAGTATAAAACATCATAAGAAGCACGCATCCGAATATCTGTATATATCCTACTATATGCCATTTATATCCTGACTTTTGTAATGCTCTGTACGAACCTGCTAAATCTCTTTTACCTGCTCTTCCAACAGAAAATTCCATTACAAGTATAGGAAGTCCCAATATAACAAGGGATATTAAATATAGAAGCACAAAAAGTGCTCCGCCATATTTTCCTGTGATATAAGGAAATCTCCATACATTACCTAAACCTATGGCACATCCGGCTGAAACCAATAAAAAACCTAATCTGCTTGAAAGTTTTTCTCTATTATTATCATGCATAATTCACACCTACAATATATTTATATATAAAAATATCATTATTTTGACATTATTAAATTATTTATATAATTGGTATATACATTCATATCATTAGTATTTTCTATTAAAATGAATTCTACTCTTCTATTTTCTTCAACTTTCTTATATTCGCTTAATAAATCTTGAAGTCCGTAATTAGTTAATTTACTTACAATACCATTTGTTATAGCTAAATATGTATTATAAGATCTCTTGTATGATAAATCATCAATATTTTTTCTATTATAAAGAAATAATATATCTTTTTTATCGTATCCGTTGGTAGTTTTTTTATATTCATCAATACTTGTATGACCTTCTATAATAATCATCATAATATTAGTACTAGTGCTTACATCTCCTACATATTTGACAGTTTTTAAATATTTATTTAAATCTAATTCTCCGCTGTTAAAATTAAATAATATATTTTTAGGAACTATTAATACTTTCCCTCTTTCAGTCATTTTATATTTATATTTTATTTCTTTTGGTTTTCTATAAGTTGATATTACTATTGCACCATAAGCATTTAAAGCTATTAGTAATAGAACAAAGAATATGTTTATTTTTTTCAGCATATTTTTAAATTTCCTTTTTACATCGGATAATTATACAATATATAAAAAAAATTTAAATATTTTTTTATCATCTTGTAAAAATGGAAAAATAAAAAAACATCAATAATGCAATGCTTTATTTTTATTAAAGATAAAAAAAATTAATGAAATTTTTACAATAAAATTGACAATAAGAAAAATAACATTATACTATATAATAAGTAATGACTTAAAGTTTATATAAATATTTTATTTTTAGAGGAGAGTTTATTATGGCATCAAAAAAGATGGTTTACTTCTTTGGTAACGGTAAATCTGAAGGCGCTAAAGAAACCAAAGCTCTTTTAGGAGGTAAAGGTTTAGGACTTGCACAAATGACAGAAAGTAAGGTACCTGTACCTGCTGGATTTACAATAACTACAGAAGTTTGTGATTATTATTCAAAAAATAAGTCATATCCTAAAGGTTTAGAAAAAATGGTTGATGAAAACATCAAGAAGTTAGAAAAGGCTATGAATATGAAATTTGGTGATGTTAATAAGCCTTTACTTGTTTCAGTTCGTTCCGGAGCTGCTATATCTATGCCTGGTATGATGGATACTATTCTTAACCTAGGTATTAATGAAAAAGTAGTAGAAGGTCTTGTAGCAAAAACTAATAATCCTAGATTTGCTTGGGATGCTTATAGAAGATTTATACAGATGTTCGGCGATGTTGCTATGGGCGTTGATCATGATAAATTTGAAGAAATATTAGATGAAAGGAAAAGAGCTATAGCACCTAAAGTTGGAAAACCTGAAAAAGAGGTTAAAGATACAGATTTAGATGTTGAAGAATTAAAAATAGTAGTAGAAAAATATAAAGCTATGTATAAAGAGGAGAAAGGAGAAGAATTCCCTGAAGATCCTAAAGTACAATTATGGCATGCTATTAATGCAGTATTTAGAAGCTGGAATAACCCTAGAGCTGAAGCATACAGAAAATTAAATGACATAAGAGGTCTTTTAGGTACAGCTGTAAACGTTCAGGCTATGGTATTCGGTAATATGGGAAATACTTCTGCTACAGGTGTATGTTTCTCTCGTAACCCTTCTACAGGTGAAAATAAATTCTATGGAGAGTTCTTAATTAATGCTCAAGGTGAAGACGTTGTTGCTGGTATCAGAACTCCTCAGGAAATTACATTGGAAGGTAGTTTAGAATGGGCTAAAAACAACAATATTAGCGAAGAAGAAAGAAAGGCTAAATATCCTTCTCTTGAAGAAGTTATGCCTTCTGTTTATAAACAATTAGTAAGCTATAAAAATCAATTAGAAAAATATTACAGTGATATGCAGGATATGGAGTTTACTATACAAGAAGGTAAACTTTATATGCTTCAAACTCGTAATGGTAAAAGAACTGCTGCTGCTGCTGTAAGAATAGCTGTTGAGCTTGCTGAAGCTAAAATAATTTCTAAAGAAGAAGCATTGATGAGAGTAAATCCTTCTGATTTGGATCAATTACTTCACCCAATGTTCGATCCTACTGCTAAAAAAGGAGCTAAAGTTCTTGCTAAAGGGTTAAATGCTTCTCCTGGTGCTGCTGTTGGTAAAGTAGTATTTGCTGCTGACAGAGCTGAAGCTATGAAAGAGGCAGGAGAACAGACTATACTTGTTCGTATAGAAACTAGCCCTGAAGATATTAAAGGTATGAACGCTGCTGAAGGTATATTGACAGCAAGAGGCGGTTCTACTTCACATGCTGCTGTTGTTGCTCGCGGTATGGGTAAATGCTGTGTTGCTGGATGTAGTGCTTTAGAAATAGATTATGCTAATAAATGTATGAAAGTAGGTGATGATACAGTTAATGAAGGTGATTATATTTCTATAGACGGTTCTACTGGTGAAGTTATGTTAGGACAAGTTGCTACTAAAGAAGCTGAAATGTCTGAAGACTTCAAAAAACTTATGCAATGGGCTGATGAAAAGAGAAAAGAAAAGAAATTCGAAGTTCATACTAATGCTGATACTCCTAATGATGCACAAATTGCTAGAAAATTCGGTGCTGAAGGTATAGGACTTTGCAGAACTGAGCATATGTTCTTCAATGCTGATAGAATTAAGAGTGTAAGACAGCTTATACTTGTTGCTGAAGAAGTTAAGCAGTTAAAAGAAAAATTAGAAGCTGCTGAAAAAATCGGCGATAAGAAAACTATAGAAGAAATTGAGCCTTTATATAGAGAGCCTAGAAAACTTTATGATGATGCTTTAGATAATATTCTTCCTATGCAAAGAGAAGACTTTATCGGAATATTTACTGCTATGAATGGATATCCTGTAACAGTAAGACTTCTTGATCCGCCTTTGCATGAATTCATTCCTCATGAAGATTCTCAATTACAAGAACTTTCTAATGAAATGAATGTTCCTTTTGAAAAACTTAGAGCTATTAGAGATAGTTTGCATGAATTCAACCCAATGCTTGGACATAGAGGCTGCCGTCTTGGTATTACTTATCCTGAAATATATGATATGCAGGCTAGAGCTATCATTGAGGCTGCTGTTAAAGTTAAGAAAAACGGTGTAGATGTTCATCCTGAAATAATGATTCCTCTTGTTGGTACTTTAAAAGAGCTTAAAATGATCAAAGAAAGAATCATTAAAATAGCTGATGAAGTATTTGAAAAAGAAGGTTCTAAAGTTGATTATAAAGTTGGTACTATGATAGAAGTTCCTAGAGCTGCTTTAGTTGCTGACAAAATTGCTACAGAAGCTGAATTCTTCTCATTCGGTACTAATGACTTAACTCAAATGGGAGGCGGTTTCTCAAGAGATGATGCTGGTAAATTCTTGAAAGACTATGTTAATAAAGAGATATACGAAAAAGATCCATTCCAATCATTGGATCAGGAAGGTATAGGAGAGCTTTTGAGAATTGGTGTAACTAAAGGTAGAGCTGCTAATAAAAAGCTTGTTGTTGGTATCTGCGGTGAGCATGGAGGAGATCCTGCTACAGTTATGTTCTGTTATAGCATAGGACTTAACTATGTAAGCTGTTCACCTTATAGAGTACCTATAGCAAGACTTGCTGCTGCTCAAGGAATAATAGGTTCTAAGCCAGCTAAAAAAGCCGCTGCTAAGAAACCAGCTGCCAAAAAAGCTGCTGCTAAAACTGCAACTGCTAAAAAACCAGCTGCTAAAAAAACAGCTTCTAAAGTAACAGCTGCTAAAAAAGCTACAGCTAAAAAAGCACCAGCTAAGAAAACAAGCAAAAAATAATAGATAAAATATTTATATAAATGAATTTGTAAAGGGCTTGACTTTATATATAAAGTTAAGCCCTATTTTTATTATATTGTCATTTATAATATAAATTACTTTGTTAAATGTATGTATTCTTTTTCTTTGTTTTTTACTTTTCCTATGATACAAGCACAGTCTATACCTTCGCGCCATAAATCAGCTAGTATATTTTCTGCATTACTTTTATCAGCACATATAAATAAACCGCCGGAGGTTTGAGGGTCGAAAGAGAGCATTTTTAAATTATAGTCAACATTATCATCTACTTTGATATTATCTCCTACATAGCGCATATTAGTAAAAGCAGCTCCCGGTATACAGCCCATATCAAGCACTTCATAAGTTTTATTAAACATAGGTAATGCTGATGATTGAAGTTCTATAGTTACATTGCTTGCCTTAGCCATTTTATAAGCATGTCCTATGAGTCCGAATCCTGTAATATCAGTGGCACATTTAACATTATATTTATTCATAACAGTACATGCTTTTTTATTTAGTGTTTTCATAGATTCAAAAACATCTTCTATATGAGATTCTTTTATAAGTCCCTGTCTCATAGCAGCCAAACAAGCACCAGTTCCTAGAGGTTTTGTAAATATTATAATGTCGCCTTCTTTAGCAGCTGCATTTGTAGTTATTTTATTAGGATTAGCAAAACCTATAACAGCCATTCCGTATTTTACCGATGCATCTGTTATGGTATGCCCTCCTACAACCAATACTCCGGCTTCTGTGGCTTTATCCTGTCCGCCTTTAAGCATATTAGCTAATATATTTAAAGAATCATCTTTTGGAAACATAGTAATATTCAATGCTAATTTAGGTTCTCCTCCCATAGCATAAATATCGCTTATAGAGTTGCATGCTGCTATTTGTCCGAATCCGTAAGGGTCTGCTAT
Organism: Brachyspira suanatina; assembly: GCF_001049755.1. Lineage (NCBI taxonomy): Bacteria > Pseudomonadati > Spirochaetota > Spirochaetia > Brachyspirales > Brachyspiraceae > Brachyspira > Brachyspira suanatina. The sequence goes on along the minus strand of NZ_CVLB01000001.1, from coordinate 2,204,822 downwards.
AACAGGAGGGAAATAATCCACTGTAAATATTAAAGCATTATCATCTGAAATCTTATAAACTCCTGCATCATCTCCTATATCTACATCTGAAAGTAAATTAGAATCAGTTTTTATTTGCATCAAAGGAGCAAGAGTTTTCTCAAGTAAATCAGGCGGAATTTTAGCGGAACAGCCTCCTTCCAAAGCACATGATAATAATTCGATTTGTTCTTTTTTTTCTTCCTTATTATTTGTAATATTTGACATAATAAACACCTATAAATTAATTTTTATAATGAATAGAATATATACTATACAATGAAAAATTCAAATATTTTATTTAAATAATGTTTTTTAATAGTTTATATTATATTTGATTATATATAAAAGTAAATTTTTTTTACCTTATTTAGGTTCTAAAAAATGTATATATCGTATTTGTATTATAATATGTATTAAAATCTATATTTTAGGTAAATTTTTTGTAAATTTAATGTAAATTATATTGACAAATATCTGTTTTAGGCTATACTTATAATTGTAAAGATAATTTACATGATTGCTAATAGCAATCAAATATTTATAAATTAAAGGAGATTTACTATGACTAAAAAATTATTCGCTTTATTAATAACTTTAACTATAATTTCTAATTCAAGTGCTTTTGCTGATTGGGTTGTTCCAGTTTCTTCACTTCCTCAAAACGCTATAACTTTCATACAGCAGGTTTATCCTAATATTCAAATATGGATGGTAGAGAGAGACGGAGGAAAATTTGAAGTAAAATTATCAAATGGTACTCAAATAGACTTTTTGCCTAATGGTGATTGGCATAGCATAGATGGTGAATATAATGCTGTACCTTTCTCTGCTTTACCTGCTAATATAGCAAACACTATAAGAAATACTTATCCTCAGGCTGCTGTAATAGATGTAGAAAAAGAGTGGGGTAATTATAAAGTAAAATTAAATAACTTTATGGAATTATTCATATCTTCTAATGGACAGTTAATGGGACAGAAATTTGATGATTAATCGATATTTATTAAATACAATTTCCTAAAGATTATTTATGTAAAGATACTAATTATTTATTGAAAATACTAAAAAATAGAGGGAGCTTTAAAAACGGCTTCCTCTTTTTTTGTTTAAATGAATGAAAGAAGCATTAATATATTTTTATGGTTTTATTTTGCCCGCCCACCCGCCCCTTAATTATGTTTTTAATCTTAAAAAAATTTTTTATTCATATTTACTTAAAATTTTTATTATGCTAGCCTTTGTATAATTGTGAATTTTGTAATTGTATAAATATTATAAGGAGCTATCATATGTATCATTCAAGATTTAAAGGCAGTCATTATGAGGCAGGACTTAAATATGGTAAATTGCTTGCTAAAAATAATATTAATCCATTAGAAAAAATTAATATATCAAATGAAAGAAAAGATTTTGCTAATAAATGCATGCCTATATATAATAATTTTTTCCCTGAAATAATAGAGGAGATAAAAGGATTAGCTGACGGATTAAATACGAATGATAATATAAAAATAGATTATAAAGATATATGCGATTTTTTATTTACGATATATGCATTTACTTTTGATAATAAATGTTCTTCTTTTGCTTTCAAAACTGATAAAGATATAATACTTACGAAAAACAGTGATTTTTTAAAAGATATAAAAGACTATTGCGACAGCGTATATTTTAAATTAGATGATTCATATTCATTTATAGGAAATACTACTGCATTCATAGAAATTGAAGATGGTATAAATGAAAAAGGACTTGCAGCGGCATTAACTTTTGTATACCCTACAATAATAGATTATGGATTCAATGCAGGAATGATAATAAGATATATTTTAGAAAAATGCTCTGCTGTTGATGAGGTTTTAGAGTTTTTAAAAAATATTCCTATTTCATCCACACAGAATATAGTATTAGCAGATAGAAATGGAGATATTGCATTGATAGAATGTAATTGCAAAAATATAGAAATAATAAAAAATGATTATGTATTTATATCGAATCATTTTGTAAGTGAGTCTATGAAAGAATATAATACTGATATTGAAGATGATATTTATTCACATGAAAGATATATTACTATGAAAAATGCATTTAAAAATTATGATTATGATTTAGACTTTGCCAAAAAACTTATTTCAGGGGAATATGGTTTTTTATGTCAATATGATAGGAAACTTAATTTTGATACCGTTTGGTCTTCTATATATTCAATAAAAAATAAAAAAATATATATAGCTGAAGGAAACCCATCAAGGAAGAAATTCAAAGAAGATAAGAGATTGAAATTTGATTATTGATTTTATTTTCTAAATAATATATTTTGTATAAAAATATTTTAGAGGTTTATGATAGTGCTTTCATTAGAAGAAATTAATAACATAGTAGAAAAAAATTATAATAAAAAATTTGATAAAACAACTTCATTTATAGATGATTCTATAATATCAAATGTTTTTATAAAAGATAAAAGTGCTGTAGTTTCAAGCAAAGTGATAAGATATATTTTAGGTGAATATTTAGATATAAAAGAGGCTTACAGATTAAGAAATGCTGATATGATAGGCAATTCTTTAGACAGTGAAAGTTTAAGTGAGACTCTTGAGAATGTATGTAAATTATGGGATGAAAATAATAAAACTAAATCAATACTTTATCCTTACTGCATATTTGCAAATAATATACAGCTTGATAATTTGTACAAAAGAGCGGTATCTATTGCAAGCGGAAGATTTAAATTGGCATGTTCTATGTTGGAGGCTATTGCTTTAAGCGGTACAAAAAAAGGTTTTTCATTAGTGTATGAAGCTTCAAGAAAATTCAAACAGGCCAGCGTTAAAAATACCTGTTCATTTATTATAGAAGATATCACTAAAAAATTAGGCATAAGTAAAGAGGCTTTTGCTGATAAGATTATACCTGATTTTGATTTTGATAAAAACGGAGTTAGAATAATAGAAAGCGATAATAAAAAATTTAAAATAACATTGAAGCCTGATTTTACTATATCAATATTCGATGAAATGAAAAATAAAGAATATAAAACATTACCTAAAGATTTTCCTCAAACTCCAAAAAAAGAATTAACAAAATTAAAAAGTGATATAAATAAGATGCTTAAAACTCAGACTGAACGTTTGCAGTTGGTATTAATGGACGGTAGAAAATGGACTTTAAATGAATGGAAAGAGATATTTTTTGACAATCCTTTTATGAGGGCTTTTGCTGTTAAACTTATTTGGGGAGTATATGATAAAGATAATAATTTATTAAGTACTTTCAGATATATGGATGACGGCTCGTTCAATAATGCTGATGATGAGGAAATGAATATAGAAGATAATGCTTTAATAACTTTATTGAGTCCTATGGAAACTAATAAAGAAATGATAGAGAAATGGAAAAGTCAGCTTTCAGATTACGATATAGTTCAGCCTTTCAATCAATTATCCTTAGAAACAAAAGAAGATTTAATTTCTAGGATACCCAAAAAGGCAAAAGCAGGAAGCATAAAGAGTACTGCATTGAAATTGGGTATGGATAAAGTAGATGATGGAGGATTTGTAAGTTTTTATTTTTTATATGATTACTATAATAAAGCTGTAGTATCAATAGAAACTCCAAATCTTTATTATGGTTCTAATACTACAGATGAAATTGATATTAAAATAAAATTCAAAAATGCTGATGAAAGATTTGAATATGGAGCTTATCTTATATTATCTGATTATCTAAAATAAATTTCTAAATTTAGTATCGCTTGGGCGGGTATGCTTTTTCAAATAAAGTTTTAAAATTAATTAAAATTATAATTAAAAAAATAAGCAGCAAAGAATAAGGGGGGGGTATGTAAATAGATTTTTTGCCTATTTTGAATCCCTCCCTCTAGACTTTTTAAATTTATCTGTTATTTTTATATTATATTTTTTTAGAATTTATTTCTGAAATTTTAGCTGCCCACCCAAGATTTTTTTAAATTTGTTGATCTATATACCGCACGAAATTAAATTATATATAATTAGATTAATTATTAATAAGATTCTAATCAGGTATAAAATTTTACTAACCGTGCGTTTAAATAAATTTTTGAATATAATTAAATATCTAATTTCCAACCTTCATCATTATGATATATCATAAGTTTTGTCATGCCTCCGTCTACAGTGATATTTTCTCCGTTTATAAAATCATTATTACAAAGAAACCAAGCAGTACTAGCTATATCAGAAGTGTTTCCAACCTTTGCACTAGGATGCTGAAGTATATCTTCTTTGCTGAATGAGGCATCATCAATGGTATTAATCCAACCCGGACTTATGGAATTAACTCTCACTTTATGAGATAAACTTATAGCCATCGCATGAGTTAAAGCTATAATAGCACCTTTTGCAGCACTGTAGCTTTCACTGTCTTTTTGAGACATAAAAGCCCTTGTTGAAGCTATATTTATTATGCAGGCTTTTTCATTGAAATTATTCATAAGATTTTTTGTAATCTCATAAGGAGCTGCAGCACCTATTTTGAAAATCTCCAAAAAGTCGTCATAACTGCAATTACTTAAAAGCCCCTTATTTGAATAGCATGCATTATTTATTAAATAATCTACATTTCCGAATTTTTCTATTATTTTGTCTGTGAATGATTTTATAGATTTTTCATTGTCTATGCTGTCATTTATAAATAGGCATTCTCTGCCCATATCTTTTATTTGTTTTTGTAGTTTTAAACCGTTTTCATTGTCTTTATCAATGAATGCTATATCACAGTTGTTTTTTGCAAATAATAATGCAATTTCCTTTCCTATACCGTTTGATGCTCCTGTTATAATACAAATTTTACTTGACATCATAAAACTCCTAATATATTTGTTGTTTGTATTCATTATACATAATAATAATCAATATTAAAAGAATAAATATGTAAGTATTTTTTTATGAATTATCTTTTATTATTGATATTTTTACAAATAACATTATAATGCTATCTTAGTAACTAAAAAATGATTATTGGTTGTATTTTATGGATTATGTAATATCTACTACTTTATATTTGCTTAAGGGAACATATACTACTTTATCTCTTTATTTTGTAACAGCAATATTTTCCCTTCCATTATCTATGCTATTTGCGGCATTACAGTTTAGCTCTCCTAAATTTGTGAGATACATTTTTGATATATATGCTTGGATATTTAGAGGTACTCCTTTAATACTTCAGCTTATATTCTTTTATTACGGACTTCCTCTTATGACTAATAATATGATAGCCTTTCCTGCATTTACATCAGCAGCAATAACTTTTGTACTAAATTATTCAGCATATCTTATGGAAATATTCAGAGCAGGTATTGAAAGTATAGAAAAAGGACAATATGAGGCAGGTTTCGCACTTAATTTGAGTTACAGACAGATTATGACAAGAATCATTCTTCCCCAGGCTGTAAGAAGAGTTCTTCCTCCTCTTTCTAATGAAGCTATTAACTTAATAAAAGATACTGCTTTGGTTATAGTTTTAGGAATAGGAGATTTAATGCTTCATGCAAGACAGATACTTACTAGAGATTATAAATTACTGCCTTTCTTAATAGCAGCTATTATATATTTATTATTTACTTCTATACTTGTGTTTGTATTCAGACAATTGGAGAAAAAGTATGTCATCAGAAACTAAAGAAACTAATTTAAAAGTTGTAAATATAAAAAAACATTATAAAGGAACTCCTGCTATAAATGGAGTATCATTTACAGTTAATAAAGGTGATATACTTTCTATTATAGGGCCTTCAGGAGCCGGAAAAAGTTCACTTTTAAGAAATATTATACAGATAGAGCATCCTGATTACGGAGAGGTTTATATAGATAATGAAGTTCTATTTTGTAAGAGAGAAGGGGAGAAGGCACTTGATATTAGTCATGCCGATTTTATGAAGAGAAAAGAAAAAATAGGCATGATATTTCAGCATTTTAATTTATTTCCTCATAAAACAGCCTTAGAAAATATTATAGAAGCACCTGTTATAGTAAAGAAACAAAATAAAGATGAGGCTATAGAAGAAGCATTAAAACTTCTTGATAGTGTAGGACTTAAACATAAAAAAGACAGCTATCCGAATGAATTATCCGGCGGACAGAAACAGAGAGTTGCTATTGCGAGAGCTTTGGCTATGAAGCCTGAAATACTTCTTTGCGATGAGCCTACTTCAGCATTGGATCCTGAACTTATAGGCGAAGTTCTTACTGTATTAAAAGAGCTTGCTAAAGAAAAAATGACTATGATTGTTGTAAGCCATGAAATAAGTTTTGTACATGAACTTTCTACAAATATCGCTTTTATGGATGCTGGTAAAATTATTGCTATGGATACGTCTGATAATTTCTTTAATAATCAAAGCAATGAAAGAATTAAAGATTTTCTAAATAAAATTTTTCATAAATGATTATTTTGTAAAAGAAATTTAAATAAATTATTAATATATATAATTTTCGTATTGACATTTTTGTAAATAGTATTATAGTATATAGTAATAAAAGCGTGTTATGGAGTTTTTATCATGAATAGTCTTTTTTTGAATTATACCTTTAATGATTCTTTTTCATTCCAACTTCATACCACCTTCGTCCATTAATAAAAAATTCTAATAATTAATTTATCATATTATAAAAATCATAAAATTTAGGAGAAAAACGATGAAACGTATATCAAGTATTTTATTATTTATTATTTTTGCATTTATTGTAAGCTGCGGAGGCGGTGATAAAGCTGCTGCTGATAATACTGCTGAAAACAATACTGCTGCAGCAGCAGAAGATAATTCATTGCAAAAAGTAAAAGATGCAGGAAAATTAGTATTGGGTTTAGATGATACTTTTGCACCAATGGGATTCAGAGATGAAAATGGTGAAGTAGTAGGTTTTGATATTGATTTGGCAAGAGAAGTAGCAAACAGACTTGGAGTATCATTAGAAATAAAACCAATAGAATGGTCTAGTTCAATATTGAGTCTTAATAAAGGCGATGTAGATGTTCTTTGGAATGGTGTTACTATCAATGAAGCTAGAAAACAACAGATTAATTTTTCAAAACCTTATCTTAATAATAAATTGGTAATAGTAAAAGCTGTTGACGACAACACTATTAATTCTAAAGATGATTTATCAGGAAAAGTATTAGGCGTTCAGGTTGGAAGTAATGATGAAGCGTTAACTGCTGATCCTTCAAGTAAGAATGCTAAAGAGATTAGAAGATATGATGTTAATGTTAATGCATTTTTAGATTTACAGGCTAAAAGAATAGATGCTGTTGTTATAGATGAAGTTGCAGCTCAGTATTATATAGCTGAAAAGAAAGCTCCTTTTGTTGTTGTAGAAAATAGTCCTTTGACAGAAGAATTATATGGTATAGGATTTAGAAAATCGGATGCTAAACTTTTGGCAGAGGTTGATAAAATATTGGATGAGATGAGAGCCGATGGTACAGCTTCTAAAATATCTGAAAAATGGTTTGCTAAAGACATAATGTTAAAGTAGTCATAAAATTCATATTGTACAAGTGCATATTATTAGTTATTCTAATAATATGCACTTTTTTATATACTGTTATTAATAATTATTTGCTAAATATAAATATTCAATATTTTTTAATCTATGTATTTCATTTTTTATATATGAAAAATCTCCTTCTATATATAATTTTTTTAAGTTTTCTAAAGAATAAAAATTATCAGCTGCTTTTATAGTATGTTTGCTGCTGAAATAAAATTCTTCAAGATTTTTTAACTTTCCTATATATTCATTAATATCTTCTAAATTATTATTTTTTAAAGATAGTATTTTTAATTTAGATAATTTTTCTATTATTTTAGGTATTTTAGTTATATTATTATTATGTAAATAAAGTTTTTCTAAATTTGCTAATTTAGAAATTTCATTAGGTATATTTTCTATCTTATTATTAGATAAGTCCAATTTTTCTAATTTTACTAAATTAAAAATTTCTTTAGGTATTTCATTTAAAGAATATCCTGCAATATTAATATTTTTTAATTCTTTTAATTCATATATTTCTTTAGGAAAAGTTTTAAACATATTCTTTGATATATCTATTTCTTCAAGATTTTGAAGCAATGATATTTTTTTAGGTAGTTTTTTTAATTTATTAAAACTGGCATCAATATATTTTAAATTTACTAAGGAGCATATACTATCCGGTATTTCTTCTATTTTATTATTGCATATATCCAAATTTTCAAGATTTGTTAATATATATATTTCTTTTGGAATATAACTTAATTTTGAAGAGCTTAAATCTAATTTCTTAATATTTAATAGTTTTTTTCTGCTATAGTTACTATATTTATTTATATTATTCTTTTTAAAAAAATCATAAATATTATTTAATTGAGCTTCTATTTTTTTCTCTATATTTTCCATTTGTTATTCTCCTTTTATTTTATATTACAATAATAGGAGATAACCATGACAGATTTTGTCATCAAAGAAAATAAAATTAAATTTTTTCGTAAATTGTATCTAATATATATTTTAATTTCATAGATTCTAATTGTCCAGGAGCAGATGAGCGTTTTGCAGATGCAAAAGTGAGTACAGAGCCGAATATTCTGCTTATAATTCCAATATTACCCATAGATATGGCTATTATAGGGAAATCTTTTATATCGCTTGAGGCATCTAATAGGGTAATAACATCTTTTTTATTTTTAGGCATATAAGCGACTTTTGCTATATCGCATTTTAATCTTATCATTTTATTGATTCTTGATATTATTTCTTTTTTTGAAGGAGTTTTATTGAAGTCATGATTTGATATTATAGTTTTTATATTGTTTGAAGAGGCTGATTTTATTAATTTTTTTATATCATTTTCTTTTAATGTTAATAATTCTAAATCTATTGCCTCAAAGCATTTGTTTTTTATAATATCATTGTATAAGTTTATAATACTTTCATACATATTATATTTAATGTTTCCGCCTTCTTTATTGCTTCTTAAAGTAAATAGTATTGGCTTGCTGCTTAATTTTTTTATCTCTTTTGAAAATGATATTATATCATCAAAGTTATCATTATATTTATTTATATCATCTATAAAGAAATCGGCTCTCCATTCTATAATATCAACAGGAAGTTTGCTTATTTCTTTTATGTATTTAATAATATCTTTTTCATTTTTTTCAACTATAGATATACATATTTTTGGAATACCGTCGCCCAATTTTACATTTTTTATTTTTACTATATTTTCCATTTCCGCTCCCTCACTCATATAAAATTTATTACAATACTATTTAAATATAATATTTTTTACATATTCTACAGGCATTTTTTTATTAGTCCAAAGTTCAAAAGCCAAAGCACCCTGATATAGTAACATTCCCATTCCATTTATTATTTTGCATCCTTCTTTTTCGGCAATTTTTAATAATTTAGTTTTTGCAGGATGATATATACAATCGCTTACTACAAGATCATCTCTAAAAAATGATTTATCTTCTATAATAGAAACATCTTCTTTCATGCCAACACTTGTAGCATTGATTAATACAGAGCTATTTTCTATTTTTGATTTTAGGATGTTTTTATCTTCTAAAGAATGCAGACTTATGGAGCAATTAGTTTTAGATGCTATATTATCTATAATTTTTTTCTGCTCATCCCAATTGGTATCTCTCTTAAATACATATATTTCTTTTACTCCATATAATGCGGCTTGAGAGATTATAGCTATAGCAGCTCCTCCTGTTCCTAGTATAGTGATATTTTTATCTTTTATGAATACTTGTTCTTCTTCTAATGATCTTATAAAACCTTCGCCGTCTGTGCTATATCCTGTAAGTATTCCATTATCATTTACTATTGTATTTACACTTTGAGAAAGTTCTGCTGCTTCAGATATATTGTCTAAATATTTTATTACTTCTTTTTTATTAGGCATAGACAAATTAACACCTCTCATATTGAGAGTTTTTATAGAATTTACAGCTTCTTTTAAATTATTTTTATCAACTTCAAAAGCTAAATATATATAATTAAGATTAAGTTTATTAAATGATTCATTATGCATAATAGGGGATATACTATGCTTTGAAGGAGATGCGAATAGTCCTGTTAATATAGTTTCAGCGTTTATTTGCATATTTATATCCTTAATTATTTTTATAAGTATTATTATACATAATAATATAATTTTTATTATTGTCAAATATTAATTATATAAATAAAAAAAATAGTATATAAATTACTTGATATTTTGTTAAAAAAAAATTATAATTAACATAATAAAAAATGGAAAAAATTAAAAATATACATATAAAGGAGAATTGATACATGGATAAAAAAATTATTAAAACACACAAAGCACCTCAAGCTATAGGACCTTATTCTCAAGCAGTAAAAAGCGGAAATTTCATTTTTGCATCAGGTCAAATACCTTTGGATCCAGTAAGCGGAGAAATGGCTGAAAATGATATAAAAAAACAAACTGAAAGAGTTATGGAAAACATTAAAGGTCTTTTAGAGTCAGAAAATTTAACTATGGCTAATATTATTAAAACTACTTGTTTCTTAACAGATATGTCTAATTTTGCAGCTTTCAATGAAGTATATGCAAATTATTTCCCAGAAAATCCACCTGCAAGAAGCACTGTTGCTATAAAAGCTTTACCTAAAGACGCTTTAGTAGAAGTTGAAATAATCGCTGTTATAAGCTGATTTTTATTAATAATAGCCATGAGTATAATATATATTCATGGTTATTTTTTTATAATTTTTTCTATATATTATATTATTCAAATATTTTACCTATCTTTTTTATCATTATAAATCGCAAATAATTGAAAGAGGAAATCATGAGAAATTATATATCTTATTTTATCAAAGGAATGGCCATAGGTATTGCCAATGCTATACCAGGCGTATCTGGAGGGACTATAGCATTTGTATTAGGTATATATGAAAAATTAACTTATGCTATATCTATTTTACCTAATGCTTTAATAAAATTAAAATGGGAAGAAATTAAAGAAAGTTTAAAAGTTTTGATTCCTGTGGCATTGGGAGCTGCTATTTCTATAGTGTTATTTTTAAAACTTATAAATTATACATTTACATACTATCCTATACCTACTAGAATATTTTTTGTAGGTTTAATATTAGGTTCTTTTCCATTTATTACTAAAACAGTGGAAGAATTCAATTTCAAAGTTTTTATAGCATTTTTTATAGGTGCTTTTATTATGGCGATATTTGTATATTTTGATATAAATAAGCCTGTAGGGGCAACTACTTATGCTGGAAATTTTTCACTTATTTATGGTATTAAATTGTTTTTATGCGGTATAGCTGCTGCTGTTGCTATGGTAATACCTGGAATATCTGGTTCTTTGCTTTTACTAATATTGGGAGAATACGAGAATATATCTTATTTTATATCTTCATTTGTTGATACTTTTAATTTCAGCCTTCTAATTCCTTTAATATTTTTAGGTTTAGGAGTTGTTATAGGAATATTCGGTATATCAAAACTTGTAACTATATTACTTCAAAAATATAAATCCACTTTGTTTGGTTTTGTTCTTGGTATTATAATAGTATCATTTTTAAGTTTATGGCCTAATATGGCAACTATGAGTCTTCCTATGTTAGCTTCTACAGTTATATCTATGTGTGTGGGCTTCTTGGTTGCTATAGCTATGGAGAAAATATAATTAAGATACAATAAAAAAATATTATATTATTATAAATTTTTATGAGCCGGAAAGCTGATTTTCGGCTTTTTTATTTTTAAATTCCTATTTATCATTTATTATCATTCATTTGATTCAATTAAATTTTATATATTTCATTTCCGAAAATTGAAAAAGCATTTATAGGATTATTGTATGAATAGAAAAAGAAGTAAAAAAAGCGGTATTTATTTATTATTTGCATTTATAAGTATAATATTCTTTTATATATCAATAAATGTTTTATATACTCAAACTTCTGCGTATTATGATGAAACATTAATAAATAATTTACCTAATGCTGAAAGATTTGTATCTAAAATAAAAATTTCTACATCAAATACTAATAATAATATAGTATTGATAAGTTGGGAAGGAATAATAGATGATAATCTAATATATTATGTTTATAGAAGCGAATCTCCTATAATAGGTAAATCTTCATTTTCTAATTCTACTGTAGTTGATTATGTAAAAGCAACCAATGATTCAAAAATGTATACTATAGCAGATAGTCCTATAATAAGTTCTACATACTATTATGCTGTAGTTTCATATATAAATGATTCAGTTTTTTACAATGCTAAAGAGAATATTGATACTTCATCTTTATCATTTAATGGAATAACATCAAATAATGTTTTTAATAATAATTTAAAATATAATACAAATATTAATAATAATATTATTACCAATACTGTAACAGTCACTAATAATGTTATATTGACAAATAATATTTTATTAACAAATACTGTTACTCTTACCAATACGGTTACATTGACAAATAATATTGCCAGTTCTGTGTCATCATCAAGCAAAGGAAGTGTTAATAATGTCTCTGAGTATAACAGATATAAAACTCAATATGATAAAGCATTGGCACAATTTAAATTAAAAAATTATTCTCAGGCAGCTTCTATATTGGAGCCTATATCTAGAAGAAATATAAATAGAAATTTATATTATGATATTAATCTTCTTCTTGGTAAATGTTATAAGTATTTAGGCAGGAAGAAAAATTCATTGGATGTTTTTAATCGTATAAAATCTTATAATACGCAAGAAGTTAATTTTTGGATAAATCAGGTTTTGAGTGATTTATAATTGGAGTATTTAAATTATGAAAACTTATGCAGCAGTTTTGGCATCTGTTATAACTATAGTAGCAATATTGGGCGGTGTATTTATTACAAAAATATCAGCATTATCTTCTCCTGAAAGATATTTTCAAAAAGGAAAAAGAAGTTATGAGATAGAAAATTATCAGGAAGCCATTAATAATTTAAATGAATATTTATCAATAGATAGTAAATCCAGACCTATAAATAATATAGCTGAAGCATATTTTATGGTTGCAGATTCTTTAAAAAGATTAAAAAAATATTCTTTAGCAAAAGAAAGACTTTCTAGTATAATTAATAATCCTAATTTTTCTCAATATTCTGTAAATGCAATTTTAGCCTATGCTGATATATCAAGATTAGAAAATCATGCAGATCCATATATAATGTCAAAATTGCAGGAAAATTTGCAGACAGGAAATTCGAATTTAACTTCAAAAATAAATGTTCAATATGGTTATCAGTTATTCCTTCAAAAAAAGTATGGTGAAGCATTAAGTTATTTTTTAAGATATGATGGAGAATTAGCTGTACTTGGAAGGGCAAGAGTTTATTTTAATATGAATGAATATGACAGGGCATTTGAAACTTATGAAGATTTTCTAAAATATAATAAAACTAGTATATATTATGATGAAGTTGTAAGAACATATTTAATACAAGTTCCTGCTATGGCTCATAAAACATTTGTTGAAGGTAATTATACAAAATCAAGAATGTATTATACAAAAATAGCCGAATTATTCCCTAGAACAGAACATGCTGAAGATGCTCTATTTAGAATAGCACAATCATATTATAATGAAAAAAACTATAATAAGGCATTAGATTATTACAATAGAGTAAGACTCAATAATATTTATACCCTAGATGCTGAGGCTTTGCTTTATATAGGTTTATCATATTTCAAGGTAGGAAGATATTCAGATTCTTATAAGGTTTTGGATACTTTTATATCAGAATATCCTGCTAATCCTAATGTTTCAAGAGCAAGAGAATATATGCAGGCTTTACAGGAAACTTTACTTGCTATTAATTAATTATTATCAGCATAAGAATCACTTTTTTTAGTATTATTTGTGCATAATAACATAGTGATAATTCCAACTATACTTCCTGTTATTAGTGATAATATAAATACAGGTACTATTAAGAATCTTATATCCGGTAATTTAAATAAATATTTGGATAGAAAAGCCTGAGATAAATTACTTATTAAAGAACCTGCTAAACTCACTCCAAAAATAGAAAATGTATTTTTGAAATAACTCATAAATTTCATTATTATGATTGATGTGATTCCTCCGCATAATCCTAAATAAAATGGAGGTGTTAATATATAGGCAAAAGCCAAAGCAACAGAAACATTCTTTATAAATATGAGTAATAATAGCTCTCTGAAAGTGAATACGTCTACAACCATCAATACAATAATAAAAGAAAATCCTATCCTGAAATATGGTATTGGTCTTGGAAACATATTTTCAACAGCTGCTATAAATGAGGATAAAAAAGCAAAAAATATTATATCGTATATTCTTCTTTTACCTATATGAGATTTTATATTCTCTAAAAATAACATAAATATTCCTATTGAACTACAGAATCAATTTCTATATTGTTCTCCATATTTTTTTCGAATCTTATAGATATACCATTAGGCATGCATATTATAGGTGAATTTTTTAGTACGCCTGCTTTGATGCATAGTTTATCTCTGCAAGGCGAACTTTCAAACATAATTTGCTGATTGCTTATAAGTATTTTTGATTCACCTAATAAACCATTAACAGTAATTTCTCTGTCAGTATTTAAATCATATCTAAAAGATTTATCATAAGTATCTATTATTATTTTACTGCTTTTATTTGAAATCAAGTTTTTAGCATAAAAAAATGAGAAAATAATTATAAATAAAAATATTAATACATCACCGTATTTTAATCTCTTCATTATTTACTAATTTACCTTATCTGTTAGTTAAGTTGCTTTTATTATTATTTTCATTTATGTTGTTATCAGCATTGGTTATATTATTATCTGTTATTTCTCTTTCTATTATTTCAATATCAAAAAATGAAGGTTCTATTTCTATAAGTTTTGCTTGAATAGGTACATTAGCTTCTACAGATACATTTGAATATATACCGACATTTGTCATTTCTTGTAAATCTATATACAATTTAATATCATCAGGTGATAAATTGTCAAGCATTACTTTATTAGCTTCCAAAACTACTTTATTTATTATAAGAGGATTACGATCATTAATTTTGAATTTTCCGTTTAAATTATCTATACTTATAGCAAGATTATTAAATTCCACTTTGTCAAGATTTTTATTGAAAATAATATTTATATTTACTCTTGAAACATCAGATTTTATATTTCTAGGTAAATGTATTCTTGATATTGATGAATAATCTAAATATTTGTCTGATATATCCACATTATAAGTTTTTATTTCATCTATAGACGATATTAAGGCTTTAGGGCCTGATATTATTGTATTTGACGGATTTACTATTATATTATCAATTGTAAGACCATATGCTGCAGTTCCTATAGTAGGTACTTTTATAGGTACTGTTTTGTATGATAATTCATCTAATATTATAGGTATTTCACTTGGATTTACCGTAATATTCATTTTTGAATAATCTATATCGCCTGCTAAATTAACTTCATACATATTGCTTCCTATAGTAGCATTAGTAAGGTCTATATAAGCACTAAATTCTGTAGGAAGTTCATAAATATTGTCTTTAAATCCTTTTAGAGTTATTGTAATATTTTCAGGTATGTCATTTGCAATTAATAATCTTGAGGGAATATTTTTTATTTCTATTTTAGTAACATAATCCTTAGTATATTCTTTCTGATATCTTACAAATAGGAATAATAAAAATGACATTAACAGACATAATAATTTAATTCCTAATCTATTCGTTATACGAGCTAACGCTTTTTTAAAACTAAATTTACTTAAATCTGATGTTTTTTTGCTGCTCATTTTTTTATCTCTAAAAGTTCTCCAAGTCTTTTATCTAATTCTTCTCTATTTAAATTATATTCTAATATACCATTATGAACAATAGATACGCATTGAGTTTCCTCTGAAACTACAATAACTACAGCATCTGTTTGTTCTGAAATACCAAGTGCTGCTCTATGTCTTGTACCTAATCTTCTATTTTTTATTTGAGGCTCTATTTCTGTGAGTGGTAGATATGCGCTTGCTGCTGCTATTCTATTTTCCATTATTATTGCTGCTCCGTCATGAATAGGGTTATTCTTAAAAAATATAGATTCAACAAGTTCTATGGATATATCAGCATTAAGTTTTACAGCTCTATCAACTAAGGAATGTAAGGATATATTTCTTTGAAATACTATTAAAGCACCGTATCCTTTATATGATAAGTTAAATGTAGCACTTAATATTTTTTGAATTTGATCTTCATCATATCTGAATGATTTTTTTAAAAAAGCTCTTCCTCCCAATATTCTCAAGGCATGTTTTATTTCAGCTTGGAATATTACTACTATGGCTATAAGTCCTACTTGGAAGAATTGGTCAAATATCCAAGATAATGTAGAAAGTCCGAATACTTTTGCTATTAAAGTAATAAAAAATAATATTATAAAACCTATTGCTATGCTGTAAGCTCTTGTATTATACATAAGCATATATATAATATAAAATAATACAGCAACCAATATTATATCAAGGCCATAAAAGAAATATCGCCAGTTTGAGGTTGATATAAAATTATTTATTACATAAAGCATTGCTTTTCCATTATATCACAAATATATAATTTGTAAATATTTGCTATTTAATTATTTTTATTATTTACATTATTATATTTAAATTATTGCATAGTTATAAACTCAAATTATAAAATAAATAACTGTAAAAACTATCAGGTTTTATATAAGGTTTTAGTTCTTCTATGTTTATGTTTATAAAGCCATATTCTAGTTTTTCTTTACCAAAAAAGAAATGAATAGTTACGGAAGCATCGGTATTAAAATATATTTCAGCATAGTTGAGAGAAGTTATATATTCATCAAAATATTCTCCGAAATTATCATTGTCATAATTATAAGTTTGTTCTTTTATTTTGTTTTTTAAAAAAGTTCTAAACTCTTTAGTATCATATACCAAATTTCCTAAATAATTATTGATTTTTACTAGTGAGTTTATAGTAAATATGGTTGTATATGATTTATAAATAATTCCAAATTCTCCGTAATATCCATCAGAATAGTTTTTAATAGAAAATATATTATTATCGAAATAATCTGAAATGGAAGAAGATTCAGTATAGTTTAAATTGTTTGTTTGATTATCTGTTTTTAGTTTTTCATCAAGATTGTTATTTATATCAGAAATTAATTGATTTAATGTAGTATTAGTTACATTTCCATTATATATTGCTAAAGATTTATTTTCTATATATATTGCCCCCATAGAACCTGAATTTTCTTTATATTCTTTTTCCACATATACTTCATAAATTGAGTGAACAAATTTAATGTTTTTTATGCTGCATTCGGATGATTTTTCTTTATTTCTCCATTTTCCATTAAAATTAACATATATTTCATTTTTTGAATTGATAATATCGTATAATTGATTTTCATTCAAATTAAAAGAAAAAATTTCATTATTGTGAGTTTTTATAGTTATTCCTTTTTTATCAATATTTCCTTCAATTTTTATAGGCATATTTATAAGATCATATTTATAATGCCCTTTTATAGTTGTAATTTTTCCTTCTATAATAGAATCAGGATTTTTTATTTTTATATGCATAGTTATTTGTGATTTATCTATTGTACCATTAAGTGTAAGAAGAAGATATTTATCTATATAGGTATTTTGAGAAGTGTTAGGGTATATATTAAAAATTATTACTATAAATAATATAGCGGTTAATAGATAAATTCTTTTCATAATAAATACCTTTAATTATTAAATTTCAGTATTATTTATTAAATAAAATTCGGTTTTTCATAGTTATTAATTTAATTTATTATATATTTTAATAAATTATTAAATAAAAATAATAAAAAACCTGCCTCATAGCCTAAAATATAAGACAGGCTTTTTAATGATATTGATTGTTTTAATTTAAAATGATTATGTCAAATTAATTAAAAGCTTTAGGACAGAATATCAGTCCTACTTTAACCTATATAATAAGTAAGGAATAATGATTTTATATAATTAGAAAGATCATATACCATAAAATCAACATTTGTATAATAAACCTATATTCATAACTATTTTATCAGTAAAGAATATATAATAATAAAAAGTCAATTTAGCATATTTTCCAATTATATTTACCATTTTTGCAGTTTTTACCTTACCTCCTTATAAGTCTTTAATATTAGGTTTATAAAATATTTTGACATTACTATACGTTAAAAATAAAATATTGCATTTGAAGTATGCATTTTTTTAAATACTTCAAAAATTATTTTAAAATTTTTTTGAAGAAATTATATCCTGAAATAAGTTCTATACTTCTTTTATAATGCTTTTTTGATGATTTATGATAAATTTTGTTGAAATTGTATAATTCTATATATCCTATAATTACTTTTTTATAATCGTTTTTAATTATTGTTTCATAAATTATATTTTCATCTTTTTCTGTCAGCTTTATAGCTTTGTATTCATTATTATTTTCAGCATTTATTTTTTTTAATTCTTCTATATGTTTTTTAAAAAATAAAAAATCATTATTAGAAATTCTATCTGTAAAATATAAAAAAATTAAAATCTTATCATTAAAAAAGTTATTATAATATTCTATATATCTATTATGCTTTATTTGATATTCTATTAATTCCTTGTGAAATTGAATATATTCTTCTAAATATGAAGCATTTTTATAATCTTCATAAGAAAATACTTCAAATATTTTTATGAGATTTTTTTTGTAAAACGTTTCTTTATTTTCTAATTTATATCCTAAATATGTATATTCTTTTTTTTCTTTTTTTATTTTTTTCAATGATTTATAAAACTTTCTGTATAATCTTATAAGTTCATTATGTTCATTTTCGGTAATTTTTTCCTGTTTGAAATTATCAAAAATTAAAAATGGTATAAAGTATAATTTATAATGATAATATGTCATCTTATCATTATTTTTTGATTTGTAATTTTGAATATTTTTGTAAAAACATTTTATTTTAGAGTTTATGATATTATAATAATTAATCTTTTTACTGTATAAAATATCTTTTAACTTACTCATTTCAAGTTCAAAATATTCTATGACAATATCAAATAATTCCATTTCTTCTAAAGAATAAAAATAACCTTCTTTACCTTTTTCTTTACTTTTTAATTTATATGCTGGTAATATTAATTCTCTGTATTGTCTTTGTTTTATTCTGTCTTTTATTCTTTTTATATATTCTTCGCTATCTATTTTGTTATCATATAAAATATTATAATATTCTATAAAAGCATCACGGCTTAAAAAATATGTATTGGATTTATTTATAATATTATTAATTTCATTTTTATTTATATACTGCACTTTTTTAGAAATATCATAATCGAATATATTATCATCATTTATTATTATTTTTCTTATTTTATAGTCTTTTTCAATATCTTTTTCTCTACCGGATACACTTTCAATCAAATAAATATTTTTTTTATTGTTTATGATATCTTTCAAAGATGAAATATTCTTTTTTGAATTCTTATAATTGAATTCTATATTTTTGGTATTTATATCAAATGCCATATTCTGTAATATCCGTTGTTATTTCTTCTATTCTTTTATAATATTTATTTTCTTTTTCGATAGTACATTTAGATTTATTAAGATAATACAATACTTTTTCTTTTAACTTATAATCCAAAAATGATATGTCATATAATTCATACAAAGCAATGCCTTTAAGATATAAATACCAAAAGTCGTTTTTTTCTTTTATAGATTTAATATATTCTAAAGCTTCATTGCATAAATTTTCTGTAACATGAAAGTCATTTTCGTATTTATAAATATCAGATAATCTTAAAATATTAACTATTAAATTTATATTACAATTATTATTGATTTTACATTTGCATATATTTTTATAATATTTTGTTTTAGTATAGTTTTTATTATTTTTATCTACTTTAGAAAAAATTTTCAAAGCATCTTTATAATTTTTCTTATTGAATTTTAATTTAGCACTATTGTAGTATCCTTCAGAAAAATCATTAATATCTTCATCTACTTCAATATCTAAAAATATTTTTTCATCTCTCATTAAACTATAATTGCACCAAGCTATATAATGATCGCATTTTATTATATCTAATGGAGAATCAATATTATTTCTTACAAATATTTTCTGTGCTTTTCTAAAATCTTTCAAGGCTTCTTCATAACGCTTTAATGTATAATAAAGTTTAGCTCTATTATAATAATTTTCTGCAAGTCTGGAATTAAGTGTTATAGATTTATTAAAATCTTCTAATGCTTCATCATATAATTTAAGATTATATTTTAAAAATCCTCTTAAATTATATGCTTCATAATCATTATCATTATTTTTTATGAAGAAGTTATAATTTTCTATTATATCTATATAGTCATATTTTACTTTTTCTCTGTTAAAATACTTTATATATTTTTTTATTTGAGAAGAAGTTTTTAATATTAACTTATTTTTATCATAATAGGATAGGGGATTTTTAATGAAATTTTTCATATGCTTCTTTATAATAAAATTATTAGATAATTTTTTTAAATAATTTATATCCTGATTTATTAATTGTTCTAATTGTTTTGTATACTTATCATTTTTATAATTTTCTAACAATTTTTTACTTGCCTTGTATCTATAGCAATATGCCAATAGATAATGCTTATTTGATTCTATTGCTTTTGAAGAGTATTGAATTGACAGATTTAATTTTTCTTTATTATCTTCTAACTGCATTAAATATGCAAATAAAATATATAGTTTATAATATTCTAGATTTTTATCCACTATATCTTTGAGAAGTCTTTCGGATAAAAAGTATAACCTATTTTTATATGCTTCATCTATATTGAATATTATATCTCTAATCTTTTTTCCATGCATTTTCTATACTTTATTATTTAAGAAGATTATAGAGTAAAAGTAACATAAATTTACAATTTTTTCAATAATGATATATTGTTATTAAAAAATATTTGATACATTTAAATTCTATATTATTAATATAGAAAAACATATTCTACTAATTTATAATTATTTAACTATATAATTTAATCTAATATAAAAACTTTTAAAACTCTTCTATTTTTTTTGTAAGGAAAGCTATAATATTATCTTTAGCTACTTTTATAGGTTCATTTTCCTTTTCAAAGAATATAAAATTGCCGTCTCCTGTTCCAGCCACTCCAAAATCAGCATGCCTTGCTTCACCAGGACCATTTACAACACAGCCCATAATAGCTATTGTAATATTCTTTTTTATATTCTGTACATGTTTTTCTATAAAGCTTGCCACCTCTTCAACATTAACCTGACATCTTCCGCATGTAGGACATGATATTATTTCTATGGAAGGTTCATTTCTTATGCCTAAAAATTTAAGAAGCATTTTTCCAGCCATTACTTCTTCTACTGGATCACCTGTTATAGAGTATCTTATAGTATCGCCAATACCCTGCATTATTAAATATGATAAAGCACTTGTACTTTTTATTAGAGAGCTTCTTAAAGTACCAGCTTCTGTTACTCCCAAATGTATAGGATAATCGAATTTTTCTCTGAATAGAGTATTAGCTTCTATTGTAGTTTTGATGTCTGAAGATTTTAAAGAAACTTTTATATTAGTGAAATCTAAATCTTCCATTAATTTTATATGATCAGCAGCACTTTTTACCATGTTTTCAGGAGTTACTTCTTTATATATGCTTCTGTCTAAACTTCCTCCGTTTACTCCGACTCTTATTGTAAGATTTCTTTCTTTGGCTTCCTTTATAACTTCTTTTACTTTTTCTTTGTCTTTTATATTACCAGGATTAAGTCTTAAAGAATCAATACCGCTTTTCATACTTTCTAATGCTAATCTATAATCAAAATGTATATCAGCAATTAAAGGAACTTTAGTTTGATTTTTTATTTCTTTAATGGCTTTGGCAGCATCCATATCCAAAACAGCAAGCCTTACTATATCAACCCCAGCATCTTCAAGCGATTTTATCTGATTAACTGTATCTTTTATATTCCTAGTATCTGTATTTGTCATAGACTGAATACTTATAGGATTATTTCCGCCTATCAAAACATTTCCAATTTTTACAGTTTTTACTTTTTTTCTTATATCATTAATACTATCTATATTCATTTTGTTTCCTTATAATTGCTTTTAATTAAAAAATTATGTTATTTATAGTATCATTTTCAAATATTTTTGCAAATATATTTTGAAGTTTATATATTTTTTATATAAAAAATTAATATGAAATATACAAATTCTGAATTTTACATTATTTAAATATAATATATAATAACTCTTCAAAATGAGAGGTATTTTTAATTATGGCATTAATGTTAAATGAAGAACAAAGACAGGCAGTAGAACATATTGACGGACCATTGCTTGCATTGGCTGGTGCAGGTTCCGGTAAGACTAGGGTTATTACAGAGAGAATAGCATATTTAATAAAGTATGGCGTGCTTCCTAGTCAGATACTAGCCGTTACTTTTACAAATAAAGCAGCAGCTGAAATGCGTGAGCGTATAACAAAACTTCTAAAAGAAAAACCAAAACAATTGGTAGTTAGCACTTTCCATTCTTTTTGTGTTAGAGTATTGAAAGGCGATATTGAAAAGCTAGGTTATAAAAATAATTTTAGTATTTATTCTTCATCTGACAGCCGTACTTTAATAAGAAATATTTTAAGAGAAATAAAAATTAATACTCTCAATTATGATGAAAATTTATTCGCTTGGTATATAGATAGATTTAAAAATAATTTGATGAAGCCTTATGAAGTAGAGCCTCATGATGATTTAGAAAAAATAGCAAAGAGAGTTTATGAAGTTTATCAAAGCTATTTAAAAGGATATAATGCCGTTGATTTTAATGATCTTATTAATCTTACTATAGATTTATATGTAGAGTTTCCTGAAGTTCTTGATAAATATCAGGAGAGATTCAGATATATAATGGTAGATGAATATCAAGACACTAATTTTGCTCAATATAAACTTACCACTTTATTAGCATCAAAATATAGAAATATTGCCGTTGTGGGTGATGATGATCAAAGTATATATGCATTCAGAGGCGCTGATGTATCTAATATATTATCATTTGAAAATGAATATCCTGATGCAAAAATAGTAACTCTTACAAAAAATTACAGAAGTACAAAAGCAATACTTGAAGCGGCACATTCTGTAATAAGCAATAATACTCAAAGAAAAGATAAAAAGGTAGTGGCAGAAGGCGAGGAAGGAATACCTCCTACTATAATGCCATGCGAAGATGAGAGGGAAGAGGCACAATTTGTTGCTGATTCTATAATAAATTATTCTATAAGCAAAAAATTAAATTATGAAGATTTTGCTGTGCTTTTTAGAATGAATGCACAGTCAAGACTTTTTGAAGAGGTTTTCAGACTTAGAGGTTTGCCTTATACTGTAGTAGGAGCTTTTCAGTTTTATGAAAGAAAAGAGATTAAAGATATACTTGCTTATCTTAATTTATTCGTTAATCCTGAAGACGAAGTATCTTTGCTTAGAGTTATAAATATACCTAAAAGAGGAATTGGGGCTGTTGCAATAAATAATCTCAATGAAGCTAGTATAAAAAATGGTGTTTCATTATATGAGACATTGCTTAATTATGAGAGTATGGATGATATTTCTCCTAAGGCTAAGGCAGGTATAAAAGATTTTCTTGAAGTTATAGATCATTATCATAATTTATTTACTGTTGATAAAAATGCATTAGAGCGTCCTAAACTATATGATAACATAAATAAATTTTTAGATGTTATTGCTTATCATAATGAGATTTTAAACTCAAGCGATACAAAAGAGCAGGGTGCTAAAAAAATGGAGAACGTAGAATCTCTTATGAACGGCATACTTGAATATGAGAAATCAAATAAAAATGCTACTTTAAAAAATTATTTAGATAGAATTTTATTAATGAGTATAGAAGAACAAAATGATGATGAGGATAAAAAGAAAGGAATAATGCTTATGAGTATACATGCTGCTAAAGGATTAGAGTTTCCTTATGTTTATATATGCGGTATGGAAGACGGTATAATGCCTCATCAAAAAAGTTTGGACGAAAATGGATTAGAAGAAGAGAGAAGACTTTGCTATGTTGCTATGACTAGGGCTAAGAAACATTTAACTTTAACATACTGCAGAAGCAGAACTAAAATGGGAAGAAAAGTTGAGTGCACACCTTCTGTATTTTTGGAGGAGATGAGCGAGAATTTACCTGAAGAAATGGCTATGAACGAGGAGGAGTTTTTCTCTAATTTAAAGGCTTCTTTAAGACCTGATAATAAATAGGGTTAGCATTTTTTGATAAACTATTTAATTATAAAATAATAAAGAGAGAGTTTTATAACTCCCTCTTTTTTATTTAGTATTTTTCATGAAGTAATCTAATAATATATTTGTAATTAATCGTCGAATTTCTGTCCCATTAACTGTCCGTCAGATGTTATAAATAATTCCATAAAGTTATTCAATTTAACTTTGTAATTGCCCCATTCTTTTTCTACATCTATTACAGCAGCCTGAGGATAAGTATTTTTTATAGTGTTTGCTATATTAGCAGGTAAAGCGTTGAAAGGTACGGTATTATATTCACCTTCTATGCTGTTCCAATCGCCATTGTATAAAAAGTCTATTTTGGCACCGTTTGATAATTTTACTTCAAATTTTCCGTCATCTCTTTCTACTTTCCATATTTGTACATTAGGATAAATTTGCTGTATGAAGCTTCTAGCATTTTGAGGAAGTGAAGAAGCTGGAACTATCCAATCAGCAAAAGCATTTGAAGTAGAAATTATAGTTAAAGTTATTAATAAAGCAAATAATTTTTTAGTCATAGTAAATCTCCTTTTATTTATGTTGTTTTTATTTCTTATTAGCAATCATGTAAATTATCTTTACAATTATAAGTATAGCCTAAATAAGATATTTGTCAATATAATTTACATTAAATTTACAAAAAATTTACCTAAAATATATATTTTAATATATATTAGAATACGTTTTATACATATGGTTTTTGATTTATATGAAATTTACTAATAAATGTAAAGTTTACTTACGTTTATAACTTTATTTTATAAATATTCATTTTTAACTATTGCAATTATTTTATTATAATATTTAATTATATCTATGAGTAATAAAGATTTACAATTAATAGCTGATAAATTAAATGAACTTATTTCATATTTAGAGAATAATGATTTGGATAATTTTTTCAAACATAAAGATGAATTTTGCAATTTGATAATATTAGAAAATAGTGATAGTTTTAATGATAATATAAAATCTAATATTGAAAATATTGTTCCTGCAAATTTGATGAATACTTTTATGAATTTTATTAAGTATATAAGAGCTTTAAGAACTATTAAGCATAATGATAATGATTATACTAGATATACATTAGATAATATGAAATTTATAAAAACAGAAATATTTAAAGACTATTAAATATTATGGGAAGCAAAAACAGATTTTTACTTAAAGAATTAAAAAAGTGGAATAAAGATAATATTATAACTGATGAACAGTTTGAAACATTATCCAAAAGATATATAGATGATTATATAGATTGGCAGCCTATTATAAAAGCTATAATGATAACAGGTATTGTAATGGTATCAATTGGATTTATAGCTTTTATAAGTTTCTATATTTTTTCCCTTTATTTTATAGCATTTTTATTTGCTTTACTTTTTTTATCAGGGTTTATAATTGATGAAATACTTAAAAGAAAAGATATATATTTACCTAAAACTTCTTCTGCAATAATAGCTATTTCTTCTATATTTTTATCAGCATTTATTTTTACTTTATCGTACATTATAACTCATAACAAAGATAATTTTATTTTACTATCTCTTATAAGCATAATATTGTTTTTTATAATAGCATATATAAAGAGAAATTATGCGGTATTATCTATTGCAATAATAGGTTTGATAACTTGGTATGGTTTTGAAGGTTTCGATATATCTGGAATTGATTTAACACTTAATAATTATATAAGATTTATTATGACAAGCATATTAATGTTTTTAATAGGAATAACTGATATCAATAAAAAGTTAGGAGAAAGATATTCTAATTTTTCAGTAATATATTATACAGTTGGAATATTATATGTAAACATAATACTTGCAATAATGTCAATATTTGGGAGTTATGATTATCCAATAATTCTTGAACATTTTGCTAATAAAGAAATCATAATATATAGTTCTATATTTTTGATTTCAGATATCATTGCACTTATAATAGGATATAAGTTAAAGATATCTTCTATAGTAAGATACTCAATATTTTTTGTTATTCTAAATATGTATATAAGATATTTTGAATATTTCTATTCAAGAATGAATACTTGGATATTTTTTATTATTTTGGGATTATCAACTATATTAATAGGAGTGATAATAGAGAGAATAATAAAATACAAATAATAAACCTGCAGATTTTATGTTATCTGCAGGCTTATAATTTTTTAAAGAGTTATTATGAAATTAAACTATTCTAAAACAACTATTGCATTAGAATCTTTTATTCTAGGTATAATAGTTTCCATTATTCTAAAGCTGTGATTTAAATCTTTTTGTTCTAAATATGCAGTAGACATATCTATTCCAACAGCCAAATCCATATATTGAGGCTCTGAACAAATCAATGCAGCTTTCTTTCCTTTTATAACAGGTACATTATAAAGATTTCCAATCATACTAGATATTCTTTGAGCTTCTGTCATTCCAGTGCCTTGCTGTATTCTCTGTAAATCAAAATATAATGATTGGCTCAAACATAGTACGAATCTTCCTACAATGCCTTTTTCTCTAATCATATTTATAGCTTTTACTATATCAGTATAAGGGTTCTCGCCTTGTCCCCAATCAGAGATTTTTAATTTTTGTACTCCTTCAGCATTGAGTATACCTTTTAATTCTAGGAAATCATTTCCATTGAATATTAAATTATCTTCTTTGTTAGCGAGTGTTTGAGCTGCCTGAGATACAATAGATAAATCTAAAGGAAGTTTATTTGAAATATTATTTTCCAAATCTCTCCATAATAGAGTAAAATCCTGATAAATCTGAGGAAGCTCAACAGATTTTCTTCCTGAAGTTTTTACGAATCCATCTTCAAAAACTTCTTCTCTGTCGCTTTTATCATATTGAACGCTTATAGCACCTGCACCAAGAGGTCCGTAAATAGATAAAAATCTTCTTCCTATAAGTGTTCTGCTCGCTGTTTCAACAACAACTTTATCTATATTTTGCCAAAAACTTTCTTCAAAAGGCGAACTTTCTCTAGCTAAATAATCCATATATTCCTCCTTTAATGTTTTATTATCGCTTTATCAGTCTTTTTTCAAACTTCCAACTGTAAGCCCTGATAGATTAGGTTCTTTTATTCCAAGCTCTTCCATCATCTCTTTAACCTCTAATTGTCCAGATTCAAAATGTTCTGCTTCTTTAGGGTCTAAATGTCTAAGTAAAGCCATAAGCTCTCCGACATGTGCTTTTTCTTCATCTCTTATGTCAGCTAATACTGCCTTTGCAACAGGGTCATCTGTAGCCATAACATGGGCATCGTATAAATATATAGCCTCCAATTCTCCGGCAATATCAAGTCTTACAGCTTGTATTAATTCTTCTTTAGTAACTTTTCTGTTCACATTTGCATTAAATGGATTTGCAAAACTAGGCATAATATTAGTCTCCTTATTTAAAATAATTACTTAATAGTATTAATTACTAATAATATTATACATGATAAAAAAATAATGTCAATATTATTATAATAAATAATAACATTTTTCATATTAAAAAGTAATAATTTATTTGTTATAATTTTATATTAATATGTATAATAAAAACTATATATAGAAGTAAACCGGTAACATATAATGTGTATTTTAATGAAATATATGATAACAAAAAATATTTTTTTATAATTTACAAGTAGTATAAAATAAAAATAAAAAAAGCTGCCATTATATAAATGACAGCTTAAAAATTTTTTATTATTGCTAGCGATAAACTCGCTCACAAATAGCTGACAACTAAAGTTATCAGCTGCTCGTTTATCGCTTTAAAAACTTAATAAAACAATTAATATATAGTCTTTAGTAATATATTATAATAATAAATAATAATTTTTAAATAAATAACTTACTTATTTTTTATTAATGGATAACCTAATTTTTCTCTTGATTCTATATAAGCAGCTGAAACTTTTTTCATTAGCTCTCTTACTCTTGCTATATATCCGGCTCTTTCTGTTACACTTATAGCATTTCTAGCATCAAGCATATTGAATACATGCGAACTTTTCATAACCATATCATAAGCAGGAAGTACGCAGCCATTAGCTAAACATCTATCGCATTCTTCTTCATATTCTTTGAAATGTCTGAAATACATATCTGTATCAGCAACTTCAAAATTATATTTAGAGAATTCTTTTTCACCTTGTAAATGTACATCTCCGTATTTTATGCCATGTCCCCATTCCAAATCATAAACATTATCTATATTTTGTAAATACATACATATTCTTTCAAGTCCGTAGGTAATCTCACCTGTTATAGGCTTTAAATTGATTCCTCCTACAGCTTGGAAATATGTAAATTGAGTTATTTCCATACCGTCAAGCCAAACTTCCCAACCTAGGCCCCAAGCTCCAAGAGTAGGGGATTCCCAGTCATCATGAACGAATCTTATGTCATGATCTTTAAAGCTTATTCCTAATGCTTCCAAACTTTGTATATATAAATCCTGAATATTTTCTGGAGATGGTTTCATTATAACTTGGTATTGATAATAATGCTGAAGTCTGTTAGGATTTTCTCCGTATCTTCCGTCAGTTGGTCTTCTTGAAGGTTCTACATAAGCTACGCTGAAAGGTTCTGGGCCTAATGCTCTTAATGCTGTTGCTGGGTTAAATGTTCCGGCACCTACCTCTAGATCATATCCTTGCTGTATTATACATCCGTTTTCGCTCCAATATTTATTTAAAGTCATAATTAAATCTGTAAAGGTCATAATAGATATATCTCCATTCTTTTTTATTAATCAAATAATGGTATCAATTATATAATATGATTAATTAAAATGCTATAATTAATATTAAAATATTATGTTTTTAATATAAAAAAGACAATAACAGTAAATTTACCGTTATTGTCTTATATAAAAATATTTTAATTAATATCAAACTTTAAAGAAATGCATCAAATCAACTAATTCTTTAGCCTGTCCCATTAATCCTTCTGAAGAAGCAGTAGCCTGTTCTACTAAAGCAGCATTTTGCTGAGTGGATTGATCCATTTGAGATACTGCTATATTAACTTGATCAACTCCCGCCTGCTGTTCTACTGCCATAGCACTGATATCCTGCATGATCCTAGAAGTATCTTCTATTTTTTGTTCTATGTCCATAAATATTTCTTTTGATTTTCTAGCTGTTTCTGTTGCAGTTTTTATTTTTTCATTAGCATCTGCTATAAGAGAAGTAATATCTTTAACTGAAGACTGACTAGTTTGAGCTAAGTTTCTAACTTCAGAGGCAACAACAGCAAAACCTTTTCCTTGTTCTCCCGCTCTTGCAGCTTCTACTGCAGCATTAAGTGCCAATATATTAGTTTGAAATGCAATATTTTCTATTATTTTGGTAATATCTGTAATTTTATTACTTGCTTCAAATACTAATTCTATATTATTGGTAGTAGCTTCAATTATTTCTCCAGCTTCTTGAACTGATTTTTCAGAATCCTGCATCATCTGATTTCCTCTTACAGAATTATCTGCAGAAGATTTTATAGTAGATGCTATCTGTTCCATAGAAGAAGCAGTTTCTTCCAAATGAGATGCCTGCATTTCTGTTCTTGTTGATAAGTCAGTATTTCCTTGTGCTATTTCTGTAGCAGCTTCAGATATTTCTTTAGAGCTTTGTAATACTCTTGAAATAATTTCTCTTAAATGCAATATCATATCTTTAAAACTTTTAAGTAATGAAGCAAATTCTCCATTACCTTTGCATAATCTTTCATCTATTTCTGCTGTTAAATTACCATTAGATATTTCAGAAGCTAATTCTACACATAATCTTAAATTCTTTCCTATGGTTTTTCCTAAAGAAGCCAAGAACACTACAACAGATGAACCTACTAATAATAAACCTATAAAAAATAATATAGTATCATTTCTTACTTCATAAGCTGCCGCACGTAACTTTATAGCATTATCGTTTTCTAATTTATCAAAAAACTGGCTTATAGGAGTCATTATCTCTGAAACTCTTCTTTCATATTCATCCCCATTAACTAATTCTATAGCTTCTAATTGTCTTATCTTATATTCATCAGGTATAGTTCCGTCTGCATTTCTTGGTATTGATTTTATTATATCCATAGCCTGAACTTCTAATTTTACTAATTCTTCAGACCTGCTCTTTGATAAAGCAAGTAAATCAAACATATCCTGAGAGAAATTAAGTTCTTTCATAACATCAGCATAAGATTTTGTTTGTCCATCTTGATATGGTTTAGTTCCGCTTCCTAAGTATAAAGACCAATATAATCCCCTATCATAATTCATTGGAGTTGGTTTTGTACCGCCTGATATTCCTATACAGTCATTATATGCCTGTTCATATTTTTGATTAGCAGTTGCTACATAACTTCTAACAAATTGTGTTAAATAGGCTGAATTTTGCTGGTACTCTCTTGCTATAGCAGATGATTTTATAGTATGCTGATATATATTACTATATCCAGTAACACTTCTTACTATTCTAAATTGAAGATATATTAATAAAATAGTAACTATAAAAGTGTAAATACCAAATATAATGAACCTTGTTTTTATTTTCATATGCAACCTCATATCCATAATATAGTTTTTTAACAATTTTCGGAATCAATTAAACTGTAATACAATGATTATAGCATATAAATAAATAAAATATTATATTAATATTAAAAAAATTAAAAATAAAATAAAAATACTTGAATATTTTTTTAATAAATTTAAAATAATTGTAAATTAAAAATGGAATGGAAAATGTTATGAATGATAAAATAGTAAAAATGAGAATAGGATTTTCTAGTATAGTAATATTTAGGGATATACTTAAAAATAAAGTGATAAAAAAGCTAATTAAATTTTTAGAAGCTTATGATGATAATAAAAACAATGAAATAAAATTGATAGATTATTATTCAGATTTTTTATATGAACTTTTTAAATATAATAATAGTATAGCTGATTATTTATTAGCTTATATATTTAAAGATGATAATATTTATATAAACAAATATATAAAGAAAGATAATTTAGATTATAATTTGGAAGAGTCATTAAAGAATGAATTAAATTTCTTTGAATTTTTATCTTCATTCGATTTTAATACATTATTTTCAGAAGAGTATTCTAATCAAATATCAAAATTAGACTGTGATGAGATAAGTTTTTATGAATTATATAAAAAACATATAGAAGAAATGCCTAAAAAAGGTCATGGAATATTTTATAATAATAATATGTTTACTCTTGATGATAAAAAGAATGTTATACCGGCAAAACATCAGGATATGCAGGATATTAAACATTTATACGGCTATGAAAGAGAGAGAAACAAAGTTATAGCAAATACTAAAAGTCTTCTTGAAGGTAAAAAAGCAAATAATATACTTCTTTACGGGGATGCCGGTACAGGAAAAAGCAGCACTATAAAAGCAGTGGCAAATATGTTTAAAGATGATGGATTGAGGCTTATAGAAGTTAAAAAAAGCCAATTATCATTTATAACTGATATAATAGAAGATTTAAGTTTTAGTCCTCTTAAATTTATAATATTTATAGATGATTTAACATTTTCTTCAAATGATGATACTTTCTCATATTTAAAAGCCATTCTTGAGGGAGGAGTTAATTCTTTTCCTTCAAATGTTGTAGTTTATGTTACTTCAAATTACAGACATTTAATAAAAGAAAATTTCCAAGACAGAACCGGAGATGATATTCATATAGAAGATACTATTCAGCAGATAATGAGTTTGACTAATAGATTTGGTATAATAATAACATATCAAAGACCTGATAAAGATCTATTTACAGATATTGTATTTTCTTATGCCGAAATTAATAATATACAAATGGATAAAGAGGAACTAATAAAACAGGCTGAAAGTTATGCTATAAGAAGTGCCGGAAGAAGTCCTAGGGTAGCAAGACAATTTATAGAATCATTATTATAATTTCATGTTAAATATGAGTTATTTTTATAGAAGTAACTCATATTTAAATTTATTCATATATAATTAAGATAATTTTTAATTTTTTTGATATTGTGTCAAAAACTGTCATATATAAACACTATAATTTATTATATAGGAGTTTATTATGATGCCTTTCAATCCGCCTTTTATATATAAATGTAATTCTTGCGGTAAAATTTTTTATTCTAGAAAAAGACCTTCGGTTATTCATTTATTTGGTTTCAGTCCTAAATGCCCAAAATGCGGGAGCAAAGATACTAAGTCTATGGATCATATTATAAAAAAATAGATCTAATATAATTTTTATAGCATTTTAGATAAATGTTTGTATCCTGCTTTTTTGAGATAGAAAATGTTTTTAAATCCCATTTCAGCCATTTTAAAGCATACATTTGAAGCTCTGAAACCGCTGCTGCAATACACTATATATTCTTTTTCTTTATCAAGTTTTGATATTTTATTTTCAAAATTATCATCATTGAAAGCTATTGATATGCTGTTTTTTATAGAACCTGTATTTTCTATTTCTTTGTAAGTTCTTACATCAATAAGCAAAATATTTTTATTATTATGAATTATATTAACTGCTTCATCAAGATTTATTGTTTTGAATTTACCGGAACTTTTAGTTTTAAATATTATATTATTGATAATATTTATTAGTATTATAACGGCTCCTAGTATAATAAGAGTATAAAAAGTATTGTCCATAAATATACCTATAAAATTAGTTTATTATATTTTAACATATTTAAGATAAAATAAATATATTTGCATTGGCTTTATTTTTTAGTTATAATACTAACAATATTTTTTATATAGGAGAAAACATGAAAGTTGCTATAATATTTGGAAGCAGATCTGATACTGATAAAATGAAAGGGGCTGCTTCTTGTTTAAAAGAATTTGGTATCGAATATAAAGCCTTTGTTCTTTCTGCTCATAGAGTACCTGAACATCTTGAAAAAACTATAAAACATATAGAAGAAAATAATTATGAAGTGATAATAGCTGGTGCAGGACTTGCTGCACATTTACCTGGTGTAATAGCTTCTAAAACAATACTTCCTATTATAGGAGTACCTATTAGTGCTAGCAATCTTGACGGAATGGATGCTTTACTTTCTATAGTTCAAATGCCTAAACCTATAACTGTTGCTACTGTTGGTATTAATAATTCTTATAATGCCGGTATGCTTGCTGTGGAAATGCTTGCTTTAAAATATAGCGACATAAAAAACAAATTGATAGAATTCAGAAAAAAAATGAAAGAAGATTTTATTGCTGATAATGAAAAGCCTATAGAGTTTGATATTTAATTAGTTTTTATTTTTTAAATACTATATAGTAAAATAATTAAAAAAGATATATAATAAAAAGAATATATATAAAAAGTTTAACTATAATAGGAGTTAATATATGTCTAAAGAAAAAAAAGAAATGATGTATGAGGGAAAAGCTAAAAAGATTTACGCTACAGATAATCCTAATGAAATAATCGTGTATTATAAAGATGATGCTACTGCTTTTAATGGTGAGAAAAAAGGTTCTATAAAAGATAAAGGCGTTATGAATAATGAAATAACAACTTTACTTTTCAAAATGCTTGAGAAAAATGGAATAAAAACTCACTTCATAGAAAAATTAAGCGACAGAGAACAGCTTTGTCAGAAAGTTAAAATCTTCCCATTAGAAGTGATTGTTAGAAACTTAATTGCAGGTTCTATGGCTAAAAGACTTGGAATAGAAGAGGGTACAGTTCCTCCTAATACTATATTTGAAATTTGTTATAAAAATGATGAATACGGTGATCCTTTAATCAATGATCATCATGCTGTTGCTTTAAAACTTGCTACTTATGATGAGTTAAAATATATCTATGAAGTAACTTCAAAAGTTAATAATCTATTAAAAGACGCTTTGGATAAAATAGGAATTACTTTAGTTGACTTCAAAGTTGAATTCGGTAAAAATGCAAAAGGTGAAATACTTTTGGCTGATGAGATTACTCCTGATACTTGTAGATTCTGGGATAAAGAAACTGGTAAAAAATTAGATAAAGACAGATTTAGAAGAGATTTAGGTTCTATTGAAGAGGCTTATATAGAGGTTTTAAATAGACTTAATAATCTATAATTTTATAGTATTAATATAAAATAAAAGACTTTGCTTGATTTTAGTATCTTGCAAAGTCTTTTTAATATTATTTAATTAAATTTTATTTTTCTTCTTTTGCTTTTTTAATTTCTGTTATTTTTACTTCTTTAACTTTTTCATCAGCAGTTTTTTTAAGTGTCAATTTTTCTCTGTCTTTTTCAGCTATATAATAGTTATTTCTTAGCTTCAATACTAAATCTTTAGCACCATTAATACCGTCATTTTTCTTATATGCCTGAATAATGATTTGTATTAATGATATAGTAGATGGAAGCCCTATATATATGATTGCTACACCAGCTGACGGAACAGTTGCTATTGATGAAGCTATTAATGCTTTATCTTTTCCAAATTTTTTTGATGATACTATAGCAGTAGCGGCAACTAATACTCCTCCTATAAGAACTCCCCATGCTATTTTACCTGTGTTTTTTATGTTAGAAACTTTATTGCCAAGTTTATGCTCTATATAAATAACATCATCATCTGACATAAGAGCATTTACTAACTCTTCTTCATTCATACAAATTTTATAAGAAACTTCTTTCATAATAATTTCTAACCTCAGCTTTATTATATGTTTTCATAATATATAATAAATTTATTGATAAAAAAGTCAATTAGTACATAAATATTTTTATTATGTCAGCAAGTTTTTTCAGCTAAAGGTCTTTTTGGAATTTCAGTAGGATATTCTCCAGTGAAACAGCCTATACAGTAATTCTGATTTTGTAAAGCTTCAAGCATATCTTCTATAGTGAGATATTCTAAAGTATCAGCATTAATTTCTTTTCTGATCTCTTCTACGGAAAGCTTTGCTCCTATAAGTTCTTTTTTAGAAGATATATCAACTCCATAGTAGCAAGGACTCTTTATAACAGGGGAGGCCGATCTGAAATGTACCTCTTTAGCACCTGCTTTTCTAACAATATCTATTAATATTCTGCTTGTAGTTCCTCTAACCAATGAATCGTCTATTAATATAACTCTTTTTCCGTCTATTAAATGTCTTAAAGGATTGAATTTTAATTTAACTGTTTCTTCTCTTGAGGATTGTTCAGGCATAATGAAAGTTCTTCCTATATATCTGTTTTTTACTAAACCTATACTATATGGAATTCCGCTTTCTTTAGCAAATCCTAATGCCGCTATTGTACCAGAGTCCTGAACACCTATAACTATATCAGCATCTATTTTATTTTTTTTGGCAAGCAATACACCTGTTTGGAATCTTACATTATAAACGTTAATACCGTCTATATTACTTTCAGGGCGTGCAAAATATATATGTTCAAAAGCACAAGGATAATGTTTAACCTGGTCTTTAGCGTATTTGAAAGATTTAACACCTTCCTCATCTATTATAACCATTTCTCCTGCTTCTATATCTCTTATGAATTTAGAGCCTACAGCATCTAAAGCACAAGACTCGGAAGCTAAGAAATAATCGCCATTAGCATTTGTACCCAAACATAATGGTCTTATTCCATAAGGATCTCTTACACCTATAAGTTTGCCATCAACAACTATAACTAAAGCAAAAGCCCCTTTTATAATATTTACGCATTCTTTAATGCCTTCTATGAAGTTATTAACAGTTTTTCTAGCTATAAGTTTAATAATAACCTCTGTATCGGAAGTAGCATTGAATGTTGCTCCTCCTTCTTCAAGTTCATATCTTAATTCTTCAGCATTAGTCAAGTTGCCGTTATGTGCTATAGCAATTTGTCCCAATCTGAAAAGGTTTTCAAGCGGCTGAGCATTTTCTATTTTACTAGCACCTGTAGTGGAATATCTTACATGTCCTATAGCAATATTACCTTCTGTATCCTTAGGTATATTACTAGAAAATAAATCTGATACAAGCCCCATAGATTTATAAGTAAATAAATGTTTGTAATTTGATACCGTAATACCTGCACTTTCCTGTCCCCTATGCTGTAAGGAATAAAGTGCATAATTTAATGTTTTTAATATATCTTTCTTTATTTCTTTAGAATAAATACCAAAAACTCCGCATTCTTCTCTAGGCTTGTCATTCATATAAATATTATTCATCATATATTATTATAACCAACTTTATTTTTATTTTTAACCTGTCAATATTATAATTAATTGCATTTTTATACAATAGATTTATAAAAAAAAATCTTATTATTGTTATGCTCGCCTCCGCTAACTATAGATGCCAGCTAAAGCTGTTATCTGCTCCGGCTCGCTTTTATTAAATTAAACTTTACATAAAATTATTTAATCAAATTTTCTAAAATTAAAATGCTTCCGTACACAAATCTGTCAAATAAATGTTTATTATTGTCATTTTTGCCTTGAATAGATATTTTTATATCAATTTCATCATTGTAATTTGAATTTTTATTAAAAGGAGATTCTATATATAATGATAAACCACTGTAATTATCTAAATATTCATAACCATTAACTTCTTCATAATATTCGGAAATTTCTTTAAAAGCAAATTGAGAAGCGAAATTTTTTATATTTGATACTGTTGCTGTTATGTTATTATATCTATTTAACTCATTTTCTAAATTATCTATTATTTGAATCTGTTTAATAGGCTGTGCTATCTCATAATCGGATAATTGATTGATGCACTTTATTATTGAATCTTTATTTATTTCAGTAGGGGAGGCTAAACTTATTAAATTATTTTCATTCAATGTTATATAATCATCATTTATATCAATGAAACTTCCATCTCCTAAATATCTGAAAATATTTATAAAATTTTCGTTTTCATCGTATAAGTTCCAAAATAAATTTATAGAATACTGACTCAAAAATGAATTATCAATATAAATCTTTTTCCAAAAATCATAACTTAATTTTCTTCCGTTCATAAAAAGCATTAATATTTTTTCTCTTTCTCTTTTTACAATATTCTTTATTTCTTTTTTCATGAAGTTTATTTCTGATTTTAACTCAGATGAAAAAGTTTTTGGAATAGTTTTTAATATTTTTTCTTTTTCTGTTATATCGTATATATCAACAGACATATTTGAATTGACGGATATTTTATATTTTTTGTCTTCTATATTTATTATTCTCTCTCCGTTTTTATCCAATGAAAAATCAGGAATTAATAAACCGCTTAACTCATCTCTATTTATTTTCATTCTATCGGCTATAACATCTAGTGCAGAATTAGAAGCATTTCTTACACTTTCAATCTTTGATTTTCTAGCCATTTCATCTATTAAACTTAAAGCGTATTTTCCGTCATTTAAAGCTAAAATATAAATATAATATGAACGAGGATAAAATTCTTTGCCCTGAATACTTTTAGCATAATCTTTTATAATATTTCCTTTTCCATATATGCCTACTATTATTCTTGAAGCAATTTTACTTCTGTCATTTTCAAATATTTTATAGGCAGCATTCCTGAAACTTTCTATATCTATTAAATCTATGATATTATCTATTATTTTTAATCTCATTACATTATCTTTAACTTTCAAATAATTTCCGTAAATGAATTTAATTATTTTAATATCAATCTTTTTAGTTTTATCTCTTGAGAGAATATCATATTCATCTTTAATAAATTTTAAATTTTTATCAAAATATTCTTCATAATTATTATTAACATAATCCTGAACTTCTTCTATGCTATTAAACTTTACTTCATTTTTAGCTTCTATTTTTTCTCTATGTTCTATAAGTTTTTCAAGTTCATCATAATGTTCTTTTTCTAATTTTGTTCTAAAGGCTATAATCTTTCTGTTTTTAGAAGTAATAATAGTTTTGTATATATCTTTTATATCAATATCTTTTATTTTATCAAAATCTTCATAATACAGATTTATTCTAAGATTAAAAGGAAGTTTATTTATATCAATATCATCATTAAATACATCATAAGCTTCTTTTACATTATCAAGATTCCATTTATCAGGATATTTATTGAAAGATGATGCATTAAAAAACATATATGAAATTTTTTTAAGGTTTGAAGTATCCCAATTATTCAAATCATTATTGAAGTAATGAGCATCTTTAAACATACCAATCATATCATGAACATTTGAAGTATTCCAATTTTCTATGCCTTCAAAATTTTTTCTTTTGCTTTCTTTAAATAAAAAACTCATATCTTTTATAAGACTTGTATCTATATTGTATAGATTTATATTTTCATCATCAGTTAATTTTTTTAATTCTTCTTTGTTTTTAGGTTTATATATAATTAAATTTTCCATAGGTAATCTTTTTATGTAATGATATGGCTTCAGAATCTGTAAGATGTGCAACATAATCTTTTACTAATTCTTCATCGCTGTTATAAGGTATATCTGCTTTTTTGAATAAAGTATCTTCTTCTATAATATCTTTATGCTTTAATAAATATTCAAATATTGTTGAAATTATTCTATTTACTCTTTCAACATCTTCGAGTATTGCTTTGCTTTCATAAACAGTCTTAAACATAAAAGCTCTTAAATCATTTATAGCTTTTAATACTTTTTCATCAATATCAATTTCCATCTTTTCCATACTAGCTTCTATAACACCCATAATCATAGTGTCCGCTCTCTCTCCATAAGTTGTGCCAAGAACTTTAACTATATCTTTAGGTAAATCCTCATATTTAAGAAGTCCGTATCTTATAGCATCATCAACATCATGGTTGGCATAAGCTATAGTGTCGGATATCCTTACTATCATACCCTCATTAGTTGAAGGACCTGATGAGTCAGCAATAAGTTTTCCGTTTTTTCCTTTAGTATGCTTTATAATACCATCGCGTACCTCAAAACTTAAATTTAGTCCTTTGCCTTTTTCAAGATGCTCTACTACTCTTAAAGAATGTGAAGAATGATGAAAACCTTTGAAATATTTTGATATAGCCCTCTCTCCGGCATGTCCGAATGGTGAATGTCCTAAATCATGACCGAATGCAATAGCCTCTGTTAAATCTTCATTTAGTCTTAAAGCTCTTGCTATGCTTCTAGCTATTTGCATAACTTCAAGTGTATGAGTGAGTCTTGTCCTGAAATCGCCTACTGAAAGCATTATAACTTGTGCTTTATCTTTAAGGCGTCTAAAATATTCGCTATGTACTATTCTGTCTCTATCCTGCATATAAATAGTTCTTATATCGTCTTTTTCTCTAGGGTATACTGTGCCTTTACTATCTGCTGAGAAAGCTGCAGCAGGTGATAAAAAGCCTTTTTCTCTGGTTTCTATATCAAGTCTTATAGTTCTCAAAATATTTTCCTTATATAATTAAGATATTAAATAATAAAATAAAAGTTCTAATATTCTAATAATTATGTTAATAATAAATCAATTAATAAAAAAATACAATTATAATAGTTATTTATTTAGTTAAATAAAAAATCCTGTATTTTGAAAAAATAAATAAGCTAAAATAAATATTAGACTTGTTTCAAAAGTACTTGACAAATTTAGTTGTATAATTTTTAATAAAATTTTAGTTATAAAATAATGTTGATATGTTGTATAATTAATTATTTTAGTATATAAAAATGCAGTTCTTTTGGTTCTTTTATACCAATAAAAGAACTGGGGTTTGGGGCAAAGCCCCAACTATAAATTTAAAACACTAAAAAATTAAACAGTGTATATATCTATTAATTTAGTTTTTAAACAAGTTTATTTAATAAAATACAAGATTTTTAATTTTTGTATTATTTATTCAACTGTAACACTTTTTGCCAAATTTCTAGGCTTATCAACATTGCATCCTCTTATTACAGATGTATGATATGCTAATAATTGTAATGCTACAATTGAAACTATTGGCATAAACATATCCTCAACTTTAGGAAGATATACTATTTTTTTATATGAATCTTTATCTATATCAATACCTTCCTTTACAAAAAGTAAAACATTAGCTCCTCTTGATATTACCTCTTTTGTATTGCTTATCATTTTACTAAGTATTTTTTCTTGTATAGCCAATGCCACTACAGGAGTATTATCTGTAATGAGAGATATAGCACCATGTTTGAGTTCTCCTCCTGCATATGCCTCGCAATGAATATAGCTTATCTCTTTCATTTTTAAAGCTCCTTCCATTACTTGATAATAATCTAAATCCCTTCCTATAAAAAATATGCTGTTAGCTTCTTTATAATCATAGCATAGAGATTTTATTTCATCATTCATAGAAAGTACTTTATTTACAGAATCTATTGTGTTAAGTAAATTTTTTATGAGAGTTTTTATATAATCATTATCTTTCATCTTTCTTGCTGATATTATTTTAAAAGTTATTAAATACATTATAGCCATTTGTACAGAATAAGCCTTTGTAGAAGCTACAGATATTTCAGGTCCTGCATAAGTATATATAACATAATCTGCATTTCTAGCTATAGAAGAACTATTAACATTTACTATAGCTAAAGTTTTGTATCCTTTTTCTTTAACTAAGTTTAAAGC
Source organism: Brachyspira suanatina (assembly GCF_001049755.1). Lineage (NCBI taxonomy): Bacteria > Pseudomonadati > Spirochaetota > Spirochaetia > Brachyspirales > Brachyspiraceae > Brachyspira > Brachyspira suanatina. The sequence goes on along the minus strand of NZ_CVLB01000001.1, from coordinate 2,163,802 downwards.
CGCTAAAGTATCAGCAGTTTCTCCGGATTGTGATATGAATATTGAAAGAGTTTTTTCTGTGAGTATAGGATTTTTATATCTGAACTCAGAAGCTATTTCGCATTCTACAGGTATTCTGCAATTATCTTCTATAAGTCTTTTTCCTATCATGGCAGCATGCATAGCAGTACCGCATCCTATTATATATACTCTGTCAAAGAATGTCCAGAAACTTTCATCTTCGATTCCGTCTCTTTTAAAATCTGGTATGCCATGCACTATTCTAGGCTCTATTGTATCAAGAAGAGCTTTAGGCTGTTCATTAATTTCTTTAAGCATAAAATGATCATATCCGCATTTTTCAGCCTGTTCTACAGTCCAATTCGCTTCAAGTACTTCATAATCTTTTTCTTTTAATGTTTCATCGTATATAGTTATTTTGTTTTTTTCTAAAACAGCTATATCTCCGTCATCTATCAAAATATATTTATTTGTATATTTCAATATTGCCGGTATATCTGAAGCTAAGAAATTTTCATTTTCACCTAAAGCAGCTATTAAAGGAGCAGATTTTCTCACAGCATATAATTTATTGACATCATCTTGAAAAATTATAGCGAATGCATATGAACCTTCTATTATATTTAAAGCTTTTTTTATAGCAGTTAAAGGATCTCCTTCATACAATGAATCTATTAAATTTGCGGCAGCTTCGGTATCCGTTTCTGATAAAAATTTATATCCTTTTTTTATTAAATCATTTTTTATATCTTTATAATTTTCTATAATACCATTATGTACAAGCGAAAGCCTTTCTGTAAAATGAGGGTGGGCATTAATATCTGATGGTGCTCCATGTGTTGCCCATCTTGTATGTCCTATTCCTACATTTGAGTTTATATTTTTTTCATTTTTTAAAATATTTTTCAAATTTTCAAGTTTTCCTTCAGATTTGAATGTAACAATGTCATTTTTAGAATCAACTATAGATATACCAGCAGAATCATAGCCTCTATATTCTAAAGAAGTGAGTCCATGCATTAATATATCTGATGCATTATTATCCCCTATATATCCAACTATTCCGCACATAAAACAAAAGTCCTTAAAATAAAATTTTATCATAAAAACGTCATTTTTAAAAAATCAGTTTTTTTGATAATCGAACATGATAAATAAAAAAATCAAAAAGTCAATACTGCTTAAAGTAATACTATACATAAATAGGCACTTTACAAAAAGCCTTATTTATTATAGAATTATGTTAATTAATTTTTCTATTATTACGAAATTATAAGTAATAAATTTCAATAAAACAGGGCATTATCATGAAAACTATTAATTTAATATTGGGTAACCATAATCATCAGCCGGTTGGCAATTTTGACTTTGTATTTGAAAATACATATAAAAATGCTTATAAGCCTTTTTTAGACATATTAGAAAAATATAAAGATATAAAATTTAATTTCCATTATACAGGCTGTTTATTAGAATGGCTTGAAAAGAATCACCCAGAACATATTCAAGCCTTGAAAAAACTTGCAGAAGAAAAAAGAATAGAAATGCAAAGCGGCGGTTTTTATGAACCCATAATGCCTTCAATACCGGATAAAGATAAAGATATACAAATAAAAAAATTAAATTCATATATAGAAAAGAATTTTAATATTACTCCTCAAGGTGCTTGGATTGCAGAGAGAGTTTGGGAGCCTACATTAGTTAAGAATTTAGCTATGAATGGCATCAAATATATAATGCTCGATGATTCTCAGTTTTTAACTACAGGTGTAGATACTAAAAATATGTTCGGTTATTTTATAACTGATAATGAAAATTATAAATTAAATATATTTCCAATATCTCAGGAACTTCGTTATTTAATACCATTTAGAGATGTTGAAAAGTCTATTGAATATTTAAAATCAATAGCTACAGAAGAAGGCGACAGAGTTGTAGTTCTTCATGATGACGGAGAAAAATACGGAGATTGGCCTGGCACTCAAAAATGGGTTTATGAAGATAAATGGCTTGAAAAGTTTTTTGATGCCCTCACAAAAGAAAAAGATACTATTATTACTACTACATACAGCGAATATATGGAGAAGCATCCTCCTATATCAAGAATTTATATACCTACAGGCTCTTATGAAGAAATGCTTACTTGGGTTTTACCTGCTAAGGTACAGGATGAATTCCATTCAAAACAGGAAGAACTAAAAAAATCTGAAGATAATGAGATTATAAGCAGATTTATGAGAGGCGGTTTCTGGAGAAATTATTTCAGTAAATATTCTGAAAGCAACAGAATGAATAAAAGAATGATATTTACTTCAAATATGATAGGAGAGATTACTGAATCTAATTATAAAGAAAAAGAAGAGGCTTTGAGCTATTTATTAAAAGGTCAGTGTAATTGTCCTTATTGGCATGGTACATTCGGCGGACTTTATTTAAATAATTTAAGGCATGCTACTTATGCTAATTTAATTAAAGCTACTTCTATATCTTTAGAAAAAGTTTATGGAAGAAAATATTTCTTAAGTCATAGTTTAGATTTTGATATGGACGGCAGAGAGGAGATTATGATTTCCTGTGAAAATGCCGGATTAGTTTTCCATACTTTAAGCGGATCTATAATAGAATGGGATTTGAAAAAAGGAAACCCTACCAATTTAATAGACTGTCTTAGAAGAAGAGAAGAGGCTTATCATATAGCTGCTGTAAGAAATTCTAATAATAAGCAGGAAGATAATGAACATGTATCAATACATGAAATAGCAAAAAAAGTTGATGATAAGATTGCTAAATATTTGGTATTCGATAAAAATGAAAAAGTATTTGGTGTTGACCACTTCTTAAATAAAATGCCTACTGCTGAAGAATTCCAATTGTTGAAATATGAAGAAAATGCAGATTTTTATAACATTCATTATGATGTATTAGAAAATCTTATCAATAAAGATTATGCTACAGTATCTTTTGAAAAAACTTCAAAGGTTAATGATAAGGATATATATTTAATAAAAAGATATATAGTAGGCAATGACGGAAAATTTTCTGTTGAATCTATTATAGAAAATAAATCTAATGAAGATATTCAATTTGTATATGCTTTAGAAAATAATATAACATTGCTTGCAGGTCAGGAACCAGACAGATACTATATAGGAGGCAATGAAAAAGTTTCTAATAATTTATCAGACTGCGGAGAATATAAAGGTACAGTTTTCGGTATGGCTGATGATTCATATATAAAAATAAAAGTATTAATGGAAGCTAGCGAAGAAACAGTATTCTTATATATGCCTAACTTTACTATATCTGATGCTGTTGATAAACTTGAAATGAATTATCAAAATTCTACTATAGTATGCTGCAAGAATATATCATTAAAAGCCGGAGAAAAAGTTAAATATAAAGTAAAATTAGATGTTAAATATATTTAATTTTAAAGGTAGTATAGATGAAGCTGTTTTGTATTATATCAGATAAAAGTCATGTTGGTAAGACTTATATTTCTTCTCATATAGTGTCATCATTAAAGATGCTTGATAAAACTGTATGTTATTATAAACCTTTCGTAATGGAAGTACGCGATAATAAGTTATTTGATCCTGAATATGTAAAAAAAACAACTTCTTTAAAAGCTTCAGAAATATTTGTTTCCTATGCTACCAATGGAAATATATCTCCTCTTCATAGTATTAATGCAAAAATAGATGAAAGAGATATTACGGATCTCATAGATGAAAATAATAATATTTATGATTATATGGTATTTGAATCATTATCTTTATATTCGCCTATAAAAGAAAATTATAATTTTATGGATTTGATGCTTGATATAGAAAAAGAAAATGAAATTCATATAATACCTATTATTGAATATGATTCTAATGTTATACATTCATCTTTAGAGCAGGTGGAATTATTTCATACTAGAGGATTTAAAATACCTTTTATAATTATTAATGTAAGAAAAGATGTATTTGTTTCAGCTAATGTTATAAAATATATTACAAGCCAAATAGATCCTATAAAAGTACATATAACTGAATTTGATAAAGAGGCTGGAATATCAAAAATTAATGATATTAAATATCCAAATATTATTAAAGACTTATTTTGATGATAATTAATTCAGTATTAAAAATTCAATAATATATTTAGCATTTGTTTTATAAAATAAAAATATTAATTAATGTTAACAATTTTTATAAAAAATTATTAACATTGAATTTTATTGGTATATAATATTGTTTATAATAATTAAATGATATTTATAAGGAGTAAATATGATTAAATTTGTTTTAGTAGGTGCAGGAAGTGCACAATTCGGATGCGATATGCTTGGAGATATTTTTTCTACTAAGTCTTTGGAAGGCTCACATATTACATTATTGGATATTAATACGAATGCTTTAAATAAAGTATATGATTATGTTAAAGAATTTATAGAATCAAATAAACTTAATTTCACAGTTGATGCTCTTACAGATAGAAAGAAAGCTTTTAAAGACGCTGATTTTATTATAAGTTCAATAGAGGTAGGAGACAGATTTCAATTATGGGATGAAGATTGGAAAATACCTATGCAGTATGGTATTCATCAGGTTTATGGAGAAAACGGAGGACCTGGAGGAGTATTTCACTCTCTAAGAATCATTCCTCCTATTTTGGATATAGTTAAAGATGCTATGGATATATGTCCTAATGCTTATATATTTAATTTTTCTAATCCTATGACTGCTATATGTACTGCTGTAAAGAGAGCTTATCCTAATGCTAAATTTATAGGATTATGCCATGAAATAGGATGGCTTCATAAATGGCTGCCTAAAATTCTTAGAATGAATTATGAGTCATTGGATATTAAAGCAGGAGGACTCAATCATTTCAGCTGTCTATTAGAAATAAAAGATAAAAAAAGCGGAAAAGATTTATATCCTGATGTATTAAAAAATGCGCATGGTTATTTTGAGCATGAAGTAGGGTATAGTGATTTATTAAAGTATGCTAAAGCAAATAATGCATTTTCAAAGACAGAAAATTTTGACCATTCTATAGAGGAAAGATTGAAAGGCGAATTTATATGGGCTGACAGAAGATTATTGAAAGTGATATTAGAAAAATATAAATTATTGCCTATAACAGTTGACAGCCATTTCGGAGAATATATAGCTTGGGCTTGGGATGTTGTTGATCATAGAGGAATATTAGATTTTTATGAATTATATAGAACTGTACTTTCTAAAGCTGAGCCTAAAATAGAGTTGATAGTAAAAGAAAGAGCTTCTAGCATAATAAATGCTATAGTTACAAATGAAAGCTATGTTGAAGAAGCGGTAAATATTTTAAATGACGGATTAATAGAAGATTTACCTAATTGGATAGCTGTTGAAGTACCTGCTGAAATAAGTAAAGATGGAGTTAAAGGAGTAAAATTAAATAATGTACCTAAAGGTTATTTGTCTCTTTTAAGAAATTATGTAAGTGTATACGATTTAACTGCTGAAGCTGCTATACATCATAAAAAAGAATATGCAGTGCAGGCTATACTTGCCAACCCTGTTGTTAATGTATGTAAAAATATTGAAGAAATGGTAGACAGAATGATAGAAAGTCAAAAACCATATTTGGATTATTTAAAATAGTTTTTGTTTCTTATATAATATTTTAGAGTTTGATTTATTATTATTTATTTTATATAAGATTAAAATGCTAGGAATATAAAATGTTTGCTAATATTGATTTGAGGGCTAGTTTCCAAAAATTTGGTGCGGCTATGTTTGTACCTGTATTACTTTTTTCTTTTTCTGGTTTAATTGCAGGCCTTACAATTATTTTTAAGGATCAGTATATAGTTGGAAATTTAGCTGATCCAGAAGGTATATTTTATAAGTTTGTATTTATAATAGAAGAAGGTGCTTGGACTATATTCAGAAATATGCCTTTATTTTTCTGTTTAGGTATTCCTATAGGTCTTTCAAAAATGGCGCCTGAAAGAGCAATATTAGCAACTTTGATATGTTATTTATCATATAACTATTTTATATCTGCTATACTTAATTTTTTTGGACCTTATTTCGGAGTTGATTTTACTCAGGAAGTAGGCGGAGTAAGCGGTTTAACTTTAATAGCAGGTATTAAAACATTAGATACAAACATAATAGGGGCAATATTTATAGGTTTTGTCATAACTATTATTCATAATAGATTCTATGAAACAAAACTGCCGGATTATTTAGGAGTATTTCAGGGAACATCTTTTGTACATATTATAGGTTTCTTTGTTGTATTAGTTTTAGCATTTTTAACATGTTTGATATGGCCTAAAATACAGAATTTAATATATTCAATGCAGACATTTTTAATAAAAGCCGGCGGTGTAGGAGTATTTATATATACTTTTTTAGAGCGTATATTGATACCTACCGGGCTGCATCATTTTATTTACGGACCTTTTATTTATGGACCTGCTGTAGTCCCTGAAGGTATAGAAGCATATTGGATAAATCATGTTGCTGAGTTTTCAAATATGCTTGAGCCTTTTAAAGATCTGTTTCCTGAAGGAGGATTTGCTTTGCATGGTAACTCAAAAGTTTTTGGTGCTCCTGGTTTGGCTTTGGCAATTTATTTTTGTGCCAATAATGAAAATAGAAAGAAGATTGCTGCTTTGCTTATACCGGTAACATTAACATCGGTGCTTGTAGGTATTACTGAACCTTTAGAGTTTACATTTTTATTTATATCTCCTTTCTTATTTTTAGTACATTCTATTTTGGCTGCCACTTTATCTACGGTATTATATGTAGTTGGAGGAGTAGTAGGAAATTATGGATCAGGGTTAATAGCTTTCATAACTCAAAACTGGATATTTGCCATAAAAAATCATTCTGCTATGGTCATAGCAAATATTGTTATAGGGCTTATATTTACTGCTATATGGTTTTTTTTGTTTAGATTTTTAATATTAAAATTTAATATTAAAACTCCTGGAAGAGGGGATAGTGATATTAAACTTTATACTAAAAAAGATTATAAAGAAGAAAGAGAAGTTAAAAAATCAAATTTTGAAGATCAAGCTGCTATTTATTTGGAAGCTTTAGGCGGCAGAAATAATATAGAACATTTTACCAATTGTGCTACTAGATTAAGAGTAACGGTAAAAGATATTAATCTTGTAAAAGATGCAGCATATTTTCAAAAAGCCGGATCTTACGGTGTTGTGAAAAAAGGAAATGCTATACAGATAATAATTGGATTATCCGTTTCTCAAGTAAAAGCTAAATTTGAAGAACTTCTAAAAAATGATGAATAGTACTAAATTCAATATTTTTAATATAATATAAAGAAAATAAAAATATGTAGTTATATAAAATTAGAATAGGGAAGGAAAATATAATTCCTTTCATATTTTTATATAGATCATTATTAAAAGGAATAAATATTTATCACATATTTACGATATAACTGTTTTATAGAAAAATTAATTATAGGAATTCTAATGGAGATAATAAATATATTCGATAAAACTTTAATAGAATTTGCTCATAGTTTACATAATAATTGTAAAATATTTGATTTGTTTTTTTCATCTATAACATATTTAGGTGAATCAATACCTTTAATGATATTTACAATTATATTGATATTTATAAAAAGAACTAGAGTTTGCGGTATTAATATGGCTGTAAGTTTATTTATATCTATATTCATAGGCGCCATTATATTAAAACCATTAATAGCAAGAGAACGTCCTTTTACAGATCCTATTTATAATGAATATTGGATTGCTGTTGGAAAGCACATTGAAACTTCATTTTCTTGTCCGTCTTCTCATACTACAGCATCATTTGCTGTATTTTTTCCAATTTTTTTATATTTTAATAAAAGATATAGTTTTGCAGCCATATTGATTGCTTTATTGATAGGTTTTTCAAGAGTTTATTTAGTAGTTCATTATCCTAGTGATGTAGTATTCGGAGTATTTATTGGAATCACTGTATCTTCTTTAACTTATATGATTTTTAAAAAATTGAATATTGAATATAGATTAAATCAAATTAAAATTTTAAATAAATTTGATAATCCGCATATATAATGAAAGCCCAAACCTATAATAAGATAAGGGCTTTATCCATTATTATCAACATTACTTATTTTGTTATTTAGAAATTTAAAAAGTATAAATAATCATCAGAAAAATCTTCCTCTTCTTCTATTTCTGATGCTAATATAAATTCTACAGTAACATTTTTTGTTTTAGCTGTAGATAAATTTAAATCCAAATTAGCTCTTCCAATAACTTTAGCAGGGGCATCTGTTAATACTATTACCAATCTTTTTTGATTAATATAATCAAATGTTTCTAATGCTTCCTGTAAAGCTTCATACATAGGTTCTGCCTTATCTCCGCCTCCTGCAGCATAAAAATAGTTAACTTCTCTATTTATAAAGTTAATATTATCGCTGAAGTCTATCTTTTTTGTAAGGTAAGTATCTTTAACATCTCTATAAAGTAAAAAACCTACTCTGGAATATTTATGAGCATCGAATAATTCTGTAACCATACCTCTTATATCTCTTTTTATGGTTTTCAAATAAGGATGCATACTTTCTGTTGTGTCTAGTACTATAACTAAGTCCATACTTCCTTCATCTTTATATCTTTTAATAATGCTTTTAAATTTATCACTCAATTCATCTGCATTTTTTACGTAATTATTAGGTGTATTGAATGATTTGCTGGCATTATTTAAATTATTCATAGCTTCCAAGTTGTAATTAAAATTCTCTTCTGCGGCAGACTTTTCATTAATTACAGGTTTTTCAACAATATTAGCAGATGATAAAATTTTTATCTCATTACTTTCTTTAGTAGGAGGAGCAGCATCTTTTTTTACTATTATAGTATTTGTAGAAGTTTCTATAACTCTATCTCTAGGTCTTATTTTTACAGGTCCTTCATTTCCTCCGCTAGGCATTTGAGGAGGTGTTACTTCTTGTTTTACATTTGTAGTTTCTATAACATAGTCTATAGGATAAGTGAAACTCTCTCCTTGTGTATTGAATACATTAAATGATAAATATCTATCTTCAGGAAGCTGTTTAAAATATGCTTTTATATAAAGTTTTTTACCCAATACTCTATTAAAAGTATCTTCTAATATTATACCGCTGCTATCGTAATTTCCTGTATTTCCATAAGAAGTATCTATCAATTTATATGATGTATTTGTTTTTCCTTCTCTTACATAAAATGCATACTCTCCGTTATCTCCTCCGGAATAGTATAAATAAAATGCATATAGATCACCTTCCTTTTCCACATTTCTAAGTGTTATAGTAGGTGTTGAAGCTTCAGTATTATTTGCCTTTAATATTATTTCATTATTTATTAAAGTATTATTATTAATATCATAAGCTTCTAAAATAAGAGTAATATTATCCCTTAAAGTAAATAAAGAATTATTATTTCTATTATCTAAATATACATTTTGCGGAATAAATACTTTAAACACTTCTCCAATTTTATAATGATAATCACTTTCTCTTATTCTAATTATAGAATTAGTATTACCGCTGTTATCAATATAAATATAAGAATTAAGCCCGTCTTGTCTTTTTAATTGGATTCTGTATCCATATACATTAGGCTTTTTCTTTAAGTAAATTTGATAGCCATTTATATATTTTACTATCTCTATATCGTTAGTATTAATTTCTAAAGAATAAGTATTTACAGCAATTTGGCCATATAAATTTTCTAAAGTAGAAATGAATACTACCGATAAAATAACAAATAAATATTTATATCTTATGTTTTTCATGTTGATACCCTCTTACAAGTTATTATCGGTTAAGGATATCATAAACCTGCATTGTTATGTTAATTGATATATAATATTTTTTACAATGAGTTTACATAATTCTTAACTTCTCTGTATTATAGAATATTTTTTACTTCAATTACTTCACTTGATTCCATAAAATTATTTATAGTTACTAGTTTTATTGAATGAGTTCCGTCATTAAGCTCAGCATTAGCTATGAAATAATAATTAATTCCTTTTACTACTTGATTTGCAATATAAAGTTCTTGAGTATATTTTGTATCTTTTATATCTTTAACTGCATTTTTGAATATTTTAATAATATCATTTGCTTCTTTAGAATTGGATATATTTATTTTAGCTTCATCAGAAGAAGTGCATACTATTCCTCCTACACTGCTTTGACTGCTTTCTATTATCTTTTCTAATTTTACTATAGATATTTCATTTGAAGGAGATACATTGCATATAATTATCTCATAATAAGGAGATGCTGAAGGATATGTTATTTCACTTCGGCAAATAAAAGCATAATTGACTCCATTTACTGTTTGGTTTCCAAGATATAGCATTAATTCTCTTTTCACACCTAATAAATTTTTTACAGTATTATCAAAAATAGTTTTAATATTTTCATCTATTGAATTTATTTGCTTAGGATTAATATCCCATTCTCCTGTTTTTATTATTTTTTGAGTATTTTGCTGAGAATTATTAGCTTGTTTTTTTTCTTTATTATTGCAAGATATTATTGATATAAAAGATATCATAATAATAAAAAGTATTAATATTTTTTTCATAATGTTTTCCTTTAAAATTATTGATATATAAAACAGTTTATACAATAAATAGAAATAAATGTATTATAAAAAGAATATGAAATAATGTCTTTTTTTAAAAATAATTTATTTTTACATAATTAAATATATGAAAATATTAATAAAAGTTTATTATTGATTTAATTATTTTAAATGTTAGATTATGCTAACATTTAAAATGCAAGGATAATATTTATGAAAGATTATAAAAAATTATCAAAAGAATATTTTAATAAGCAAGCTAGTATTTATATAAAAAGTATATTATTTATTATTCTAAGTATGGAAAAATTAGATGTAATTATGTGTCAGAATATTTAAAAAATATAGATTATAATAAACTTTTAGATATAGGTTGTGGAACATGTTACTTAATAAATATGCTAAAAAATATAAAGATACCGCAGAATTTTATGGACTTGATTTATCAGAAGAGATGATAAATATTTCTAAATCTAAAAATATAAAGGATACTGAATTTATATTAGGTACTGCCAACAAACTTCCTTTTAATGATAATACTTTTGATATAGTAACATGCATACAGAGTTTCATTATTATCCGTATCCTGATGATGCTATGAAAGATGTTTGCAGCGTTCTTAAAAAATGATGAATTTATATATTATCAGATACAGGAGTAGGAGGAGTTGCAGCTTGGATAGATAATAATATTTTATTTAATATTATGAAAAGTGGAGATTGCCGCACAGAAAACAAAGAAAGTATATATAAACGAATGCTGAAAAATGGATTTGATGTAATAGATAAGAAACAGATAAAAGGTTTTATATATTCTGTTGCAGGAAAAAATAATAGATATATAAAATTAAAGCTGATAATAAGTATTATTTATTATCAGCCTTATTAATAATATTTTTAATTAATTATTTACCTAATCTTGCTCTCAAAGTTTTACCCATTTCTTCATAACCTTTTTTACCAAGCATAGCAAACATGTTTTTCTTGTATGCTTCTACACCAGGCTGATCGAATGGATTAACACCAAGTAAATGACCAGATATACCGCAAGATTTTTCAAAGAAGTATAAAAGCTCTCCGATAGTGAATGGAGTAATTTTATCTATATCTACTATAATATTTGGTACTCCTCCATCAACATGGGCAAGTACAGTAGCTTCTAATGCTGATTTATTTATTTCATGCAAAGTTTTACCTTCCAAATAATTAAGTCCGTCTAAATCAGAAGCTTCTTTTTTCATAGTTAAATCGATATCTTCTTTATCAACTCTTATAACAGTTTCAAATAATCCTCTTTTACCATCCTGTATGAATTGACCTAAAGAGTGTAAATCAGTAGAGAAATCAACAGAAGCAGGGAAAATACCTTTTTTATCTTTTCCTTCGCTTTCTCCGTATAATTGCTTCCACCATTCAGATATATAATGCATTCTAGGTATATAGTTAACCATTATTTCAGTACTAAATCCTTTACTATAAAGGATATTTCTAAGTATAGCATATAACATAGAAGGGTTTTTCTTATAATCCATTTCTTTAGTTAATTTAGCCATAGAATCAAAGCCTTTTATAAGCTCTTCAATGCTTATTCCTGCAACAGCAATAGGAATTAATCCAACAGGTGTAAGTACAGAATATCTTCCTCCTACATCATCAGGTATAACAAAAGTTCTATATTTATTTTCTGTAGATAATGTTTTTAAAGCTCCTTTAGCTTTATCTGTAGTAGCTATTATTCTTTTAGCAGCTTCATCTTTACCGTATCTTTTTTCAGCATATTCTTTTAATACTCTGAATGCTATAGCAGGTTCAGTTGTAGTACCGCTTTTAGATATTACATTGATATAAAAATCTTTACCTTCTAAATAATCTAATAAATTTTTGAAATATTCTCCGTTCATATTATGACCGGCATATATAACTTGAGTATTTCCTTTTTTAGCGGAAACAAAAGGGTTTAAAAAAGATTCTATAACAGCTCTTGCTCCTAAATAAGATCCGCCTATACCAACAGATACTAAAACTTCAGCATTTTCTCTAATTTCTTTAGCTAATTCATCAATTTCTTTTACCATTTTTAAAGCTTCTGTTGGTAAATTAACCCATCCTAAAAAATCATTGCCAGCACCTTTTTTGTTTTCAAGAAGTTCATTTGCATATTTAGCTTTTTCGGCAAAATATTCTAGTTCATGCTCTTGTAAAAATCCTAATACGTTTTTATAATTTATAGATAGCATTTAATAACTCCATAATTTTATTTTACTTAATAAATTATACTATAATAATACCGAAAAATAAAGCGAAATAATTTAAAATAAATTGCAGGAAAATAAATAGATGATTTTGTCAGGGCTTGAAATAGAAAAAAATTTAGGAAAAGATATAATAATAGAACCATTTAATAGAAAACAATTAAATTCAAATAGTTATAATGTAAAACTTCATAATAAACTTTTAGTATATAAAGATAATGTTCTTGATATGAAAAAACCTAATAGTGTAAAGGAAATAATAATACCTGAATCTGGATACGAATTAAAACCTAATGAATTATATTTAGGAAGAACTTTAGAGTATACCAACACTAAAAAATTTGTTCCTATGATAGAGGGTAGATCATCTATAGGAAGGCTTGGAATATTTATTCATATTACTGCTGGTTTTGGTGATGTTGGATTTGCAGGATACTGGACTTTAGAAATTTTCTGTATAAAGCCTATAATAATATATCCCGGAGTTGAAATAGCTCAGCTTTATTATCATACAATAGACGGAGAATATGAAGAGTATACAAGCAGTAAATACCAGAATAATACTGATGTTCAGCCTAGTATGCTTTATAAAGATTTCAAGTAATTTAGTATTTGTATTAAATTTTTTAATTAATACTTTTATATTAAAAATAATCCATTTCAATTTTTACATTTGAAATATATTTGGTATATACCAAATATTTTTAAGTTTGTCAGCCGATGCACTTTATATAAATGTTATCTACTTTTTTGTCGGACTTCGTCAAAGTAGCTGCCACCACTGCAGGTGGACTTCGTCGGCACGCTTCGCGAAAACTCAATTGCTAGAACTTTATATTTGAAAAATACTTATTAAATATAGGATATATCCTAAATTTGGACTAAAAATGTAGTTATTTTGGTTCTCGCCTGCCGTAGGCACACTTCGTGAGGCGGGCTGTGCCTTATACCAATACTTACAGTACTTCCTTCGGTCGTAAAAGAACTGGGGGTTCATGGGCTAGTCCCCGAAAATAATAACAATATAAAAAATAAAATTGTCAAAATATAGTTGTTTAGGTATATACTGAAAATTTTTAATGTAACATAATTTTAGATTATATTACACAAATTTATTTTTTGCTATTAATTTATAAAAGATTAAATAAATACTAAAAGTAAATTAGATATTCCATTTTCAGAAATTCCTATCATGGAATGCACAGAATGCGGTCTTACTCTTATAATATCACCTTCTTCTAAATCCACGATTTCTTCTTCTACTATATATCTTACTTTACCGCTTAATACTATTACCATTTCTTCGGAAGGATGTTCATGATATGGTATTAATTGATTAGATTTTTGTGCAATGGCATAAACAGTATAGCCTTTATCAGACAAAGTTTCTATCAATCTCTCATCATCTTTTACGCAGTCGAATTCTCTTTCAGTTGTTGATTTGTAGTAATATTGTTCAGTCATTGTACACCTCATTATTATACTATAATTTCGGCTTGCAACCTCTTAAAATTGAATTTATGAAAAAATCAATGAAATTAACATGATATTTTCATATCATGTTCTTCCATTTATTAATTAAATTCATAGCATCAAGAGGTGTTATCATATTAATATTCAAATCTTTTATCTCTTTTTCTATTTCGCTTTCTTTTTCTATGATTTTAGGTTCTTCATAAAGCGGAAGTATATCTTTAGATTTTTGATTATTTAATTCTATATTTTCCACCTGAACACTTGCATCAGCTTCTAATCTTTTTAATATTTCAGTAGCTCTTTTTATAACTTTATTAGGGGCACCTGCTATTTTGGCAGCATATATACCATAACTAGATTTAGCAGCTCCTTCAGTAACTTTTTTCATGAATATTATTTCATCTTTATATTCTTCAACTAATACTTTATAGTTTTTAACTCCTTGTAAATCTTCAAGCATAGTAAGTTCATGGTAATGTGTGGCGAATAAAGTTTTAGCTTTTTTGTTTTCTTCATGAACTAAATATTCCACTATAGCCCAAGCAATAGAAAGTCCGTCATAAGTTGAAGTTCCTCGTCCTATTTCGTCCATTATAACAAGACTTTTATCTGTACAATGATTTAGAATATATGCTGTTTCATTCATTTCTACTAAGAATGTACTTTCTCCTCTTGCTATATTATCGCTAGCTCCAACGCGAGTAAATATACGGTCAACTATAGAAATTTTTGCACTTGATGCAGGAACGAATGAACCTATTTGAGCAAGCAATACTATCAAAGCTGTTTGTCTTAAATATGTACTCTTACCACTCATATTAGGACCTGTAATTATAAGCATATGTTCATTTTTATTATCTAAATATGTATCATTAGGAATAAAACTTTCTGTTTTTAGATTAACTTCTACGACTGGGTGTCTTCCGTCTTTTATATCTATTATACCGTCATCTGTTATTATTGGCTTTATGTAATTGTCTTCTTTAGCTAAACAAGCAAGAGAAGAATAAACATCTATTATAGAAATTACTCTTGCCATTTTTAATATTGAGTTTAAATATTCGTTGGTTTTATTTCTCACCTCAATAAATATATTGTATTCTAATGCATAACTTTTTTCATTAGCTTCATTTATAATAGTTTCATATTCCATTAATTTGCTTGTAGTGTATCTTTCACTTCCTATTAATGTTTGTCTTTTTATGAAATCGCTTGGAACTGATGATACATTTGATTTTGTTACTTCTACATAATAACCTATAACATTATTATATCTTATTTTTAAATTGTTTATTCCTGTATCTTGTTTGTAATTATATTCAAGTTCTGCTATCCAAGACCTTCCTTCTCTTCTAGCTTCATTATATTTTTTTAATGTTTCATCGTAATCATCTTTTATAATGTCGCCTTCATTTATAACAACTTTTGGATCCTCTAATATTGCACGCTCTATTAAATCAGTTATTATTTTTATATCATTAACTTCCTCAAAGTTCACATCTTCAAAGTTATTCATTGCAAGTTCTGTTACAACTTCAAGAGAACCTACTAAAAATCTTTTTAATGATACTAATTCCTTAGGATTAATCCTTCCTAATGCCAATTTCGATGCTAGTCTTTCTATATCTCCAATATCTTGAAGCAAATCTCTTATTTTATACATAAACTTTTGATTTTTATAGAAAAACTCTACATTATTAAGTCTTTTATTTATTTCTTCTATATTTAATAGTGGTTCTACGATTATTCTTTTTAAATATCTCGCTCCCATAGAAGTTTTTGTTCTGTCTATGGTGTCAAATAATGTCATTTTATTATTATCATTTCTTATAGTTTCTAATATTTCCAAACTTGCTATTGTGGCATAATCCAAAGTCATAGAATCTCTTCTATTATATAGTTTAATATTTGAAATATGTTCAAGAGAAGTTTTTGAAAGTTCCTGTATATAGAATATAGTTGATCCTAATAAGGATATTAAAAGAGGCTTTTCTTCTATACCGAAACTTTTTAATGATACTGTTTTAAAATGATTTGTTAATGTTTTATATGCATAAGAATATTCTGCGGTATAATTTGGAGTAGTGCTGTAGAATATATTATTAAATTTATTTTGAATTTCTTTTATAATGACACTTTCAGAAACTGATTCTATAGTCATAATCTCTTTAGGAGAGAATCTTATAATTTCTTCTGTAAGCTCATTAATGATTTCTTTTACAGCTTCATTTTGATTTTCTAAATTAGAATTTATTTCTGTAGCATAAAGTTCTCCTGTAGAAATATCGCATATAGATAAAGCAGCATTTTTCTCACTTTTTGATACTATTACAGAAGCTAAATAATTATTGCTTTTTGATTCAAGGTATTTATTTTCTGAAATTGTACCCGGAGTTATAACCTGAGTAACCTCTCTTTTTACTATACCTTTTGCAAGTTTTGGGTCTTCCATTTGATCGCATATAGCAATCTTCATTCCAGATTTAACTAATCTTGATAAATAATTGTCTATAGCATGATAAGGAACTCCTGCCATAGGAACATTAGCTCTCTTTGTAAGTGTAAGCCCCAATATATCGGATACTACTTTTGCATCATCAAAAAATACTTCGTAAAAATCTCCCATTCTAAAAAGAAGTATACTGTCACTATATTTATCTTTTATTTCTTTGTACTGCCTCATCATAGGTGTGAGTTTTTGATTTTCTTCTTTTTCGCTTCCAAAAAATGTTTCTTGCATTATAGTTATCCGTTTATAAATTTTAGGGTTAGTATAATATATTTTTAATCTTTAATCAAATTTGAATTTATTCGTTTTATATGCCAAATAATAAAATATATAGTATTTGACAAAGAATAAAAATTCATTATAATGATTTTATGGAATTGAGATCAAATAATAACTTTAATGTTTTAAATGATTACTTTGTGAGATATCTTTTCTCCGATAAAGGCAGTGAAGCAATATTATTAGACTTTATTAATTCAATAATGCTTGATTCTGGAATGAAAACTTTTAGATCTGTAGAAATATTGACACCATTTAACTATAAAGAGAATTACGAAGATAAAGAAACTATTGCAGATGTAAAATGTATTACACAAAATGGAACAGTTGTTATTATAGAAATACAATTACAAGGTAATTCAAGATTTCCAGAAAGAATATTATATTATTGGGCTTCTAATTATAGTAAACTTTTGAAACAAGGAGAAAAATATGATGCTCTAACTCCAGTAATTAGTATCAATTTGCTTAATTTTAATTTAGATGATAATGATTCTATACATTCTTGTTATATGATTTATGACACCAATAATAAAAGATTACTTACTGACCATTTACAAATACATATAATAGAATTGAAAAAATTCAAATATGATTCATTAGAATATGATTTAAATTGTTGGCTTAAATTTTTTACTATGAAAGATAATGATAATAAGGAGGTTATAATGTCAGAATTAGTAAAAGAGAAACCTATAATGGAAGAAGTACAAAGAAGATATAATAACTTTATAAAAGACAGATTAATGATGAACGAATATGATAAAAGACAAGCATATTTATATGGCAATCAAATAATGCTGGAAGAGGAAAGAAGATTAGGAAGAGTAGAAGGGAAAGAGGAAGGTATTAAAGAAGGGATAGAACAAGGTATAGAACAAGAAAAATATTCTCTAGCTAGAAATATGAAAAATAAAAATATGGATTTAAATCTTATAAGCGAATTAACAGGACTTAGTATAGAAAAAATAGAAAAATTATGATATAAAAAATTTATATTTTGAGTTCTATTTATAAATATGAATATGCTTTTATATAATGGGCTAATAAAATAGAAATTATAAATGACAATAATATTATCATAAAAGTAGAAACAAATATTTTTAGTGTAAATGTAAAGAAAATCGCTATTAAAATAGAAGATATTATTAAAGATAAAATAAAAGATATTATATAACTAGCATTTACAAATATAAACCTGCTCCAAGGATTCATAAACTTCGATGACATTATATTAAAAACTGATAGTATTGCTGATGATAATAATGAGTTTGATATACTTAGTAAAATAATAATGTATTTAGATTCATAAAATAAATATAATGCTATAAAAACTGATGTATATGCAAATGATATTAATAATATATTTGAAATGCATTTAATATTAAAGAAATGTTTATCTTTATTTATAAAAAGTTTTTCTAATATAAAATATACTGTATTAGCTAGTATTATGGAAATAAAATTCATAATAGGAAGAATAGCATATTTAAATGATACTGCTATTTTATTAAAAACAATTTTTGTAATCAATATATACAAGATTAATGATATAACAAAACCAATAAAAGAGAATATAGTTTTATTTTTTATTTCTTTCTTGTAATTTTTAAAAATGTTAGTATAAACTGTACGGGAATTGATAAACATAAATACTGAAAAGAAGCTAAATAAATATACTGTATTGAATGTTATTAAATTAAAATTGTTTATATTTAGTAATGCTGTTAAATTTATTAAAGCTGATATTGAAGAGATTATTAAATTAACTCTTCCTTTGTATTGATATATTGGAGATGCATATTTGTTCATAATATTATTATATACTTTTTTGTCAAAATTAAATACTAGAATATTCATAAACTAAATATATTTTGTTAATATATATTTAATTGATACTATTTGACAAAGAATAAAAATTCATTATAATAATTTTATGGAATTGAGATCAAATAATAAAAAATTTAATGTGCTTAATGATTATTTTATGCGTTATATGTTTGCCAAAGAGGGACATGAGCATATACTTAAAAATCTTATTAATTCTGTTAGGATAGATTCTAATCAAGAGCCTTTTGAATATATAGAAGTTTTGAATACTTTTAATTTAAAAGAAAATGTATTTTATAAAGAATCAATAGCAGATGTTAAGGCAAAAACGAAATCAGGCGAAACTATAATAATAGAAATACAAAG
Source organism: Brachyspira suanatina (assembly GCF_001049755.1). NCBI lineage: Bacteria > Pseudomonadati > Spirochaetota > Spirochaetia > Brachyspirales > Brachyspiraceae > Brachyspira > Brachyspira suanatina. The sequence goes on along the minus strand of NZ_CVLB01000001.1, from coordinate 2,144,473 downwards.
AATAGGTAATCAATCATTTATATATAGAAGTTTATACTATTGGGCTAAAAATTATTTTACAAATTTAAAATCTAAGGATATATATTCAGATTTAACACCCGTAATAAGTATTAATATTTTAGATTTTAATTTGATAAAAGGTATAGATAAACCTCATAGCTGTTACTTTATTAAAGAGCTTGAAACCAATCATATATTAACTAATCATTTAGAGATTCACTTTCTTGAATTGAAAAAATTCAATAGTAATAATAAATTGTATAAAGGTTTATCAGATTGGTTTGAGTTTTTAAATTCTAAAGATAAATTGGAGGATACTATGGAAATATTAGTAAAGAAAAACCCTATAATGAAAGAAGTATATGAAGAATATAATAAATTTGTTAATAGTAATGATTTATATAATGGTTACAGTAATTATGAAAGAGATTACTTTAATGTTTTAATGCTTAATGAAGAGCGTATAAAGGGTATAGAAGAAGGAATACAAAAAGGTATAGAACAAGAAAAATATTCTCTAGCTAGAAATATGAAAAATAAAAATATGGATTTAAATCTTATAAGCGAATTAACAGGACTTAGTATAGAAAAAATAGAAAAATTATGATATAAAAAATTTATATCATAATTTTAGTTCTATGAAAAAATAATAATATATATAATTTTAATCAGTATAAAAATAAATTATCTAAAAAATCTAGCTATATTGTAAATAAATCCTGATATTACATAGAATATAGAATAGAATATATCAACTATAATTATAATTATAATTATAAAAATATAGTATAATATATTAAATATATTACTAAAAATTAATTTTATATTATATATAAATTCTCCGGGATACGCTTTTTTTCCATTATTATTTTTTATGTTTTTATCTGCATTATTTTCTATAAAAAGAGATATAACTTTTTTTTCCATATCAATATTTCTATACCCATTATCTTTTTTATATGAAATTTTATGAAGTGCAGTATCTCCATCATTATTTTGTAAATTAATATTGATTCCGTTTTTTATAAGCATTTCAAAAATATCATATTCTTCTGTTCCTATATTATCTCTGGAAAGTATATAGTGAAGTATACCATTTCCGTCATTATCTTGTATATTAATATTTGCTCCGAGATTCATCAGTGTTTCAATTTTATATTTACTATCTGGAACTCCTATAATTTCACTTGCTCCGAATTTAGGTTGACGATGTGAATTGTAGGACTTACTTACATCAAGTATAAGATTTTTTCCAGATTCGTTAATATCCATTCCATTATCTAATAAAACTTTTACGAAATTAGAGAAACTATTAGTGCTTAAATTGGGTATATAGTTATACCATGTTTCAATGTTTGTTATAGAGTAAGTTATATATTCTTTATTGTTTTCAATATTTTCAATTACATATTTAAACTCATCAATATTTTCTGATATTACTGATTTGTATAATGCTGATTCTTTATTTGTTGTCGCTAAATTTTTAAAATCATCACTCACTTGAGCATAAGAAATGCACGAACTAATAATAAATATAATAATACATAATACTTTCATCATAAACCTCTTTTTAACCTAGTATTAGGTTTTTGATTATACAGTATATTGGTATATTCTGTCAATATATTTTTTATTATTGCTAATATATTAATATAAATTATATATTAATATATTTTTAAAGCGATAAACGAGCAGCTGATAACTTTAGTTGTCAGCTATATTTTAAAAATAAAAAATCGAGCATCTGTCAGCTTTAGCTGATAGATATTTTAAGGCGAGATTTTTTATATATAATAATAAGTTTATCGTTAGCAGCAATAAGAAATTAGTATTTTATTTACTTTTATATTTACTTATGATATTATAGCAAACAATAATGATTAAGGAATGTTTTATGAAAAAAATAATTATCACAGCTTTAATATTAATCAGTATAATAAGCTGTAATTCTAAAAAAAACGATAATGCAGAAGTAACTGCAAATACTAATGCCGTTAATACAAATAATGTAGAAACCGATACTAAATTAACTTCTGTAATTAATACCAATACACTAGAAAGCAATACAAAAGAGTATGAAGGATATGCCACTAATATTTATTATAGTGCTTCATCAGCTGAAAAATATTCACAAGTTATTGCAGATTTTAATCTTATAAAAGATAAAGCCTCTTTAGATGAATGGCAGTCAAAATATACAGATCAAACACCTATAAAGTTTGCTATTGATTATTATCCTACAGAAGAAAAAGCTATTGAATTAATATCTTATGGTGCTGATGTCAATCAAAAAGATTTTAGTGGGCTTACTCCTTTAATGAATGCCTCAATTAACGGATATGTAAAACTAGCTATAGAACTTATAAATCATAATGCTGATGTTAATGCAAGAGAATTAGATTCAAGAGGTAATATATCTGCGGATTCTTTATTTTATGCTGTTAATGCTAATAATAAAAATAGTTTAGAATTAGTTAAAGTTCTATTAAATTCTGGAGCAAATCCTAATATTCTTTATTCAGATCCCGAGGAAGGCAATTTTACTATATTAGACAGAAGTTTATATTATAATAATTTTGAAATATTTAAAACACTTGTAGAAAATGGTGCTAATATAGACAAAGTTAATGATAGAGGAGAGCCTTTTATTGTTAATGCTATTAGACGCGAACGTTTTGATATAGTGAAATATTTAGTTGAAAAAGGCATTGATCCTACAATGAAATATACAGATTATAGAAATATACCATTTTCTTTATTAGTTGCTACAGTTAATAATAATGATACAAAAATAGCAGAATATTTAATAGATAAAGGTGCTGATGTAAATACTAAAGCTATTATTGATAATTATATGGAAAATGATATGACTTCAAATTATAAAGATAATAGCAAAGAAGCTGTAAATTTAATATTGACTGCTATTGAAAATGGAAATACATCACTCGTAAAACTTTTAATAGAGAAAGGAGCAGACACTACAGTTGTAAATAAGGAAAAGAAGACAGTATTTGATATAGCCAGAGAAAAAGGCTATGATGATGTATTAGCTTTAGAAAAATAATATAAATAATATTTAAAGTGATAAACGAGCAGCTGATAACTTTAGTTGTCAACTTTTTTTATTAACAACATATTTTTAATTGATTTGTTATATACAGTATAATGGTAATTAGTATTTTATTTACTTTTATATTTACTTATGATATTATAGTAAACAATAATCATTATGGAGTATTTTATGAAAAAAATAATTATAATAGCTTTTATATTAATCAGTATAATAAATATAATAAGCTGCGGATCTGGTAAAAGCGAAAAAATAAATAATTCAGAAGTAAATAATAATAATAATGAAATCTATCAGGGATATGCTTCTAATGATATGTGGGATATATACAAAACTACAATGTTAGAAGAGGAAGAAAAATTATTTAATGAAATTGATTCTATAAAAGATAAAAATTCTTTCGATGAATGGCAGTCAAAAAATCCGAGTAAATCTTCTTTAGTATTTGCTATTGATAAATTTCCTACAGAAGAAAAGGCTATTGAATTAATATCTTATGGTGCTGATGTAAATATGAAAGATGATAATGATAGTAGAACTCCTTTAGAATTAGCTTCAGAAAAGGGATATTTGAAACTTGTAAAAGAACTTATCCAACAAGGTGCTGATGTTAATTTTAGAGAAGAAGAAGGAGATATAGACGCTTTATATTATGCAGTAGAGTCTGAAAAAAATTATCATTTGGAAGTAGTAAAGGAACTATTAAATGCAGGAGCAGACACTGGTATTATTTATGGTACTAAAGAAGAAAATAAAGATAATATATTAAATGTTGCTATAATAGGAAGATGCAATTTAGAAAAAGTTAAACTACTTACAGAACATGGAGCAGATATAAATTATTCAAATTTTGAGTATGGCCCCGTAATTGCTGTTGCTATTTCTCAAGGATGTATTGATATAGTAAAATATTTAGTTTCTCAAGGTGTTGACCCTGCTATGACATATACTAATGGTTATTCATACTCAGGTAAAAGTTATTCATTACTTAATGCTGCAGTAAGAAATAAAACTACAGAAATAGCAGAATATTTAATAGAACAAGGTGCTGATATTAATACTCAAACTGATAGTGTTTCTGGTTTACCTTTAATATTTGTTGCTCTTAGATCTGAAAATATTGAACTTCTTAAACTTTTGATAGAGAAAGGGGCAGATACTTCTGTTGTTGATAAAGACGGAAAAACAATTTTTGATTTAGCTAAAGAACAAAGCTATGATGAGATTGTGGCTTTAAAAAAATAATATAAGTGAGCCGACCGAGTAGGCACCCTTACAGGTGGCGAGCATAACAACAATAAATAAAAAATTGAGCAGCTGGCAGATTTAATTGTCAGCTTTTTTTTTATTAACAGCAATAATAAACTTGTTTCAAAAGTACTTGATATGTAATGAAAAATTTTAAGTTTGTCAATTTTTTATTGTTCTTTTTCCCACCGTATTTCATAACATCCCCAGTTCTTTTTGTAACCAAGGCGAAGCCCGCCTGCAGCGAGAACCTATATCCTCGACAGGCTCGGATACGCTTCGCGAAAGACTGCATTTTTAACCTAAATTTTATGTATTACCATACATTTAATATATATTCTTAAAATATTAAGCTGTAGTATATGCTTTTTCGCGAAGCGTGCCTGTGGCAGCAACTTTTTTGAGCGACAAAAAAGTTGATAATTCATATAAAAAATATTAAAATTGACAAAATACACTTGTTTAGGTATATAAAATAGGTTATATATTTTTTAATTGATATACAGTATAATGATAAATTATTATTTTTTATTATTGCTAATATAATTAATATGAATTATTTATTAATATATTTTTAAAGCGATAAACGAGCAGCTGATAACTTTAGTTGTCAGCTATATTTAAAAATAAAAAATCGAGCATCTGTCAGCTTTAGCTGATAGATATTTTAAGGCGAGATTTTTTATATATAATAATAAGTTTATCGCTAGCAGCAATAAGAAATTAATGTTTTCTTTACTTTTATATTTAGTTGTGATATGATAATAAAAAATAATAATTAAGGGGTAATTAAATGAAAAAATTAATTATAACTGCTTTAATGTTAATTAGTATAATAAGCTGTAATTCTAAAAAAACTGATAATACAGAAGTAACTACAGATACTAACGCAATTAATTCCAATAATACAGAAATATCTAATAATGATGAATATGTTGAAGATAATAATACTGAAGAAATTAATACTGATACTGCCGAAATTAGTGAAGTACCAGGATGGGATTTAGAGGCTTTTAATGATCTTAAAAATGTAAAGGATGCAGAGTCTTTAAAAAGCTTTGAAGAGAAACATGGAGAAAGAAGTTTAATAATGGCATTACAATACGGTGATAAAAAAATGGTTACAGAATTACTTTCTTATGGTGTTAATGTTGATCAGACTTATGTTGATAATGATAGTCCATTAAAAACAGCTTCTGCAAAAGGATATTTAGAACTTGTAAAAGAGTTTATAAAAAGAGGGGCAAATGTTAATTTTAGGGGAGAAGGAAATATTGATGCTTTATATTCAGCAGTAATGTCTACAAATGAAAATAGTTTAAAAATAATGAAAGAATTATTAGATGCAGGTGCTGAAGTAGATGTCGAGTACGGCTGGGAAGAACCTGTTCCTATATTACTTGACACAATTGGAGTTGACGAATCAAAATGTGATTTAGAAAAATTAAAAATGCTTGCTGAATATGGAGCTGATATAAATTATGTTGATAATTATGGCTATCCTTTAATTCGTTATGCTGTTCAGTCAGGCTGTTTGGATATAGTAAAATATTTAGTTTCAAAAGGTATTGATCCTGCTATGAAATATGAACTTAAAGAATACTATCCAAATGTAAATATTTCATTATTGGCTAGTACTCTTTATAATAGTGATACAGAAATGGCAAAGTATTTAATAGAGCAAGGTGCCGATGTAAATACTCCTATACCTTCAGAAGATGGTTATCCTTTACTGCTTCAGGCTATTGACAATGGAAAAACAGAGCTTGTTAAACTTTTAATAGAGAAAGGAGCAGATACTACAGTTGTAAATAAGGAAAATAAGACTGTATTTGATATAGCTAGAGAAAAAGGCTATGATGATATATTAGAGTTAGAAAAATAATATAAATAATATTTTAAAGTGATAAACGAGCAGCTGATAACCGATGATGAAGTTCTCAGCTGTTTTTTTATTAAAAAATTAATAAAATAAAAATTATTTTATTTATATAAAACAGCCTACTATTTAAAAATAGCGTTTTAAAAAATTAGTTGTAATTATTGACATTACAATAAAATATGTTATTATAGTTGTAATAATATATGTTACAATATTTTTAATTAAAGATAATATTTATAAAGTTAATTATAATTAATTAAATTATATTTGGAGTTTTATATGAAGATATATGAAATTATTTTTAGCCCAACAGGCGGAACAAAAAAGGTTGCCGATGCAATTGCTTCAGAAATCAGCCAAAAAACTAACAGCAGTATAGAAAAAGTTGATTTAACTGATTATAGTATGGATTTTTCAAGCGTAAAAATATCTCAAGATGATATTGTTGTCATTGCAGTACCTTCTTATGCAGGCAGAGTTCCTGAAATAGCATCAAAGCGTATATCTCAAATAAAAGGTAATAGAGCTAATACTGTTATTATATCTGTTTATGGTAATAGAGATTATGAAGATACTTTAATTGAACTTTATGACATAGCGAAAGAGTTAAATTTTAAAGTTACTTCTGCTGTAGCTGCAATTGCTAAACATTCCATAGCTTATAAATATGCCTATAATAGACCAGATGAAAATGATATAGCTAAACTCAAAGAATTTGCTGATAAAATAATAAATGCTTCTGAAGTTTTAGATGAACATAAATTAAAAGGTAATCGTCCATATAGACAAATAAGTAAAGTATTATTAGTGCCAAAAACTAAAAGCAAATGCAATGATTGTAAATTATGTGCTAAGAAATGCCCAGTTCAGGCAATAGATATTAATAATCCTAAAATAATTGATAAAAATAAATGCATATCCTGTATGAGGTGCATTTCAATATGTAATTCATCAGCTAAATATATTAGTAAGATTATGTTAACTCTAGTTCATTTTGCTTTGAGAAAATCATGCTCTAAAGCAAAAGATTATGAATTTTATATTAACTAATTATATTATTATAGAATAAACCTATATTTTTACTTATCTAGTGTAGGCCATACATATATATTATTTTGTTTTAATTTAAATGCAAATACTATTACAGCCATTGCTAATATTATAAATATGAATGCTATAACTAATGTATATATTCTTGGCTTGGTTACTATAGTGTTGTTTGTTTTATCGTATAATATTTCAGTTTTTGAATTTACAGAAATACCTTTGTATGAATCTTCCAAATATGAGTTTGTAAGTATTATTTCTTTTCCTTCATAAGTGAAACTATAAATTATATTTGCAAATTTTTGTTTTTTGATGATTCCGTATTCATAATGCTCAATACTTTCTACATTGGCATTTACTTTAATTATATCTTCATTATTAAATCTAAAATGAAGATAGATTATAATGAATGATGCTGATAAAAATATCATTCCTATAAAAAATAGTATAGCCTTATATTTTATAATTTTTAATTTATTATTCATATGGTAATAATAATACATCTTTTTCAATAATGATTTTTTAATATCATAAATATAATTATAAAAATTACAAGTATCTATTAAAATTATTTACTCTATTTTATCACTTTGCAATTTTTGTTAATTTAATTTTTATTTAGTATTTTATTTTTTTATACAATTATATGATTTATTAATAGGCTTAATGAGTTTTATTATATTTTAAATATTACTAATGAAACATTAAAATATAATATGGTTATAAATGCTTTATTAAAACATAGATTAGTTATATTTATATTTAATAATGTTAATTTTTTATAGAATTTTTTTTGTTTTTAATATATATTTATAGCAATATTTTTCATGTTATTTCATTACAAATAACAAATAATTTAAGAGGGATAATTTAATGTCAGAAAATCAAAACAATTCTGAAAATACACAAAATGAAAAAAATACTAGTGTAGAAAAAAATGCAGAAAAAGAAAACAGAAGAGAGAAGTTAAACACATTAAGAGGTATGGGAATAAACCCATTTCCAAACAGTTATGATGTAACTTATAAATCGCATGATATAGCAGAAAAATTTGAAGAGTTAGAGAAGAATGAAACTGAAGTTGCTGTTGCCGGAAGAATTATGCTTTATAGAGTAATGGGTAAGTCTTCATTTTTAACTATAAAGGATTCAGCAGGTACTATTCAGGCTTATATACAAAGAGATAAAGTAGGCGATGAATTTTATAATACAGTATTCAAAAAATTAATAGATATAGGTGATATTGTAGGTGTAAAAGGTACTGTTTTTAAAACTAAAACAGGAGAAATTACAATATATGCCAATGAATTAAAATTATTAACTAAATCACTTAATCCATTGCCTGAAAAATTCCATGGATTAACAGATACAGAACTTCGCTACAGACAAAGATATGTTGATTTAATAATGAATGATGATGTTAAAGAAGCATTTATTAAAAGATCAAAAATGATTTCTGCTATAAGAGAAGTAATGATAGAAAATAACTTTTTAGAAGTAGAAACACCTATGATGCACCCTTTAATTGGAGGAGCTAAGGCTAAACCTTTCATCACGCATCATAATACTTTGGATATGACATTATATTTGAGAATAGCACCTGAGCTTTATTTGAAAAGACTTGTAGTAGGCGGTTTCGACAGAGTATTTGAGCTTAATAGAAATTTCCGTAATGAAGGTATATCTACAAGACATAATCCAGAGTTCACTATGATGGAAGCATATATGGCTTATGCTAATTTCCACAAAGTTATGGAATTGGTAGAGGAAGTATTTTCAAAAGTATGTTTCAAATTAAATGGAAAATACACTTCAGAGTATAAGGATTATGAGATTAATTTCAAGCCTCCGTTTGCAAGAGTACCTATGGTTGATTTGGTTAAAGAGCATTCAGGACTTGATTTCAATGCTATACAGTCAGATGATGAGGCATTAGAGAAAGCTAAATCAGTTGGTGTTGAAATAGATACTTCTAAAACTAAACCTTCTAAATGGGAAGTAATGGTGGCAGTATTTGAAGAAAAAGTTGAAGAGAAATTGATACAGCCTACATTTGTTATTAACTATCCTAAAGCAGTTTCTCCTCTTTCAAAATCTTATCCTGATAATCCTGATATTACAGAGAGATATGAATTATTTATAGGCGGAATGGAAATGTCTAATGGATTCAGTGAGCTTAATGACCCAATAGATCAAAAAGAAAGATTTGAAGAGCAGTTAAAAGCAAAAGCACGCGGTGAAGATGAAACTATGGATATGGATTTAGACTATATTAATGCTTTGGAATACGGACTTCCTCCTACAGGCGGACTTGGAATAGGTATTGACAGAATGGCTATATTATTCTTGAATGTGGCAAGCATTAGAGATACTATTCTTTTCCCTCAAATGAGAAAACTGGAATAGTTGTAAATACTATGGTATTAGTAACTCTTGTATTTATTATTATAATATGTTACTATTAACCAACTTTTGGATTTAAAAATGTTAAATAATATCAAGACAAGACAAGACAAGACAAGACAAGACAAGACAAGACAAGACAAGACAAGACAAGACAAGACAAGACAAGACAAGACAAGACAAGACAACTAATATATTATATATTGAAAATTATAGCCGATGTTTGCAATTTTGATAATTGTAAATATCGGCTATTTGTGTTTTAAATATTTTGGAGGCAATTAATGACTGAAAAATTAAGAAAAGATATTGATAATATAGTTTGGTGGATACCTTTTAAAAAATTAAGAAATTCTATAAGGAATTTACTTTATGATCATTTTGAAAATCTTAATTATTTATATGATAAAGTAAGCAATATAGATAACATATTAACGTATACAAATTCAAAAGATATCACTAGTATAACAGATTCAAATTTTGGATATAAAAATATTTGTATGTTAGCAGCATACAATGATAATTATTTTGATACTTTTAGAAAAAATAAATATTATATTACTGTACTTGAACATGTTAACTATGAAATAGCTAATTTATGTTTAGATATTATATTAAAAAGAAAATCTTTTGAAAAAGAGAATTTTGAAGATTTTAAAAGAAATGATTTATATGGAGGTGCAGATATTAAAGAATTTAGAGAAATTGGTAAAATAGCCCCTACAACTTTAAGATATATAAAAATATTATCAGATTTAATTATCTATTTTCAAAATTTGAATGGTTTGAGAATATGTGAAATAGGAATTGGATATGGTGGTCAATCGAGGATAATAATGTCTTATTTCAAAAATATCGAAAGTTATACATATATTGATTTAGATTGTGCTTTGGAATTATCAAAGAAATATATTAGTAAATTTGATGATATTGATATGTCTAAATTGAATTTTTTAACTTTAGATAAATTGGATGATAATGATTATGAGTATGATATTTTTATTTCAAATTATGCTTTTAGTGAACTCACAAAAGAAATACAAGATATTTATACAGATAAAGTCATAAAAAAATCCAAACATGGTTATATATTATATAATAATATAGCTAATTTTGATAATTATAAATTAGAAGAATATAAAATAAAATTTTCAAAAGATATAAAAATATATGAAGAAGAACCAAATACACATCCTTTAAATAAAATGTTAATTTGGTAGTAATAATTAATTATTAAATTATCATTTATAATAACAGTTATTTAAATAAAAACATTCATAAAAAAAATATGAAAAATTTATTACTAATTTCATACTATTTTGTTTTACATAAAACAAAATAATATAATAAAGAGGGTAAAAATGAAAAGAATCTATTTACTATTTATCATTTTTGTGCTTGCAATTTCTTGTTCTAATAAAACAGAAAGCACTCAAAATGTAGCTGTAGGCACAGATGCATCTGCTAATAATAATGCAGCAGAAGAAACTCAATTAATTTCAAATACTCAAACTTTTGAAGGCGATTTCGTTTATTATGCTGATTCTGCTAATTTCAGCAATTACACAGAAATGAAAACTTATCCTGTAGCTATGGAAGGCGAGTATCTTAATTTAGAGAGAGAATATACAGGATTTAATTTTGCTGAACCTACTAAAGTTAATCTTAAAGTTGAAGGTTATTTAGAAGAAAGACCTGGTATGGAAGAAGGCACTACAAATATGTTTTTAATAGTTACAAAAGTTATAGGTTTTGATACTAATAAAACAACTCCTTTATTCCAAGAATAATAAAGTTTAATTAGATTATATGATGCTGGCGTATAATTTTTTATATGTCAGCATTTTTATTTTTTTAATATATTGTTTATCATTAAATATATAATTACTTATCAAAAAATAATATTTACTATTTACAAAAATGGCTATTAAGATATAATCTCTTTTTATATTATGATTATTTTTTGTTTGGGATATTTATGAAAAAAATTAATATACTTATTTGTTTAATATCTATAGTAATTACATTTACTGCATTATTTTCTGTGAATTATTTAAGTAAAAATGATTCTGATACTTCTTTAAGCAATATCAATATAATGAATAGTACTTATAAAGAATCAAGAGATTATATATTAGATGATTATTATATATTAGATTATCCTAATAAAGAGCAGAAATTAAGAGAAATATTTAAATCAGTTCCTATAGCTTCAAGACTGAAATACAGAGCTAGTTTAATATCTCATTTGGGCGAGGAAGAAATTGTCATAAATGGTATTGATATAAAAAATGATGATGAAGTTTTTGGTATTTTAAATAATAATGCATTAGAAAATTTTAATCCTGATAATTCAATAATTATAAGTAAGTCAATAGCTTCTGTATTGGATGTTAATACTAATGATACTATAATATTAAAACTTATTACAAAAACAGGACATTATAATGCTGAAGAATACACTATAATAGAAGTGTCTGATAATATAAATTATAATTATGCTTTAATAGATATAAATAATTTAAATAATTTTGTAGGTTTGGAAAATGCTGCTACTGAAATATATGTGAAGCAGAATATAAGCGACGATAAATTGTTTGATTATGATAATGATATAAATCAAATTTTTGGAAATGGCTTTGCTGCTTATACTAAAAAAGATATTTTGGGAGATGATTATAAGGTTAATGAAAATGATTCTAAATATAAAATATATATAATATTAATATATTTATTTGTTTTACTTTCTATATTTATATTTATTAATTCATACACTATTTACAGCTATAGAGAATTATTAAAATCAAAATTATTATATAGTGCTTCTGGATTTGCTATATCTTTCATTATATATTTCTTTATATTATTGTATAAGGGCAAATTAGAATTTGATTATATATATCCATTACTTTTTATTATAAATATATTATCAGTTATTATAGCCAATGTTAAATATCAGGTTTGGGAGAAAGTATTTTTACAGGATGAGGAGTATAAAAAAAGTAAGAATATATTAATTATATTTGGACTGGTATGTACTTATATAATAGTATTTTTGGTATTGTATATATCATTTTTTACATTTGCAAATAAATCAAAAGAAAATATTAATAAAGAATCACATGAAAAAATTTTTAGAATAGTAAAGAATAACACTTCAAGAAATACATTTTTATTCAATGGTTCTATAGATTTATCTACAAATAATAGTATAACTAATTTATTATTTAAAGAAATTACTTCTTATGATGAGTATGCTGATATAGAGACAGTATTAACTTTTCCTGTTGGAGTTGTTATAAGAACAGGAAGCATATATTCAAGAGTTTATGCTTATGATAAAAATATATTAGAAAATGGAATGAGCGTATCAAATATCATCGTAGAAGGTGAGATGTTTGAAAGTCCTAAAAGAGAAATTATAATAGGTAAGGATTTAGCCAATTACTTAAATTTGAAAATAGGAGATGCTTTATCACTTATAGCAAAAGCATCAAGAGGATGGCTTGAAACAGGATATTTTTATGTAAGCGGTATATACGATTTGAAAGATAAAAATTATGATATTATAGGCGATGTAACTGCTATGAATAGTTTTATATATCTTAAAGAAGGTGATAAATCTCCTTATAATGAAAGTATAATAGTTTTTTCTAGCAATGATGATATATATTCGCTTTTAAATAAAAGTGAAATAATAAATAATAATGATTTGAAAATTGTTTCTGCTGAAAAAGCATATTATATTATAAATTCCAGCTCAATTAAAAATATTACTATTTTACTTATAATAGTTTTATCTTTTTCGCTTTCTTTGTTATCTTCATCTGTATTATCTCTTTTTCACAGAAGATTATCGAAGTATATAAATGCTTGGAATAAAAGTTTATTATTAAATGGTTTATATGGTTTATCTTTTATTATTTCTTTAATATTATCTATTGTAATAATATCTATATTTATGATATTTAGTATTAAATTGGTGTTATTTAGTTTATGTATAGTATTATTATCATTTGTACTATCGCTTTTAATATCTAATTACAATTATATATAGAGGTTAAGGATTAAAAATGAATTTTTTAAAGAAAGTATCAAAAAGAAATAAAATAATATTTTTAGTAGTGATTATATTTTTATTTATAATGCATCTATATATGTATAAAACAGCTCATTCTATGAGGGTTAGATATATTACTGTAGAGTTTGAAGATTTGCCTAAAAGTTTTGATAATATGAAATTGGCTTTGGCTGCAGATATGCATGCTGGGCTTTATATACCTGAAAGTCATGTAAGAAGAATGTCTGACTTAATAATGAATGAAAAACCTGATATGATATTATTTGCAGGCGATTATATTTATAGTGCCCCTCATAAATTCAGTCATTATGATAAAAAGAATACTGAGAAATTCAATAATGGTATAAAAGGTTTAGAAGCTAAATATGGAAAATATGCAGTTTTAGGAAATCATGATAATTGGGAAAGCACTGAAGATGTTTCTAATGCTTTATACTCTAATGGATTTAAAGTAATTGATAATGATATTTTGTTTATAACAAATGAAAGCGGAGAATATATATCTATTGGAGGAGTAGGAGATTTTTTAACTGATGATGTTAAATTTGATATCGCTACTAGTAATGTTAAAGCCGAAGATTTCCATATACTATTATCTCATGAACCTAATATACCTTTGAAAAGAGCAAAAGACGGAGGATATATGAAGTTTATAGATTTCTTTTTCTCAGGACATACACATGGCCTTCAGATAAGTTTTCTTCCTATGTGGGTATGGGAAGGAATAAATAAAAATAGAGAATATCCTCTTTTTCCTGCTGTTTACGGACTTATGAATTATGCCAATATGAAGGTTTATGTTACTTCAGGAATAGGGGCTGTGCTTATGCCTTTTAGATTATTTGCTTATCCTGAAGTTGTTATAATAACTTTAAAAAGCAGTAAATAATAAAATAATAAAAAATAGGCTTTAAATATTAAAATTTAAAGCCTATTTTATTTTTTTATAATTAAACTTTCTTAAAATATTTTTGTATAAAAGTGGCAGTAAGGCATAGAACCTTTTCTAGCGTAATAATTCTGATGATAATCTTCTGCCTCATAAAAGTTTTTATACGGCCTTATAGTTGTAGCAACATCATATTTTTTTTCTCTTAACATAGCAACATATTTTTCTGCTGTTTCTTTTTCTTCATCATTCTGATAGAAAATTGCAGATAAATATTGAGATCCTATATCAGGGCCTTGTCCATTTTTTTGAGTAAAATCATGAGTTTCAAAGAAAAGTTTAACCAATTCTTCATACGTAGTTTTTTCAGGATCATAAGCAACTCTTACAGTTTCTAAATGTCCTGTAAGTCCTGTGCATACTTCCTGATATGTAGGATTTACTTTATGTCCTCCTGCATATCCGCTTACAACTGAAAGAACCCCTTTTGATTTTTCAAACCAGTATTCTGTACCCCAGAAACATCCGGAAGAAAAATATGCATATTTTACATTTTCAGGCATAGCTGTACTATTGTTCATATTGTTACCTTTATCATTAATATTTTGACTGTTAAGTTTTTCAGAGCATGAAATAATTGATAATAAAGATAAGATTGTTATTATTATTTTTTTTATCATAGTATATATTAAACTCCGTAATTTTAGATTTGCTGTTCTTTATTATCTTGAAATATTATTTATTTTTCAGAATTTTCATTATTATTTTCATTAGTGAATTTATTAACGAAATTTAAAGAAACAGAATTAATGCAGTATCTAGTCTCTTTTTCTGTAAAACCTTCTCCATAGAATACATGTCCCATATGTCCGCCGCATTTAGCACATACAACTTCAATTCTGTCGCCGTCAGGTACTAATTTGATATTTTCTTTTATAGCATCATCAAAACTAGGCCATCCTGTTCCTGAATTAAATTTTGCCTCAGAATGAAATAATGGAGTATCGCAGATTTTGCATGTATATATTCCATCTTCTTTTATATTTAAAAGATCTCCTGAGAAAGGAATTTCTGTACCTTTATTAATTAATACATGATATTCTTTTGCTGAAAGAGTTTTAGTTTCATTACAGACATTACATACTTCTTTATTATCTGCTTCATCACATGATATAACGATTATCAAGATTGAAATTAGTATTAATATATTTCTTAACATAATTACTATTATATAAATTTTTCTTTAAAAATCAATAGCATTATACTACCTATGTATGTTTAAAGGGAATGAATATGCAGTTCTATCTCTTAAATCAAATATATTTCCGGCAGTATCTATTAATTTATAATCAAACATATGTGTAAATTTCTTATATTTTATCTTAGCTGGTAATTGTATACTTTCTATATTACCAGAATAAGCATCTATTCTGTAAAGAACCATAGCATCAACTTGATTGTTAGACATTTTTTCCTGTATTATAGCAGGAGTATCTAAATATACTTTATTATCTTCTTTTAGATAAAAGAATCCTCCTATATAATGATTAAGGAATGAAAGAAATTGAATTTTCCAAATTATTTTTTTGTTGCTGTATAATGAAACTGATTCATCATTATCTACCAAAAGTAATTCTTTATTAGCAGTATAGAAAATTTTAGAAACTCTAATGTCAGAATATCCTATTAACTCTTTATTTTCAGTTAAAGTATTAAAATTTAGATAATTTATAACTTTATTTTCTGTTATAGAAGGATATGTAAATATAATTCTATTTTCATCAAAGCATCCACTTCCGATGTGTATATTTTCTTTTAAAGTATGCATAGTTTTTTTAGTTTGTACATCATACACAAATATTTTCATTATATTTACTTCTCTTGCTCTAATTAATATATATCTTGGATTTCCTGTGAAAAATGCCTCATATACATAAAGATTATTTATCTCTAATAATACTTTATTTGTTCCTATTTCTATTATTTTAAATACATTATTTTGAGAATCATTGCCTGTAACAGAAATGGTCATAATTTTAGTTCCATCCAATGACATATCAATTATAGAGTATGATCTTGCATTTTTATGAAATGTTCTGCATATATCTAATTTGAAGTCATATAAAAAACTATTACAGCTTCCTTTATAATATGGTGTAAATATACCTTTATTTGTTTTTTGATTTATATATATGTAATAATCATCTTTTTCAATTTCATTGTATAAAACGTTTTGCTTAGATATCATCAGTAATTCTCCTAATTTCTTATTTTTACTATCATCATTGGTTCTATTTTTACATTAGAGTTATTTTCTAATACAGCATAATAATCATAAATTTCTATAACTTTAGCTGATGTTATTAGTGTTTCTTCATTTTTATAAAATCTATATTTATAGAGCATTTCGCTTGTATACCATACATCTCCTTTCTGATTACTTCTTACAGATACATATCCTTTGGTATTTTCATTATTTTCAACAGGTATCTTAGGGATATTACTTATATTATTTGTTGTTGCATTTTCTGGAAGTTTTAGAACTTTATCTACTCTGTATATGTTAAATTCATCTCCTTTTTTAATATTATTATTTTTACCAATATTTATATATAATTTATTATCTTCTATTCTAGTTATTATTCCTGTTATAGGAGGATTTCCTAAATATTTTGTTATATTATTAGCAATCTTATTTAATGCTACTGCAGACGCTGCTCCCAATGCTGTTTCTGTAAAAAGAGCATCTTCTGATGAATATACGGGGCTATTATTAGGTAATGTGTAAGCTCCAGTATCAGTAAATGATTGTACTGTTTTTAATGAATTTATATCAATAAGATTTACTTTAAATTTAACATTAGCAGTATCTTTACCGCCTTTTTTCAAATTAAAATCTAATATTTCACCTGTTATTATATAATCGGAATTAAATGTTTCTTTAATAAAATCAGATGCTAATTGCAAATTAGTTTGCATACTTTTATATGATGCTACAATATCATAAGAGGTAAAATATGATATTAAAAGATCATAGTCTGTAACATTTAGCATTTTTGTATTTATTAATGAATCTTCTAATACTCTAGGTATACCATCATCAGCTTTATATTCTTCTATCCAAGTTTCATCGGCACATTCAAATGGTAATATAGTTATTGTTACAGAATATGCATTAATACTAAAGATTAGCATTATAATTAATAATATAAGTTTATTTTTTAAAAAAAGCATATCATTAATAATCTTTATCTATATCTTCTTCTTTTTTAGGGTTTTTACATGCCATTAATGCATTTATAGATATTAATGACAATAATATTCCAAAAATAAAAATAATTTTTCTAAAAAAGTTCATTATAAAATCCATTATGTTTATTATATCATATATTATATTAAAAAGTTAAACAATTTCAATAATCAACATAAATATTTTTATAGTAATTCTTTTGTGAAAATATATTTGACAACTTAATTAACATAATATATCATATATAGATGAATAATAAAAATGAAAAAAAATTGAATGATAAAGCTTTAAAAACAATAAGTCAGGCTAATAAAAAAGCTGTTATACTGATTATTTTTTCTATAATATTTTCAGTATCACTTATTGTTATAGTATTTTATTACTTTTTTATAAGTAAATTAGATATAGCTAAAAAGAATGATGAACCTTTATACTTTTCTGTTTTATTTATAGATGATAATAATGATATTTACGGTGCTTATGTTGGTATAATATCTAGTTTGAATAATAGGATAGGTTTAATAGGTTTGCCTAGAAATATAGCATTATGGGAAAATAATGATTCATCTCCAGAAGTCTTAGAACAGTTATATAAAAATGGCGGAGAGAATGCAGTTTTCAGAGCAATAGAAAATTCAGTAAATAAAAAAATAACTTATAGAATAGCTATTGATAATAATCAAATATCTGATATTATAGATTTGATTGGCGGCATTAAAATGTATGTTGAAGAGCCTATTAATTTTAAAGATGAGGAGAAAGGATACGAACTATCATTTGATATAGGCGAATGGATGTTTACAGGAAAAAAGATAATATCATATCTTCATTATTTAAATATGAAAGGATATGAGGACATAGAAACTTTATACAGATTGGAAGATGTTGTAGTTAATTCTATGATAGCTTTAATACAAAGTCCTCAGCTTAGAAATATTATACATTCTAAAGATATGAGAAATGCTATATTTTCAAAAATTAAAAGTAATTTAAGACCTCCTGATATTAAAGCAATGATGAATATACTTGCAAACAGTAATGAAAGAACATTAGTTATAGAAAATATTGATGCAAGAGTAGATGACAATGGTATTTTGACTCCTATATTTGAAGGAAGTGCTTTTATTAAGCAAATGGACGATTTGACATTATATGTTGAGCTTAAAACACAAAAAAGCGAATTGAATAATGAAGATGTAAGTTTAACAGTATTGAATGCTACAACAGTTAGCGGACTTGCCGACAGAATAAATATTAGAATGCGTTACAGAGGTTTTTCTGCTGGAGAATACGGCAATTTTGGTACTAATCTCAATGAAAGTGTTGTGCTTATAAGAGACGGACAAATTGAGAAGGCATTTATGGTTGCCAATGAAGGCAGAGTAACAAGAGTATATGCAAAGACAGATAGAAGAGTATTAAATAATGCAGTATTAATTTTAGGGAATGATTACTATGAAATTACACAATGATAAAAATAATGAAAATAATGAATTAAATAATAATGAAGCAAATGAGCTTTTAGAAACAAAACTTAAAAAAAGAAAGAAAAAATTTATAGATAAAGAGAAGGCTAAAGAATTAACTTTAAAAGCTGCTAAGGCTTTATATGATAAAAAACTTGAAGATATTGTTATATTGGATTTAGAAGATGTAACAACTCTTTCAGACTTTTTTATATTGGCTACAGCTTCTTCTTCTCCTCAAATGAAAGCAGGTTCAGATGCAGTTTATAAGGATTTAAAAGAAGATGGAGTTCTTCCTTATGCTGAAAATGACAATGATCCTGAAGGTGTTTGGTATTTGAGCGATTATGGTTTTTTAGTTGTTCATATCTTTACTGAGGAAGGAAGAGAATATTATAATCTTGATAAATTATGGCATGAAGCTAAAAAAATAGATATGCCTGAAATATAATTTTTTATTTTAATATTTTGGAGTATTTTATGAAGAGAATTACTATTATACTATCAATTATTTTTATATTTTCTAAGATGTCATTTGCAGCAAGCGGTTGGCAATTTGGTTTTATGGTACCTATAGGTATGAGTTTAGGTTTCTATAATATTGGATTTGATAATAATGTGTCTGAAGAGTATAAGAAGAATTATAAAAAAGACAGCGGTACAGTTGGTTTTGATGCCGGAGTAAATATTTATGGTGGATATGCTGTATCAGATGGAGATATAGGAATAAGTTTATTATTAGATTTAGGATATTCTCATGATTCATTTGGATTATCTGGTTCCTATAAAGAAAATAACACAGATTATACAAAAAAAGAATATTATACTTTTGAAAATTTATCTATAGGTATACTTCCTAAATTTCATTATGATAATTTTGCTTTTGGTTTAGGAATAGGAGTAAAACTTCCTTTATATTTAACACATTCTATGGAGCTTACTTCAGGAAATACAACAACAAAAACAGAAGGTCATTATGATATTAATAATATGAATAATGTAATGAAAAATTCAGTTATTACTTATGTTAAACTTACATTTGATTATTCTTTCTATGTTCATGAAAAAGTTGCTCTTTTATTGGGTGCTTATATAGGAACAGATTTCGGTATAGATTTGAGAGGTACAGATGGTTATTATGATAGTGCTAATAAATGGGTTAAAGTAATTGACAGCAGAAATTTGGCTTCATTTGATTTAGGCATTCAATTAGGTATTAAAATAGGAGAGAATTTATTTGATTAATAATAAAATAATATAATTTAAAAATCTCTAGCAGCTAACTATATATGAATTATAGTAGTTTCTAGAGATTTTTTATTATACCTAGTTTATTAAATAAAAAGATTAATTTTATTTTGATTATCAATTATAAATAATAATAATTTTATATTTGCAAAAAAATATTGACTATGTTATAATTCTTAAACTAAAAACTTATGTGCCTGTAGCTCAATTGGATAGAGCATCAGATTGCGGTTCTGAAGGTTGGAAGTTCAAATCTTCTCAGGCACGTTGCTATATTAGGAAAGATGTCCGAGCTGGTCGAAGGAGCACGATTGGAAGTCGTGTGTGCTTAACCGCACCGTGGGTTCGAATCCCACTCTTTCCGTATACATGTTCTTTTTATTTTATTACATCTCTTATAACGGGGCTCTACGGCAGTTGATGATGAATCCGCCAGGTTCGGAAGGAAGCAACGGTAAGTCAACCCAACTGGGTGCTAGTTCTCCTGTTATAAGGGGCTTTTTTATTAATTTCTTTTATAAATCCCATTTTAATTATTTTTTTATATTTTTACTTGTTAATATCTTGACAAAAACAATGTATTTTTATACAATGTATTATTATATTGTTTTTTAGGAGAATTTTTTGATATGGCTACTAAAAAGAAAGAAACTGCTGAAGTAAAAAAAGACGGTAAGAGTGAAGCTATTGAAGCCATTACCGATCAGATAAATAAAAAATATGGTCCTGGTTCTTTTATGAGACTAGGAAGCAATAAAACTGTTAATGTTGATGTTATATCCACAGGGGCATTAACTCTTGATCATGCCTTGGGAGTAGGGGGAGTTCCTCGAGGAAGAATAATAGAGATTTACGGACATGAGGCTTCTGGTAAAACTACATTAACTTTGCATATCATAGCTGAAGCTCAAAAGGCTGGAGGTTATGCTGCTTTTATAGATGCTGAACATGCTCTTGATCCTGTATATGCTAGTGCTTTGGGTGTAGATATTGATAATTTATACATTTCTCAGCCGAACAGCGGTGAAGAAGCTCTTGAAATATTAGAGAAAGTTGTTTCTTCTACTGCTTTTGATATTGTGGTTGTAGACTCTGTTGCAGCATTAGTTTCTAAAGCTGAACTTGCAGGAGATATAGGAGATGCTCATATAGCTTTACAGGCTAGACTTATGAGTCATGCTTTGAGAAAACTTACTGCCATAATAAGCAATACTAATACTGCTGTAATATTCATTAACCAATTAAGACAAAATATTGCTACTACAGGTTATGGTGCTGGACCTACTGAAACTACTACAGGCGGTAAGGCTTTGAAATTCTATTCTTCTGTAAGACTTGATATAAGAAGAACTGAATGGATTAAAAAAGGCGATGATACTATAGGACATAAAGTAAAAATAAAAGTTGTAAAAAATAAATTGTCATCACCGTTTAAAGTGGTTAATTTAGAGATAATATTTGGTAAGGGTATATCATCTGAAGGACTTTTGATAGACTTGGCAATGGAAGCAAAAATCATTACAAGAAGCGGAGCTTGGTTCTATTATAATGGAGAGCAGATTGCACAGGGTAAAGAAAAAGTAAGAGAATTACTTGCATCAGATCCTAAAATGCGTATGGAGCTTGAAATACAGATTAGAGAAACATTAAATATGGGCGGAGCTGATAAGGTGAAAGAAAAACTTGCTGAATATTTAGAGGAGCAGAAAAACGGCGGTGCTAAAGAAGCATCAAAAGAAAATAATGATGATGAGAATAATGAGTCTGCATCTTCAAAGAAAAAATCTAAAAAAGCAGATGAAGATGATTCTAATCTTTTAATGAGTGCAGAAGAGGCTTATTCTGATGATGACGATGAAACTTACAGTGATAATGATTTTGAGGATACTATTGTAACACCTGTAAAAAATTAATTTATATTTTTATATATATCTATAAAAGGGGCTTTTTTATAAAATTAGCTCCTTTTTTATTTTTGTTTAATAATATAGTTATATTATTAGTATATACATATTTTTATAAAATGTTATAATACTAAAACTATAATATTGAATGTTTGAATATTTTGAATGAAGTTAATAAAATTTTTATTTATTTTTACAATTATATATACATTAATAATAATTAAGCCTTTAACCGCTCAAACTAATCTTCAGGCTGGTCTTTATATAGGGGCAGATTTAAATGGAAGATTCAGTCCTTATATGGATGGTGGCGGAAAGATTATGCTTTTTTATAGATTTATTTCTGATGTTTTTCCAGGATATATTTGGGAAGGTATAAAAACAGATGTAGGTATAAGCGATCATATAAGTGCTGAAATGAATAGGCTTACAGTATTTGTAAATAGTTCTATTTCTGAATATTTTAATATAGATGTTAAAGTATCTATGCTGAATTATTATCTTTCTTATGCTAAAAGAGGGTTTGTAAATTTTAATAGTCCTAAAGATGAATTTGGAACTAATGGTATAGCAAATGCTCCTAAAACTTCTAATTTATCATTTGAGGCTGAAGCAACACCTACATTTAAAGTCAGTCTTTTTAGATCTTTATTTGAAGGAAGGGGATTGATTTTGCAGGCAGGACTTACTTTCAAATATGCATATAATATGTTTGGAAAATATCATTTGGATTATGATTTGCTTTTAATTAGGGATCAAAATGATATATCGTATAAACTTGATTCTATGATACTTTTTGATTTAATGCCATTAACTGTTGGTATTAATTATATGCTTGCTTATATGAACAATACCAAACAATTATGGCATTCAATAGGTGCTTATGCTCATTTCCAGTATGAATTCATAAACAGACTTTATGCAGAAGTAAATTTGAGAATAGGGCAGTATTTAGGACACCCTGAATTTTCAGCAACCTTATATTTTGATATGAATGCTATGATTACATATAGAATAATATAAAAATTATTTTCTTGATTCACAAACTTCTATAAACATATCAAATATATTCTGCATTTTTACTATTCTAGAACTCATTAATTCAGGATGCCATTGTACTCCTAAAATAAAAGAATCTTTTTTCTTATATTCTATAGCTTCTATTATTCCATCTTTTGCAGTGGCAGTTACTTTGAAATCTTTAGCTACTTTATCAACAGCCTGATGATGAAAACTATTTACTTCTGATGTTTCATCCAACATATCATAAATTATGCTGTCTTTTACTATTTGAATTTTATGTGTTGCAGTATGATATTCAGCTGTTTGACTATGAAGTATATTAGTATTTCTTTGACTTGGTATATCCTGTATTAAAGTTCCGCCGAAATAAACATTTATAACTTGTATTCCTCTGCATATACCAAATATAGGCTTATTCATTTCAACTGCATATTTCATCAATGTAAAATCAAATTCATCTCTTTCAGCTGAAATTGTTCCTATTTTTTCTATAGGTTCTTCATCGAATCTGAATGGGTGAACATCTACTCCGCCTGTCATTATTATGCCGTCAACATTTTCAACCATTTTTTTTATGATTTCTTCATCTTCTGTAATCGGCATTATGAAAGGTGCTCCTTTAGATCTTATAACAGAATCAACATAAGAACGATTAATGAAAGCTTTTGGTATAGAATTATTTTCATATAAAAGATTTCCAGATAAACCTATAACAGACATAAATATATCCTTTATTCAAGTAAAAATTTGCATATATATTACAGGTAAAATAATTTTTTTACAAGAGATTGGGGGCGGGTGGGCGGGCTGAGTAAAGCATTATTAAATATTAGAATTAACATAATATAGTTGACATAATTAATAAATAGTATTATTTTATATTTATTTTGTAGGAATTGAAAATGAAAGATGATAAATTGACTAAAGAGGAAGTAAAAATAAGTAAATTTGTTAGTTTGGTATTAAGGCATAAACCTGAAAATATAGGACTCACATTATCAAAAGACGGCTGGGCGAATGTTCAGGAATTAATTGAAAAAATTAAAGCTGCTGGAAAAAATATAAATAAAGATATTCTTGAAAGGGTAGTATTATATAATGATAAAAAAAGATTCAGCTTTAATGGTAATCATACTTTAATAAGAGCAAATCAGGGACATAGTATAGATGTAGATTTACAATTTGAAGAAAAAGAGCCTCCGGAAATATTGTTTCATGGAACTTCAATTAGTAGTATAGAAAGCATAAAACAGGAAGGCATAAAGAAAATGGGAAGGCTTCATGTGCATTTATCCCTTACAGAAGAAACTGCTAAAAAAGTAGGAGAGCGTCATGGAAAGCCAGCAATAATAAAAATTAATTCAAAACAGATGTATGAAGATGGTATTAAATTTTATTTATCTGAAAATAAAGTTTGGCTATGCGATTATGTTGATCCTAAATATATTATAGATGTGATTTAATAAGAATCCCCTCCATTTATATTTTCTAGCTTTATTTAGACAATAAAATTATAATTATTTTTAAAGCTTCATTAGCAATTTTAGCACCCGCCCAAATTTTTATTAAGTTTAAAAATATTATCTACGCACGATTTATTTTTATTGATTTTTGTATTTAAATATAAAGTTAATGTATTTATATTTTTTAATATATTCACCGTGCGTAAATTATATTAACATAATATAGTTGACATAATTATATATTTAGTTATCATATTTAAATATATAATCATCCTATAAAGAGAATATCTATTATGAAGAAACTGATTTTTATAATAATTTTGATTGCTAATATATTTTTATTATCTTGTTCAAATAATAAATCATCTAATGAAGGAATAGTTGTATCAGTTGGAGGAATGCCTAGCAGTTTGGATCCGGCATTTGCTAAAGGCATTAATACTGCAGTTTACATAACACATGCTTTTGAAACTCTCACTCAAAGAGATGAAGATGGTACTATAATTCCTGCACTTGCTGAAAGCTGGGAAGCTATGAGTAATAATACAGTTTATATATTTCATTTGAGAAAAAATGCTAAATGGTCAGATGGTAAAGATTTAACAGCTAATGATTTTGTATACACTTTAAGAAGATTAATTGATCCTGAAGTTGCTTCTCCTTTTTCTTTGGGTTTTGACATAATAAAGAATGCTCAAAGTATAATGAAAGGCGAAAAAAAATTGGAAGAACTTGGAGTTTGTGCTTTAGATGATTATACTTTAAAAATCGAGCTTGACATACCTTTACCATATTTCGAAGAGGCTATGGCTAGTGATATTGCTTCTCCTGTAAGAGAGGATATTATAGAAACTTATGGTGAGGATTGGGCATTGAGCAAAGATCATTATGTTGGAAATGGACCTTATATAATGACTGAATATGATGAGGCTGTAAAAATAGTAATGGAAAAAAATCCTTATTACTGGGATAAAGATAATGTTAAGGCAGAAAAAATCACTTTCGAGTTTTTAGAAGATGTTAATACTGCAGTTGCGGCAATTTATGCAGATAGTATACTATTTTATCCGGAAGCACCTGAAAATGAAAGAGCTTCTTTAATAGAGCAGGGCATAGGAATAGAAGTTGACATAACATCTATTGCTTATTATATGGTTAACTTAAAAAGAAGACCTTTTAATAATCCTTTGGTGAGAAAAGCATTAGCACTTGGTATAGACAGAAACTATATAGTAAATAATGTTTTAGGCGGGGGTAGGGTAGCTGCTGACGGATTTGTGCCTATTAATGTAAAAATTGGTACTAACAATTTCAGATATAATGCTCCTCAATATATTTCTTTAGAAGAGAGCAATTATCAAAAAAATATTGAAGAAGCTAAAAAACTTCTTGCTCAAGCAGGATATGCTGATATAAAAAAATTCCCTATAATAGAATTAATCACAACTACAAATCCTTCATCATTATTCGTTGCAGAGGCAATTCAGAGTATGTATAAAAATAATTTGAGTATAGATTTAAAACTTAGATATGAAGAGCCTACAACATATTTGCAGTCAATAAAAGACGGAAGTTTTCAGATGATCAAGGCCGGAACTAGCGTTGCTTATAATCAGGCATCTGGTTATTTAAGACTTTTTCAGCTTGATGGTTTGGGCAATGACGGCGGATACACAAATGCTGTTTATGATTATTTAGTTGATATTGCTATGACAAATGCAAATGAAGATATAAGAATAAAAGCAGCTTATGATGCAGAGCGTATACTCATACAAGAGGATATGGCTATAATACCTATATATTATGACAAGGCTACAATTATGCAGAGCAAGAAACTTCATGGTGTGAAATATGATATTTTTTCAATATATGATTTTAGAAATGCTTATATAGAATAATTAAAATAGGATTTTTATTTATGAAAAAATTTTTTGTGGGTTTATTTATTGGAATTGCATTGACTATATTCAGTTATAATGTTATGCCGAAACTTTATTCAGAGTTCAGCAGCAAGGATTCAAGTGCTTTAAATAGTATAGCTTATGAATTAAGAAATATAAGAAATATTTTAAATGATATAAAAACTGAATTAAGAAAATAGATATTTATATTTTTTAATAAATCAAATTTTTTACTAAGCATAACTAAAGTATAAAAAAATTATAATTAGTTTGAAAAAAAATGAAAAATATATAGACTATATATAAACTAGGAGCCATTTTATGAAAAAGATTTTATTAACTTTACTTTTAGCTTTTAGTTTTTTAGCTTTTAGTCAAGGATATAATATTAATAAAGAAGCTAAATTAAATAATAAAATTACAATCAATAATAATGGTCTTGATATATTAATTCAAGATTTATCTTTAACTAATAGTAATTTATTAACTATATCAACTTTTTATAATCAAACTTTTTTATTTTTCATTCTTGAAGAAAGTAATACTAAAATTCAAATAGGAATAAAAGACGAGGCTATAAAACAAGATTTTATTAAATTAAATAATACAAAATTATATTTTAGTCATAATATGAATAATCATAATTTTTATACAAACATAATTTATAATAATAAAGAAATACAACATATATTTAATAGAAAAAATGAAATATTAATTAATAAAGATAAAAGAATAATAGAACTAAATATCTTAAAAGATTTAAAAAATATTAATTTTATTATGAATAATAATACTTATAATAAATATTTAAAATAATTAGTATTTTTAAGGAGCCATTTTATGAAAAAGATTTTATTAACATTAACTTTACTTTTCGCTTTCAGCTTTTCGGTTTATGCTATTGAAAATAAAACTCAATACGGACAATGGTGGGTATATAATTATATTAATAATTTTAATGATAAAAAAATTATTGGAATATATCAGGCATATACAAATAATATTGGAAATATACAATCAATACAAATATTAACTAGTTCCGATTTTATAAATATTGGAATTTCATATATTGGAAAAAATAAAAACAATATAAAAACATTTCAATATAGATTTGATAATGAAGAAATTAAATCTATAAATGTAAATATGAATAATGATATATTTAACTTATTTGTAATAAATAAAGAAATGAATAATAAAGAGGCTTTATTATTCATAAAAAAAATAGTAAATAGTAAAAGATTAAGAGCTACTTTTGATAACAATACAATCAACATATATGATTTTGAATTAGTAGGAATTAAAGAAATATTAAAAAATACAGATTTTAGTAATACTTTATTAGATAAATATAAAAATGATATATTAAATTAATAGCAAAATAATTGAAAAAAAATTTAATCTTATACATTTGATAAGATTTTTATTTATAATCTACTATATGTAATTGAGATATTATAATATTAAAAAAATTATTATAGTATCACAATTATATTATAAGTATATTTTTTATAAAAAACTAATAAAAATATTGTCTTTAAATATATTTTTTGTATATACTAAAAATTTTTAAGTTTGTCATTTTTTTATTCAACTTTTTCCCGCCGCAAAAAGTGTAATTACATAATTAGTACTAAATCATACTAAAATTGTTTTACATGTAAGATAGGTTATTAATTTAAGCTAAAATATAGTCCTTTTGCTTCTTTGGGTCACCAAAAGAAGTGGGGTGCGGGGCAAAGCCCTGCAAATATTTTAAATTTAAAAAAATTATTTTTGACAAAATATAGTTGTTTAGGTATATTATAAAATAATTAATAAATTTATAAAAATTATTTACTAAAAATGCGTTTTATTGTATAATTGATGCAACGAATTTTTAATAAGGAGTAATTATTCATGAAGGTTGAAGAATTAAAACATGAGAAGCTTAAAGCTTGGATTAAAGAAATAGCAGATATGTGTCAGCCAAAAGATATATATGTATGTGATGGAACTAAAGAAGAATATGACAACTGCATGAACGGTTTGGTAGAATTAGGTTTAGCAAAACCTCTTAAAAAAAGACCTCACAGTCATTCTTTCAGAAGCGATCCTTCTGACGTAGCACGTGTTGAAGATAGAACTTTTATTAGTTATCCAGATAAAGAAGATGCTGGTCCTACTAATCACTGGATGGCTCCAGATGAATTAAAAGGCACTATGAAAGAATTATATAAAGGCTGTATGAAAAACAGAACTATGTATGTAATTCCTTTCTCTATGGGTCCTGTTGGTTCTCCTATAGCTAAAATCGGTGTAGAAATCACTGACAGCCCTTACGTTGTATGTAACATGCATATAATGACTAGAGTTGGTACTAAAGTATTAGATGTATTAGGTACTAACGGTGAGTTCATACCTTGCTTACACTCTGTAGGTGCTCCACTTGCTGACGGTCAAAAAGATACTAAATGGCCATGTGCTCCAATAGAGAAAAAATATATTTCTCACTTCCCAGATGAAAACTTAATCTGGTCTTATGGTTCAGGTTACGGCGGAAACGCTTTACTTGGTAAAAAATGTTTTGCTTTACGTATCGCTTCTGCTATGGCTAGAAGAGAAGGCTGGATGGCAGAACACATGCTTATCTTACGCTTAACTAACCCAGAAGGTAAAAAATTCCATATAGCTGCTGCATTCCCAAGTGCTTGCGGTAAAACTAACCTTGCTATGTTACAGCCAACTATCCCTGGTTGGAAATGTGAAACTATAGGTGACGATATTGCTTGGATGAAAATAAATCCTGAAGACGGCAGACTTTATGCTATCAACCCAGAAGCTGGTTTCTTTGGTGTAGCTCCTGGAACTTCTTATGATTCTAACCCTATGGCTATGGATTCAATAAAAGAAAACACTATATTCACTAACTGTGTAGAAACAGATGACGGCGATGTATGGTGGGAAGGTATGGGAGAAGCTCCTAAACATGGTATAGACTGGAAAGGTAATGACTGGACTCCAGAAAGCGGTGAAAAAGGTGCTCACCCTAATGCTAGATTCACAGCTCCTGCTAGACAATGTCCTGTAATTTGTCCAGATTGGGAAGACCCTAAAGGTGTACCTATAGATATATTCATCTTCGGTGGAAGAAGAGCTTCAGTTATGCCATTAGTACATGAATCTTATAACTGGGATCATGGTGTATTTATGGGTTCTACTGCTGCTAGTGAAACTACTGCTGCTAATATTGGTGCTGTTGGTGCATTAAGATTTGACCCATTTGCTATGCTTCCATTTGCTGGTTACAATATGGGCGATTATATGAACCACTGGCTTGAAATGGGAGATAAATTAGGCGACAAAGCTCCTAGAATCTTCTATGTAAACTGGTTCAGAAAAGATGCTGACGGTAAATGGTTATGGCCTGGATTCGGTGATAACTCAAGAGTATTAAAATGGATGTGTGAAAGAGTTGAAGGTAAAATCGATGCTGTTGACACTCCTATAGGTAAAATGCCTAAAGAAGGCGATTTAGATCTTAAAGGTTTAGATATTCCTGAAGCTGATTTCAAAGAGCTTATGAGAGTAGATGTTGAAGCTTGGAAAGATCAAGCTAATCAAATCGAAGCTCATTATGCTAAATTCGGTTCAAGACTTCCAGCTAGACTTAAAAAACAATTAGAAGAATTAAGAGCTAGATTAAGCAAATAATTGATAAAGTAAAATTCCTTTAATTTGCCAATAGTTTAATTTAATATTAAGCTATTGGCTTTTATTATAAAAAATAGTATTTTATATAATATTAAATTAAGAGGTAATATTTGTGTCATATGATTTAACGAATTTAAATGATTATGAGTTTGAATTACTAATTAGAGATATATTAGAAAAAAAACTTGGTATAAAATTGAGAACCTATGCTAAAGGTAAAGATGATGGTATAGATATACAAGCTTATTATACAGAAAATAATATTATAGTGCAAGTAAAACATTATTGCCGAAGTACTTATTCATCCTTATTAAACTCTCTGAAAAAAGAATTAGACAAAATAAATAAATTGAAACCTGAAAAATATTATATTGTTACTAGCCTAGCACTTACTCCTAATAATATAAAAAATATATATAATATGTTTTCTTTATATATGTCAGATACATCTAATATAATAGATCTATCTGAAATAAATAAATTATTAGAAGAAAATACGGATATAGTTGAACGACACTATAAATTGTGGTTATCTTCTAGTTCTATATTACAAATAATAAATAATCAAAATATTTTAATAGATTGTGAATATTTAATTGATGATATAAAAAAAGAAAAACATTTATATGTTCAAACATCTTTTTATAAAAAATCTATTGATATATTAGATAAAAATCATGTCGTTATTATAACTGGAGATCCTGGTGTTGGTAAGACAACACTATCTAAAATGTTAGTTTTATTTTATCTTGAAAAAAATTACAATGTTAAATATTCATCAGATAGTAGTATTAAGGATATTAAAAAATCTATTTTGAAAGGAAAAAATAAAGAAGTAATACTTATAGATGATTTTTTAGGACAGCATTATTTAGAATTAAAAGAAAATTATGCTAAAGAATTGAAAACGCTGATTAGTCATTCAAAAACTTGTAATAAAAAATTAATACTTAATACTAGAATAACAATTATGAATGAAGCAAAAAATTTTTTTATAGAATTTAATGAAATTATAAAAGATAATGACACTGTTTTAATAGATTTAAATGAAATTAGTAATTATGAGAAGGCACTAATATTGTATAATCATATGTATTTTTCAGATATTCCAAAAAGTTATTTTAATAATATAAAAAAAAATAAAAACTATTATAGAATAATAAATCATAATAATTATAATCCAAGAATAATAGAATATATAACTTCAAATTATAAAGATGTTGAATCTAATGAATATGTAAATTTTATTATTGATAATTTAAATAATCCAGCAAAAATATGGGAAAATGAATTTGTAAAAAGAATTGAAAACGTTGATAGGATAATGATGTATACAATATATTCTCTTACAAATAATTATATAGATTTAAATATATTAAAGGAATCTTTCAATAAAAGATTATTTGAATTAAAAAATATAGATACAACAATAAATAATTTTGATAGTACATTGAATAGATTATCAAATTCGCTTCTTAAAATAAATATAGATAAGAATAATAATAAAAATATTAGTGTATTAAATCCATCTATTAATGATTATATTTTTAACTATTTAAGATATAATGAAAATGAAATAAAGAATATATTAAATAATGCTGTTTATATAGAACAATATATAAATTTATATGAAAAAACTGATGAATGTTTTATTAAAGAAAAAATAATCAATTTAATTTATGATTCTAGCATTTTTACTTTCAAAAGTTATACAAATATATATTATGAAGTACTTTCTTTAATATTGGAATTTAATATAAAAGATTTAAATATTATTAGTATTGTTCAAGATTGTTTTATAAAAAGTTCAGATAATATAAAAATAAATATATATTCATCTTTTATAATGAAATTATATAATAGTACTTTGTGGGATTTTTATAATTTCAATGATGTATTTTTAGTAGTTAATAATTTTAATAAAATATTACAAAATATTGATTGTCTATCTATAATAAATATTTTGTATAAAATTAAAAAGAAATATAATTTCAATTATCCTGATGATTTTATAAAACATTTAAAAGAAATATTTCATAAAGATATTTATGATTCTTTGGATAGTTTTTTTTGTGAAAAGATGTGTGAATTTTCTGAAAAAGTAGTAAATGATGAAATTGAATACTATATATTTAAAAATGATTTAGAAGAATTAAATGATAATTTTGATATTAGTGTTATCTCTAAAGATATATCTTCAGTAATTGATGAATTATCAGATATTATAGAAAAGATAAATAGTATAGTTTCTTATTGTAATAAAGAAGAGTTAATTTCTTCTATAGAAAACAGCTATGATATAGAAGAGTTTTTTTACGAGGCTTTAAGAAATAATTATTATTATAAATCTTCTGATAAAAGATATGGTGATGATTATATACCTGATGATGATATGGATTCAATAGATATAATTTTTGATAGAGATTTTAAATAAAAAGTTTTAATAAACTATTAATTATATTATCAGTTTAATTTAATATTAAGCTATTGGCTTTTTTATTTTATCAATAAAATTATTAATCATCTATCTCTATTATTTGTACGTAAAGAGTAACTTCAACTTCTAATCCATTATTAAGTTTCACTTTATATAGTCCGTCGTCCATTTCTACCATCCAAATTTGAGTCTGAGGAAAATATTGTTTTACAGCATTAATAACTGATCTTGGAACTTGATTCATAGGAACGATCCAATCTGCAAACAAATTAGCAGATGCAAAAGTAGATAAAGCAAATACCAAACATATTAATTTTTTCATAAAATCTCCTTTATAATTAGTTATAACTATAGTATAGTACATATATAAATAATGTTAAGTTTTTTTACAATATTTTAAATAAAATTTACAAAAATAAATAATTAATTTCCTAATTATATTAAATCTGATATTGCAAATATTTATTTATTTTTAAATTTAATATTTTTCATTGCTATA
Source organism: Brachyspira suanatina (assembly GCF_001049755.1). Taxonomy (NCBI): domain Bacteria; kingdom Pseudomonadati; phylum Spirochaetota; class Spirochaetia; order Brachyspirales; family Brachyspiraceae; genus Brachyspira; species Brachyspira suanatina. The sequence continues at coordinate 2,110,969 of NZ_CVLB01000001.1, read as the reverse complement.
TATTTAGGATATTTATCATTTAGTATGTTTTATAATCAATATATTAGTTGATTTTTTATTTATTTAGATAGATAATCTATAAAAAATAAATATCAAGAAAAAACTATTATGAATAATTTAATAAAAGAATTAAAAATACAATCACAAAAAAATATTATAATACTAGCATTAATTTCTATTTTGCCTTTTACTATATATTTTTTATTTTTTGCTTCAAATATTAATTCTGATTATAGAATTACTGATATAACCTCTTATTTTTTTGCTTTTAAGATTTTTTATTTATTTTGTTTTTCTTTGATATTTAATTTAGATAATAAGAAAAATACATTTATAACTTTTTTGATATTTTTCTTTATAGGCATTCTTAGTGTGCTTATACCTTCTTCAGAGTTTACATTTAAAGATATTATAGATATAGATAAAAAAGTGATTTTCTTTGTTCATACAATTTTAAATAAGAATTTATTTTTAGATATTATATTTTTTATAATGTTTGCTTTATCATTTAACAATTATAAAAATTATAAAGATATTAATCAGGCATTTACTTTCAGTGCTAATATAATGATAATAAATTCTATTATACCTGCAATTATTTCTTTGATGTTTATGATGATTTTTGCTTTAGTAATCAATTTATTTAAAGGAATTATTATAAATATATTGCCTGATACAACTATTATTTTTTATGTTTTTATATTGGCTGTATTTTATATATTTGCTTTTACTCCTTTTATAATTTATTTTCTTTATAAAAAAGATGTAAAAAATATATCAATATACTTTTCAAGAATAATAATGTATATAAGTTTATATAATATATTTAAGTATTTATTTTCTATAATAATTCCAATTATTCCTTACAGCAGTCCTTATAATATCAGAATCAATTTTATAATTTATAATGTTGCTCTTGCTATAGGGGCGGTAAATTTATTTTTTGTAAGAATGGACTATAAATCAAGTATATTTACGAAATTAGTTTATATTTTATTTCCTGTAATAGCATTTATTTTTAATATAATAATTTTAACTTCTACAATATACAGAATAAAAGAATATGGAATAAGTCCCAATAAATTAACTTTGATTTTTACAAATATAATAATGCTTATTCATTTTATTTTGATAATTTTTGATAATATAAAATCATTAAAAAAATTAAGTAGTATAAAAAATATAAAAGACATTATACTAACAAACAATAGAAGCTATTATGTATATGTTTATGGAATCGTAGCTTTTATAGTATGTTTTATAATGCCTTTATTTTATAATGCTTTTTAATTTTTATTTTTTCTTTTTATAATATTTGCTTACTATGTTAATCATTTTTTTATCCTGCATAGCCTCAGCATATTCCAAAAGATTATATCTTTCTTTTATAGCACCTCCATAAACATTAGAAGGTTTTAATTCTATATTTAAATCTACTCCGTTTTTAAATAAATATTCAGCAACTTCATAATAGCCTTGATCTATAGCATGATATATTGCAGTATAATTCATATCATTAGGATAATAATTCACATCAGCACCATTTTCAACTAATGCTTTAACTATTTCTAAATTACCAACGCTTGCAGCAATTGCTATAGGAGGAGCATCATCTGTAAATTTTGTATCTAAATCAGCACCATTATCTTTTAAAAGTTTAACTACTTCAGGAACAGATCCGGCAAGTATAGTAGCAGGAGCAACTCCGCTATTATTTGTAGCATTCACATCAGCACCATTTTCTATTAAAAGCTTTGAAGCTTCATAAGGATTTTGTCCTGTAACGGCCCAAAGTAATGGAGTATCCCCATTATCATCAGCTTTTCCATTAACATCTATTCCATTATCTATTAAATATTTCATTATATTAATATTTCCTTTTTCAGAAGCATAAATAAGTGCAGATGCTCCCCAAGATGATTTTTCATTTATATCTGCATTATTTTCTAGTAATAGATTAAATATTTCTTCATTGCCGTTTTCGCATGCAATCATAATCATATTTTTGCCGTCTTTATTTTTTATATTTATATCAGAGTCATGTTCTATTAATAATTTTGCCATCTTTATATTATCAGTTCTTACAGCTTCCATTAAAGCATTAAATCCATCGTCTGCTCTTAAATTAACCAAAGCCCCATTATCAATCAAAGCTTTTGCTATATCATAATGCCCGTATGATGAAGCTATCATTAAAGGGGTAGAATTAGTATAGTGTGTAACATCGCTTATAATAAGTTGATCTTTTGAAGCAGCATTTATACCGCCATCATTTATTAATTCTATCATTTCCGCAACGCCTGTTTTATTTTTATTTTTTTCTAATAGTTTTAATAGTTCTTCACTAGGCATTATTATTTCATTTGTCATTACTGTGTTTTTTAACTTTTCATTATTGCTTCCATTAAAAGTGCTATTATCTTTTGTTTCTTCTTTTATATTTTCATTTTCAGCATATTCATCAGCTTCTGTGTCAGGTTCTATTAATGTATTATCTTCTATTTGTGTGTCTTCTGTATCTTTTACATTATCTGTTGTTTCTGTATTATTTATAATGCTCTCTTTTACTTTATCATTATTGCTTTCATTATTTGCCGCATATAAAGTTATTACTGTAATTAGAGTTGTCATCAGAATGAGAATGATTTTATTTTTCATAAAACGTTCCTTAATATTAATGTTTTAATAATATCATATAATATATTTTTAGTAAATATTTTAATATATACCTAAACAACTATATTTTGTCAAAATAATTTTTTTAAATTTTAAATATCTGCACTTTGCCCTTACGAAGTACACAGCGTGCCGCACCCCACTTCTTTTGGTGCCACAAAGAAGTTATATCCTTGATAAACTCGGATACACTTTGCGAAAGGCTACATTTGGTCTTTAATTTAATAAATTATCTTACATGTAATACGATTTTAGTATGATTTAGTACTAATATTATACTTGCACTTTTTGGTTCTTGACGAAGTCCGCCTGTGGCGTGCGGCGGGAAAAAGAACAATAAAAAAATTGACAAACTTAAAAATTTTAAATATACATTAAAATTATAATTATTTTTTATTTTTATAATATTTACTTACTATGTCAATCATTTTTTTATCCTGAATAGCCTCAGCATATTCTAAAACATTGTAGCTTTCTTTTATACTTCTGCCATAGTCATTATCAGGTTTCATTTTTATATTTAAATCAACACCATTTTTAAATAAATATTCAGCAACTTCATAATTATGTTTGTCTATAGCATGAAATATCGCTGTATAGTTTATATCATTAGGATAATAGTTCACATCAGCCCCATTTTCAACCAATGCCTTAACTATTTCTAAATTACCCTCACCTGCAGCAATTGCCATAGGAGGATAATAATCTAAAAATTTTGTATCTAAATCGGCACCATTATCTTTTAAAAGTTTAACTACTTCAGGAACAGATGCTGAAAGTATAGTAGCAGGAGCAACTCCGCCATCATTTGTAGCATTTACATTGGCACCATTTTCTATTAAAAGTTTTGAAGCTTCATAAGGATTCTCTCCTGTAACAGCCCAAAGTAATGGAGTATCCCCATTATAATCGGCTTTTCCATTAACATCTATTCCATTATCTATTAAATATTTCATTATGTTGATATTGCCTTTTTCAGAAGCATAAATAAGTGCAGATGCTCCCCAAGATGATTTTTCATTTATATCTGCATTATTTTCTACTAATAGATTAAACATTTCTTCATTGCCGTTTTCGCATGCAATCATAATCATATTTTCACCATCTTTATTTTTTATATTTATATTAGAATTATTGTTTATTAGTAATTTTGCCATCTCTATATTATCAGTTCTTACAGCTTCCATTAAAGCATTAAATCCATCGTCTGCTCTTAAATTAACCAAAGCACCATTATCAATCAAAGCTTTTGCTATATCATAATGCCCGTATGATGAAGCTATTATTAAAGGGGTAGAATTAGTATAGTGTGTAACATCGCCTATAATAAGTTGATCTTTTGAAGCAGCATTTATACCGCCTTTATTTATTAATTCAATTATTTCCGCAACTCCTGTTTTCTTTTTATTTTTTTCTAATAGTTTTAATAATTCTTCACTAGGCATTATTATTTCATTTGTAGTTACTGTATTTTTTAATTTATCATTATTACTTTCATTAAAAGTGCTATTATCTTTTATTTCCTCATCTTCAGTATATTCATCAGCTTCTTTGTCAGGCTCTATTAATGTATTATCTTCTATTTGTACATCATCTGTTGTTTCTGTATTATTTATAGTACTATCTTTTACTTTATCATTATTGCTTTCATTATTTTTTATTTGTGTTGTATTTGTTACTTCATTGTTAAGAATAGTTTCTTTTATTTTATCATTATTAGTTTCATCACTTGCATATAAAGCTATTACTATTGTTAGAGTTATCATCAGAATTAGAATGATTTTATTTTTCATGGCAGAATCCTTAATATTAATTGTTTCAATAATATCATATAATATATTTTTAGTAAATATTTTAATTAGCATTAAATTATATTGATCATTAGAATTAAAGTTAAAAATATTTTTGTTAAATAAAAAAGGCTATTATATTTTTATAACAGCCTTTTATCATTAAAAATTATTTATTTGAATTTTTAATTAGAATCTTTTTTTACCATGTTTTTTTTCTTTTTTAGTGTACTCTTCTTCAACATAATCAGCAGGTTTTTCAAGCAATGCTTTTCTGCTTAAAGAATATTTACCGCCCTTAACATCTAATATTTTTACTTTCACTTCATCGCCGATTTTTAGAACTTCCTCAACATTCATAACATGTTTATAAGCAAGTTCAGATATATGACAAAGTCCTTCTACTCCAGGAAGTATCTCAACGAAAGCACCGAAATCTTTGATGTCTTTAACTATTCCGTCATAAACTTCACCGACTTCAGGGTCTTTAACATAAGAGTTGATAAGTTTTATAGTTTTATCTAGAGTAGGAGTGTCAGGAGCAAATATATTAACTACACCGATATCTTGTATTTCTACATCGCTTCCAGTTTCTTCTATTATAGCTTTTATATTTTTTCCGCCAGGTCCTATTAATACTCTTATTTTTTCAGGATTAACATCCATAGTTTTGTATTTAGGAGCAAAATCAGAAATCTCTCCTGCATTAGCTATAGTAGCATCTATTTTATCAAGTATAAAATATCTTGCTTTTTTAGCCTGCTCTAATGCTTCTTTTAATATTTGAGCAGAGATTCCTGTAAGTTTAATATCCAATTGGAAAGCAGTAATACCTTTACGAGTTCCTGCCACTTTGAAATCCATATCCCCTAAGTGATCTTCTACACCTTGTATATCTGTAAGTATTTTATAGCCGTCTTTGTATGTAGCAAGTCCCATAGCAATACCTGCAACGCTAGCATTAAGAGGAACACCTGCTGAAAGTAATGACATAGTAGAGGCACATATTGTAGCCATTGATGAAGAACCATTACTTTCTAATATTTCAGCAACTACTCTTATAGTGTATGGGAATTTATCTTTTGGAGGAAGTACAGCATTGAAAGATCTTTCAGCTAAATTACCATGTCCTATTTCTCTTCTTCCAGGAGCACCATATCTTCCAACTTCTCCTACAGAGAATGGAGGGAAATTATAGTGAAGCATGAATGTTTTATTTTCTTTGCCGTATATATCGTCCATTAATTGAGCATCTTTCTCACTTCCTAATGTAACTATAGATAAACATTGAGTTTGTCCTCTAGTGAAAAGGGCAGAACCATGTACTCTAGGAATAAGATTTGTCATAGTAGTTATAGGACGAATTTCATCTAATGCTCTTCCGTCAGGACGCATACATTTTTCTACTATAGCCTCTCTAACTATTTCTTCTTCTATAGAATGGCAAATACCTTTAACTTGAGATATTAACTTCTCGTCTTCTACTTTAGTTTTGATATATTCTTCTATTTCGTTAAAAGCATTATCCATACTTTCATTTCTTTTGGTTTTGTCAGGATTGTAATTAGCAGTTTCTATTTTATCTCTGCCGTATTCGGTAACCATTTTTACTAATTCAGCATCAAATTCAAACAATTCCTGTTCTATTTTTTGAGTTCCGCATAGACTAGCCATTTCATTTTGAATATCAATATATTTTTGCATTTCTTTATGTGCTAATTCTATAGCTCCGATGAATACCTCTTCAGAAACTTCTTTTGCTTCACCTTCAATCATTAAAATAGCATCTTTACTTCCAGCAACAATAATATCTAATTCGCTAGTAACAAGTTCGCTATTTTTAGGGTTTATTATATATTCACCGTTTTTATAACCTATTCTTACAGCTGCCACTGGTCCTCCGAAAGGTATCCAAGAGATTGTAAGTGCTGCAGATGAAGCTATTAAAGCTAAAGCATCTGTAGGCATATCAGTATCTACAGAAAGTACTGTAGGTATTATTTGAACTTCATTTCTGAAACCTTCAGGGAAAAGAGGTCTTAAAGGTCTATCTATTATACGTGATATAAGTATTTCTTTATCTCTAGGCTTTGCCTCTCTTTTGAAGAAACCACCAGGAATTTTACCGCCTGCATAATATTTTTCATTATAATTTACTGTCAAAGGGAAAAAGTCAGATTCTAAATTAGGCTCTTTAGCTGCTACAACAGTTGCCAATATAGTTGTATTGCCAAGTCTCAAAGTTACAGAACCATGAGCCTGTTTAGCTAAAAGTCCGGTTTCTAAAATTAACTCCTCTCCACAAAATACACTTTTAACTGTTACCATATTTTACTCCTTATACTAGGTACAAAACACCGAGAGGGTATTGAAATAATAAAATTTGATTGAGCAAATTTATTTTCTTAATTTTAATCTTTGTATAAGATTTTTATAAGCTTCTATATCAGTTTTTCTTAAATAGTTAAGAAGTTTTCTTCTTTTAGCAACCATTTTAAGAAGTCCCATTCTTGAATGATTATCTTTAGTATGAGTTTGAAAGTGACCTTTTAAATAAGTTATACGATTAGTTAAAAGTGCTACTTGTACTTCTGTAGAGCCTGTATCCTTTTCATTTTTACCAAATTCTTTTATTATTTTTGCTTTTTCGTCTGCTGTGATAGACATTGTTTTGTTCTCCTTTTGAAATATTTTCTTATCTTTTTTTCATCATTTTCTAATAATTTTTTTACTTCGTCTATAGAATTAACTTTTATATTATCTCTAATATATTTGAGTAATACAACAGTTATTTTTTTGCCGTATATCATTTTAGAAAAATCTAATATATGGCTTTCTACTCTTAGTTCTTTATTGATATTGCTAATACCTATAAAAGTAAGAGCTTTATATATAGTATCAGAATTACCTATTTTTATTGTGGAACTATATACACCCATTTTAGGTATAAAAATATTTTTAGGTATTTCTAAATTAGCAGTAGGGTATCCTATTTTTCTTCCTAAAGCGTTACCATGAACTACTAATCCGCTCATAGAATATTCTCTTCCAAGCATTTTATTAACACTAACAACATCACCGTTTGAAAGGGCTTCTCTGATATTAGAGCTTGATATTTTATCTTTTTTATAATTTAAAAAATTTATAAAACTTACTCCAATACCACATTCTTTTGAATATTTATTTAAGAATTCACTGTCTCCCATTCTATCTTTACCGAATGCAAAATCAGTTCCTACAGCAATATGTTTCATGCGATAATATTCTATGAGTTTATCAAAGAACTCTTTAGCTTCCATTGTATAAAATTCTGGTAAAAAGTCAATAACAATTATGTAATTAATACCCATAGACTTTATTAAAGTGTTATTATCTTCGGTATTATATATTGATACATTTTTCTTTTTGATAACTATTGCTATTGATATAAGATTGTTTTTATTAGCATAATCAACAGTGTATTTAATTAGTTTTTGATGTCCTCTATGTACGCTATCAAATTTTCCTATAGTTACTATACTATCTTTTTTTATAGGAAGTTTACAAAAATCATATATAATTCGATTCATTTTAGTATTCTTTATCCGTTTCTTTAATTATTAATTGTTTTTTTATCGTTGTTCAGAATTTTTTTCAAGGCTATTGAAATTATTATAGTGATTAATGATGCTATAAACATATATAAATTCATAGTCCAATAATTTACATTTCTTACTATTACTTCCAATAAATTGTATTGTTCTATAGATACAGCAAATATTATTTTTATTATACCATATAATAAAAATGCATTAAGTATATTATGATATATATACTGCCTTGAATTTAGAGATAACCCTAACATATAAAATGAAAATAACATAAGCCATAAATTAATAAATAATAGACTTATAGCATAAATAGGCATTTCAGTTAAAGTTACTATTTTTAATAAAGCCACTATTATAGGGAATACTTCAAATCCGAAGATTATATCTGCCGTAAAACTTGATAAATAATTACTTATAGAATTTCTATTAAATATACTTGATGTTTTTTCTACTACTGAAGTACCATTAATTTCTTTTACTTCATGTAAAGATATTTCTTTATCTGTAATATATATATAATCTCCTATATATAATTTTCCCATAACTGTAGGATCCACTAATATTACATTTTTATATGTATTATCTAATAATTTATATCCTACTTTTATTAAATAATTATCAACTTTTGTAAAATATCTTCCTGTATCATCTATAAATAATGATGTTTTATCATTGAGTTCGTTTCTAAGATAATCTATGTTTTTATTGAATGCTACTGTATAAGCCGGATATAATGTTATAAATAAAGCAAGAATGCCTATTACTATAATAGTAGATAAGCTTCCTGAAAATTTATTTAAAGCTCCTATTATTACTACAGAGGAAATACCAGCAACTATAACAATTGCTAAAAAATAATGTTCCATTAAATTTTTTACTAAATCAATATTCATATTTTGATAAATATTATTTGTATCCATAACTTTGAATAAATAAATACCAAAATATATTATAAAAAACACTATAAAGAAAAGTGTAAGAGTAATAATATTTTTAATAGTTCTCATAATTTATATATTATATCTAGAAAGAGAAAAATTCAAGTATAAAAATAAATTTAAGCTGATTTAATATCGTTTAATATGCCAAAATTATAAAAAGCATTATTTATATTATTAAAAGATTCTAAATAATTTGATAATTCCATAATATTATAATCATTTTTTACAACTCCATACATATTTGCTAAAACTAAATCTCCTTTTTTATGAGATAATTCTTTTTTTAATTCTATAAGATATTCCCATATTTCCTTTTCTATAAATAGACAATCAGATAAATCTAATATAATATTGTTTATATCTTTAATAAGAAATTCTGAGAATAAATCTTTTATTTGAGGAAGATGTTCATCATATATATTATTGTATAAAGATATAATGATAACAGAATCATCTTTTAAATAATAGCTGCTTTCAAATGAAATACCTATCATAAGGTTACTTTAACAAATTTTTAATTTTTAGTCAATGAATTTTTTTTAATTTTATTTCAATCATTTAATTTTTTTAATTTATCCCTAGTGCTTCTATATATTATGATAGGTTTGTCGCCCGGTATTAGTTTTTCTTCTTTCATACCTAAATAAGATTCTTTACTGCTTTGTGTTTTTACTACATTCTTATCCTGTTTTAATACAACATCCGAATATTTTTTTCCTATAAGGTTTACTATAGATTTTATAAAAGGAATATTTACTATTTTCTGATAGAATCTCATATATATAACTGTATTTTCATCATCAACAGGAGCGAATACTCCAAACACACGCATCTTTTCAAATATGTAATTCTGCCAAGTATTTGGAAAATAAAAATATAAAAAGTATTTAAAATCTTCTTTTTTCATTTCAGATTCTCTTAATGCTTTTTGTCCGCTGTCAATTACATTATTTACATAGAATTTTAATATATTATTATCTTCATCTAACTCTACTAAAGGGCCATTAACTACGGTTTTATTTCCTTTTCCTATAGTATTATAATGAACAAAAGCAATATGAACTACATCAAGCTGATTTTCTATACATCTTGTATAATGATTATGCCATTCATCTCTTATGGTAGAGTAGGAGAATTTTTTATCTTTCAAATCATCTGGAAACATTATTTTATCATTGATCTTATCTTTATCTCCATACCATAACCATATAAATCCGTATAATTCTCTAACTTCATAACCTTCAACAAAGAAATTTTTATTAACTTCAGTATTCTTTCCATTAGCAGGAATCATTACTGTTTTTCCTGTTTTATCAAATTGAAACCCATGAAATGGGCATGTTATATTATTACCGCAAATTTTTCCATGAGATAATGAAGCCCCTCTATGACAGCATTTATCATCTATACAGCATATATTATTGCTTGAATCTCTCCAAAATACAAGATTTTTGTTTAATCTTTTAGCAAAAAGAGGTTTATTTCTTTTCACTTCTTTAGAATCTAGTACAGCATACCACATATTATATATCATAGTTGTATCCTCAAATTTTGATACATTAATTATATATTGTTATTTTAATAAATAAACATTTTATAAGATGATTTTTTATAAGTTGTATAAGTACATATAAGGTTAAGACAATATAAATTCAAATATTTTTTATTATTCACTTTAATATACTTGTTATTAATATTTTTTAATATATAATATTACCGAAAATAATTCATTTTTTCAATTTAATGTTAAATAAGATTTAAGGAAATAAATATGGCTTTATCTATAGGAATAGTAGGACTTCCAAATGTTGGAAAATCTACACTTTTTAATGCTCTAACTAATGCTCATGCAGAGGCGGCTAATTACCCATTTTGTACTATAGATAAAAATGAAGCAACTGCTATAATAAAAGATGAAAGAGTTGATAAATTAGCAGCACTTTTCAAATCAAAAAAGAAAGTTTATAATACAACTACATTTGTAGATATTGCAGGACTTGTAAAAGGCGCTTCAAAAGGTGAGGGATTAGGTAATAAATTTCTTTCTCATATCAGAGAAGTTAATGCAGTTTTACATGTTGTAAGAGTATTTGAAGATGGAAATATCACTCATATAGGAGAAGTTGATCCTTTAAGGGATTTAGATATTATTTTAACAGAGCTTATGCTTGCAGATATTGAAACTATTAATGCAAGAATGGAAAAGCAGAAAAAAGCAGCAAAAGGTGCTAAAGTAAAAGCTGCTGAAGAAGAAGTGGCATTACTTGAAAAAATACTTCCTGAATTGAATAATTTTAAGCCGGTATTCAGTCTTGATTTAACAGATACAGAAAAAGAAATATTAAGACCTTTATTCTTATTAACAGCAAAAAGTATGATGATAGGTGCTAATTTATCAGAAAATGAACTTGCTAATCCAGAAAAAAATTCTAATTATTTAACATTACAAAAATATGCAAATGAAAGAAACATTGAATTAATACCTTTCAGTGCCAAAATAGAAGCAGATTTGCAGGATTTAGATGAAGAAGAAAGATTAAGCTATTTAGAAGATTTGGGAGTAAAAGAATCAGGAGTGGCAAGACTTACAAAAGCAGGACATAGATTATTAAAACTTTTAACATTCCTAACTTCAGGAGAAGATGAAACAAGGGCTTGGACAGTTAGAGAAGGTGCTTATGCTCCAGAGGCTGCCGGAGTTATACATAGCGATTTTGAAAGAGGGTTCATCAGTGCTGAAGTTATAAATTGTGATAAACTTTTAGAGCTTGGAAGTTTTGTTAAAGCTAAAGAGGCCGGTGCTATAAGACTTGAGGGTAAACAGTATCTTATGCAGGAAGGCGATGTTGTAACATTCAGATTTAATGTATGATTTATATATTTATTAATAACCCATAAAATAATAAAAAAACATTGATTAGAAAACTAAATTATGAAGATAAATTTTGAAATTAAATATATAAAGCTTTTTACATTATCTGCTTGTATAGGGGCAGTAGTTGGGTTTATAGTTTCTATATATAGGATTATATTATATAAATTAAGCGTTAATGTCTTTTATGTATCAAACTTTATATTTGAAAAATGGTATTATCCTATTTTACTTTTTATATTTCTTATAAGTATGGGATGTTTAATAGGTTATATACTTATACATTATCCGCGAATAAGAGGGGCAGGAGTTCCTCAGATAAAATATTATATATCTTTGCATGAACCTAAAAATATATTTTTGGAAATTTTATTTAAACTTTTCGGAAGTATGATTTCATTTGCAAGCGGTATTTCTTTAGGAAGAGCAGGCCCTTCAATGCATGTGGGTATGCTTGTAGGATTATTTTTTCATAAATACTTTTCTAAATTAGCTAAGTATAGAAGATATTTACTTGTTTCCGGTGCTTGTGCCGGAATGACGGCTACTTTCAGTGCTCCTTTTACTGGCATTGCTTTTTCTTTTGAGGAGCTTGGAGAGCATAAAAATCATATAGTTTTTGTATGTATAGTTTTTTCTTCCATAGCTTCAATACTTGTAATAGAGCATATTGTAGGTCAGGGATTTATACTTAATTTTAATCTTCCTAAGATACTTGAAGTAAGACATTATATATCTTTACTTCCTTTTGGTATAATATGCGGCATACTTGCTTCTATATTAAATTATCTTATGAATTTCTTTTCTAAGATGTATCAAAAGATTAATAATGATATAATTCGTCCTGTGCCTGCATTCTTGCTTGCTGGTTTAATGATAATGTTTTTCCCTTATGTACTTGGAAGCGGTGATTTGCTTATAGGAAGTATAGTAAAAGATAAGTTTTCTGTATCTATGCTTTTTATATTAATATTTATGAAATTATTTTATACTTCTGTATGTGCTACTTCTGGGGCAGTTGGAGGAATATTCTTTCCTACATTTATATTAGGTGCTTCAATAGGTTCTTTATATGATATATTCTTAGTTAAATATTTTCCGGATTATGCAGTATATGGAGATTTGTTTATACTTCTTGGAATAACTTCTCTTATGTCAGGAATTACAAGAACACCTATAATGGTATGTATATTGATACTTGAAATATCCAACTCTATTTCTAATTTCTCGGCTCTAGTTATAGTGGCGATAATATCGTATATGGTTGCTAAAGTATTGGGAGTAACTTCTATATACGATCATAATGATTAATAAGTAATTTTTATATGTACTGAAAATTTTTAAGTTTGTAAATTTTGTTATTCAACTTTTCCCGCTGCACGCCACAGGCGGACTTCGTCAAAGTTGCAAAAAGTGCAAGCCTAAAAATAATACAAATATGTTAATTATATTTTATATGTATGATAAATTGTTAAATTGAGCTTGTGGATATAGCCTTTGTGGCAATACCATACCTACACTTACAGTGGACTTTGTCAGGTACTCCTTTAAGTTGCAGACACTTTCTTCGCTCGCAAAATAAGTTGGGTTCTGCACTCTGTGTACTTCGTAAGGGCAAAGCCCCAATATAAAAAACAAAAATATAACTTTATTTTTTTACAAAGTATATTTGTTTAGGTATATTATGGAACTTTATCAAGAATTATTTAATGACTATTTAAAAGAATATTATAAGACTCTTGAAGAATTATTTAATTGTTTAGAAAGTAATGATAAAGAAAAATTTCAAATAAATATTGAAGCATTTATATATAAAAAAGATAATGAGGCAGAGTATACAAAAGATAAAAATTATATTGAAAGATTAAAATTAGTTTTATCTATACTTTATCATAAAAATAGAAATGAATTAATGAATAAAAAATCATTTGAAGATTTTCTTGTTTTTTTATTTGAAGAAGAGATAAAAGACAGACAAACTAATTCTTATCAGGGAATAGGTACTTCTTTGGAAATTATGAGTTTTTTATTTGTTAAACTTTATAATGATGATATAAATAAATTACTTTCTAAATATAAAGATTTATTTGATAAAGCAAAAAATGCAAACTTTGACTGTAATTGCGGTTATGGTATTGATGATTATGATTATTATAATGAAAGATTAGATGAATTAAGTATAGATGCAGTAATATCTTATTCTATAGATATTGATGATTTACAATTATGTTCAAAACTTATTGATATATGGAAAGATACAGTAAAAGAATGGGATAAAAAGAATTTAGATAAATTAAAATATTATGAGTCACTTATAGAAGATAAAGAATCTTTACTGGAAACTACTAAAAAACTTTTTGAAATGGCTGTTAAAGAAAATGAGAGTAATTGGGATATAGTTTCTGCTTTAAATAATTATCTTAAATCTTTAATTGAAAATAAAAAATATGATTATGCTTGGCAATTAATATCAAAATATATGAATAATATAAAAAATATTCAAGATGATAAATTTTATAATATTAATTTAGGCAGATATATAATAGAAAGAGCGGCTGATATAATGCTTAATATAAATAATGAGAAATTAGCAAAAGAAATATGGGCTTTCATTAGTGAGCCTTTTACGTTAGAACATCATTCTTTTTATTTGAAATTATACAAAAAAGTATTATTATGCTGCGATATTGTAAGAGATGAAAAATTAAAAAATAAAATATCAGAAGAGTATCAAAAAGAGCTAAAAAAATTGAAGCTATATTAAAAAACATAAAATTTTTAAGTTTGTCAATTTTATGTTGTTATTTTTCCAACCGAATACGCTCTGCAGACTTTGTCAAAGAACCTATATACTCGATAAACTCGTATACATTTAACGAAAGTGTAAGTATAAAATTAGTGTTAAATCATACTAATTGTGTTTTTACAGGTAAGATAAATTATTAATTTTTGTACAATAATTAGTAATCAGCCGCACGTATAGAGGGATATTCGTTAAGAATAAGGATACCGTGGGGAAAGGTGCTGCGAAGCATACCTACAGTAGCAGCTCGCGGTTGTCAAACTTAAAAATTTTCAGTATATACTAACTATATAATAATAAAAAATATATTGATTTTATTGTTATAAATTTATTTAATGCAGTTATTAATAAATTCTATAGGTACGTCCATACGTTTTGCAGTTTCTTATATATTCATGCCGCTATCTAAAAACGCTTGCATACTGATTTCATATTTTCACCAACTTCAGTAATATGTTTATTTGGATCATAAAACCGAATAACTCTCTGTCCCCAAGAATGTTCTTTTACAGAATGTACATATTCTATATTGTAATTTTTTAGTTTATCGATAAAATTATCAAAATCATATTATTCAAAGTATATTTCAAAATTATTTCCTCCAAAAGAAATATTATTTTTATCAATAAAATCTTTATATGTTTCTATTGTTTATAAAACTAAATTTCCAGTTAATGTTTTATTTGTTCCAAAATCCATGATAACATATAGATATAAAACATTTTTATAAAATTCAATTGATTTATATCTTTTACTATAAGCATAGTATTTTTTATATTTAAAAGCTATAAGGAGTTATATTATATAATTATAAATATGAAACTTAGTTCAAAATATATGTATTGTTTATAAACATGAGTTTTGTTTGATTTATTATTTAAATATAAAAATTTAATATAATAAATTATGTTTATTATATTAAATTTTAAAAATATATTTTATCTATGATTATTTTGTTTGTATAAGTTGTATTATCCAGCAATATCTCCGTATTCTATATTTTTATCCC
Source organism: Brachyspira suanatina (assembly GCF_001049755.1). Taxonomy (NCBI): domain Bacteria; kingdom Pseudomonadati; phylum Spirochaetota; class Spirochaetia; order Brachyspirales; family Brachyspiraceae; genus Brachyspira; species Brachyspira suanatina. Next base: position 2,095,288 of record NZ_CVLB01000001.1, on the reverse strand, counting down.
CATCTATATAAACTATTAATGAATGATGTTTAAAATAATCTGGTTCAAAAAGTATATGCAATGTGGTATCCGGTCTTGCTTCGTCTTCATCAAAATCTATTAATATTGTATCTATATATATATAGCATTAAAAAAATCATCTTCTTTTATAGGAATAGTGATTAATTCTCCGGATTGATTTTTGTATGTATTTTCATCTATTGCTTCGCAAGTACTTACCCATTCTTCTGCCAATTCTAAACATTGTTTTTCTATAAGAAAGTCAGTAACATTTTTTTTATGTTCATCAATCCATTTTAATATTTCATTAATTTTATCTATATATTTCATAAGCATTTCAGATTTGTTTGACACTTCACCGAAATCTATTAATAATGATATTTTTTCGTCATTCCATAAATCGCAATCAGATTCATAAGAAAAGTAATCATTTTCATAAAAATCTTTTATAATCTTATCCTTCATAATATCCTCTTATATACCATTTGATAAATCTTTATTTTTAAATATAGTAATATATTATCAATTTTCAAGTGTTTATGTTCTTTTTTATATTCTTTTTTTAGCAGCTTCTATAATAATATTGCATATATTTTCATCATTAAAAGATCCGCTATCTATAGTAAGATTATAATTGATCATGTTTCCCCATTCCATGCCTGTGTAGTATTTGTAGTAATTCGATCTGTATTTATCAGTATTTATTAACTGGGTTTCTGCATCCTCTATTTTTACACCATATTCTTTTGTAATTCTTTCTATTCTGTTTTTATCTGGGGCATGTACAAATACATTAAAGCATTTATGTTCTGTCTTTTTAAGAATAAAATTAGCACATCTTCCTATTATTACACAGCTTCCTTTGTTTGCTATATCTTTTATAACTTCACTTTGAATTTCAAACATTTTATCTAAAGTGGAGTATTTTATTTGTCCTGAGAAAGGGCTTGAAAAATGTTCTTTATGAAATGCACTAAAAAAAAGATTGTCATTAGTGAATTTTTCTTCCATATTTTCTAAATACTGTTTATTAATACCGGTTCTTTTTGCTACTATTTCTACAAATTCTTTATCATAAAAGTTGATATTTAATTTGTTTGCTATTAATTTTCCTATATTTCTTCCACCGCTTCCATATTGTCTGCTTATAGTTATAATAATGTTATTCATATTCTCGCCGTCTTTTAAAATAATAATTTTTAAATATTGTAAGGCTAATTATAAAAATTGTGAGCCTCTGGCAAGTTTAGTTGACAGAGCTTTTGAGCGAACAATTTTTATTAGCAATAATAAAAAATAATAGTTTTTTATTATAATATAAAAAAAATTTAAATCTATATCGATGGGTTGTAATTTTTTTCCTATTTTTAAAAAAATGGTTTGATTTTTTTTTACTAATTGATATCATGTACACAGGAATATTATAATAAAAACAATTATTCTTTTTAAGATAAATATATAATTTGGAGGAAATAAATATGGCTGCTAAAACATTAGAAGAAGTTTTATATCAAATATTTCAAGGCGAATCAAACGCTGCAAATAGATATAGTTCATTTGGTAAAGCATCTAGCAATAAAGCTATTCAAAAAGTTTTTTCAACAACATCATTGGCAGAGAAAATTCATGCCGAAAAAATGAGAAAATTAGCTCTAAGAAGCGGATTAGATATGAGTAAATTCGTTCCTCAGCTTAATCCTGTAGAACCTTTAAGCGATAAAGAAAATTTAGAGGCAGGTATAAAAGGTGAGGTTTATGAATCTACTATACTTTATCCTCAGTTAGCACAGGTTGCAATAGAGCAGAAAAATAAATTAGCTAGCGATACAGTAAATTCTTTAGGTAAAGTTGAAACAGAACATGCTAAACTTTTCCAAGATATTATAGATAATTTCTTAAATAAAGACGGAGATGTTACTTTCTATCTTTGCCCTAGCTGCGGTAATATTTATAGAGATAAAGCACCTGAAACTTGTGAAACTTGCGGCGGTTCAGGAAAAATGTTCCAAAAATATTAATAGCAACATTTTTGTTATTTTTATAATAAATATATTATTGACTTTATAATAAATTTATGTTAAATAGTATTATATTGTAAAAAATAATTTAAAATATAAATAAAGAGGTGAAATATGAATCCAGTAATAATTATCACCTCTGTTGTAGTTGCGTTTGTTTTTGGATATACAACCCGTTTTATTATAGCTAAAATCAAGCTTAATTCTACGGAAATAATAACACATAAACTGCTCCAAAGTGCAAGAGAGCAAGCAGAAAATGAGAGAAAGACTATACTTTCTGAAGCTAATTCTGAAATACAGAAAGAACGTAATAGATTAGAAAGCGAAAATAGAGATAGAAAAGCTGAAATTCAGAAATTAGAAAATAGAGTGCTACAACGAGAGGCTAATATTGATAAAAAGTCTCAATATTTGGAAAATAAAGAGCATAATATTGAGAATAAAATGAAAAAAATAAAAGAACAGGAGGATAAATTAACTTCTGTTATACAAGAAGCTGAAAAAGAACTTGAGAGAATAGCAGGACTTACTAGAGAAGAAGCTAAGGCAGATTTGATTAGGAGTATAGAAGAAGATGCTAAAAAATCTGCTACTAAAATAGTTGATAATATAGAAAAAAATGCTATAGAAACAGGAGAGAAAAAGGCTAGGGAAATAATAGTACAAACTATACAAAGACTTTCTAGTGAAGTGGCTCAGGAAACTTCTGTAACATCTGTATCTTTACCTAGTGAGGAAATGAAAGGAAGAATCATAGGAAGAGAGGGTAGAAATATCAGAATGCTTGAGACGCTTACTGGTGTTGATATTATTATAGATGATACTCCTGAAGCTGTTGTAATATCCTGTTTTGATCCTGTTAGAAAACATATAGCTAAAGTTTCATTAGAAAAGCTTATCTTAGATGGAAGAATTCACCCTGCTAGAATAGAAGAAGTTGTTGAGAGAACTAAAAGAGAAGTTGAAGATTCTATAATGGAAGCTGGTGAAAATGCTATTGTAGATTTGAATCTTACTACTATGCATCATGAATTAATCAGGCATATGGGAAGACTTCAGTACAGAACAAGTTATGGACAAAATATGCTTTTCCATAGCAAAGAGGTTGCTAATATTGCCGCTATGATAGCTGCTGAAATAGGGGCTAATGTAGAAATGGCTAAGAGAAGTGCTTTTTTGCATGATATTGGTAAAGCTATAGAAACAGAAGGCGAAGGTTCTCATGCTATGAGCGGTGCCGATTTAGCTAAAAGATGCGGAGAAAAAGAAGAAGTAGTTAATGCTATAAGAGCACATCATAATGATGTTGATACTCAAACAGTTGAAGCTGTAATAGTAAAGGCTGCCGATGCTATTAGTGCGGCAAGACCTGGAGCAAGAAGAGAATCTTTTGAAAGTTATATAAAACGTTTAGATAATTTAGAAAAGATTGCTGATAGTATAGAGGGTGTTGAAAAATCATTTGCTATACAGGCCGGCCGTGAACTTAGAGTTATGGCTAAAAGTGATATTGTAGATGATATTCAGGCTAAGCAAATAGCAAGAGACATTGCTAAGAGAATAGAAGATGAATTGAAATACCCAGGTATAATTAGAGTTACTGTTATTAGAGAAACTAGAGCAGTTGAAGTTGCAAGGTAAATAAAATGTCTGTGAAGAATATACTATGTCTTGGCGATATTATAGGCGTTACAGGACGTTATGCTATAAGAAGGCATTTAGAAGAAATAAAATTAGAGAATAATATAGACTTTATAATAGCAAATGGTGAAAATGCTGCCAATGGAATAGGGATCACTAGAGATACAGCGGCTGAACTATTTAATTCAGGTATAGATGTACTTACTTCTGGTAATCATATCTGGAATAATAGAGATGTTTTTGCTTTAATAGGAAATGAACATCGTCTGCTTCGTCCGTATAATTATCCTAGTGATGCTCCTGGACTTGGCTATTATATATATGATATGTTGGATTGTAAGATTGGCGTAATTAATCTTATGGGAAGGACTTTTATGGATACATTAGATTGTCCTTTCAAAAAGGCTAATCTTGCAATTAAGCATATAAAAGAAAAAACCAATATTATATTTATAGATTTTCATGCAGAAGCCACAGCAGAAAAAATAGCTTTTTCTTATTATCTTGAAGGGCAGGTATCATGTATATTTGGTACTCATACACATGTTCAAACCGCTGATGAAAAGATATTATCATCGTATACAGCTTATATATCAGATTTGGGAATGTGCGGAAGTTATAATTCTGTTATAGGAATGAAAAAAGAGCCTGCTATTGCTAGATTTGTTACTAAAATGCCTCATAGATTTGAAGTAGAAACTACCAGTCCTATGATTAATGGTATTGTAGTTCAAATTGACACTGTAACTGGCAAGGCTGTTTCCATTAAAAGAATTAATTTAGTTTATCATAATGATATTGTTGAAAGACAAGAAAAATAATTAGAGAGATCTTTATGGAAGAAAATGAGAATAGTCCAAAAATTTTTATAAGACATTTTTTTATTTTTTATATAAAAGTTGCTGTTATTCACACTTTAACTTATATAGTTTTTGGTATCTTATTTTCTAATATGTTCGATTATAGTTCAGTATATAATAATGATATAGTTTCTAATTTTATGAGAGGATTTGAATCTCCTCTTACTGTTATAGGACCTTTTTTACAGCCTATAAGGGCAATATTTATAGCTATTGCATTATTTCCTCTTAGAAAAGTTATAGCTACCAAATTCGGCTGGTTTGTACTATGGCTTATATTTGCATGTATAGGTATTATTGCAGCCCCTTCATCAGCACCTAGTTCTATAGAAGGGCTAATATATACACAGCTGCCTATTGAATTTCATTTATCTAATTTACCAGAGCTTCTTGTTCAAACATTTTCTTTTTCTATAATATTATGGGTTGTAGAAATGCTTCCTCATAGCGAAAAAGAATTTTCAAGCAGAGTATTTTTACTTAAATTGTTATTTGCTATAATATATACAATGATAGGTATATTTTTGACTTCTATATGCGGAATTATTATAATGAATTTCTTGGAATTAGATTATAATAATGCCAAATTAGATAGAGGTACTGTTTCATATTTATCTACAATATCTATATTAACTATTATTATATCATATTCATTTGCAGATAAAGTTTATAAAAACAAATTATGGCTTTTGCTTACAATTCCATTAATATTATTATTATATATACTTTTCCCTTATGGATATAATTACTTGTTTAATACAGTATATAATAATAATATGTCATTAATTCCATACAGTTTATCTGCTGTGCTAATGTCCATTATTTATTATGTGATTTTTGTAATTATTTATGGAAAATTAAGAAATATAAATAAAAAATCTGATATTATAGAAGTTGATGTGGTAGAAAAAAATGATGTAGAAACTACAAATAATAATAGAGATAATTTTAATGTCATAGAAATAAAACCTGAAGATAATACAAAAGATGATGTAAAATATATAGAAATCAATCCTGATGACAATAATAAATAATAATTTTTCTTATTGTTAAGAATAAACTCGTTAAAATATTATCTGGTAATTAAAGTTATTAGCTGCTAGTTTAGCTATTTAAAAGTTAATAACATAGTCAATATTTAATTTCCTCATAATCCGTTAAAAAACTAGTTAAATCTTTTTACTAGGAGAAACTTAAGTGTATTTAATAGGGTATAATAATAAATTTTCTATATAATATTTTATAAGACATAAAACAAAAAATGTCCGCTAATTTAGCAACAATAAATATAAAATGTAGTATTTTTGTAAAAAATGTCTTATAGTTATAACTAAAATATATTTTTTCTTTAATTTTCTATAAATTTGTATTATATGCTATCTTTTTGACATTTACTTATATATTTTTTAGTGTATTATAAATTTAATAAAAAGAAATTCTTATTATAATTTTGAGATGATTTTATGAAAAAATTATTTTTTTGTTTATTTTTAATATTTATAAATAGTTTATTTCTCTTTTCTAAAGAAGCTATAGAAAGAGATTTATCATATAATCCAAACTTTAATTCTTCTAAATTTAAAGACTGGCTTTTAGTTGCTACTTTTAATGGTGATAATGTACCAACATTACAGTTTATAGAAAAGACTGAAAATCAGTATTGGCAAATTAATAATGAAGATACAAAAGAGTATATGTATAAAGGAAAAAATTCAAAAGCAGGTATGTTTTTTATATCATCTATGACATATTATCAATACAGAGGATATAATCCTTTATATACAGAAAAAAGAAATATAGATAATGCTAATATGATGAAACGTTTTTATTTCTATAGATTTACAGGAAAAGGTGGCGGAATAATATATCTGGATAATACTTTAGTAGCTATAGATATTTATACAAAATATGTATATATATATGGAGTACCTGTAGAAGAGGAAAAAGTATTCGGTGTTGATGTACCTAAAAGATGGGGGCCTTCAGATACAGTTAATTATAAAGGTTCTATTTTACCTTTTTATAAATATGATCCTGTAGGACATGTTCAAGAAGATGGTACTATCGTTTTATATGATTTTTATCTTAATTCATTTTTGGATAAAGAAAACAGATATCAGCCTCTTTATAACAGCAAATATATTTATAAATAATTATATATAAAAAAGTTTTATTAACGTAAATAAGCTATTACATTTAATGTGATAGCTTATTCTGTTTCTGAAACAGATTTTAAATATACCTTTGATATTTGCCAATCATTAGAACTAATGAATTTTAATTTGTATTTTAATTTATCCGTAAATTGAGCTATTTTGTTTTTTGGACACATTTGGAAGCCATCTCCTGTAAAATATTCTCCTGTAATCCATTTCTGCTCTTTTTTTGTGTATAAACAGTAAAAAGCATCTTCTCCAAAAGGAGGTCTTATTTTGATACTGAATTTAGAATTTGCAGGAGGAACAATATAATTTCTTCTGGCTTCTATTTTATTTTCATATTTATTATTTATAAAATTATTAAAATCATTTGGATACATTAAAATAACATTTCCGTCATTTTGAAATGCAAAAATATACAAATAACCTTCAGTATTTGGTCTGAAATTTAATGTAAATGATTCACCTTCTATTATTTCACCTGCATTATTTATTATATTTGTTTTATTTTCTAATGTAATTCTTTCTATTCTGAAATTTAAATATATACCATTTATAGGAGATTCCATAGATTTAAATAATAAGTTTGATAGATGAAATTCCAAATATGTGCATATTTCATTTATAATTGCTATACTTTCAGACTGATTTTTTAATTCATATTCTTTAAGTATATCTCCTGTAGCCATATCCATAACTTTGAAATTATATCTCATTTCATAAAGTTCTTCATCGCTTTTTTCTTCTCCGTCTTTATCAATACCTTCTTTTTTTTCTCCTATTCCATATTCTATTAAATCACCTAAATCTTTTATCTCATTTGTAAGTATTATATCATTGCTAAGCATTGTATTTGTAATATTATAATTGCTTAGTATTGTATTTATATCATTTGAATTAATAGTAATATTGTTATTATTTGTATTTGTTGCTTTTAATACTTTTTCGCTGTCCATTATAATAACTGCCTGTACTTTCAGATTTGATGCAACAGTCAATCCTTCTTCTAAAGTAAGTTCATTTGTTGAAAATAATTTTTTCTTTTCTCTGTCTACAGAAATAGAAGTTTTTTGTTTTATATAAGCAAATCTATTTATTGTTTTCACTAGTTCTTTTCTTAAAGGTTCATTAGCTCTTAAACTATGATCCAAATCTACAGTAGCTATAAGCAGGGTTTCTCTTGAATAAAGATTTAATGATATTATAGTAATAATTAAAATGTATTTTAATGCAGTTTTCAAAATTGCTCCTAATATTCAAGAGTAGGTTTTATTCCTGTTTCTCTTTCATATACTTTTTCAAGCATATCCATTATTCTTGATAAATCATCGGAACTGTAATATTCTATTACTATTTTACCTTCTTTTCCATTTTTATCTATAACATTTACTTTTGTAGAGAATATTTTTTCTAAATCATTTTCTAATTTTTTTATATTAGGATCTTTTTTATTTTCTTTTTTTACTTCATTTTGATTTTCTTTATTTTCTTCATTATTTATATTAGAGTCATTTACTGTATTATTTTTTCTTTCTTTTACTATTCTCTCGCATTCTCTTACAGAATATCCTTTTTCTATTATTTCTTTAGCAAATTCTTCTCTTTCATTCTCATCATCTAATGATAATATAGTTCTGGCATGTCCTTCTGTTAATTTAGATTCTAATATTAAATTTTGTATATTTTCGCTTAAATCTAATATGCGCATGGAATTTGATATTGTACTTCTGCTTTTTCCAACCCTATTAGCTAATTCTTCATGTTTTATGTTTAGATCATATATTAATTTTTTATAGCTTCTGGCAACTTCTATGGCATTTAAGTCGGCTCTTTGTATATTTTCTACCAATGTAAGTTCAAGCATTTTAGAATCAGCTATATTTTCTAATACTAATGCCGGAACTTTATCTCTATTTAAGAATTTAAATGCTCTGAATCTTCTTTCTCCGGATATTATTTGATATTTTCCGTCTTTTTCTCTTAAAGTTATAGGGTTTATAAGCCCATTTTCTTTTATAGATTCGGCAAGACCCTGTATTTCCTCTTCATTGAATACTTTTCTAGGCTGATCCGGATTAACATCTATAAGAGAAACATCTATTTCTAATACTCCTCTTCTTTCTGCCTCTTCGGCTGCTGTTCTTATTTCATTGTCAGTAGATTTTATTAATGCACTTAAACCCTGACCGCCAAGTCCGCCTTTTCTACTCATATATATCCTCTTAATTTTATTTAATTAACATAATTATATTATTTATTAACAACTTTTTCAAATTTAAAAACTATTCGCATAAAGAATCATAATTATTTAGATTTTTCAACAAATTCTTTAGCAAATTCTTTATAACTTCTAGCCCCAACACAGTCTTTATCATAATCCCCTATAGCTTTTCCATAGGAAGGAGCTTCACTTAAACGCACATTTCTAGGTATCATAGTTTTATAAGTCTTCTCTTTAAAGAAATTTACAACTTCTTTTACTACATCTGAAGCTAATTTTGTTCTAGCATCATACATTGTAAGAAGAACACCCTCTATTTTTAATTCTTTGTTAAGATTTTCTTTAACAAGTGCTATTGTATTATTTAGTTCAGCAACCCCGTCTAAAGCATAAAACTCGCATTGTATAGGTATAAGAACAGAATCAGCAGCAGTTAATGCATTAAGGGTTAATATACCCAAAGTAGGGGGACAGTCTATAATAATATATTCATAGTTATTTTTTACAGTTTCTACAGCCTTTTTTAATTTATATTCTCTAGCTATTTCATTGACAAGTTCTATCTGAGCACCAACTAAATCAGAGTCTGCCGGTATCAAGAATAAATTTTCCTGATATGTAGGCATTATAACTTCATTTGCATTAGCCTGTCCTATTAATATATCGTATACGCTTTTTTGCATTTGATCTCTTGTTATACCAATACCTAAACAAGCATTTGCCTGTGGGTCTATATCTATAAGAAGTGTTTTATGACCCATTTTTGCTATGTTGGCACTTAAATTAACGGCTGTGGTAGTTTTTCCTACTCCGCCTTTTTGATTGACTATAGCTATAACTTTAGACATAAATATATCCTTAAACTAAAATCTCCATGAAATTAGATTGATTATATCAAAATTAGGCATTTTATCAAGTTTTATATATAACTATTTTATTATTTATTATGTAAATATTATTGATAAAATGTTTTACTATTGTATTATAGGTTGGCAGTGTATGTCGTATTAATTTGTTTTTTATTATTATGATATACATCAAGGAGGGTTTATGATTAAAAGTAAAAAAATTGTGAGAACTTTTATATTTATTGCTTTATTTTCTATAATATCTATGTTTTCTATAAGCTGTTCATCATTATTTGATTCTGATTATGCAGGAAGATTCAGACCTTATGATCTAATAGGTACTTGGAGAAACATAGATAATTATAATGAAAGATTTACTATTTCTTATGATAGCATATTAACTTTTTATAATGCTGATGGTTCATATAGCAGGCATTATATTGATAATTGGGATTATTATAAATATGATAAAAGAAGTTATTATGAATTGATTATACATAATATACCGATTGTAGGAAGCATTATATTTTATTTTATGAGTGAGAATGAATGTGAAATTAGTTGTGTAAGTAAACCAAATATGATTTTCTATTATGAAAAATATTAAACAAAGCATTTGAAAATACTGCAAAAATAAGCTGATAGCTTTTAATAGTTATCAGCTTTATTATTTATATAATAGCTAATAAAAATTGTTAGTTAAATATCTCCTGCCAGCAGGTACTAACAATTTTTATATTTTATTTTATTCTTTTATGTTTGAAACTTGCTCTATGGTTAACATAATCATCTACAATTTGATAGTTACCAAAAATTTTGTATTTGTATATTGTTAAACCTTCCAATCCTACAGGACCTCTTGCATGAGTTTTGTTTGTTGAAATTCCCACTTCAGCACCGAAACCATATCTAAATCCGTCTGAAAATCTTGTTGAAGCATTGCAGTATACATTAGCAGAATCAACGAATGTCATAAACTTTTCTATATTGTCTTTATTTTCCGATATTATTGAGTCTGTATGATGAGAACCATATTTATTAATATGATTGTATGCTTCTTCTGTGTCTGATACTATTTTTAATGATACTTCTTTATCTCCATATTCAAAATGCCATTCTTTTACTTCGCCTATATCTGATGAAGTTAATATTTTTTTTACTTCAGAGTCTGCATTCATTTTTATTTCATTTTCTTTGAATAAATCATAAAGTTTTGGCAAGTATTCTGAAGCTATATTTTTGTTTATGAGTATAGTTTCAACAGCGTTGCATGCACTTGGATACTGAGCCTTTGAATCCAAACATATTTGCAATGCTTTTTCCTGATTGGCAGATTCATCTATATATAAATGACATATACCGTCAGCATGTCCTAATACAGGTATATTTGTATTTGATTTTATATACTGTACTAAACTGTTTCCGCCTCTTGGTATTATTAAATCAATATATTTATCCATTGATAATAATTCTTTTATATCCTCTCTAGTGAATACCAAATTAACAGAGTTTTTTGGAAATTCTTTTATATTATTTAGAGTTTCTTCTATTATATTGTATATTGCTTTATTGGTGTTTTCTCCTTCGCTTCCTCCTTTAAGTATAACTGCATTAGATGATTTTATACATAAAGAAGATATTTGAGATATTACATCAGGACGAGCCTCAAATATTACAGCGATTAAACCAATAGGGCAGGATATTTTTTTTAATAATAAATTGTCATCAAGCTCTGTTTTTAATAATACTTTATTAATAGGGTCTTCAAGTTTTACAACATCTCTAATTCCTGAAACAACATCTATTAATTTATTTTCATCTAATTTTAATCTGTTAAACATAGATTTTGAAATTTTATTTTCATCAAGAAGTTTTTGAGCATATTCTAAATCCTTTTTATTAGCTTCAAATATTTTATCTTTATTTTCTTCAATTTTTTTTGCTATTTCAAGAAGGGCATTATTTTTTATATCTGTATTCAATGATTGTAATTTATATGTAGCTTCTTTTGCATTTTTTACTAAATCTATTAATTGCATATTATTCTCCTTAATATACTTATAATTAAATATAATTATTTTTATTATGGATTAAGCATTATTGATACCCAGTCATTTTTTCTTTTTCTTAAAATGGTATTGAGTTTATTTTCTCTAATGGCATTAATCATATATGATTCTTTCTCTAGTAAAATTCCTGATAATATTAAAGTAGAACTCGGTTTTAATAATTCTTTTAAATCCGGAAGAATATCTATTAAAATATCAGTTTCAATATTAGCTATTACCAAATCAAATTTCAAATTCATATTGATTAAATCTCTAGCATTTCCAAGTATAACATTATCAAGTTTTATACTGTTGTAATCTGCATTATCAAGAGTGCAATGAACAGCATCATTATCAATATCTATAGATGTAATATTTCTTGCACCTAATTTATAAGCGAATAATGATAATATACCGCTTCCGCATCCTATATCAGTTATACTTTTTGAAACAATATCATTATTATTTGAATATTCATAAATCATTTCAAGTGCAAGCGATGTGGTTTCATGTGTACCAGAACCGAATGCATACTGCTTTGCTATATAAAGAGGATTATCACATTCTTCATTATAAAAATCTTTTAAATTCGGTACTATAGTAACATCTCCTATATTAAAAGGTTTAAGAAAATCCATATATGAAGTTAAATATTCTTCAGATTTTAATTCTTCTATTTTATAAGTATATTCAGCTATACCTTTAATATTTTCTTCTATTATATTTAGATTATTTTTTAATATTTCTTCATTTTCATTGTATATATTAACTATTGAAATACTTTCTTCTTTTATAGGAAATTCTGTATTAAAACCTAATATATTTAATTTACCGCTTTCTATAACAGCCTCAATTATATCTTCAAAACCTCTTTCTATTTTTATTGATAATGAATATATTAACATAATGACTCCAATAATAATTTTCTATTATATTACAATATATTAATAATATTGTTAATAGATTCAATTTTATTTTCCATATCTTTTTTATATTTTATTACGAAAGTGTTATCATTAACAGTACCTCTTACAGCTTCAAAATCTTTTTCCATAACACTTTTATCATCAATACCTGAACTTACCATTTTTGATGCATCATATTCTTTTTCAACATCTTTATAAAATATATTATATGCTTCTTCTAATAATGATTTATGATTATTTAATAATTTTTTTATAGTTTCGTTATTAATGGTATTGATATTATATCTTGATTTTACGGTATCCATAACCCAAGATTTTTCATCTTCTGAATATAAGTTATATATATCTTCAAATCTTTCAGTTAATGATTTTACATCGTTTATTTTATCATTTTCTAAATCTTTTATAATATTATCAATTCTTTGTTTTGCACATATAAGTCCGCCTATATCAACCCATTTTTCAAAAATATTATTCTCATCATACTGAAGATTTTTTATAATTTCATCAATATTTTTAGAGTTCTCTATATATGAAAGTATTTTATTATGAAGATATAAATCTATTGCTATGGAGTATCTTTTTGAATATTTATCTAAAGAAGATATTTTTATAATCATATTTTTATATGTTAAAAAATCTCCATTGTTATTGTTGCTTTCTTTTTTTATTTCATCTAGTATTTTTTCTGATTTAATCATTTTAGATACAGTGTAAGGACTAAATACATTAAATATTATTAAATCTTTTTTGTCTCCTTTTCTTCTGTCTCTATCTCTCCATTTGTTTTCATCTCTTGATAAACCTACTCCGAATAAATTTAAAGCAGGTATAAGTCTTGTTTGATGATATCCATGTTCTGTTATATAAGAGAAAGGAAAATCAGAAGTATCAACATTATCATAATGAGCACCTATAACAGTTGAGAAAGCTCCTATATGAGAAGGCCATAATATATATGAATTACTTCCGGTTTTGCATCCTCTTTCCATAAAACCATGGTGATATGGCCCTAATTTGTACATATGATTGCTTTGATTAGTTCCGCTTCCAGCATTAAAGAAAGAAAAATGACTTGCTATTAAAAGTGTAGCTTTATGATGCGTAACTGTATAAGGTCCTGCAAATATAGAAAACATTTCTCCATGTTCTCCCTCACAGTTTGCAAATAAAAGAGAGTCTTCACATGAAAATTGTCTTCCAAGTTTAACACCTTCGCCTATGAATGCCTTTTTAATAACTGTACCATCAACTATATGAGCACCTTTAAGAACTATAGAATCAGTTAATATGACAGAAGTTCCTATATATGATGGGCATTCTTTTGTACTTATAACTGTTGTATTGTTAATTTCATCGGTATTCTCTATTGTGGCATAAGGATCTATTAAAGAATTTTTGATTAGTCTTGCATTGATTATTTTTGCATATTTTTTTATTTTACCGAATCTTCTTGTTTTTTGTTTGGCATATTCATCTATCATGGCATTGATTTTTTCACGCATTACTTTTTCATGTCTATACATTGCAACTAAATATGCTATATGAGAATTAAGCCTATAGAATATTTTTACGCTTCTTCCATTTCCTTCCATAATTGGTGAAGTTTCAACGGCATTTCCAAAACTGCTTTTTCCTTCCATATATATAGAGCCTGCATTTTCTATTATAACTCCCTTTTCTATTTTATAATTTTCTATAAATCTTCCAACATTATTTATATAAACATTTCCATTAATATATACATTTATTAAAGTTGCTCTGTTTATTGAAGCTAATAATTTTACTTTTTTATGATATTTCACCATTCCATTGAGAGCATTTATTTTTATTTTACCATGAAATTGAACATCTTTTATTCTGCTTAAGTCTACATTTTTTATTAATATTTTTTCCCAAGACTGAGAAGAACAGCCTTGAGATTTAAGAAAATTTATTTCTTCATTTGTGAGGTTTCTAAAATCTTTATCCTGTTTTTTGAAAATATACATAATTAAAAGTTTTCCTTTTTTCCATTATTTATTAGTCATTATGTTAACTTTATGATTTTGTGTAAAAATTGTGTAAAAATCAAAATTCGTTAAAAAATGAAAAATATTAAAAATTATATATCAAAATTAAATAATTTTCTATTATGTATGAAATAAATTTAGACTTTTTATATTGACTTTTTTTAATATAAATATATGATGAAATCAATTCAATTTTTTGTATGGCAGGGATATTATATCCCCGCCAGTTAATAATCTCTTAATTAGAAAGATAAATAAAATATTTATTTAATAATATTTAGCTTGTATTTTAGGTATGACTATCAATATATCCACACCTTTTTCAATTCAATTTTTTGTATGGCAAGCATATTTTGCTTGTAAATTAATTTTCCCAAGTTTTACCTGTAACAGTAATTTTTACAGTTATTTTATCAGATTTTATACTTGCTGGAAGTTTGTAATTTTCTTTCACTTTTACATCCAAATCAAAAGTACCATCTGCAGTATTATCTTTAACTGTAACTGTAGAAGTAGAGCAAGTAACACCTATTTTATCTAATGCTGATTTTACAGTTGCTAATTTAGCTTCTACAGATGATTTAGTTGTTGCTTTTTTTGCATTAGCAGCAGCAGCATCTACTGTAATTGTGAAAGTTCCTTCAGAATATTTTCCATTAGCAGCATTTGCCTTATCTGCTCCATCATTGATTTTTAATTCTCCAAAAGTTTTTAAAGCAGTTTCAATTTGATCATCAGTTATGTTTTTTACTTCTGGTGTTGGAGTAGTAGGTGTACTAGGAGTTGAAGTATCTCCTCCTGTTGGTTTAGATTCTGTTGTTGTTCCTGTGTTTGAATCTTTAACAGGATCTGTTGTTTTGTTGTTACAGCTTACCGCAAATATTGCTGATGCTGCAATTACTAAAAATAGTGTAAAAAGTTTTTTGTTCATATATTGAACTCCTTTATTGAAATTTATAATAAACATTATTGTTAATGCTTATTTTAAAAATTATATTAGAAACATTTATATTTTTTGATATGATATTCATTAAGAATTATTTGATCGTTATTGTAAAGATTGATTTTTAGTTTGTGTAATCTAACTTTACAAGCATATTGTCTTATTTTTTTATCAATGTTTCTAACTTAATTATACTAAAATGCTAGATGTCTTTATATTTTATGTCAATACTTATAAAATATTTTTTCTACAAAAATATTATTTTTTATTCGTTTTTTTTATTTTTTTTTTGAATATGAATTATTTATTGCCATACAATAAAAATATCATTATTGATTATATGTTTTTAGAAATAGTCAATAAAAAAATTATAGTTTTGAATTTGTAAATTGAATTATTAAAAAAATGTTCAAGTGTAATATTTATTTGTAAAAGAATAAAAAACATTATCTATTGTTAAATAATGTTTACTTTATACTTTACATAGTATTTTTTTAAATTTGAGTAAAATTAAAAAAAATTGTATTTTATCATTGACTTAATTATTATATAAGTATATTATTATATTATAATATACTTATATAAATACGAGGCAATATGAAAAAGAATATAAAAAAAGATATCGAAGCTTCTGATGAAGAATATTTAAATAATGATGATGATTGTGAGATAAGCACAAAAGATTCAAATATATCATCATTAATACCAAAACTTCCAAATGATGAAGAGTTTTCACTTTTAGCAGGATTTTTTTCTGTATTTTCTGATCCTACAAGATTAAAGATAATATCTGCCCTGAGTGAGAAGGAATTATGCGTGCATGAATTATCTTCTTTACTTGATATGAAGCAGCCTTCTATATCGCAGCATTTAAAGATGCTTTGGCAGGCTAGGGTAGTAAAGAAGAGAAAAGTAGGACTTCATGTTTTTTATAGATTAGATGATGAGCATATAGAAAAAATTTATACTTGGGGGTATGAACATGTTAAAGAATAAAGAAAGACTTTTATTTTTATTAGAAATTTTTTTAGGACTTATAGTATTAATATTATTATACACTTTGCATAAAAATATACATGGTGCTATAGAATATATTATTTTCTTTATCCCATATTTTATTTTAGGAAGAGATGTATTTAAAAATGCTGCTTTGGATTTCATTAAAGGAAAGTTCATGCGTGAAAGTTTCCTTATGAGTATTGCTACAGTGGGAGCTATTATACTTCATGAGCTTCCTGAAGCATTAGCCGTACTAATGTTTTATAGAGTAGGAGAGTACTTTGAAGATATGGCAGTTGATAAATCTAAGCGTACAATAGCTGCATTGATGGCAATAAGACCTGATTCTGCAAATATTATAAGAGAGAATGGAAATGTTGAAAAAGTTGATATATCCGAAGTACATATTAATGATAGTATAATAATAAATCCATTTGAGAAAGTGCCTCTTGATTCTATTATATATGAAGGAGAAAGCTGGATTGATACTAAGGCTTTAACAGGTGAGAGTATGCCTAGAAGTGTTAAAGTTAATGATGAAATTTTAGCAGGAACTATAAACGGAGATAACACTATAAAGGCAAAAGTTATAAGAGCTTACGGAGAATCTTCTATAGCTAAAATATTAAAATTAGTTCAGGATTCACAGAATAGAAAAGCTAATATTGAGCAGTTTATAAGCAGATTTGCAGGTATCTACACTCCTATAGTGGTATTCGGTGCAATTTTCCTTACTGTAATACCTACTATAATATATGGTACAGAAGTTTTTGATAATTGGTTTAAACGTTCTTTGACTCTATTAGTTGTATCTTGTCCTTGTGCTTTTATGGTTGGAATTCCATTAACATATTTTGCTTCTATAGGAAGAGCATCTAAATTCGGAATAATGGTTAAAGGCGGAGTATTTTTGGATTTGCTTGCCAAAGCTGATAAAGTTATTTTTGATAAAACAGGAACTCTTACAAAAGGAGAGTTTTCTATAAGAGATATACATAATACAGGTTTATATGATAATGAAACTTTATTAAAATATGCTGCTTATGCTGAAACAGGTTCTTCTCATCCGATTGCAGTATCAATAGTTGAGCATTATAAAAATCATCATAACGGCATTATAAATGATAGTTTAATTTCAAGTCATAAAGATATAAGTGGAAAAGGTGCTTCATCAATAGTTGAAAATAAAAATATATTGATTGGAGGACTTGATTTATTAAAACAAAATAATGTTGAAATATCAGAAATTAAAAAAAATATCAATGTTCATATTTCGATAGATTCAAAATATGCCGGCGGATTCTTTATTGATGATAGCGTGAAAGATGATACTAAAGACGCTATTGATTTATTGAATTCAATGAATATAAAAACTGCCTTGATAAGCGGCGATAATGTTGACAGAGTAGAAGCATTTGCAAAAGAGATGAATATACAATCATTCAAAGGGGGCTGTTTGCCTGAAGATAAAGTAACTGTATTAGAAGAAATGATGAAAGATTCAAAGGCTTCAATATTCGTAGGCGATGGTATAAATGATGCTCCTTCTTTGGCACGTGCAGATATTGGTATTGCTATGGGAGGACTTGGTTCTGATGCTGCTATAGAAAATGCTGATGTTGTAATTATGGACGATAAGCCTTCTAAAGTTGCTCTTGCTATAAAGCTAGCTAAGAAAAATCATATAGTAGTTTTGCAAAATATTCTTCTAGCATTATTAATAAAATTTGCTGCTATTATATTAGGGGCTTTAGGACTTGCATCTATGTGGCTTGCTATTTTTGCTGATACAGGTGTTACTATGATAGTAGTATTAAATGCATTAAGACTTCTTTATCCTTTAGGTGAAAAAGAAGAGGCTGTTAATATAGATACTAAAACTTGCGATATAAAAGTTACTGACTGCGGTTGCGGACATTAATTATTTATAATGATACTGAAAATTTTTAAGTTTTTCAATTTTTTATTCAACTTTTTCCAGCCGCACACCGCAGGTGGGCTTAGCTTGTGGCAATACCATACCTGAAGATACTCTCTTCAGTCGCAGGTACTTCCTTCAATCGCAAAAGAAGTGGGGTGCTGCGTAAGCACGTAGAGCGGTGGGCAAAGCCCTGCAGATTTTCAAATTAAAAAAAATTATTTCTGACAAAATATAGTTGTTTAGGTATATATTTTATATAGATGCATGATTATTATTCATGCATCTATTTTTTATTTATTTTTTATAGTCTTTCTTATCATCAATTTATGCATAATAAACATAAGTACTAAAATCAATATCAAATAAAAAGGAAGTAATGATATTGATATATGATTTGCAATGTAACCGAATAGAGGAGGCATTGCAAGAGTACCTATATAAGCACTAGCCATTTGTACTCCTATTATAGCCTGAGAATTTTCTGCACCAAAATTACTTGGAGTTGAATGTATTATTGAAGGATATATAGGAGCACAGCCTAAACCTATAATTATAAAACCTATTAAAGATACAATATTTACAGCAGGAATAATCATTAATATTATGCCTATCAAAATTAATGACTCGCCTAAAATTATCATTTGATTATCGTTTAATTTCATTGTTATAAATCCAGATATAGCTCTTCCAACAGTAATTCCTATATAAAATAAACTTCCAAATGAAGCCGCAGTTTTTATATCCACTCCTTTGTATATATTTAAATAACTGCTTGCCCATAATCCTGTTGTAGCTTCAAGTGCACAATAACAAAAAAAGCATATCATAATTTCTCTTGCACCAGGTATTTTTATTATTTCTTTTAAGCTTAAAACTTTTGTACTTATTTTTTCTTTATTTTCTTCATCATTTTTCTTCCATAAAGGAAGGCTCAAAAATAAAATAGCAGTGAGTACAATCTGAATTATTGATATATATCTGTAACCTGCATTCCAATTATTATTAGTAATAGCGTATCCCATTATATATGGTCCAATTGTTGCACCTATTCCCCACATACAATGAAGCCAGCTCATATGTTTGCTTTCATAATGAAGTGCTACATAATTATTTAAAGAAGCATCTACACTTCCTGCACCTAATCCATAAGGTATAGCCCAAACGCAAAGAAATAAATATGAATGAGTAATAGAAAATCCAAAAAGTGCTATAGCCGTCATTGCTACACTGAATGCAGTTATTTTTCCAGTACCAAATTTTTTAGTAAGTCTGTCGCTTTGCAAACTAGAAATTATAGTGCCTGCTGATATGATAATTGATATTATACCAGCATAGGAAATTGGCACATTCAATTCTTTATGAATAGTAGGCCAAGCTGAACCAAGAAGTGCATCCGGAAGTCCTAAACTTATAAAAGATAAATATATAATAGCAAGGAGTAAATTAACCATATTAAATATCCGTAAAGTTATTTTAATATTATAATACAAATAATTTTTTATTGAATAGTTTTTATATAATAAATCTTTTTTTATTTAGCATAATAATAAAATTGACAAATATTTTTATGTTTGACTTTAAATAAAAAATATAATATTATTCTAAAAATTACTAATAACTAAAATTAGGAGAATGTTATAATGCAGGTAACCGCACCGCACCGCACCGCACCGCACCGCACCGCACCGCACCGCACCGCACCGCACCGCACCGCACCGCACTAAATAGTTCATTACATTTTTTCACTTCCAATAAAAAAATATTTTTAAATAAAAAATTTATAGTCATGGAGTTATTATGTTATTTAGCTCTATGATTTTTTTATGGCTTTTTCTGCCTTTAGTATTCTGTTTTTATTATATCATCGATAAAAAATTTAGAAATGTATTATTGTTAATAGCTAGCATTATATTTTATGCATGGGGAGGAGTTAGTTATACATTAATAATGTTTTCTTCTATAATCATTAATTATATTTTTGCTTTATTGATAGATAACTCAATAGAAAAAAATGATAAATTAAAAAAGAAAATATATCTAGCCTTATGTGTAATAGTTAACTTATCAATATTAGGCTATTTTAAATATACCGATTTTGCAATATCAATAATTAATTCAATATCAGGCAAAGAAGTAATTTCATTAAAAAACATAGTTCTTCCAATAGGTATATCATTTTATACTTTTCAGGCTTTATCTTATGTTATAGATGTTTATAGAGAGCATAATAAAGCACAGAAAAATATTATAAATTTGGCATTATATATATCATTTTTTCCGCAATTGATAGCAGGTCCTATAGTGAAGTATCATGATATAGATACTCAAATAATAAATAGAACAGAAACTTTAGAAAATATCAGCTATGGAATAAAAAGGTTCATTTACGGACTGTCAAAGAAAGTGATACTAGCTAATATGTTTGCTTTATCTTGTGATGAAATATTAAAGCAGTCTATAGGTGATATAGGTACAGCTTTAGCATGGATAGCAGCTATTCTTTATACACTTCAAATATACTATGATTTTTCAGGTTATTCAGATATGGCTATAGGTTTAGGTCATATGTTTGGTTTTAAATTTTTAGAGAATTTCAATTATCCATACATATCAAAGTCAGTGCAGGAGTTTTGGAGAAGATGGCATATATCTTTATCAACTTGGTTTAAGGAATATTTATATATACCTTTAGGCGGAAATAGAAAGGGAAAGTATTTTACTTATTTAAATCTATTTATTGTATTTTTTGCTACAGGTTTATGGCATGGGGCTAGTTTTAATTTTATTCTTTGGGGCTTATGGCATGGATTGTTTTTAATAATAGAGCGTATATTTTTATGTAAATTGTTAGAGAAAAATAAGTTTATATTTATAAATCATATATATGTAATATTGGTATTTGTACTTGGCTGGGTATTATTTAGAGCTAATGATTTAAATCATGCTTTAGATTTATATAAATTAATGTTTAGTTATAAAGAAAGTATTTTTACAATTAGATATTTCTTTTATCCTCAGACACAAGTATGTTTTATATTTGGTATATTATTTTGCGGATTATTTCAAAACTTATTTCCAAAAATTAAAAAAGCTGTATTTTCAAGCAGAGTTTATGTATTAGAGAGCATAATTCAATTCATACTTTTATTCATTTGTATTATGTATTTAGTTAATGGCACTTACAATCCATTTATTTACTTTAGATTTTAAAAGAGTAGTTTATGAAAAAGAAATTGATCAAAATTAATTTGTTTATTATATGTATAATTTTAGCAGTATTTTTTATACTTTTTATATTAGGTAGGTTTGAAAGGATAGGATATTTATCTGATATTTCATTGAATGTAGAAGAAACATTAAAAAATAATTCTTTGTATACTAATGATTTAGAAATAAATGATATTAAAGAATATATATTTACAAATAATATGCTTACAAACTATGTTTATAATTTTAGAATAAACTATTATAGTAAGGTATTTAGAAACAGTGATATATATGGAGTTTATTTAAATATTAATAGTTTGCCTAATTATATAAAAGAAATAAAAATGAATGAGGATGATGGTACTCCTTTTGGTACTTTAGTTAGTTATAATAAATTAGAAGATGAAAAAATAGATAATATAAAATATATATTACGAGTTAAATATACTATTTTTGTAATTATTATATTATTAATATCTTTATTATTAGTTTTAATTTATAAATTTCGTTTTATAATTTTAGATTTTATTTCATTAATTTATCATATCAAATTATTTAGGAATAGATATCTATATACATTAATAATATTTCTATGTTTTTTGATAATGCCAAATATTATATATAAAATATTTTATGATAAATTTGACCATACAAATTATGAAAATAGAGTTCTCTCTTCAAAACCAATCATAGATATAAATAACTTAGATACATATCCTAAACTATATGAAAACTATTTTTATGATTATATTCCTTTTAGGAATGAATTAATACAGTTAAAGAATATTATCGATATAAAAATATTCCAAAATATTATTTCAGATAGAGTAATATTGGGTAAGGATAACTGGTTATTATTTAAAGATTATCATTTTAATGCTATTAATAAATATATTGGTTTAGACTGTAGCTATTATACAGATGAAGAATTAGATTTAGTAAAAAACAATTTATTGAATTTTAGAAATGAATTAAAGAAAAGCAATATAGATTTTATATTAATGATATGTCCTGATAAGGAGATAATTTATTCTGAATATATGCCTAATTATATTAAAAGGAAGAGAACATTAACTTCTACAGATCAGTTTATTAAATATATGGAAAATACTGATATTAAAATAGTGTATCCTAAAGAAGAGTTAATAAAATATAAAGATAAATATCAACTATATTATAAATATGATACACATTGGAATAATTTGGGAGGTTATATAGGATATTCTGAATTTATGAAAAAAATAAATATTAATGTTATTCCATTAAGTAATTTAATGATTTTAAATTCAGGTAAAATTTCTGGGGATTTAGCGATAATGGCAAATTCTGTTAAATTGTTTTCAGACGATAATACTTATATGATTAGTAATTACAATATAAAAAATTATTCTATCTTGAAAGGAGATAAGCATTTTAATTCTGTAACAATTTCTGATAATAATAGAAATAAAAATATTTTGTTTATTAGGGATTCATTTTTAATTGCTATGTATGATTATATGGCTTCATATTTTTATAAATCTTTTATTATACATAGGAATCATATAAATAATAACGATGATATTATAAATGATAAACCTGATATAGTAGTTTTTGAAACTGTTGAAAGAGATTTAAAAAATTTTTTGTTTAATATTGTTCCAAACACTACAATAATAGAAAAAATAAATAAAAATTTAGAAACTAATTCAGTAGTAACTAACAATTAAATTGACAAATATTTTTATATTTAGTATTATATAATAGTAATATTAAATTTTGGGGATAAAAAATATTGAAAATAAAAGATATTGGCTTTGATGAATATTTTGAGAAATTGGCACTTAAAAGTTTAAATGTTAATTCTTTAGAAGAAATTAATAATGAAGAACTTGTACCAGCAAGAGTGATAAGGATTAATAAAAGATATTATACTTTATTTTCTGATGAGGGTGAGTTTTTAGCAAGAATCAAAGGAAAGATAAGATATAATTCTGAAATACAAAGCGAACTTCCAGTAGTTGGCGATTGGGTATTAATGAAAAAGTCGGATAATAATGCTTTTATTGATACTATACTCACTAGAAAAAATATTTTATACAGAAAAGCTAATGTTAAAAAAAATGATATCCAGGCTATAGTAAGCAATATTGATTATGCTTTTATTATAGTTGGTATTGATAATGAAATGCCGATGTCAGCCATAGCAAGATATTTGTCAGTTGTTCATACTTCAGGAATTAAACCAATAATTGCAATTAGTAAAATAGATTTGTATGAAGATGCAGAATATAAAGAATTATTAGCAGCTATAAAAGAAACTTATCCTAATGAAATAGCATTTGCCTACAGTTCAAAAACTGGAAAGAATGCAGATACATTTTTAAAATATATTAAGAAAGATACTTCATCAGTTTTTATAGGTGCATCCGGTGCTGGTAAATCCACTATTATTAATTATCTTTTAAAAGATGAGAAGATGAAAACTCAGGAAGTAAGAGAATACGATTTTAAAGGAATGCATACTACAACACATAGAGAGCTTTTAGTATTGGACAGCGGAGGTGTAGTTATAGATACTCCGGGTTTAAGAAATCTTGGTTTATGGGAAGATGATAAAGGTATAAAGAAAACTTTTGAAGATTTGGAAGAGTACGCTAAAAAATGTAAGTTTAAAGATTGTACGCATCAACATGAGCCAGATTGTTATATATTGGAACTTCTTGAAAATGATGAAATACCTTATGAAAGATACGATGCCTATATAACTCTGCTTAATGAAAATAGAGAATTGCAGAAAAGTTCTATAGAGATAAAAAAAGATAGAAAAATGGCATTAAAGAAAATCACAAAGCATAGAAATAATTATAAGAAAATGAATGTAAAAAATAAAAAATAATTTATTTTTATAATTGTTTTTATTAAAAAATAAGAGGCTGTTCTATATAATTTAAATTTGTTAAAATTTAAGTGTGAAATTCAGTAAATTAAGTCAAGAAAAACAATTAAAAATTAATGTGTAATTTAGCAAAAAAAGAGTTTTTTTAGTTAGCAGGACATCCCCAATTTTTATTATATTACAAAATTTCACTATATGTGCGTTGAAAATATTTTAAATCTAATAAACGTTTTAATTTCTGATTATGTTTTTAAAATTAATTAATACAATAGAAATTCAAATTATAGTAATAAATCTTAAAGGCTTGGCAAGTGTAATTAAATTTTAAAAATTATTTTCATATCCACCCTTTAGGCTTAAAAATTTATTTTGTAATTTTTGATTTGTATTTGCTTATTATTTTAATTAGATTTTTTAGCTGCCCACCCAAGTTTTATTTAAATTTATTGATTTCTGACCGCACGCATAATATTATTATATTATTAAGTATATTGATTATAATTGCAATTATAATCATATATATGTTTTACTTACCGTGCGTTATAAAAACTCAAATAATTTTGCTTTTATATTAAAAATATAATATAATTATTAATCATGGAGAGTTTAATAAGTTATATAAAAAAAATCATCATTTATTTGGAATATTAGTAGGACTTTTATTTCTTTTGGCTGCGATTTTTAAATGGAATTGGCTTTTGGAACCTGTCGGTTCAAGATTTATGATGTTTATATATGAAATGTTTGGGGAGAGCGGAGTCAGAATAGTTACTGGTATTATAGGAACTATAATAATAATATTATTCATAATGGATTGGATAATAAAGAAATGAACTCCAAAAATAAGAAGTAGTTTAAAGTGATAAACGAGCAGCTGATAACTGATTAGTAAATTATAAATTAATTTATGATTATGAATAATACAAATAAAATTGTCATATAATAATCGGAGAGTTTATCACTAGCAATAATAAAAAGATGAATGTTAAAATAAGAAATAATTATAAAATCACTAATCAATAAAATTATTAAGTTAATTTATATATATATATTTCAAATTATATTCTTTTATAAAAAAATATTTAAATATTATGTTTACTATATTTGCTTTCTTTACAATCAGTAATGAATAATAAAAAACTTATTATAAAATTCATTTTATGTATAAATTTAGTTTACATAAATCTTATATAATACATAAAGTGTAAAATTTAAATAAATTTTATTTACAAAAAATTGACAATATCTATTATATTTATTATACTATTTTTATGATATATATATTCCATATTATACGGAGATTTTTTATGGAAAATTTTAATTATAAAATATTAATATTTTCATTTGTTTTGTTATTAATATTTTGTCTGAATGCATTTTCAAAAAGTAATATAGCAATTATTGATGCAGCAGGCAGAGGAGATATTAACAAAGTTAAAGAATTAATCAATAGCGGAGCTAACATAAATCAGCAGGATAGAGTAGGCGAAAATGCCTTAATAGAAGCATCAGAAGGTGGACATATAGAGATAGTAAAATTACTGATAGAAAATAAAGTAAATCTGAATCTCAAAAGTAAATTGGCAAGAACAGCATTGATGAGAGCTTCTTCTAAAGGTTATGCCAATATAGTAAAGGTACTTATAGAAGCAGGGGCGGATTTGAATATTAAGGATAATAGAGGAAGAACTGCATTAACTTATGCCAATCAAAGAGGACATCAGAATATAGTAAAAATATTAAAATCTGCAGGTGCAAAATAAAGTTAACATATTTAATTAAGGAGATATATTTATGAAAAAAATTTTTATTTTTAATTTTTATAATTAGCATCAGTGTTTTTGCTCAAATGAAGATGACACCATTAATGGAGGTTTTGGAGAGAAAAGATACTAAAAGAGCTATAGAGTTAATAAACTCCGGAGTTGATCTTAATACAAGAGATAGACGAGGAGAAACTCCATTAATAGAGGCTGCAGAAGAGGGACTTCCTGAGGTAGTTAAATTATTCATAAGTAAAAAAGTTAATTTGAATGATGTTAATAATAATAAGAGAACAGCTCTAATGAGAGCATCAAGCAAAGGACATGCTGAAATAGTTTCTATGCTTGTAGAAGCAGGATCAAATATTAATATGAAGGATAAATATGGAAAAACAGCATTAAGTTATGCTAGTCAAAGAGGGCATCAGAATATAGTAAAAATATTAAAAGCGTCAGGTGCAAAATAAAATTAATGTATTTATTTTATTTTGTTTTGTAAGGAAGATAGTATATATGAAGAAAATTATATTTTTATTGATTATAATTATTGCATCTTTATTTTCTCAGCAGAAAAGAACACCTTTAATGGATGCATTGGAAAAAAGAGATACTAAAACAGCAATAGCACTCATAAATTCAGGAGCTGATATTAATACTAAAGATAGGATGGGAGAAACTCCTTTGATAGAGGCTGCAGAAGAGGGACTTGCTGAAGTTGTTAAAGTCTTGATAGAAAAGAAAGTCAATTTGAATGCATCAAATGTTAGAAATAGAACAGCTTTGAGCAGAGCTTCATATAAAGGTCATACAGAAATAGTTCTTATGCTAGTGAATGCCGGAGCGGATAAAAGCATTAAAGATAAATATGGAAAAACTGCTTTAGACTATGCTTCAGAGAGAGGGCATAAAGATATTGTTTCTATATTGAAAAAGTAGTTATAATTAATTTTATTTATTATATTGAATTTAATCATTAAATTGTTATGTAAAATTATTTAATTTTTTTAAAAAATATTTGTGTAAAAATAAAAAAATGACGATTTAATAATTATGATATTTTTATCTAAATGTATTTTTCTTATTTTTTAACATAGGAGTTTTTTATGAAATTAAATAATAAAATATTTTTATTTTTTATAATTCTATCATTATTTATTTGTAATAGTGCATTTCCTAAAAGTAATGTAGATTTAGTAAATGCAGCAGAAAATGGGGATATAAAAAAAGTAAGAGAACTTCTTAGAGGCGGTGCAAATATAAACGAGCAGGATTCTAAAGGAGATAATGCCTTAATAAAAGCTTCTGAAAATGGACATCTAAAAATTATTGAATTATTGGTTCAGTATAGATGCAGTTTAAATCTTCAAAACAAAGATGGCAGAACAGCAATAAGTAAAGCATCAGAAAATGGACATATTAATGTTGTAAGGCTTTTAATTGATGCAGGCGCTAAAGTTAATGTTAAAGATAGAAAAGATAAAACAGCTTTGAGTTATGCTTCAGAAGAGAATCATAAAAATGTAGTTAGCCTTTTAAGAGCTGCAGGCGGTAAATAATTTTAAAGTTTTAATTATAAAATGTAAAAAAAATATCAATTTTTATTAAAATTACTATATGTAACATTGATAATAAATTTTAATCATAATATAATGCTTTGCAAATTTAAAAAAATTTTGTAAAGGAAAAAAGAAAACATGAGAAAAATATTGTCATTAGTTCTTATTGTTATGGGAACACTATTTGCAGTATCATGCGGCGGTAATACTTCTAATACTACTGCAGAAAACACAACTACCGCTATAGAAGCTCCAGCAGCTACTGCTACAGTAATTACAGTTGATGATTTATTAGGAAAAGAGTATTCTCTTACTAATATGTATGAAGGTAAAGAAGTTACTATAGCTTTTTCTGATACTAATATGTTAGGCGGAAAATCAGCTGTTAATAACTATTTTACTGAGTTCTCATTAGACGGTAACAAATTAAAATTAAATGCTTTAGCTTCTACTAAAATGATGGGACCAGAAGAAGATATGGCTGTAGAAACAGAATATTTACAAATATTAAATGGTGCTGATACTATCTCTTTAGATGGCGATGTATTAACTATTACTACAACTTCAGGTACTAATTTGATTTATACTTTCAAAGGTAATGTAGAAGTAGCAAGTGAAAATGCTAATTAATTAACACTATCTATATTATTAGAGCAAGATAATATTTCATATTATCTTGCTTTTTTATTTTAAATTTTTAATATACTATTGACTTTTATGTTTAGTAGTATAATATAAATGTATATTTCTGTTTTTTAGATAAAATATTTGGAGTGATTATGAAATTAAAGAAATATATTTTTATGCCACTAGTATTTTGTTTGATTATTGTTGTATCATGTTCAGAAAGTATGCCTTTAAAAGAATATAAAGATGCAACTACTTTGAGAGATAAAGCTATAAAATATGATTTGAAAAACTATTCTCAAGAACAATTTGATATAGCAGAAGCAAATTATTCAGAAGCTATGATCCTTATAGATGAAAATAAAGATTCAGCAAAAGTAAAAGAGCTTCTTACAACTGCATCAAATTCATATCAAACAGTATTAAATGACGGATTACCTCAGTATGCTGAAGTTTTAAAAAATGAAATATCTTTAGAAAGAGTGTATTCTAAAGAGGTAAAAGCATATAGAGTAGATAAAGAAAATTATGAATTTGCAGAACTTAATTATATAAATGCATTGTCAGCTTTAAGTACTAACAATTATGAAGAAGCCGTAAGTTGTTTTTTAAATGCTAAGAAATATCATCATAAAGCCTATTTCACAACTAAAATAAGATATGATGAAAGTACAAGAGGAATAAAAGAAGCTGAAGATAAAATTAGGCAGGTTGAAGAATTAGAAAGATCATATTCTAAGTAAATAATTTTACTTTAATTTATAAAAAAGATTAATGGAGAAAAAATATGAAAAAGGGATTATTTTTATTTATCTTATTAATATTTTCTTGTTTTTTGTATGCACAGGAAACAAATGAGTTAGTTTTACCTCCTGAATTACCAGCAGATTTGCCCGCTAGTATAAAGGAAAGCGATGATTATAAATTAGCACAAAGATATAGAGAAATGGCTATAGATGCTCATAGTGTAGGAGATTATAATCAAAGTATAGAGTATTCAAAACAAAGTAAAGAATATTCTGATAAGATCATATTAAGATATGGTGTTTATGAATATGTTTTGAATAGTCAAAGAGATGCAGAAAGAAAATTGAGTCTTTTTAAAGGAGTTGGCGGTGATACTAATGAATTGACAACTTCTTTATATGAAGAATCTGTTACTGATCTTAATTCTGCACATAGTATGCTTGAAGCATCAACTAACAGCACTGATTATACTAATACTATGCTTGAATATAATAAATCAGCTGAAAAATCTGAATTAGGCTACAATGTTCTTGCTATAGATTTAAGAAGAGAATATTTAATAAGTGAATCAGTATTAACTAATGGTGATAATAATGATACACAAATAACAAATTTAAGAGATGAATCTAAAAATGCATTAAGCAGCGGAGATTATACTAACTCTTTGACAAAATCAAGAGAAGCTATGAATATGCTTGATATGTTAGAAGCTCCATTAGCTTATGCTAAAGCTCAGGATTCTATGGATAAAGCTAAACAAGACGGCTATAATAATAGCAAACCTAACTTGTATACTGAAGCTTTAAAATCATTATCTTCAGCAGGTGAAACTTTGATAGCTAATAATTATACAGATTCTTTAATGCATTCTAAAAATGTTATCAGCTTAGTTAATTCAATGGAAAGTACATCTGGAGATATAGTTTCTCCTGAAGAAGAACAAGTAGTAGTTGTATCAGATGGAACAGTATTCCCTCAGTATTATATAGTTCAGTCTAGAAGAGCTAATACAGATTCTTTATGGCGTATAGCTTCTTATGATTTTATTTATGGCAATGGTAATTTATGGAGAAAAATATATGAAGCTAATAAAGATACTATAAAAGATCCTAATGTTATAAGATCTGGTCAAAGATTAGTTATACCTAGTCTTAAAGGTGAAACAAGACAAGGAACTTATGATACTAATCAAACCTATGGAAATATAACTACTTTCTCTACTAATCAAATAGAAGGTAATATAATTATAGAAGATGAAGAAGCTATGGAAGCACAAGCAGAGCAGACAGAAGAAACTGTTATAGATGAACAAACTGACACTGCTGATGAAAATACAGAAATGACTGAAGATACAGCAGCTACTGATGAAAATGCAGAAATGACTGAAGATACAGCAGCTACTGATGAAAATGCAGAAATGACTGAAGATGATACAACAGTTACTGACGAAAATGCAGAAATGGTTGATGATACAACAGTTACTGATGATACAGCAGCAGAAGAAGGAAATCAATAATAAAAATTTATATAAATTTAATTTATAAAAAATAATTACGAATATTATTGAAGTTAATTATAATTAAGAGGTAGATATTTTGGGTAAAAAATTAAAAATAATTATTATTTCATTGTTGGGTGTGATTATATTCGGAACTGTACTTATAGCACAAAAGCCGAAGGCTTCAAAAGAGCATTTGTTTATAGAAACAAATTTTGGTACTATAGAAATAGCTTTCTTTCCTGAAAAAGCACCAAAACATGTTGAAGCTATAAAAAAACTTGCTAATGAAGGTTTTTATAATGGAACATTATTTCACAGAGTTATACCTGGTTTTATGATTCAAGGCGGAGATCCTTTAAGCAAACAGCCTAACAGATCTTTACATGGTACAGGCGGACCTAATTTCGTTATACCGGCAGAGTTCAATGATGTTTCTCATAAAAGAGGTATATGTTCTATGGCTAGAGGTGCAAGCATAAATAGTGCTGGTTCTCAGTTCTTTATCTGTGTAGCTGATAGTCCTTTCTTAGACGGACAATATACAGTATGGGGAGAAGTTGTTAGCGGTATGGATGTTGCTGATAAAATAGTGTCATTAAAAAGAGATGCTAATGATAATCCTTTAGAGCCTGCTAAAATGAATAGAGTTTATGTAAAAACAGTTAATTAATTTATTTTTTATAAAGGAAAAATAGGAAATTAAAATGAGAGAACATTTATTTATTGAAACAGATTATGGTACTATAGAAATAGAATTCTATCCTGAAATAGCACCTAAACATGTTGAAGCTATAAAAAAGCTTGCTAATGAAGGTTTTTATGATGGAATAAGATTTCATAGAGTAATACCTAGATTTATGATACAAGGCGGAGACCCTGTAAGTAAAGATGCAACAAAAAGACATTTGCATGGTACAGGTGGTCCGGGATTCAATATCCCTGCTGAATTTAGCGATAAGCCTCATAAAAGAGGTATATGTTCTATGGCTAGAAGTCAGCATCCAGACAGTGCCGGTTCTCAGTTCTTTATCTGTGTAGCTG
This sequence comes from Brachyspira suanatina, assembly GCF_001049755.1. NCBI lineage: Bacteria > Pseudomonadati > Spirochaetota > Spirochaetia > Brachyspirales > Brachyspiraceae > Brachyspira > Brachyspira suanatina. Next base: position 2,063,369 of record NZ_CVLB01000001.1, on the reverse strand, counting down.
ATGCTCCTCATTTGGATGGACAGTATACAGTTTGGGGAAATGTTGTTAGCGGTATGGATGTTGCTGATAAAATAGTGTCATTAAAAAGAGATCATAATGACAACCCTATGGAAAATTCTACTATGAACAAAGTTTATGTTAAAGAAGTAGAATAATATTTAATAACTTAAAAACAATAAAGACGAAGCCCAATATTGAGTTTCGTCTTTTTTTATTTTATAATTTTTTAATTATTTTATTATTGCTTAACCGACTTTTTATGAATAAAGTAAACAGCAAATGCTATAATCAAATAAATAGCTGAAGTTATTAATGCTGTTATAAGATTATCCCAAGTTGAACCTACAGCCAAAACTGTATTAAGTATAGGCACTACTAATAAACCTGTAACGGACATCAAAGAAAATCCTAGAGAAAACTCTGTAAGTGCTGGGCTTTTATATTCAGGATCGCATATTTTTAAAAGAGTCATTCCTGTTATTAAAACTCCTGTCAAAGTACCCCATGAAATTATAGCTCTTTCAAAAGCATAATCATCTTTAAATAGCATATTATTAAATATAAATACTATCAAATAAGTAAATACAAAACCAGCAATGCACATAACTATTATAGGTGCTATATAATGTATTATTGCTTTTATTGGAAGACTTGTTATTGCTGATACTATAGCAAAGTCGCTTAATGTACCTATTATTTTTGCTTTTACCTTAGCATCTACCATCCAAGATAATTTTAATTTTTTTATTATCATATTTAAAGCAAACATTATAATCATAGAATAAGTCCAAACAGGAAGAACATCTAATCCAGGTACTTTTAACTTTTTAATGAAGTTCAAAACTATAAAAGCAATTCCGCATACGGCAAATATTACAGCCAAATGAAAAGTTATAGTTTCTATAGAGCTGCTCAAAAAAGTTTCTCTTCCCAAACTAGCCTGCTTGCTTATATCATTGTTGTATCCAACTTCCATGTTTCTATCTATTTTGTTTATATTCTGATTATCATAATTTTCATTAACTATTCTTTTTATGACATTTGTTTTATTTTTTCTTACAGCAATATTAATAAATATGATTCCAAATATCATTCCGCCTACAAGTCCTATTGTGGCAGTAGTGAGAGCAACTCCCTGAGCTATTTCCCATTGAGGTATACCAAAACCTTCAAGTAATTTTCCTGTAGCAGCAGCAAGTCCATGGCCTCCGGCAAATCCGGCTGAAAGTTCATAACCGAAAGTTCTATACATATTTATATCAGGATTTATTTTTGTAAATAGTATATTAGTGGTATATCCTATAGCAGACTGAAACATACTTGCACATTGAAATATACCGAATGCTATTAAAACTTTTGTAGGGTAAAGTGATTTTATACTTTTTGTTTCGTTTAAGAACATACCCAAAGGAATAGCAGCAAATATAGGTATTGATAATATACCGGGAAGAAGCGAATAAGTTTTTACCCATTCTAAAGATATTGAATAGTTTGAGAATTTACCTAATATTTCAGGAGATATTAAAAGCCCAATAAATCCTCCTATCACAGAAGCTGGCAAATATAATTTTTGAAAGAGCTTTATTTTAGCCCTTAAAAAAACCCCTATAAGTAGCAGTACCGATAATAAAGATAATGACTGCAATAATTCAGTTAATAGTTTAGATGTCATATTGTTTCCTTAAAAATAAATGTTTTTATTTTTGTGATATTTATAATTTTTTGATTTTTGATTTATCGAGTTTATTACTTTTATCTATTATAGCATCTTCTCTTTCTTCTATTTTTATGATATCTCCATAAAATTTTGGCGGTTTATTAAATAGTATATCAAGAAACATCAAAGCTCTTGCACCTAATTCTCTTGGAAACTGTCTTATTCTGTAAAGTTTTCTAACATTATTGGCATTATACGCTATTGCATTAATATTTTTTTGTCTTGCTATTAGTATTGCTCTTTCATTGTGAAAAGGCTGAGAAACTATAGTGAAATTTGTAAGTTCAAAAACTTTATTAGCTCTTATGATAGAATCTCTTGTTCTAAATCCTGCAAAGTCTAAAAAGATATGCTTTTTATTTACTCCTAACTTTATTAAATCAAGACGCATTTGTCTAGGTTCATTGTATGATTTATATCTGTTGTCTCCGCTTACAAGTATATATTTCACTTTTCCGCTTTTATACAATTCATAAGCGGCATCCATTCTGAATTTGAAATACATATTTATTTGACCGTTATTCATATATTTGCTGGTTCCTAATACCAATGCAACATCATTATATGGTATTTCTTCTATTGAAGAATATATATATTTTTTTGAATAAAGTGAAACAGATGAATATAGTATTACTGCAGATATGAGAGATAGAATAATAATTTCAGGAAGAAAATAAAAAAGAGAAATAAAAATTAGCAGTATATAATTTATAAATTTATATATACCGCTTTTATTTTCTATTCTATTTTCAATTATTCTTTTATTGTTTTGTATATGTAATATTTTATTTTTGTATCTATTTTTTAATATCTTCATAAAACCTGCAACATAGTTGTTTTGATAGTATACTAAAATAATTTATATTGTCAATTACTATTAATAATAAAAGTTGAGAAAAAATTGATTTTAAGTATTGCAATATTACTCAAAAATATTATAATATCTAGCAAATATTAAAAGGAGAATAAAGATGAATACATCATCTGTTAATGGTATGAATGCTGTTTTTGATGATACAGCATCCGCTTCTAATTTTTACAAACAAAATAAATCTTCAAAAACTATTGTCTTCTTAAATATTCTCCTCTCAATTCTTCTTATTATCCTGTAATATTATAATCTATATTTTTATAAAATACATTATTTGATTGAATACATTTAAAAATAAAATTTCTATAAGTAGAAATACTAGTAAGAAAATTAAAAAAGGCTATAAAATATAAGGAGTTATTTAATGAAGTTAAACGGTTCTGATATAATAATGGAAGTTCTAATAGAGGAAAATGTTGATACTGTATTTGGCTATCCAGGAGGAGCAGCTTTATTTATATATGATGCTATCTATAAATATAGAGATAAAATTAAACATATAATGCCTACAGATGAAACAGGAGCTTGTCATGCAGCAGATGGCTATGCAAGAGCAAGCGGAAAAACTGGAGTTGTAATTGCTACAAGCGGACCAGGTGCTACTAATTTGGTAACACCATTGGCAACAGCATATATGGACAGCGTTCCTTTAATTGCTATAACTGCAAATGTACCTGAAAGTTTAATAGGTAAAGATTCATTTCAGGAGGTTTATATTGCTGGTATTACAATGCCTATTACTAAACATAATTTTGTTGTAAGAGATATTAATGATTTAGCAAATATAATAAGAAAGGCATTTGTTATAGCTAATACAGGAAGAAAAGGGCCTGTTTTAATAGATATACCAAAAAATTTCACATTTACAGAAACAGAATACGAAAGAAAAGAAAAATTTGTTCCTAAGCATGTTAAAATAAGTGCTGAAGATGAAAAAACTATAGAAGAAGTAGCAAAATTAATAAATGAATCAAAAAGACCTATTATATATTTCGGAGGTGGTGCTAAGAATTCAAGCAATAAATTAAGAGAGTTTATGATTAACTCCAATATACCTTCAGTTCATACATTAATGGGAGCTGGAGTATTAGGTTATAATGAAAAATTAAATATAGGTCTTTTGGGAATGCATGGTTCTGCTACAGCTAATAAGGTGATGAATGAAGCAGACTTGATACTTGCCGTTGGAACTAGATTCAGTGATAGAGTTGCTTTGAATACTTCTAAATTCGGAGGAGTTGCTAAAAAGGTTCATATAGATATTGATAAGAGCGAAATAAACAAGAATGTTCATGTTGATTATAGTATAATAGGCGACTTGAATGATGTATTGGATAGATTTAATAAACTTGTAAAAAGAGTGGAAGATGATGAATGGGTAAAGTATTTGGCAGATTTAAGAGCTAAAGAGATTAAAGAAGATTCAGACAGAAACACCAAGAAAGACGGTATTTATCCAAGTAAAGTTATGGATATAATAGGGGATAAAACTAAAGATGAAGCTATTTATGTTACAGATGTAGGACAGCATCAAATGTGGGCAGTTCAATATATAAGACATACCAAGCCAAGAAGTTTTATAACAAGCGGCGGTTTGGGTACTATGGGATTCGGATATGGTGCTGCTTTAGGCGTTCAGGTTGCCAAGCCGGATAGAAGAGTAATACATATAACAGGAGACGGCTCTTTCTATATGAATTTGAATGAAGTATCTACTGCTGTTGAATATAATCTTCCTGTTATAACAATAATATTAAATAATAGTACATTAGGTATGGTTAGGCAATGGCAGACTATATTTTATGATAAAAGATATTCCAGCACAGATATAAATAAAAAAATGGATTATGTTAAAGTTGCTGAAGGTTTCGGTGCTAAAGGTTTCAGATGCGAAACTATAAAAGAATTTGAAACAGCTTTTGAAGAGGCTTTGAAATGTAATTGTCCTGTATGGATAGAATGTGTTATAGATAAAGATTTGAAAGTTTTACCTATGATTCCAGCCGGCGGTACTATAGATGATATAATAGTAGATTAAAAATAGTAGGAGTAAAAAATGGATAAGAAACAAAGAAGGGTTTTAGTTTTATTTGTAGATAACAGTTCAGGTGTATTAAATAGAATAACTTTATTATTCAGCCAAAAAGGTTTTAATATAGAAACCATTACTTGTTCTGTAACTTGTGTTCCTAGCATATCAAGAATGACTATAGTTACTGAAGGCGATGATACACAAATATCACATATTATAAAGCAGACTTATAAACTTATAGAAGTTCACTCTGTTCATTTAATAGATCATACTAATAGTATAATAAGAGATTTATTATTAGTAAAAATAGAAATTGATGACAGCAATAGAAGAAAAGCCTGCGATATAACTAATGCACATAGCGGAGTTATACTTGATATAGGGAAAAAAAGCATGATAGTTGAAATTACTGCTTCTGTTACAGTAATAGACGGCTATTTAGAAGCATTGAAAGATTTCAATATTTTAGAGCTTTCAAGAACAGGAGTAACTTCAATACAATTAGGCGATGAAGTACCTGATATGAATATAATCAATAATTTTGAATTTTAATAAATAATAATAAGTTAAAGGAGAATTAAAATGATAAAAAAATATTATGATGCTGATTGTAATCTAGGTTTACTAGACGGTAAAACTATAGCTATAATGGGATACGGCAGCCAAGGACATGCTCATGCTCAGAACTTAAAAGATAGCGGAATGAATGTAATTGTAGGACTTAGAAAAGACAGTGCAAACTGCAAAAAAGCAGAAGAAGCTGGATTTAAAGTAATGGAAGTTGAAGAAGCTGCTAAGCTTGCTGATATAGTAATGATGCTTGTTCCTGATGAGGTTTCAGCTGATATATATAATACTCAAGTTGCTCCTCATATGAAAGAAGGTAATGTATTAATGTATGCTCATGGATTTAATATTCATTTCCAATTTGTAGTTCCTGCTAAAAATATAGACGTTATAATGGTAGCACCAAAAGGACCTGGACATACTGTAAGAAGTCAGTATTTAGAAGGAAGAGGAGTACCTAGTTTAATAGCTGTTTATCAGGATTTCAGCGGAAGAGCAAAAGATTATGCTTTAGCTTATGCTTCAGGAATAGGTGCCGGACGTGCTGGTATATTAGAAACTACATTTAGAGAAGAAACTGAAACTGACCTTTTCGGTGAACAAGCTGTATTATGCGGCGGTGTTACTGAATTGATGAAAGCTGGATTCGATACTTTAGTAGAAGCAGGTTATGAACCAGAAATGGCTTATTTTGAATGTATACATGAAATGAAATTGATTGTTGATTTAATATATTCAGGCGGATTTGCTATGATGAGATATTCTATTTCAAATACTGCTGAATACGGCGATTACAGAACTGGAAGAAGAATGATCACTGAAGAAACTAGAAAAGAAATGAAAAAAGTATTAAGAGAGATACAAGACGGTACTTTTGCTAGTGAGTTTATTCAAGAGTTTAGTGCAGGCCGCAAAGCTAAATTTAATGCTACTAAAAAATTAGAAAGCGAGCATAAATTAGAGAAAGTCGGTGCTGAATTGAGAAAGATGATGAGTTGGATTAAAAAGTAATTTTTATTCACACTCTATTGTTATAATTAAATACTTTAATATTGGAGATCTATATTTAAAATTTTTAAGTTTGTAATTTTTTTATTGTTCTTTTTCCCGCCGCAAAAAGAACCATACGAAGTACGCCTGTGGCGAAAGTGCAAGTAAAAAATATTAACTATGCTTTTTTGATATAAATATTGCCTTTTTGCTTCTCGCCTGCCGAAGGCACGCACAGCGAGGCGGGCTTCGTCTGTGGCAACACCGAGTAGGTGCCTTGAGAGCGTCGGCAAAAGAAGTGGGGGTCTTGCCTATAGCACGCAGAGCGGTGGACAAAGCCCCATATATCAAAATAAAAATATAACTTTATTCTATTACAAAAATCAATAAAAGTATTTAATTATACAGGTGTTTATTTTATAAGGGTTTTAACAATGAGAAAGATTAAGATTTTTGATACTACTTTAAGAGATGGAGAACAATCTCCTGGTTGTACTATGAATTTGGCTGAAAAATTAGAAATGGCAGCTGAATTGGATAAATTAGGTGTTGATGTTATAGAAGCTGGATTTGCTATATGTTCAGATGATGACTTCAATGCTATAAGAGAAGTTAGTAAAGTTGTAGAGAATGCTAAATTGGCTAGTTTGGCAAGATGTAATAAGAAAGATATAGACAGAGCTTATGAATCACTTGCTGAGGCAAAACATCCTATGCTTCATACATTTATAGCTACTAGCGATATACATTTAAAGTATAAACTAGAGATGACCAGAGAGCAGGTATTGGAAACTATAAAAGAATCTGTTTCTTATGCTAAAACTAAATTTGAGTTTATAGAATTTTCTGCTGAAGATGCATCAAGAAGTGATAGGGAATTTTTGGCTCAGGCTTATTCTACTGCAATAGAAAACGGTGCTACTACAATAAATATTCCTGATACTGTTGGTTATACTACTCCATTAGAAATGGCTGATTTGATAAAGTATTTAAAAGATAATGTGAAAGGTATAGAAAATGTTGATATATCTGTGCATTGTCATGATGACTTAGGACTTGGCACTGCTAATTCTTTATCTGCTGTTTTGGCTGGAGCTACTCAGGTAGAATGTACTATTAATGGTATAGGTGAGCGTGCTGGTAATGCTAGTTTGGAAGAAATTGTAATGGGCATTAAAACTAGAAAAGATTTTTATAATGCTTATACTGATATTAATACTAAAAGAATTTATAAGATTTCAAAATTATTATCTACAATTTCAGGTATGGTAGTTGCTCCTAATAAAGCTATAGTAGGTGCTAATGCTTTCGCTCATGAGGCAGGTATTCACCAACATGGGGTTTTGAAAGAACGTTCTACTTATGAGATTATGAATGTTGAAGATATAGGAATACCTCAAAATAAAATGGTATTAGGTAAGCATTCAGGAAAGCATGCTTTTAAAGATAGAATCGAATCTTTAGGTTATGATATTGATGATAAGTCTTTAGAGGATAAGTTTATAGAGTTTAAGGCTTTGGCTGATAAGAAAAAAATAGTTACTGATTCAGATATAGAAGCATTATTGATAGGTAATAATGATTCGGAAAATCCTACTTATACATTAAATGGATTCGTTGTCAATGACGGTAATTCAATATCTTCTTTGGCTACTGTATCTATTATGGATAATCAGGAGAATATTGTTGAGGGAATAGGAAAAGGAAACGGTCCTATTGATGCTGCATTCGGTGCTATAGATTCTATTACTTCTAATAAAGCTAAATTGGTTAATTATAGTATTAATGCTATTACTGAAGGTGAAGATGCTTTGGGAGAGGTTATTGTAAGATTAGCTTCTAATGATAAAACTGTTATAGGAAGAGCAGTAAGCACAGATATTATTGAAGCTAGTTTGAAAGCTTATGTTAATGGATTGAATAAGTTATAATATATTTTTAGGGCTTTGCATATAATAAGTTGTAAAAGCCCTTTTTTATGATATAATTATGAGCCATTTTTTATTAAAATGATAAAACTTAAAAAATAAGTATAAATATTGATGTTTTTTATCTGCAAATTAATTTAAGGATACGAATATGACTATTACTCAGAAAATTTTAGCTGCTCATGCGGGCGTTGAAAAAGTAGAGGCAGGCGAACTTATCATGGTTAAAACTGATTTAGTTTTAGGAAATGATATTACAAGTCCTGTTGCTATAAATGAATTTGAAAAGTATGGTTTTGATAAAGTTTTTGATAAAGAAAAAATAGCTTTGGTTATGGATCACTTTGCTCCTAACAAAGATATCAAAGCTGCAGAGCAATGCAAACAATGCAGAGATTTTGCTAATAAATATGATATTTCTAATTATTATGATGTTGGAGATATGGGAGTTGAGCATGCACTTTTACCTGAAAAAGGATTAGTGGCTCCTGGTGAAGTTATAATAGGGGCAGACTCTCATACTTGTACTTACGGAGCTTTCGGAGCTTTTTCTACAGGAGTAGGAAGTACTGATATGGCTGCTGCTATGGCTACAGGACAGGTTTGGTTTAAAGTTCCTTCTGCCATTAAATTCAATCTTAAAGGAAAATTAAAACCTAATGTATCAGGTAAAGATGTTATACTTCATATTATAGGTATGATAGGAGTTGACGGAGCATTATATAAGTCAATGGAGTTTAGAGGTGAAGGAGTTTCATCTCTTACTATGGATGATAGAGCTTGTATTGCTAACATGGCTATTGAGGCAGGAGCTAAAAACGGAATATTTGAAGTTGATGATCAAACAATAGAATACTTAAAAGATATAGTAAAAAGAGATTACACTGTTTTCAAAGCTGATGATGATGCAGTTTATGAAAAAGAGTATGATATTGATTTATCTTTGGTAGAGCCTACAGTGGCATGTCCTCATTTACCGGAGAATACAAAAGAAGCTAAAGAATTAAAGAATATAAAAGTTGATCAGGTGGTTATAGGTTCTTGTACTAATGGAAGATTATCTGATATGGCAACAGCTGCTAATATTTTGAAAGGCAAAAAAGTAGCTAAGGGTGTGAGATGTATAGTTATTCCAGCCACTCAGAAAGTTTATAAAGAATGTATCAAATTAGGTTATATGGATATATTTATTGATGCAGGTTGTGCGGTATCTACACCTACATGCGGACCTTGTTTGGGCGGATATATGGGAATACTTGCTCATGATGAAGTTGCTGTTACTACAACTAATAGAAACTTTGTTGGAAGAATGGGAGATAAAACTTCAAAAGTATATTTGGCTAGTCCTGCTACTGCTGCATATAGTGCTATAACAGGATATATAACAGAGCCTAAATGATAAAATGGTAAATTAAGATTTTTATATAAATAAAACAAAGTTAATATTATATTTTAATGGGAGATAGTATGAAAGCTAAAGGTTTCGTTCATAAATATGGTGATAATGTTGATACAGATGTTATTATTCCAGCAAGATATTTAAATACTGCAAATCATAAAGAGTTAGCAGCACATTGTATGGAAGATATTGATAAAGATTTTGTAAGCAAGGTGAAAACAGGTGATATAATGGTTGGAGGAGATAATTTCGGATGCGGTTCTTCAAGAGAGCATGCTCCTATTGCCATTAAAGAATCTGGAATATCATGTGTTATAGCATCATCTTTTGCTAGAATATTTTATAGAAATTCAATTAATATAGGACTTGCTATATTGGAATGCGATGAGGCAAGCAAGAAAATAAATGCCGGCGATGAGGTTGAAGTAGATTTTGACAATGGTATAATAAAAAACATTACTAAAAATGAAAGTTATAAAGCAGAGCCTTTTCCTGAGTTTATAAAAAATATTATTAATTCTAATGGGCTTTTAAATTCTATAAAAAATTCTAAGGGGTAATTATCATGGAAAAGAATATTGTTGTTATTAAGGGTGATGGAGTAGGTCCTGAAGTAGTAGAAAAAGCTATTGATGTACTTAATAGAGTAGCTGAAAAATATTCTCACAAATTTAATTTAGAATATGTTGATATGGGCGGATGTTCTATTGATAAATATGGAGTTCCTCTAACAGATGAAAATTTAGAGAAATGTATTAAGTCCGATTCAGTACTTCTTGGTTCTGTAGGAGGACCTAAATGGGATAATGTTGCTCCTGAAAACAGACCTGAAAGAGGATTATTAAAACTTCGTAAGGGAATGGGATTATATGCTAATATAAGACCTACTAAAATATTAAAGTCTTTAGAATATGCTTCTCCTCTTAAAGAAACTATATGTAAAGATATGGTTGATTTTATTATGGTGAGAGAGCTTACTGGAGGAGTATATTTTGGAGAGCATAAATTTGAAGTAGTTGATGGAGTTAGACAGGCTACTGATCTTATGCTTTATACAGAAACAGAAATTCATAGAATAGGAAAAGTTGCTTTTGAATTAGCTAGAAATTCAAAAAGACCTTTAACTTCTGTTGATAAGGCTAATGTACTTCATACTTCTAAATTATGGCGTGAAGTTATGAACAATTTAGCTAAAGAATATAGTGATGTTAAATATAATGATATGTATGTTGATAATGCCGCTATGCAAATAGCTTCAAATCCTTCACAATTTGGAGTTATAGTAACAGAAAATATGTTTGGAGATATACTTTCTGATGAGGCCAGTGTTATAAGCGGTTCTATTGGTATGGCTCCTTCTGCTAGTCTTTCTGACGGATCTGTGGGATTATATGAGCCTATACATGGTTCAGCTCCAGATATAGCAGGTAAAGATTTAGTTAATCCTATAGGAACAATACTTTCTCTTGCTATGATGCTTAGATATTCTTTTAAAATGGAAAAAGAGGCTGAAGATGTAGAAAAAGCTGTTTATAAGGCTATAGATGATGGTTACAGAACTGCAGATATAATGCCTAAGCACAATATGATGACTTACTTATATAAACAGGTGAGATGTTCTGAGATGGGTGATATAATAGTATCTAATATATAATTATATAATTTTTATTAACAAGAGGTATAAAACATTTTAAACCTCTTGTTAATTACTTCATAATATTGTTCAATTTTACTTGACAATTCATTTATAATGTACATAATAGATATTATATATTAAATAAATAGAAGAGGGTTTGTAGAAGTGGAATATACTGACAAAGAGATCATTTTGGAATTGCAGGAAGATAATAAACTGCTTTCTTCTAAAATAGATATCTATAAAGAAGAGATAAATGAATTGAAGCAGAAATTAGAATACGCTAAGAAATTTTTTACTTTATATGAAAATATAATGGAGCAGTCTAGAAACGAAACTAAAGAATTGACTATAAAAGTAAAAGAGTTAGAAGAAGAGATTAGAAGATTGAAGAATGAATAATATTTTTTATCCGTTTGAAAATGATAATAAAAAAATATATATAGCTATACTATCTAAGGGAAATATCAATGCTCATGATATTACTTTAGAATATAGAGAAAACACTGAAAAAGATTTTTTTAAACATATTAATTTTGATATAAATAAAGCTATCTTTATGCATCAAATTCATAAAGATAATATAGTTAAAATAGATGAATCTAATATTCATTTATTTGGAAGCAGAAATAAATTAGTTGAAGATACTGATGCTTTGATAACTAATCTTCAAAACACTCCTTTAATTGTTCAAACAGCTGATTGTGTTCCTATAATACTTTATTGCGATGAAAGTAAATCTATGGCAGCGATTCATTCAGGCTGGAGAGGAACTGTTCAAAATATTACAGCAAAGACTATAGAATTAATGAAAAAAGAGTATAATGCTAATCCTTCAAAAATGTATGCTTATATAGGGCCTTATATAGCCGAAAAAGATTATGAAGTAGGCGATGAGGTTGCTGTGCATTTCAAAAATAAAGCTATGATTAACAATAAATGGCATATTGATAATGGTTTAGAGATCAAAGACCAAATGATTCAATGCGGTATATTAGAAAATAATATTGAAATTTCTAATATAAATACTTATGATGAAATTTGTTATTCTTACAGACGTGATGGAGTTCAGGTTGGGAGAATGCTTACTCTTGGTGTAATCTTATAAATTCTTTTTTAATTTCTAAATCGCACGTTGAATAAATATAATAATTAAAAATCTTTTTATTTTTAGAATTTCATTATTATAAAACAATACTAATCGTGCGGTAAATTTAATATTTAGCCTAACTAAATCTTGGGCGGGTTTTCTTTTTTCTTTGTAAATTAATAAAGATAAATATATTTCAAATATAAAATAAATCTATGAATCTAAAGGGCGGGGTATGTAAGTAGATTTTAAATTTTACTTTCACTCCCCACCCTTAATATTTAATGATTTATTTTTAGTTCATAATTTTATTTATTTTTATAACTTAAATATGAATTATAGATGCCCACCCTAGAGTTTTTTAAATTTAAAGCACTATCAACGCACGATTAAATTTTTATATATAAAATAATGTATTAAATAATAGAATTTTCATTATATAAGAAATCAGCTAACCGTGCTATATATATGAAATTGTCATGATTTAATAGCTTTGACAATTATAATTTTAGTATTATAATATTTAAATTATATTAATTAAATTTAAGAAAGGTATTATTTATGTATGAAATGAAAACAATTGTGGGGACGAGTCAGATTGATAAAGACGGGCTTTTAAAAACATCATCAATATTTGATCTTATGCAAGACTGTTCTTTTTTTCAATTAGATTCGGAAGAAGATCTTACAAAATATTTTAATGAAAATAATGTAAGTATGTTTTTGGTATCTAGGCAAGTTGATATATATAAACTTCCAAAGTATAGCGATAAAGTTATAGTAAGAACTTATGTATATGAATGTAATGAGGCTTATGGTTATAGAAATACAGTAATATATGATGAAAATTATAATGAACTTGCTATTTGCTATGCTATAGGAGGATTTGTAGATTTATCTAATGGTAATTTAATTAGAGTACCTTCATCATTTATAGAAAATTTCAAATTTGATGAGAAGCAGGAAATGAATTATTTACCTAGAAAAATAAAAGTTGACAATAATTTATTAAAAGAAGTTGACAGATTTAAAGTAAAAAAATATTTTATAGATGATAATAATCATGTGAATAATGCAAGATATATTGATATGGCAATAGATTATGTTGATGATTATTATAAAAGAATAAGGATTGAATATAGAGTACCTGCTGCATTGGGAGATACTATAATTGTAAAGAAAGCTGTAATTGATGATAAAGTTTTATTAAAGTTTGACAGCGAAGACAATAAGACTTATGCTATACTAGAGTTCTCTTATAGTTTATAATTAATTTTAGTCAGTTTTATATAAATTGATTTTAATAATAAAAATAATAAAAAAAGGAAATAAAAACTATGAAAATTGCTATAGGCTGTGATCATTCAGCTATCGAATTAAAAAAAGAGATAATAAAATATTTAGAGGAATTAGGACATAATGTTACTGATTTTGGCACTCATAGTACAGAAAGTGTTGATTATCCTATATATGGGAAGAAAGTTGCTGAAGAAGTTGCAAGCGGAAGATATGAAGGCGGCGTTTTAATATGCGGCACAGGTATAGGTATTTCACTTGCTGCTAATAAAGTAAAAGGTATAAGAGCTGCTGTTTGCAGTGAGCCTTATTCTGCTAAGCTTTCTAAACTGCATAATAATTCTAACATAATAGCTTTTGGTGCTAGGGTAGTTGGCGTTGATTTGGCTAAGATGATAGTTAAAGAATGGCTTGATGCTGAGTTTGAAGGCGGAAGACATGCTAAAAGAGTTGGTCTTATTATGAAAATAGAGAACGGCGAGGAAATTTAATTTAAACTATAATTTATTTTAATATAAAGGGCTTTGAGTTTTTTATTGACTTAAAGCCCTTTATTATTTTTTATTTATTATATTCTTCTATTAACTTAGTAAAGAAACTTCTTTCTAAATCAATAGCTTTTATTCTGCTTGTGTTATTAAATTTAGAGGCATCTGTTTTGTAATTATAATAATGTTCTTCTTTTTGTTGTTTCATATCTGATATATTATACTTAGAAAAAGAAAATTTATCTAAATAAAAATCATTATTTTCTATTATGAATGTATAATAATATACTCCATCATCTATTGCTTCTATTGTAACGTAATTTCCTGATGAAGCAATATCATAAGTTTGTGAGTAGTCACCATTTGGCATTGGATAAAAACCTGTTATAAATTGTGCTTTATTTTCATCGTTTTTATCTCTTTTCCATATAGTTACATAATTAAAATATTTATCATTTACTTCAAAATCATATACATATTTTTCCATTGATATAAGATTTTCTACATATTCTTCATTTAATATATGACTTTGTATTAAAATATATTTTTCATTATTATTTGTAAATTCAGTTTGTGAGGCAGGCGAATAAATATAGCTGGTATCTGCAAATTTAAAAGTTTGAGATATTTTATTTAATATTCTTATCATCAAATCTTCATTATTATTTCCAGTGATAACAGTATTAATTAAATTTGTAGGACTTAAAACAGGAAAATTTTCCATCAATACAAAAGATATATGAGGATCATCAGTATGAATACTTTCTAATTCTTCTGTATCTTGAAAGCAGTGAATAGTAATATCAGCATTGTTCTCTTTTAAATAATCCATAATATCATACTTTTCATAATAGGCACTATACATTAAAGGAGTTCCAACATAACCATCACTCATTCTGTTTATGGAATTGATATCAGCACCAAGTTTTAAAAATAATATTACTAAATCCAAATTATCAGCTGAAATAGACTGAAATAATAAGTCGCTTTGTAATTTATAATCTATATCAGAAAAATAATAACCTGCAGATTCTAATTTTCTAATTAATTTTGATATTAAATTATAATTATTATTTTCTGAGTTAATTTTATCCTGTACTGTTTTATAATCAAAATTAACTCCGCTATCTAATAAATAATCTATAATCTCATCAGTATAATTATAATTTAGTATTTCAGTATCATCTAAACTAATGCCATGTTCAACAAGCCATATAACTAAATTATTATAAGCATAATTTCTATAATCAAGTTTCTGCATTAAAGTCAATATACTGTTTCCATCTTCATCTTCGCTATTTATACCTTCCAAAAGTAAATCTTTAATATTCTGCATTCTTTGTTTTTCTTCTTCTCTTCTTTCTTTTTTTGAATTATCGGATATTCCATAATCTGCTAATTCTGAGTCAATAGTTTTGTATAATATCTCATCAATTTCTGCTTCTGTATATGGTTTGATAGGATATATATTTTTTAATTCTATTTTTTTCTTTCTTGCTGGAGTTATTTGCTGACTTATAATTTGATTTGTATTTTGGGTGATATTGTTAGTGATTGTTATGTTTGCTGTTGTATTGTTTTGTGTATTATTAGATTTGTTATTATTGCAGCTTATTAGAATGCTTAAAGCTGACATTAATATAATTTTTTTCATAAACTTTCCTTTAACTTTTTACAGACTGTATTTAAAATATTTTAGGCATTATACTAATATATTTTTAAATTGTCAATTTTTATGTTGTTCTTTTTGCTATCATATATTACGACATCATAGCGGAACTTTGTCGATGCACATCTAGTTTGACTAACTCATATTAAATTTATAATGCTGTCTATTAGTATTTGTTTACCTAATTAGGGGATATATAGTGGGTTGATAATTTAAGGGTTTTATTTATAATTTAAACAATTAATAAAATAAAAATATTATTGAAGGTTAGTTCTTTGGAAAGAAGGCAAACCGTTTTTGTGTACTTTTTTGTTTAGTAAAAAAAGTACCTTATGTCCTCGCTTTGCTCGGACACGCTACGCGAAAAACCATTTCTTTTTAATGAAAATTGTGAGCGTCTGGCAGGTTTACTTGACAGGCCTTAAAGCGAACAATTTTTATTTGTAATAAGAAAAAGAACCAAAAAATTTTTATTAAGTTTATGATGCGGACTTTTAGCCCTTGTTTATATTTTAGGGTGTATATAGTTGGTTATAAGTTTATGAGGGTGAATCAAATGTCTAATGAAAATAACTATTTTAAAGATATAGAAAACACAATAAAAAATTATTTAGCTGAAGAAAATACAGACTATGGGATAATGCTCACAGGTGAGTGGGGAACTGGTAAAACATATTATGTAAAAAATTATTTGGGATACATAAAAGAGGAATTAAAATTTAATGAACCATTATATATTTCTGTTGCTGGGAAATCTAATGTAGAAGAAATAATTAATGACTTGTTTTTATTAAAAATATTAGGTAATTCATCAAATAATAAGTTAAATATTATAAAAACTATAGCTAATAATGGAGGTAAAGCATTACTTGAAACATTAAAAGCTTTTAAAGTTAATTTAATAAATAGTGTTTTATCTTCTATTTTTAATATAGGTAAAGATATATATAAGGAAATTGATAATTTTCAAAATACATTAATTGTTATCGATGATTTAGAAAGATATCTAAAAAAATAAATATAGAAGATTTACTATATTCTATTTATGATAGTTTTGTATCAAATAATGTAAAAGTCTTATTGATTTGTAATGAAGAAGTATTAATTAATAATGAAGAATATAATAAAATAAAAGAAAAGATTATAAGACATACTATAAAATTACACAGCATAGATAAAAATAATTTTAAATTATTTTTAGAAATATATATAATAAAAAATTTAATAGATGATAAAGACATAGAAAATTATTATATTAGTAATAATTTTTTTATAAGCAATGCATACCTAATATTATTAATATATTTATGGAAATGGAATGTTATAATATAAGGACTTTTAAAAAATTCTTTGATATGTCAAAATATTTTTTTAATGAAATAAATAGATTTATAGAGGAAGAAGAATATAAATTAAGGAATAATGAAGAATTATTTTTAGAAATATTAAAAATATTTGCAATTGTTCTAATAGTATATGATAAAAATATAATAAATAATAATGTTTTTATAAGTAAAGAAGAATATGATAAATATCATTCAGAAATTATTACTGAAATAATAATAAAAAATGCTATAGAAAAAGGTTCTATGAAGATGAAAACAGAGAAAAACCAAAATATAAATAATAATATTAACCAAGAATATTTCTCTAAATTTAAAGAATTAATTTCAAATATAGAAAAACAGTATGTTATAAGAAATGAAACAAAAAAATATATTTTATATTATTTTTATAAATATATAGAATGCGGAATATTAAATTATAAAGAATTGTTTTTAGAATATAAAAATCATATTTATTTAAATAAAAAATATTTAAAATCTTATAAAATAATTAGTGAAGGCTATGAAAATTCTGAAATTATCAAAGAAAATATAGATATTGTTTTTAATATTATAGAAAAAGAAATTGATAATTTTATGGATTCAGATTGTTTCGATATATATTCTAAAGTTTATTTTTATTATTATGATATAATTGATGATAATAAATATAGATATTTAGAAATTTTAAAAAATGCATTATATAATTATTGGAACAAGGTAGATGTTAATGGTATTTTTCTTATAAAAAATGAATATGAGCATAATAATTTTTTCCATTTTCTATCTCGTAATGATATTATATCCCGTAATAATAATGATGTTTTAATAAATTATGAAAGAAAATTATTAAATAATTTGTATGAAAAGAAAATAAAAGAAGTTCCAGGAGAATTCTATAATGTTTTAGAAAATTTTAATAATCATAACAAATATTATTTTTTTTCTGACTTTGGACAATATAATTATGCAATAGTACATTTGTTATTCTTATCTCAAAATTTAAAACTTATTCCAAAAGATGTTTTTTCAATAAGAATATTTTTGTTTTTTTTGAATTCAGAAACTATTATTTATAATGCTTTTCAAGAATATAAAATATATGATTATAATGCTAAAGAATTAAAAGATATGGTAAATAATTTAATACCATTTTTAGATAGTATAGTAACATATGATAAATATTTATTGAATAGAGTAAAGGAATTAAGAGAAAGAATAAGATTTTATAATAATATTAATTATATTAATTCAGATATTTAACTATGTTATTATTTCAGATTAAAAGGCTTTAGACTGCGTTCTATATTCAATATAAATTCGGGTTAGTATTTTTGTATATTACCAGAATGTTTGGGTTATCCTACTTGATGTAAAGGCTTTTGGTTTTTCTCGATAGGCCGCTTCGAGATGTATACTTCATTAAATGCAGTTGTTCGCGAAGCGTATCCGAGCTTGTCAAGGATATAGGTTCTTTTATACCAATAAAAGAACTGGGGTGCTGCACGCTGTGTACTTCGTAAGGGCAAAGCCTTGCAAATATTTTAAATTTAATAAATTTATTTTTGACAATATATAGTTTTTAA
Organism: Brachyspira suanatina; assembly: GCF_001049755.1. Classification (NCBI taxonomy): domain Bacteria; kingdom Pseudomonadati; phylum Spirochaetota; class Spirochaetia; order Brachyspirales; family Brachyspiraceae; genus Brachyspira; species Brachyspira suanatina. The sequence goes on along the minus strand of NZ_CVLB01000001.1, from coordinate 2,044,775 downwards.
GATATATATATAAAATTTATTTATTAATTACTTTCTCTAACTCTTCTTTTATACTCAAAGCCATTTTGTCATCGAAACTTGAAAATGAATTCTTTGTGTATAATATGTTCTTGTCGCTGTCAATTACTATTATCCAAGGAAGCCATTTAACATTATACTCATCAGAAATATTTTTGTATTTATCAACATCAACTTCAGTAAAAATTAAATTATCATCTATGATTTTTTTTAGTTCTTCATTTACGAATACTTTCTCTTTAAGCTCATAACAATTCGCACACCAAACAGCAGAGAAATCTATTAGTATCGGTTTGTTGTTTTGTTTTGAAAGCTCTAATGCTTCACTGTATGTTATATGATTTGAAACTTCATTCTTTTGTTTTATGAATCCGTAAGTTGATCCTAAAGCTATTGATATAATTACTACAGAAACAAATATTTTTATCTCTAATGCACTTAACATAGCAGATTTGTTTTTTATTATGTAAACTAATACTGCAAATACTAATATTGTAGCTGAAGCAAGTATATAACTTATTTTATTAAATCCAATTACGCCGTAAAGTATATTAGCATAATAGAAACTTATTATCATCATTAGGAAAGTGAAAATATATTTAACATATACCATCCAAGTTCCAGCCTTAGGCATTTTTGTAAGTATTGAAGCAAATGTACCAAGAATGAATAATACAGAAGCGAAACCCAAAGCATAAACAGCCATGTATAGAGTGGCGAACACAGGATTAAGAAAACCTATTTCTAATATAACCGCTATTATAGGAGCAGCACAAGGAGTAGCAACTATTCCAGCAAGAAGTCCCATTATATATTTATGGAATATTGATTGATTTTTTTTACTGTATGCATTTGTTTTGGCAGACTGTAAAAATGAAGGAGCTTTAATCTCATAAAATCCTGCCATTGAAAATGTAAAGTATAAAAATAATAATACTAATATAGTTAAAACAATAGGATTATATCCAATACTTCCAAATAGAATTGTTTTATGAAAAGCAAATCCAGCCACAGAAACTACAGCACCCAAAAGAGTGTATGTTGTTATTACACCCAATGCAAATAAAAGCGAAGCTAATACGCTTGATTTTTTATTGTTTTTTTCGTCTGTTGTGGTTCCTAAAATAGACACTGTAATTGATAGTAGGGGATAGGTACAAGGCAAAAGCACAGAAGCAAGTCCCGCTGCAAATATTAAAATTAAAGTTATAAATATATTATCGCTTCCTTTTATATAGTTTTCTATAGAAGTAGCATTCTCTGGTTTTTCATCTGTTATATTAGTATTTAGTATATCAATTTCTTCTCCATATATTACTTTACTTTGAGGCTGCAAACATACATTGTCTTTTGCTGAGCATAATTGATAAGTTGTTTTTATAAAGTTGATTTTATTTATATCAATGTTATTTAATATAAACTCTTGTTCGCCTTTTATTATAGTATCATCATGATATTTTTCACCTTTAGGATAAGTTGTATTTATTTCTTTATTGTCTGCAAAGAATAAAATTTTATTTGCTATGCTTGATTCTAAATATGCATAATAATTATTTGGTATTATTGCTTTTACTGTTAATTTGTTATTATTAGTTTCTAAAGTAAAATTAATTTCAGGATTTTTATTTAATGAATCAAATTGGTTTAAATTGAGTAAATTATTATTTTGAGCAAGCGAAATATATGCTGCAATAAAAATTGTAATTATTATATACCTTAATAATCTTATATTCATCAATTATCCTTTTTTATCATATTTAGTTTTCTTCGTTAAATATAACAAATATATTTTATTTTAGTAAATACAGTATATATGTATTTTATGAAATTTAAAATAAAAAAACAGCCGCTATAATTTATATTATAACGGCTGTTAATATTCTTAATTGTTTATAAATTAATATCTAGTTTCATAAGGTAAAAGTGCTATATTTCTAGCTCTTTTAATAGCTTTAGTAACTAATCTTTGATGTTTAGAGCAAGTACCGTTTAAACGTTTAGGTATGATTTTACCGCTGTCTTTAACGTATCTTTTTAATAATTTAATATCTTTATAATCTAAAACATCAATATTGTTTTTGCAGAAGTAGCATACTTTTTTCTTGAAGAATTTTTTTCTTCCGTCTTTTTCATTAATTTCTTTATTGAAATGAGGCTTTTTTTCACCTTTAGCTTTTACTTCTTCTTCATTATTATTATTATTATTTTCTATATTTTCTGTATTTTCTAATTCCATTGTTTTCTCCTAAAAAATTATACTTGTTATCAATCATTAAAATGGCACTTCATCATCATCTTCAAAACTGCCTAAATCAACACTTCCAGCAGAAGCAGAAGGTGAATATGCTGTATCCATACTAGCAGCAGCGTTTACAGAAGAAGCACCAAGCATCTGCATAGACTGCATAATGATTCTTACTTTGGATCTTGCAGCATTAGTATCTTTATCCTGCCATCTTTCTTGTCTTAAAGTACCCATTATAGCAACTTGTTTACCTTTTGTAAGGTATTTGCTTACAGTTTCAGCCATTTTTCCAAAAGCTACTACATCAAAATAATTAACTTCAGTAGTATTTTTGCTGCTTACATAGTAGTTATTTGCTATAGAAAACTCTACAACAGCACTTCCGCTAGGTAAATATTTAGATACAGGATCTGCTGTAAGTCTTCCTATTAAAGTTACACTGTTAAAATCTGTTGCCATAATAAACCTGCTTAAGCCTCTTTAGAAGCTTCTTCATTATTAACATTTTCTTTATTGTTTTCTTTTTTATTTTTCTGAATTATTTCATCTAAACGAACTATTATAAATCTTAATATGCTAAGTTCATAACGTAATTCTTTTTCAATGCTTGCTAAGCTGTTTCCATCGCATCTAAAATGATAATAGTAAAATTTACCCTGATTTACTTTACGAATAGGGTAGCTTAAATTATGAATGCCGTAATCAGCTTCATTAAATATTTCAGCATGATAGTTTTGAAGAATAGTTTTTACATGATCTTTTGCAGTTTGATGCACAGCGTCATTGATTTCTGTTACGAATAATATTTCATATTCTCTCATTGTTTTTAACTCCTTGGACAAAGCTTCTCTGAATTTTTATCTTATCATAGAAGCGAAGTATGTATTTTTAATCAAAGTATAATAAATTATTTTTTACAAAAAGTCAATATATATAACTCTATTATTAAGTTATGTTTATTAAAAGCATAAAAAATATCTATAAGTAAACATAATGCATTTGATTTTATTATTCAATAATAGTATAATAATGAATAATAAAAATCTTGGAGAACAAAATGAAAAAATTACTAGTTATGTTTTTGTTTGTAGCTGTAAGTATCTCTGCTTTTGCTTATGAAACAATTCCATATATGTTCCATGATATGGTTCCTTATGGAATTACTCCAGATGAAGTTAATGAGATATTAATGGCTTCTAATTTCTCTTCAGCTGCTGCTGAACCTATAAGCGGTACATTTTATGTTAGTAAATATCCAGATCCTGATTTAGTATGGTATAATCCTACTACTATGGAGTGGATAAATGTTAAATTCACTACTAATGATGTTTCAGAGCTTTTCACAAGAGATTCTGGTATTTTATACTTTAACTTCATAGTTACTAATGAATTTAAATGTATGACAGTTAGAGCTGATAATATTAATGATGATGCTACTTTAGCTGGAAAACAAACTAAATGGGCTTATAAATTCTTCTTTCATGAGGATAAATTATTTGCTGTAAGTGCTGTTTATGAAGGTGATTATACTTTAGAACAATATAAATCAAGAAATGAGGGTAATGAATATGCTCATCCTGGTTATGTAATGTCTAGAGGTTTATTTAGCAGAACTTTAGGCGGATTCCATATGAAATACGGCGGATTCCATAATAGCAGATATTCTACTTTTGATGATTTTACTTCTATGAGATATGGTAACTATTTCAATAAAGCTGCTAATACTTCTTTAGCTGTTTATTATGCTACTTATGGCGGTAAAAATATCAACTTTGTAGCTTCTTATGTAGATAATTTTAGAATGCAGCCTATAGCTAACAGATTCCAAAAATCATATTATGAAAATTATTTTGATTTTGCGGATGTTCCTGTAGGAATACCACCTGAAATTAATCCTCCTAAAGATGAAAATGCAGATGAGAATAATACTCAAGCTACTGATAATGCTCAGTAATTATAATTGATTTTAATAAATAGAGAGTCTGTATCTTGCAGGCTCTCTATTTTTTTATATTATAGTCTAAAAAATATATTTATTTTTTGCAAAAAACATATATTTATGATATAATCTTTCAAATTAATAACTTTTATTATATTTCTATTTAATATGAGAGGTTTTTTACTATGGAGTTAAATGAATTGACTATAATTCAAATAAGAGAAAAATTAAAAAATAAAGAAATAGATGCTCCTACATTAGTTGATTCTATTATTAAAAAAATAGAAGAAGACAATAAAAGAGATGATAAAATATATGCATATCTTGAAATTTTCAAAGAAGAAGCATTAGAACAGGCTAAAAAAGCACAGGAAAGAATCAATAATGGTGAAGATTTGCCTTTACTTGGAGTTCCTTTGGCTATCAAAGATAATTTATGTTATAAAGATCATTTGATGACAGCCTCTTCAAAAATGCTTGAAGGCTATAAAGCTCCTTATACAGCTCCAACAGTTCAGAGATTAATAGATAATGGTGCTATTATTATAGGCAGAACTAATATGGACGAGTTTGCTATGGGAGGTACTACAGAAACTTCTAACTATGGAGTTACTAGAAACCCTAAAAACAGAGCTCATGTTCCTGGAGGTTCTTCAGGCGGTTCTGCTGCTGCGGTTGCTGCTAATTTTGCTTTCGGTGCTTTGGGAAGTGATACAGGCGGTTCTATAAGACAGCCAGCTTCTTTCTGTGGCATAGTTGGTGTTAAGCCTACTTATGGAAGAGTTCCTAGATTAGGATGTATTGCTATGGCAAGTAGTTTAGACCAAGTTGGCCCATTAACTAAAGATGTTAAAGATGCTGCTTTAATGACTAAAATTATAGCTGGTTTCGATCCTAAAGAATCCACTACTTTAAATATACCTGTTCCTGATTATGTTGCTGCTTTAGACGGTAATATTAAAGGAATGAAAATAGGACTTGCTAAAGAGTATTATGACACAGATTTAATATCTCATGATGTTAAAGAAAATGTTATGGATGCTATAGGCAAATTAAAAGATCAAGGTGCTGAAATCGTTGAGATTAGCTTACCTAATGCAAAATATGGCTCAAGAGTTTATACAGCAGTTATGGATGTTGAAGTAGCTTCTAATATGGGAAGATATGACGGTATAAGATACGGATATCACCCTAAAGGCGATTTCAATTTAGATGAATATTACTATACTTCAAGAAGTGTAGGACTTGCTTTTGAAACTAGAGCTAGAATATTATTCGGTACTTTAATGACTGGTAAAAGATTCTTCTACAGCCATTATCAGCATGCATTAAAAGTAAGAAAGTTAATGCAAATGGACTTCGATAATGCATTCAAAAATGTTGATGTTATTGTTTCTCCTACTTCTCCTGTAACTGCAGGTCTTTTAGGTACAAGAGATCAAACTGACAGTGCTTTAAGTTTCTTGGCTGATAGTTATGTTTCTAATATTAACTTGGTAGGACTTCCTGCTATGAGCATACCTTGCGGAGCAGATAAAAATAATATGCCTATAGGTATTCAATTCATTACTAAACAGTTTAATGAAGTTGATATGTTTAGAATGGCTTATGCTCATGAATTAGCTAATAAATAATTGAAATTTCATTTTTAATACAAAGGGGGCTTTAATGCCTCCTTTTTTATTTAATACGATTATTTTTTAAGTTCTATTTTTTGTATATACTAAAAATTCTTAAGTTTGTCAATTTTTATGTTGTTCTTTTTCCCGCCGCAAAAAGAACCAAAAAGTGCAAGTATAAAATTAGTACAAAATCATACTAAGATTGTCTTACATGTAAGATAATTTATTAAATTTAAGATAAAATATAGCCTTTCGCAAAGCGTATCCGAGCCTGTCAAGGATATAAGCTTCTTTGTGGCAATACCACAGGCACTTCCTTCGTCGCAAAAGAAGTGGGGTGCTTGCGAAGCACACAGAGTGGTGGGCAAAGCCCTGCAAATATTTTAAATTTAAAAAATTATTTTGATAAAATATAGTTGTTTAGGTATATACTAAAATTTTTCACTTTGTCAATTTTTTTATTCAACTTTTTCCCGCCGCACACTACAGGCGGACTTCGTCAAAGAACCTATATCCTTGATAAACTCTGATACGCTTTGTGAAAGTGCAAGTGTAAAAAATTAGTACTAAATAATATTAAAATCGTATTACATGTAAGATAATTTGTTAAATTAAAACCCAAATGTAGCCTTTTTGCTTCTTTGTGGCAACAAAAGAAGTTGGGGTACGCTTCATGGTGGGCAAAGCCCCACAAACAATAAAATTTATAAAATATATTTGTTTAGGTATATATAATTTATAATTAAAATATTACTTTACTTTTGTTAAGGTTACAAGTATATCTTCATTTTCTATATTTTTGAAAGTACCTTCATAACCGTATTTTTTACATCCTCTTATAACGCTTTCACAGCTTGAATGTCCGCTTACCAAAACTTCTATAATAGTATTTAATTCTGTATTATTAATAGCGGCACATTTAGCCTGAAAAGAGGCTTGAGAACATGACATTCCTCTAGTATCTACTTTTATAGTATCCGGCATAGCAATTTCCTTTTGATTAATTAAAAAATGAGTAATTTGTAGTGTTTTTTTGAAAATTGTGGAAGTTTTATTTAGAAAAATTCTTATTATTATAATAAGCATTATATTTTTTATCTAAATTTTTTATGAATCTCTGCCTCTGCCTTGTATTATCATAACTTCATTAAGTTTTAAGAATACAAAGCAGAGGCAAAGTTCATTATATTACTTCCAAAAATTTGTTGCGGTATATTTCCCTTTATATTACGGCAGCACACGGCTGTACAAGAAATATATCAATTAGCGGTATTTTCTTTCATTGTAAAACCAATTATTATACAAAATACCAAACCTAAAATAACAGCTCCCATTCCATAAGTAGTAGGGCCTGAAGTTGAACTTGCTAAATTAAAGTTATGAGCAAATCCAGCACCAACTAACATACCTATAACGAATATAAAACTGTCCATATTACCTTCCGCAGATTGTATCATTTGTCTTCCAGGGCATCCTGTACCTAAAGTAAATGCTAAACCTGTAAGAATCATTGATACAGTATTCCATAAAATATTTGTATGGGCTATTGGCTGATTTTCCATAGAAAAACTAAATCTGTTAGTTATTATGTTTACTATAAAAGCAGCAACTATAAAAGCTATAACACCTTTAGTCATATGGAAATCTTTCATAAATATTCCGTCTCTAAGTCCGCCTACAGTACAGAATCTTGATTTTTGAGCTATGAAGCCTATAACTATTGAAGCTATTAAACCCACAATTACAGGAGCTTTCATGCTTCCAGGTCCTGATTCAGAGAAAAATATTGGTCCGCCTTCAGAGAATTTAGTTTGTTTCAATAATAAAATCAAAAGCATTATTGATATAACTAAAGGCAAGAAACCTACTAACTTATTTTTATAAGCTTTTGGCTGACCTAAAGAGAAATTTTGTTTCCAAAAGAAAACTCCGATTCCTCCGCCTATAATTATGCCTATTAAACCAAATATTCCGTTAATATCTCCGCCTGCTACTCTAAGCAAAGTTCTCCAAGGACATCCTAGAAAAACTAAAGCACCGATCATAGCAAAGAAGCCCAAACAGAATCTTATAATAGGCGAACTTCCTCCCTTAGGAACGAATTCTTTAGAGAGTATTGCTGAAACTGATGCACCTATAACAAGCCCTATTAATTCAGGCCTTATATATTGTACAGCAGCCGCTCTATGCAATCCGACAGCTCCGGCTAAATCTCGGGTAAAGCATGCAATACATATACCCATATTAGCAGGATTGCCCATTACAGAGAGCCAAGCAGCTATAGCACCTATAATAGCACCAGCTATTATAACTCCTATAGAGCTCGTGAAAATGTTTTTATTCATTTTCAACTCCTTTAATATATTTTTGCGTAATTTTATAATAAAAAATATTTATTATCAATATGGTATATTTTTTTTTGACAATAATTGTTATTTGTTTTAAAATAAATCATTATTTTATAATACAATTATGGATTTTAATTATGTTTTATTTGCAAAAAGAAAGTGAGTTTTCAGAAGAATATAAAGATGTTGCTTTTATAATAGGTTCTCCTGATTTTTTTGGGGCAAAAACTGAAGATGATGATAAAATTAATGTTCTTATTATGTGTATTGCATATAAGGATATTGAAACAGGATACATAGAAAAGAATAAAAAAATAGTTGTAAGAATGAAAATCTATGAAAAGGAATTAGATTATTATAAGAAGATAATAAAAAGAGAATCGATTGTCAAATTAAAAGTCAGATACGAAAAAGAGCAGGGTGAAGAGCTTGCCGAGTTTTTGCTTGCAGATATTATAGATAATAATTATAAAGATGAAGATTTAAATAAAATGCTTAAAGAATATTTAACTCCTATTTATTATAATGATGAAGTTCTTGGAAGCTTCTTATATAATAGAATGGTAGGTTCTTTTGATAAAGATATTGAATGGGTTAATAATAAAAAAATTCTTGCTGCCTTTGATGATTCTAATGAAAGCGATAAAAATAAGGCTGTTTCATTTTTAAGAGATGTATTTTTAAACAAAGAAGAATTTGATAAAAAAGTAAAAGATTATTCTGCAAGAAAAATTATAAGAGAGGGTAATAATATTTCTTCTAAGAATGGAGGAAATACTATTGATGAAGAAATTTTTATTAAACAGTTTATGAGCAAGATGGATTTTGTAGAGATTATAGTTCATGAAAAAGATGATTATGTTAATTATAGATTAGGAAATAAAAATGTTTTCAAAATGGATATAATTGTAGAGGGAAACTTGAGCGGAAATTTATTTAATGCTTTTATAAGTCCTTTTTGATTATATGTATAATATGTTTTGTTATTATAAAAATACTTGTCGTATGTAATAACTATTATTAATAAATATTTAAATTTGTAATATTGACATTTTCTAATATAATAAGTAAAATATTTGTAAAAAAATAGACTATATGGATTTTAATATATGATGAGAAGTGTCATAAAATCCAAGATAAATAGACTTACGGTTACAAGGACAGATTTAAATTTTAGAGATTCAATAACAATAGATGAAGCTTTGCTCGATAAATCGGATATAATGGACGGGGAGAGGGTATCTGTTATTAATTTGAGTAATGATATTCGCTTTGAAACTGAAGTTGTTAAAGGAATAAGGGGTACTGGTATTATAGGCATCAATGGCGACAATGTTCACTACGCTAAAAAAGATGATACTATAATAGTTCTTTCCTACGGACATATACCGGAGGAAAATATAAAGAATCATAAAACTAAAATAATATTTGTTAATATGTACAATATGATACTGGAATAAATAAATAGTTTTACTTTTAGGAGAGATATTATGGAAAAAATTTTCAAAGCAGGTATTGACATTGGTTCAACTACCGCAAAGATGGTTGTATATGATAATGACAATATGATATTCAAAACTTATGTCAGACATAATGCTGATGTAAAGGATACATTATTGTCTATACTTGATAATTTACAAGCTATGCATGGAGATTTAAAACTTTCTCTTGCTATGACAGGTACAGCAGGAATGGGTGTCTGTGAGAAAACAGGCATTAGTTTTATTCAAGAGGTAATCGCTTCTTCAACAGCTATCAGAAAGATTTATCCTTATGGAAGAACTTTGATAGATATAGGAGGAGAAGATGCTAAAATCATAGTATTTGATGATAACTTTAAAGCAGATATAAGAATGAATGGTAACTGTGCAGGCGGTACAGGAGCATTCATAGATCAAATGGCTACGCTTCTTAATGTTCAGCCTTCAGAACTTTCTGTATTAGCTGAAAAATCTACTTCTATATATCCTATGGCAAGCAGATGCGGAGTATTTGCTAAAACAGATGTTCAAACTCTTATAAGCCGTGATATACCTAAAGCTGATATTGCTAAAAGTATATTCCAAGCTGTTGCTGTTCAAACAGTTAATACTTTGGCTAAAGGTTTCGAGATTAAGCCTAAAATATTATTTACAGGCGGACCTTTAACATTCCTTCCTGAATTAAGAAAAACATTCTTGGCTCTTCTTAATGCTTCGGAAGACGATATGTATACAGTTGATCACCCTGAATTAACTGCAGCAATAGGTGCAGCTTTCGGTGAAAAAGAAGAACAAACTACAATAAAAGTTTCTGAATTGTATAAATTAGTAGAAAATATTTCAGCAGAAGTAAAAATCACTAATTCAAAAACAAGAGAAGCTTTATTTACAAGTCAGGAAGAATACAAAGAATGGACAGATGAGCATAGCAAAGATAAAGTAAGATCTGCTGATGTATCAACTGTTAATGGTAAAAATACATTCTTAGGTATAGACTCCGGTTCTACTACTACAAAAATCGTTATTATTGATGAGGACGGACAAGTAGTATTAAGACATTATAGAAATAATAATGGTAATCCTGTTGGTGCTGTTACTGAAGGACTTACAGAGATTAAAAAAGAATTAGATGAGAAAAATATAAAAATCAATATAGCAAGAACAGCAGTTACAGGTTACGGAGAAGATTTAATAAAAGCTGCTTTCAATATGGACGAGGGTATCGTTGAAACTATGGCACATTACAGAGGTGCTAAGGCTTTCGATAAAGATGTTAGCTTTATACTTGATATAGGCGGACAAGATATGAAAGCTATATTCATTAAAGACGGTATTATAGAAAATATTGAAATTAATGAGGCTTGTTCTTCAGGATGCGGTTCGTTTATAGAAACATTTGCACGCGGTATGGGTTATAAAGTTGCTGACTTTGCTAATATTGCATGCGAATCTGCAAGACCTTGCGATTTGGGAAGCCGCTGTACAGTGTTTATGAATAGTAAAGTAAAACAGTCTTTGAGAGAAGGTTCTTCAGTTGCTGATATTTCTGCAGGACTTGCTAAGAGTGTTACTTTAAACTGTTTTACTAAAGTATTAAAAATTACTGATACTTCTATTTTGGGCGATCATATAGTTGTTCAGGGCGGTACTTTCAAAAATGCTGCAGTTCTTCGTTCTGTAGAAAAGTTTTTAGATAAAAAAGTTATTCGTCCTGATATATCCGAACTTATGGGAGCTTATGGTTGTGCATTACTCGCTTTAGATACATACAATACTAAAGAAGAAGATACTACATTTATAGGTTTGGATAATTTACAGGAAGCTAATGATTATGAAAGAAAACAGCTTACTTGTAAAGGCTGCGAAAACCTTTGTACTGTTACTAGATTAAAATTCAAAGATAATAAATCATTCTACACAGGCAATAAATGCGAAAGAATATTCACTAATAAAGGAAATAAAGAAAGAAATTACGGAATGGATATCACTCAGAAAAAACTTTCTTTATTATTCGACAGACCTTTAGCACCTGCTTCAGATGAAATAAAAGGTACTATTGGTATACCTCGCGTGCTTAATATGTATCAAAACTTCCCATTCTGGGCTACTATACTTGTTGAATGCGGATACAGAGTACAATTATCTTCACCATCAAGCATGGCTATAGCTGAAAAAGGTTCTGGTACTGTTATGAGCGACAATATATGTTTCCCTGCTAAAATAGCTAATGGACATATATATGATTTGATAGAGTCTAAAGTTGACAGAATATTCTATCCATCTGTAGTATTAGAAAAAGCTGAAGATGACGGAAGTGTTAATAGTTATAACTGTCCGGTAGTTACAGGATATCCTGATGTAATAGACAGTTCTATAAGTCCATTAACTAAATATGGAATTCCTTTTGATGCTCCGACAATTTCTTTCTTGAATGAAGATTTATTATATAAAGGCTGTAAGGCTTATTTCGTTAAAGTTCTCGGAATAAATAAAAAAGATTTCGACAGAGCTTTCAAAATGGCTTTAAAAGAGCAGGTAAGAATTAAAGAGGAATTGAGAGCAGAAGGCAAAAAAATAATAGAACATGCCAAAGAAACTCAAACTCCTACTATACTTATAGTAAGCAGACCTTATCATATTGACCCATTAATCAATCATAAGATACCTGAAACTATTGCTTCATTTGGTATTAATGTTATTACTGAAGATGGTTTGGATATAGATGAATCTCTTGCTGATGTTCAAGTATTAACTCAGTGGTCTTACCCTAATAAAATGTTTAAAGCTGCTTTATGGGCTTGCAAACAAAAAGATATGAAGCTTGAAGTAGTTCAGATTAATAGTTTCGGATGCGGTCCTGATGCTACTACTTCAGATGAAATAAAATCTATACTTAATGCTTATGGAAAGAGTCCTACTTTGGTAAAAGTAGATGAGATATCAAGTCCTGGAAGTATAAGACTTAGAATACGTTCTATGATAGAAAGTATGAAGATGAAAGGCGACTTTGCACCAAGTGAAGAGTCTAATAGAACTATCATTAAAAGATATGAGAAAAATGACAGACGTGCAATACTTGTACCTAAATTCGGACATTTCTATGATCCTATGATTTTAACTTTACTTCAAAGAAGCGGATATGATACAATTCCACTTCCTGAACCTGATGTTGAATCTGTAGAATTAGGATTAAGATATGCAAACCAAGATATATGTTATCCTGCAACAATAGTAATAGGTGATATTATAAGAGCAGTTCAAAGCGGAAAATATGATCCTAAAAATATAGCTGCAGGCATTACTCAAACAGGCGGACAATGCAGAGCTAGTAATTATGCTTCTCTTATAAAAAGAGGATTAATAAATGCAGGTTATCCTGATGTTCCTGTTGTTACAGTTGGATTAACAGTTATAAATGATCAGCCTGGATTCGAGCTTTCAAAAATGGACTTGATGAAAGAGGGTATTATAGCTATGCCTTATGCTGATGCTATATCTACAATGTATTATTACTGTGCTGCTAGAGAGGTTAAAAAAGGTGAGTCTTTGGCACTTGCTAATAAATATATAGCATTACACCCTAAAGATTTCGCTCTTAAACCTACTGATAAATTATTAAAACAGGCTATAGCAGAATTTAATGCTATTGAAACTAATGATAATTTAATGCTTCCTAAAGCTGGATTAGTAGGTGAGATTTATGTAAAATATAATAACTTTGCTAATGGCGATGTTTGCGATTGGCTTATGGCTAAAGGCGTTGAGGTTATAGTTCCTCCTGTATTTGATTTCTTTGTACAGAAAGTTATAAGCGAACAGGTTAATAAAGAAACTAATGCTAGAGATGTATCATTCTTAGGATATTACGGTTCTAAAATATCCGAAAAAGTTATTGATATGAGAATAGATTCTATAAATCAGATGATGTCTAAATTCAAAGGATTTAGACCTGCACATCATATAAGACAAATAGCTGAAAATGCTGCTAAAGTTACTGCTATGACTAATCAGTTTGGAGAGGCTTGGCTTTTACCTGGTGAAATAGCAACTTTCGCTGAAGAGGGCGTAAACAATGTACTTTGTCTTCAGCCTTTCGGTTGTATTGCTAATCACATCATAGCTAGAGGTATTGAAACTAGACTTAAAACTAGATATCCTGAATTGAATCTTCTTTATTTAGATATGGATGCAGGAGCAAGCGAAGTTAATACTGTAAATCGTTTAGAGTTCTTCGTTCGTTCTGCTAAAGATAGTATGAATACTGCAGCAAATATCAATTATGTTAAAGAGTCTATCGGAGAATATGCTAAATAATTTTTAGTGATTAATAAAAAATAATAAATATAAAAGGTTTGCAATTAGTTTTATGCTTCTTGCGAACCTTTTTGTTATTTACACTTTTTGTAAATTTATATTTTACATTATTTGTAAATTAATAATTGACATTTTGTGTAAATAGTTTATATTATAGATATATTATTGATTTTATAAGAACACTATATTTTAGTTATCAGAAAAATTGTATTATGTCTATGGAATATTAATTTTTAATTAAATAAAAGAGAAAAATAAAAATGGAAAACAAATTATTAAGAGAAAAAATAAGAGATTTAGATTTGAGAATATCTGATCTGGCAGAATATCTTAAAATATCAAGGCCTACTTTATATAAATATATAGATATGTACGAAGAAGGCAACAGAAGTACGATAGACACAAAAATATTAAATCTCTTTGATTATATACAAAACAGTAAAAATATAGGAAATAATAATGTTATTTATTATATAATGAATAATATTGTTGAGAACAGCAATACAAATAATACTGAGGAGGGTAAAAGGATGAAGATAAAATCATTATTAAAGACGGAAAATAAAACAAAAGAGGATTTTATATATATGCTTACAGAGGATAATTTTTTTGATCCTATATTAGATTATTTGATGAAATGCAAAAAACTTTCTACTGATCCGGATAAAAAATTATCTGAGGAAGATTATGAGTTTATATCTCCTCTTATGAGTTTATATAAATCTCAAGGTTTTAGAATGAGATTATCAAATAAAGATAAGTAATAAAATTTAGGGAAAAACTTATGAAAAGATATTTAACAATTAAAAACTTCAGAAACATTAATCCTGTAATTGTAAGTAAGGAGGCAGAATATAATTCAGAAAAGAAAGAAGATGAAGTAAAATACGGCAGATTATATCTTAATGGTGATATAGAGCAAGGGGCATTAATAAGCATAATAGGAGCAAACGGCACTGGTAAAAGTAATATACTATCAGCAATAGAAAAATCATTTAAAGGCGGCATAAACGGCAGAAAAGATAATCCTAAAATAGATGGTTTTATAGGCTGTAAGCCAGAGTTAGAAATATTTATTGAAGCAGACAGTGGACTTGTATATAAAGGTAAATGTAAAACTATTAGGATAAAAAAAACTGGATATAGCGAAAAAGATGAATATAAAGATAAGCTTGTATGGGAATTAGAAGAAAATAAAATCAATGCAGATATTATTTTAAGTAAAAATTATTTATTAAAAATACTGGATTATATATATAATTCTACAAATAATGTTAGTTCAAAATACGGCAGTAGTATATACTTTGTTTATGAATATAATTATAAATATGATAATAAATCAAAGACAGAATATGCTTATGAAGATATATTAAATTATACTGTATCAAAAATAATGGATATAATTTCTAAATACAAAGAAAATGAAAATATAGATAAATTAAAATTATTAATAAGTTTGCTTGATGATGAATCATATGAACAAAATAAAAATACTGGATATCGTGAATTCAATATTGATGAAAATCAGATTAACAAAAATGATGTAAAATACTTATTAGAAATTTTAGCAGAAATCGAGTCTGTAAATATAAATATATATGTTCATAGAGAAAATATAAAAAACAGCGAACTTACTGTAGGATGTTATGCTAGTAATGGACATTATCATGATAAAACTAGAAATATTATAACTCAGTCGCATTTTTTACGTTCATTATTCAAAGCCGCAGATAATATGGAGATGTATAATAATTTAATAAAAAACTATACTAATATATTATCCGATGTTGCTTTTGCAAAACAGACAGAAAATGAAATAAATAAACTTTTCGACAACACTGTATCAAAAAAATTCAATGAATTATATAAATCAAATAATGAATATAAATTTAAAATAGCATTAGATGAATACTTTATAAAAATATACTTTGAAACTAAAAATGGTATTACAAATTTAGAAAATGAATCAGAAGGATTCAATTGGTTTTTCAGCTTATTTTTTAATACAATAAATCCTAATGAATTAAAGAAAGGAGATATAATAATAATTGATGAGCCTGAACAGCATTTATCAGTTCCTTTAATAAAGGAGCTAAGAAAATTTTTAAAAGAGTTTGCTAAAGATAATGGTGTTACTATAATCACATCTACTCAAATTCCTTATTTTGCAGATATTCATTATTTAGATGAATTAAAAATAGTAGAACCAAAACAAGATGGAATAGGCGTAAAAATAGAAAATGACTTCTCAGCTACTTACGGTAAAGTGGATACATTAGAAAAAATTATCAATGCATTCGGAGTTAAGCATATAGATATTATGAGGGATACCAAAATAGTATATGTTGAGGGTATTACAGATTATAATTATCTTACAGCTTTTAAATTATTAATGGAGCATATAGAAAATAGAGAAATAAATACAGCATTCATGCCTATTAATGGCGTTGGAAGACCTAATGATGAAAGAAAGAAAAATGATATAATAGATTCATTATGTAAGCTTTCTGCTAAACCAATTCTATTAATTGACAGCGATATCTCAGCAGATCAATTTACAGAGTTAGCAGAAGGAACAAATTTAAGAATAACTCAGCTTGAAGATATAAGTTCTAATTTTATTACAATAGAAGATTTATTCGATGATAATGATAAACAAATTCATAAAATAGATAAAGATAATAAAGATGCTCTAGATTCTGCTTTGTTCAAAAATAATATAATAGACTATTACGAAAAAAAACTTATATCTCAATCAACTATTGATAATTTCTTTAAGGTTATTAGAGAAATAGATTAATAAAAAATGATGCTATAATATAAAGGGACTGTTCATTACAGCCCTTTTTTTATTATTAAATCATTGAATAACTATGAAAAATACAAAAATATTAAATTTTTCCTTAAAAAAATAATAAAAAATTATATTTTAAGGAACTTTTATATGTTGTATTCGTCTAATATTATAAATACTATACAGGGGTAATACTTATGAAAAGAAATCTTTTTATTGTTATCGCATTATTATTAACAACAATCGTATGTAATGCACAAACAGCAAAAACTAATGAGGCTGTGTACGAACTTGACAGTGTAAAAGTTGTTAATAAAAACGGCCTAGTTCTTAATGATTTTATATCATCATGGAAAGCTGATCCTAATATAATATTAGTTGATGTCAGAACTCCTCAGGAAATTAAAGAAACAGGAACTATAAAAGGTGCTATGAATATTGATTATAGAGCTAAAGGCTACAGCAAAAAAATATTATCATTAGATAAAACTAAAAAATATTTCTTCTATTGTAAGAGCGGCGGACGTTCAGGAAAAACAGTTCAGTATTTACTTGATAACGGATTTAAAAATGTAAATTATCTTAAAGATGCAGGATATACTGAATTAAATGCTGCTTTAAAAAAGTAACTATTAATTAAAACTAAAAAATGGGGACTGTTTATTACAGCCCCTTTTTTTATATAAAAAATCATTTAAATATTATACGTTCTGTATTCTCAATAGCATTTTCAGGAACATTTTGATATTCTTTCAAAGTTTTTATTATTAAATCTCTTATATCAAGCCCTGTATGTATAGTATTTTCTCCGTACTGAAATAAAGGCTTTCCACTTTCATCAATATATTTTTCGCCTCCATTAAATATATAATCAGCAACAGCAACAACATATTTTTCATTGTCATTTATAGTTCTTCCTTTGATAGATGATTCTAAAAGTTTTCCATTGCTGTCAAAATTAATAATGCAGTCTTTTGAAACTTGTAAAAATGCACCTTCTCCTTTTCTTGAAGCAGATAATTCTAATATATTTTTTAAATCTTTTCCTTTTAAAGTTGTAAGTATTATTAAATTATCGAATGGGAAAAACTCATACATATTTCCCAATGTTACTTTTCCGCTTGGAAGCTGTCCTCTTAAAGAACCTGAATTTATTAATGCTATATCAATACCATCTTGAGATGAAGCTACTATATCAGAAACGAAATTTCCTAAAGCAGTGGATTTATTTCTAACATTTTCATCAGTTAATTCATAAGGAAGTCTTGCTATTTCAACATTAAACTCTTTATCTACTTCAAGCTGCATTTCTTCTATTTTTGCCAATATAGTTTCATCTTCTTTTATATTTTCATCTAATCTAGTGAGTGTATATTCAGGATAAGCATATTTACCGTTTTTGAATATTACATCAATAGTACCTATATACTCTCCGTATTGTCCTGCCTGAACTATTGTTGTTTTTCCTATAATAACAGGATTCTTTAATAGAGTATGAGTATGTCCTCCTACTATTATATTAAAAGTATTTGGTATTTCCTGTGCTATTCTTTTGTCAGTGTCGAATCCGGCATGACTTAGTAAAATTGTTATATCATTTGTGGTATTTAATGGTATTTCTTTTAAAAGATTTTTTAAAGATGATATCTCTTCTTCTATATCTATATAATCAAGTCCCTGAATTATATTCATTTTTTCACTTTGCAAAACTCCTATTATAGCAACATGTACGCCTTTAATATTTGTTATTATATATGGTGGAACATAGTTTTCACCTGTGGCTTTTACTTTGACATTGCATGCTATTGTAGGGAAATTTCTATTGCTCATAATATTATTTAATTGTTCTATTCCGAAATCAAATTCATGATTACCAAGTGTTGATACATCAATACCCATATCATTCATAAGTTCGGTTTCATCCATACCCTGATAAACAATAGAAAATACGCTTCCTGTGATAGTATCTCCTGCATGCATTACTATAACATTTTCATTTTCTTTTCTTACATTATCAATAAAAGTTTTTCTTCTGGCAGCACCGCCGTATCTGTTTGTAGTTCCATCTTCTTTTGAAACAGTAATAAATTCTTTATCTTTTGAATGCGTATCATTCATATGAACTATTGTAAATACTTTTTGATCATTAGCTTTATTAGAACATGATAAAATTAAAATAGAAACAATTAATAATATATATAAGTTTTTCATTTCAACATCCTAACATATAATAATTTAATGATATAACATTAACTTTTAAAGTCAATAATTTAAAGTTTGACTAAAATATAAATAGGTTTATGATATATAAAATGTAAAGTATATTAAAAAATAATAGATGAGATAATTATGAGTAATGAAGCAGTATTAGATAATAATAATTTAAAATCAAATGAGCTTGGAAATAAGCCTGTAGTAAAATTGCTTTTTCAGTTGGCACTTCCTGCAATAGCGGCACAAATAATAAATGTACTATATAATGTTGTAGATAGAATGTATATAGGACATATTCCTGATATTGGTGCAAAGGCTTTAACAGGGGTAGGTGTTACAATGCCTGTTATAATGGCTGTGTCTGCATTTGCATATCTTATCAGTATGGGAGGTTCTCCACGTGCTTCTATCATGATGGGAAAGCAGGATTATGATAAAGCAGAAGAGATAGTAGGCAACTGTACTATGACATTAATAATTATTTCAGTAACTTTAACTATAATATTATTATTATTTTCAAAACCTCTTCTTATGGTTTTCGGTGCGAGTGAAAATACTATCATATATGCATTAAGATATTTAAGAATATATTCTATGGGTACTATATTTGTTCAATTAGCTTTAGGACTCAATGCTTTTATCACTGCTCAGGGAAAGGCAAAAACAAGTATGTTTACTGTTTTAATAGGAGCAATTACTAATATAATATTAGACCCTATATTTATATTTGTATTTAATATGGATGTTAGAGGTGCGGCACTTGCCACCATTATATCTCAGGCTATATCATGCTTATGGATACTTTCTTTTATGACGTCAAAAAGAACTGTATTAAAATTAAAATTAAAAAATTTAAAAATATCTCCTAATATAATACTTCCATGCTTAGCTTTAGGATTTTCTCCATTTATAATGCAGTTTACAGAAAGTATTTTATTTGTATCTTTCAACACTTCACTTTTGAAATACGGCGGTGATTTGGCTGTTGGTGCTATGACAATATTAAGCAGTATTATGCAGTTTTCTTTTCTTCCTATAATGGGACTCACACAAGGAGCTCAGCCTATTATAAGTTATAATTATGGAGCAAATAATTTAAATAGGGTAAAATCTGCTTTTAAGATACTTTTAATAAGCTGTCTTTCTTTTTCTTTTTTAATGTGGTTTATATCAGAATTTTTTCCTTATGTTTTTGTTAGAATATTTACAAGCAATGAAGAATTAATAGATTATGCTATTTGGGCTTTAAAAATATACATGGCAGCTTCATTAATATTTGGGGCACAAACTGCATGTCAGCAAACATTTGTTGCTTTAGGGAACGCTAAAATATCCGCATTCCTAGCCATATTAAGAAAGGTAATATTATTGATACCGCTTATATTTATATTGCCTATATTTATGGAGAATAAAGTAATGGCAGTGCTTTTAGCAGAGCCTATAGCTGATTTTTTGGCGGTTTGTACAACAGTAACATTATTTACTATTTCTTTTAAAAAATTGCTTACTACTGCTAGTGACAAACTCGATGCAAAATAGCTTATAACTTTATTTGTATATAAAAAATCTTGTTTAGAACATATAATTGTTGCTATATATTCAATTTTTTCATTTTTATTTGTTAGTTATTAGCTGTCCATTTGTGATTTAAAAAATTAATAATTAAAATTAATAATATTTTTTATTTAACAATTATTCATGATAAATTAAATTAATTATATTGACTTTTTTTATTTTCATGGTAGCCTTTTAATAAATTAGGGTTAATATATTTAATATCATTAAAGTATTATAATTGTGCAGTAATCATTATTTCAGTTGATATAAACATATTAAATAATTGTTAGGAGATTTTTATGTTTAAGAAATTTGGTTTGCAATTTAGAATTAGTTTGCTTATACTTTCAATTTTTTTTGCTATGATTATAGTCTCTAGTCTTGTAAATATAATTCTTGTTAATAATGCTAACAGAGCAAAATCTTTAAGTTATCTTAAAAAATCAGTGGAAGCAGAATCTTACAGAGGTCAAAATATATTAAAAATAGAACTTAATTATTTAAATGAATTGGCATCTTCATTGGAAGATTTATATAATATAGGTATAAGAGATAGAAATACTTACTTAAATGTAGTAAGTAATTGTGTTAAAAAAGATGAAGCAAGTATTATTGCTATGGGGTTTCTATTTAATAAAGATTTGATAGATAATGATGCGGATTATACTAATAATGAATTTTATAGGGATATAAAAGGACAATTTGGAGTATATCTTTCTAAAAATAATGGTAATGTAATACAGCAGAAATTTGCTGCTTCTGAATTAAATGCTGATTATTTTGTTAATGCTAAGACTACATTAAAACCATATATAACCCCTTTATATTCATATAATATAGCTGGAAATAATATTGATATATATACTTGGTCTGTACCTATTTTTGATAATAGTGGAAAAAATATAGGAGTTGTTGTTGCTGATGTAACACCTCAAAGTCTTGGCAAATCTATAGAAAAAATAAAACCTTATGCAGAAAGTAAAGTAATACTTTTTGATACTGCAGGTAATTTGGTATATAATGCTGGTAGATCTGATGGTATAGGAAAAAATGGGTATGAAGTTTATGAATGGTATAAGACTTTAGGAATAATAGAAAAAGTGCATTCTGGAGAATCTTTAAATTTTGAGCATTTTACAACAGTGTTTAATGAAGTTGGTACTTATGTTGTATCTCCTATAAATATGCTTGACGGATATAATTGGGGTATAGAAATTCTTACTCCAAGCAGAGTTATACAGGCAGAAACAAGATATATTAGAAATACAATGATATTAATATTAGTTTTTATATTAATTGTTTCTTTGATTATTACACCTATAATAATTAAGAAAAAAGTGTCAAATATAATAATACTTTTAGCCAAAGATATAGTTGCCATGTCTACCGGAGATTTAACTATAGAAATACCTAAAGGATTTGAAAAAAGAACTGATGAATGGGGAGATATAGCAAGAGGCTGGGGTAAAGCTATGAGTAATTTTAATAATGTAATAAACACAGTAAAGCATTCGGCAGAGCAGGTTTCTACAGCAGCAAATGAAGTTTTGATAGGAAATAATGACTTATCCCAAAGAACAGAAACACAAGCTTCTAGTTTGGAAGAAACAGCAGCATCTATGAATGAGATGGCTAGTGCTATAAAGGAATCTGCTGAGAGTGTTGCCCAGAGCACTTCTATGGTATCAGATGCTAAGGAATCTTTGAATAAAGCTGGAACGATAATAGAAGATAGTGTAAATAAAATGAATGACGTTTATGAATCTAGCTCTAAAATAATGGATATTACTAAACTTATAGAAGGAATAGCTTTTCAAACTAATATACTTGCACTTAATGCTTCAGTAGAGGCAGCACGTGCCGGAGATCAAGGAAGGGGGTTTGCTGTAGTAGCCAGTGAAGTAAGAAATCTTGCTCAAAATACTCAGGAGTCTGTAAAGAGCATTACTTCGTTAATTACAGATAGTAATGATAAAATAAAATTAGCAGCAAACAGCGTACAAGAATCACAAAGTATATTCAATGAAATATTAGAAAAAATGGATAGAGCTTCTTCTATAATGGATAGAATCAATATTGCCGCTCAGGAACAGGAGAAGGGAATAGATCAGGTTAATATTGCAATCAGTAATATGGATGCTTCTGTACAGAAAAATGCTGCTTTGGTATCAGAAGCCACTTCAGCATCAGAGTCTTTATTAAGTGAAGCTAATGATTTATTAAAAGCTATATCATATTTTAATTTAAAAGATTAATTAAAATATATGATTTCCAGTTCATTATTAATTTTATATAAATAATGAACTGAAATGAAGATAAAATCATATTTCTATATTTGGTTTATAAATCAATTTTTTGTAATTAATAGTATAAAATATTTTAATATCTTAACTTCAAATACAGTAAACTATATTTTTAATTTGAACAATGATAAATAATTTTTTTTTATTATTGAAATTGCAAATAAAAAATGTATAATATATTTTGTAAAAAAAATTTATAGGTGTAATTTATGGTTAAGAAATTTAGTCTTCAAATAAAAATTAGTTTAGCTATATTGATACCATTATTGATTATGCTTATTATTTCAAATGCGGTAAATATCGCTTATGTAAAATCAGCTAGTAAAAAATTATCTTATAGGGTATTAGAGGAAAGTTCAAAAGGAGAAGCGGCTAAATTATTATCATATATGGAAGAAGATTTATATTCTCTTGTTGGGTTAGAAAGAGTTATAAGAGGATTATACAATGATGGTACTTTAAGCAGAGCATTTTATGAAAGACTTTTATATAGTTTTTTTGATGAACTTCCTAAAAAAGTTAATAGTTTGCTTATAATATTTGAACCTAATACAATAGGCAATGATTCAGATTATACAAATTCAGAAAAATATGGTCCTGCAAATGGACGTTTTAATTATTATTTATCAAGAGACGATAACTCTAAAATTCGAAGTTCACATTTTGATACAAAGATTTTTCAAAATGATACATATAAAAAAACTTTAAGCACAGGAGAAACATATATATCTGATGTATATAAATCACCTGTCAATGATAAAGATTTATTCTATACTTGGGCTGTACCAATAAAAACATCAAATAGAGTCATAGGAGTAATATGTTTGGAAGTGAATGTAAATTACATTAATGATTTATTGTCTAAAATAAATCCATTTGATGGATCAACAATTACGCTGTTTGATAATGTTGGAACTATAGCTTATGATAGTGATAAAGCTGCTTATATATCTAAAACACTTGATGAAATATATCCATACTATAAAGAGCATGATGTATTTAATAAAATAATACGAGGCGAAAATTTATTATTTGAAAATTTTAGCGGAACATTAAAAAAATTTTATACATACTCATTTACTCCTGTAGAAATATCTAAAGGAAAATATTGGGGATTGAAAATAACTGCTCCTAATGATGTTATATTAAAAGATTCTAATATTATAAGAAATATAATGTTTATAATATCAGCATTAATAGTTGTAATAAGTTCTATAATAGTTCCTTTAATAATAAAGAAAAAAGTAACAAAAATAATAGGATATACAGCAAGAGATATTACTAGGATATCCAATGGAGATATATCTTTCCATATTTCAGATGGATTTTTAAAATTGAATGATGAATGGGGGGATATTGCAAGAGGATTAGAAAATACTTTAAAAAATTTAGGAAATGTAGTTTCCATTGTAAAAAATTCTGCAGAACAAGTTTCAAATGCTGCAAATGAGGTTTTAATAGGAAATAATGACTTATCTCAAAGGACAGAAACACAAGCCTCTAGTTTGGAAGAAACAGCAGCGTCTATGAATGAAATGGCTAGTGCTATAAAAGAATCAGCAGAAGGCGTATCACAAAGTACATCTATGGTAATGGATGTTAAAGAATGTGTAAATAAAGCAGGTCTAATAATAGAAGATAGTGTTAATAAAATGGATGCTGTTTATGAATCAAGTGCTAAAATAATGGATATTACTAAACTTATAGAAGGAATAGCTTTTCAAACTAATATACTTGCCCTTAATGCTTCAGTAGAGGCAGCGCGTGCTGGAGATCAGGGAAGAGGTTTTGCTGTGGTAGCCAGCGAAGTAAGAAATTTGGCTCAAAATACTCAGGAATCAGTAAAAAACATTACTTCTTTGATAACAGACAGTAATGATAAGATAAAATTAGCAGCAAACAGCGTACAAGAATCACAAACTATATTCAATGAAATATTAGAAAAGATGGATAATGTTTCTAATATAATGGATAAGATTAATACAGCATCACAAGAGCAGGAAAAAGGTATTGATCAAGTTAATACTGCTATTGATAATATGGATTCATCTGTACAAAAAAATGCAGCTTTAGTATCTGAGGCTACTTCTGCTTCCGAATCTCTACTTAGTGAGGCTAAAGATTTAATCAAGGCTATAGAGTATTTTAAATTAAAAAATTAATTTAACTTATAAAAAAATTATTTATAATTGAAATATATATCTAAATTATGTATAATATTTGCATAAAAATATTGGGATTATTTAATCCTAATAGAAGTTGGTTTAACTATGTCAATATTATTGTTGATAAATTATATTTTTTATATTTTGTGAATAAAAAAAATTAATTTTTATAGAGGTTTATTTATGTTTAAAAGAGTAAGTCTTCAAGTGAAGATTAGTTTAATTATATTAATACCATTATTAATAATGATAGCAATATCAAATATAGTAAATATTATTTATGTACAAAATGCAAGCAGTAAATTATCATATAAAATATTAGAGGAAGTAGCTAAAGGAGAGGGAAATAAATTAACTGCTGTAGTTAAAGAAGATCTTTATCAAATAACTGGTTTGAAATATACAATAGAAAATATGTACAATTCTGGCATTACAGATAGAAATTCTTATGAGGCTGTAGTTAAGAATTTTTTTAGCATTCTGCCTGAAACTGTAGTCGGAGTTATGTTGGCTTTTGAACCTAATATAGTTGGTAATGATGCGGCATATAGCAATATTTATCCTTTAACAAAAGGGCAGCAAACTTATTATATATCAAGAACATCTGCAAATAATATTGAGGAAAGAGCTTTATCTGCTAGTGATATAAATGCTGATTATTATAAAGAGCCTATATCAAAGGCTAGGGAGTATTTATCTGGTATATATGACTTTGATCTTGGAAACAATGATATAGTAAAAATGTATACTTGGGCAATACCTATAATGTATCAAAATAAGCCTATAGGTGTTATAACTGCTGATATAAAAATAGAAACATTAAATCCTACTATGAAAAATATACAACCTTTTGTAAATTCAGAGGGATTATTATATGATCATTATGGTAATGTATTATATGATGCTGGAGAAACAGAAAATTTAGGTAAAAATATATATGATTTATATTCTCATTACAAAGATTATAGTGTATTTGAGAAAGTATCAAGCGGTGGTACAGTATCATTTGAAAATTATACATCTTATTATAAAGGAGATGCAACGTATTATTTTGTTCCTTTAGAGGTGTCAGATGGACAATATTGGATACTTGAAATAATGGCTTCAAGTAAAGATATTTTCAAAGAAAGTGATATTATAAGAAATGTTATGATAATTATATCTTTTATTATTATTATTATAGCATCTATAATGATTCCAATTATAATTAGAAGTAAAGTTGTGAATGTAATAATTTCTTTATCTAAAGATATGCAGAAAATTTCTAAAGGAGATATATCATTTAGAATATCTAAAGAATTCCTTGCTATGAATGATGAGTGGGGAGATATAGCTAAAAGTTTAGATAATATAGTTAATAATTTAAATAAAGTTGTTAGAACGGTAAAAAGTGCTGCTGAAAAAGTTTCTACTGAAGCAAATCAGGTTTTGGAAGGTAATAATGATTTAGCTCAAAGAACAGAGTCTCAGGCTTCAAGTTTGGAGGAAACAGCAGCATCTATGAATGAAATGGCTAGTGCTATAAAAGAATCAGCTGAGAGTGTTGCCCAGAGCACTTCTATGGTATCAGATGCTAAAGAATCTTTGAATAAAGCTGGGGCTATAGTAGAGGACAGTGTTAATAAAATGAATGATGTATATGAAGCAAGTGCTAAAATAATGGATATCACTAAACTTATAGAAGGAATAGCTTTTCAAACTAATATACTTGCTCTTAATGCGTCAGTAGAGGCGGCACGTGCTGGAGAACAAGGACGCGGATTTGCTGTAGTAGCCAGCGAAGTAAGAAATTTAGCCCAGAATACCCAAGAGTCAGTAAAAAGTATTACAGCTTTAATAGCTGATAGTAATGAAAAAACAAATTTGGCTTCTGAAAGTGTAAGAGAATCTAAAGAAATATTTGAAGATATATCTATAAAAATGGATAGTGCTTCTAATATAATGGATAGAATAAATGTAGCTTCTCAGGAACAGCAAAAGGGAATAGAGCAAGTTGATTCTGCTATTACAAATATGGATTCTTCTGTACAGAAAAATGCTGCTTTGGTAGAAGAGGCTACAGCGGCTTCTCAAGCATTACTTAATGAGGCTAATGAACTTATAGATGTCATTGAATATTTTAAATTGCAGTAATTAAGAAAAAAGATTGTATATTATGAACAATAAAGTAAGTTTAAATATCAAAATAAGTTTATTTATTTTAATACCTGTTATAACAATAATATTAGTATTTGGTATTATAAATACAATATATACATATAAAATGACAGAACAAATGACATTGTTTATAATATCTCAGATGGCTGAAAAAGAAGTATATGAAATAGAAAGTATTATTAATTTGGAATTAAATTATCTTAATAATTTAAAATATTCTGTAGAAAATTTATATAATTATAATGTAAGACAAAGAAATACATATGAATATTTAATGAATAGTATGGCAAATGAAATGAGTACTAATGCTGTTTCTGTATCTTTAATCTTTTTTACTAATGCAATTGATAATGATAATATGTATATTAATGCTCCTCTGTATAAAGATATTGAAGGTAGATTAGGAATATATTTTGTTAAGGATGGAAATAGTATAAACAGAATCAATATGGAAGAATCAGATTTGCAGTATAGTTATTTTGATACAATTGTAGAAACTAAAAAGCCTTATATTACAACATTAAACTACTATCCTATACAAGGAAAATATATGCCTATGTATACATATTCAATACCAATATTTTCTAAAGATGGTAATATGTTTGCTGTATCATCATTGAAAATATCTTTAGATAATATAATATTTTATGAAGATACAAACGGATTCACAATATCTCTATTTAATGAAAAAGGTGATATTATGTACTGTACTACAGACATATATAGTATAGGAGAAAATATTACTAATTTATCAGAAGTATATGAAAGCAGCGATTTAGAAAATACTATATATTCTAATAATACTATTTGGAAAGAATCTTTTAATAAGAAAAATTCGAGTAAATATTTTAATTTTTATACATCTCTACACATTTTTGATGATCTATATTGGGGAATAGAATTAGCTGTTGATAGTAAGGCACATTTTTTTAATCATTATGAAATTATAATAATGACCTGGATTATAGTGGCAATAATAATTATTTTGATATTTATTATTGTTCCGTTTATTATTAATAAAAGAGTATTATTAGTAATGAATAATTTAAATGATAATATTACAAAAATAAAAGAAGGTGATATATCTTGGAGTGTTTCTGAAAACTATTTAAAAATGAATGATGAAATGGGAGATATGAGCAGAGAAATTAATAATACGGTTGTATATTTAAATGATTTGATTACTGCTGTAAAAGGTAGTGCTAATAAAATTTCTGAAGATTCAAATAATATATCTGAAGTTGTAGATCAAATTAATGATTGCTGCAATAACAATGAAATAGAACAAAATCATAATTTTAAGCTTATAAATAATGTAAATGAAAATTTGAAATCTCTTTTGGAAGAATCAAGAGAATTGCAAAAAATAATAAAATATTTTAAACTAAAAGAATAAATGTATAAACATATTATATTAAATTTTATAGTATTATGAATAGTAAAAATAGTTTAAATATAAAAGTAAGTTTATTTATTATTATACCTACAATAATAATAATAGTTATATTTGGCATTGTAACCATTATACATACATTTAATATTTCTAAAAACGATTCTTTAGTAATAATAGATAAAATATCTGAAGTTCAATTATTAAATATGAGAGATTTAATTAATAATGAATTGAATTATATAAAAAATATAAAATTTGTTACTGAAGAATTATACAATAGTAATGTAAAAAATAGAAAAATATATGAAAATTTTATGTATAAATTTTCTAAAAAAATGAGTAAAAATGCTGAGGCTATTTTTTTATTATTTCTTCCAAATGTAATTGGTAATGACAATACGTATAAAAATAATAGTTTATATAAAAATATAGATGGAAGATTTGGAATATATATGGCTAAAGATGAAGACGGTAATATATCAAGATTCGGAATTGAAAATTTAGATTTAAAATTATCATTTATTGATGATACAATAGAAAAAAGAGCAATATGCATAACTCCTATGTATACCGCTCAGATACAAAATAAGTATAAGCAAGTTCAAACTTGTTTGATGCCTATATGTTCAAATGATGATATTATAGGTGTAATTGGTTTGGATGTAAGTTCAGATAGTATGAATTTCAGTATAGGGGATGATATTTCAACTACTTTATTTGATGAAAAAGGAAATATTATATACTGTAATACTGATATGGAAATCATAGGGGAGAATTTTACTAATTTATATCATCCTTATCATAATTATAATGCAGTAGAAATAGTAAATTCTAATGAAAGCTTAATAATAGAAAAATATAATGTTAAAAAATCAAATAGGTATTTTTATATTGTAAAGCCTATAAATGTGTTTGATAATGTGTATTGGGGATTAGAAGTGGCAATACCATCAATTATGGTATTAAAAAATAGTTATAAAATATCAATAATGATTGGAATTATGATTTCTGTGATGATTATTTTAATGATAATTATAATACCGAATATTATAAATAAAAAGGTAATACCTGTAATAACTTTTTTTAATAAAAATAAACCTGATATTCAATTCAATGATGATAAAATTATAGACATGAATACAGATGATAATGATAATACTATAAGATATTTAAATGATATTATTAATACCATAAAAGGAAAAAATTATAAAGTAAATAATTGTTCAAAATCAGTAATTTCACATAGTAACAAATCAAATAGTAATTATAAAATTGTAGATGAGGCTTCTGAAAGTTCTAAATCTATTTCTGAGGAATCTGAAGAATTAAAAAATATAATAGAATATTTTAAACTAATAAAATAATATTATTTGACATTAAATGTTATAAAATATATACTTAGTTGAAATAAAATATCATTTGGATACTAAAATGTTAAAAAAATATTATATTTTCATAATTATTTTGATACCTGTAATTATATCTTGTACAAAAATAGAAGAAAGTATTAATCACACTCCGCCTCAAGGAAAGTATTTTTCATTACTTATAAATATAGGTCAGGAACCATACACTATGGATCCTAGTAAAAATGTAACAGGAGATAGTTTAATATATTTAAATCATATATTTGAAGGTTTGGTAAGTAAAGATAAAGATGGTAAAATAATACCTGCTGCTGCTAAAAGTTGGAGTATAAGTGCTGACGGACTTGTATATACATTTAATCTTAGACAAGATGCTTACTGGTCTGATGGTAATCCTGTTTTAGCTAAAGATTTTGTTTACTCTTTTAGAAGGTTATTTGATCCTAAGACTAAAAGTAAATTCGCATATCAATATAATGTTATAAACAATTCTAAAAATATTCTTAATGGTGAAATAGAAACAAAATATTTAGGTGTAGAAGCTATAGATG
This sequence comes from Brachyspira suanatina, assembly GCF_001049755.1. Taxonomy (NCBI): domain Bacteria; kingdom Pseudomonadati; phylum Spirochaetota; class Spirochaetia; order Brachyspirales; family Brachyspiraceae; genus Brachyspira; species Brachyspira suanatina. Next base: position 2,014,307 of record NZ_CVLB01000001.1, on the reverse strand, counting down.
ATTATACATTAGAAATAGTTCTGGATATGCCATTAACTTATTTTCTTGAAATTTTATCTTATCCTACATTTTATCCTTTGAGAGAGGATATAATAAATATGTATGAGGATAATTGGACAGAAAAAGCAGAAACTTTCATAGGAAACGGACCATTTAAAGTTGTAGAGAGAAAAATAGGTGAAGTTATTATTATGGAAAAAAATGAATTCTATTGGAATAATAGAGAAGTTATACCAAGCAGATTAGAATTTATATTGAAAAATGATCCTATATATTCTTTAAATTCAGTTAAAAACGGAGTACTTCATTTTTCAAGGAATTTTCCAATAGAACATATAGTATCATTACAAAGGGCAGGATATATACATAATGTACCTAGAATATCAACATATTTTTATTTTTTAAATACAACAAATAAAACATTATCTGATATAAATGTAAGAAAAGCCTTATCTCTTGCAATTGATAGAAATTATATAGTTGAAAATGTTATCAAAAATGGAGAAAAACCAGCAGCTGCTTTTGTACCTTATGGAATACCAGGATTCTTTGGAGATTTCAGAGAAAATGGAGGAGATTATATAGACATAAGTAAAAAAAATTATGAAAATAATATTAGAGAAGCAAGAAGACTTATGATTCTTGCAGGCTATCCTAATGGAAGCGGTTTTCCTGTTATGACTTTAAAAACTACATATGGAGCACATAGAAAAATATTTGAAGCTATACAAAAAATGTGGAAAGATAATTAGGTATTGATGTAAATATAGAAGAATTAGAATTATCAGATTTATTTAATCAAAGATTCGATAAAAATTTTGAAATGGCAAGCGGCGGATGGAATGGAGATTTTAATGATCCTATTAATTTCCTTTCAGTATTTTTAAGTACTTCGCCAAATAATAATAGTCTTTATACTAATAAAAGATATGATGATTTGATAAAAACAGCTACATTAATTACAGATTCATCTCATAGAATGATGACCATGCATAAAGCTGAAGAATTATTAATAGCTGATATGGCAATGATACCTATATATTTCTCAAGCGAGCCTATATTAGTATCCCCTAAATTGAAAGGCGTTTTATATGATTCTATGGGACAGCATAGTTTTATGAGAGCGTATTTAGAAGATTAATTTTATATATAAATGTTAGGAGTTAAGTATCAATGAAAAAAATATTTATTTTATTTATAATTTTTATATCATTTATTATATCATGTTCTAATAAAAATAAAGCAGACGATGGTATATCTATATTTATTAATACAGGACCGGAACCAAATACTATAGACCCCAGTATAAATGTAACTTCAGATGCAGTATTTTATTTGATGCATACATTTGAAGGATTGATAGAAAAAGATTCTGAAGGAAAATTGATTCCGGGTGTGGCTGAAAGCTGGGAGATAAGCAAGGACGGACTTACTTATACATTCAAACTTAGAACAAATTCAAAATGGACAGATGGTAACCCTGTTGTTGCCGGTGATTTTGTATATTCTTGGCAAAGGGTTGTTGATCCTGCTACAGGAAGTCAATATGGATATCAGCATGAACCTGTAAAAAATGCTAAAGCTATAACAGCAGGTACTATGCCTAAAGAAAGTTTAGGTATAAAAGCAATAGATGATTATACTTTAGAAGTTCAGCTTGAAGCTCCTACAGCATATTTTTTAGAGCTTTTAAGTTTTCCTACATTTTATCCTCTTAGAAAAGATATTATAGAACAGTATGGAGATGAATGGACTTTAAATGCTAATACTTATATAGGAAACGGAGCTTTTAAACTTATAGAAAGAAACAGAGATGAAAGCCTTGTAATGGTAAAAAATACTAATTATTGGAATGTAGAAGATATAGTTCCTGATAAGATTACATTTGTTCTTATGGAAAATGAAACTGCTTCTGTTGCAGGAGTTAAAGCAGGTTCTTTGCATTTTGCAAGATCTTTCCCAAGACAAGATATAAAGACACTTCAAGATGAAGGACTTATAGTGATAGAACCTAGAATATCTTCATATTATTATTGTTTAAATTTAACAAATGATATATTAAAAGATGTAAGAGTAAGAAGAGCATTATCTCTTGCCATTGATAGAAATTATATAGTAGAGCAAATTACTAGAGGAGGCGAGAAACCTGCAGGTGCTTTAGTTCCTTTTGGAATATCTGACTATGAAGGAGATTTCAGAAAAAACGGCGGGGAATATATAGATATAACTAAAGACGGATATACTAAAAATGTTGAGGAAGCTAAAAAGTTGATGGCTGAGGCAGGATATCCTAATGGAGAAGGCTTTCCTGTTATGGAGTTTAAAACAGATCCGGGACTGCATGTAAAAATATTTGAAGCAGTTCAGCAGATGTGGAAAGAAAATCTTGGTATTGATGTAACTTTGACTCAGGAAGAATGGGCCGTATTTTTGCAGACTAGATATGATAGAAATATCACTATGGCAAGAGGGGCATGGAATGGAGATTTTGATGATCCTATAAACTTTATGACTTTATGTTTAAGTTATTCTCCTAATAATTATAGTGTTTATAGTAATAAGGCTTATGATGATATAATAAATCAAGTTATGCTTTCAGGAGATCAAAAATTCAGAATGCAGACTATGCATAAGGCAGAGGAAATGCTAATGAGAGAAGAAGCTATAATACCTATATATTATTATACAGAACCTTTGCTTGTATCTCCTAAATTAAAAGGCGTTTATTATGATCCTCTAGGATTTCATAGATTCCATCATTGTTATTTAGAATAGTTTTATAGTTTTATTATAAAGTAAAAAAGTTAGGCTGTATCTTTATTTAAGGATACAGCCTTTTTAAGAAGATATATGTTAATTTTCCGCAGGTTTCTTAATAAATCCAAGTATAATAGCAGTTATTACAGAACCAACTACTATGGCAAGTAAATACATTATAGGATTATTAACTATAGGCAAAACGAATATTCCGCCATGAGGGGCTCTAAGTTCTATATGAAAAGCCATAGTCAAAGCACCTGAAATTGCAGCACCTATCATACAGGAAGGAATTACTCTTATAGGATCTGATGCGGCAAATGGTATAGCACCTTCAGTAATGAATGAAAGTCCCATAACATAGCATGTTTTTCCTGCATCTCTTTCATCAGCAGAGAATTTATTTCTGAATATTGTAGTAGCCAAAGCTATTCCCAAAGGAGGTACCATTCCGCCAGCCATAACTGCGGCATGAGGAGCGTACTGTCCTGAAGCTATCATAGCTATACCGAAAGTGAAAGCAGCTTTATTTATAGGGCCTCCCATATCAGTGGACATCATAGCACCGAGTAAAGCACCTAATAATATTAAGTTTCCTGTTCCTAAGTTTTTCAAGAAATTTGAAATTCCTGTATTGATTGCAGCTATTGGATTAACAATGAATAAATACATTACAGCACCTGTAATAAATATACCAAATAAAGGATATAATAAAACAGGTTTAATTCCGTCCAAACTTTCAGGCAATTTATTAAATACTTTTTTTAATAAAAGAGTGATGTATCCGCCTAAAAATCCTCCTATCAAACCGCCTAAAAATCCTCCGCCGCTGTTTAATGATATTAATCCTCCAACCATAGCAGGAGCAAATCCCGGTCTGTCAGCTATACTCATACCAATGAATGCTGCCATTACAGGAACCATTAGGAAGAATGCATTTCCTCCTCCTATATCATTTAAAAGTTTAGCAAAATAATTGTATGAAGGATCATTCGGATTGCTGGCATTAATACCGAACATAAATGAAAATGCTATTAATATACCTCCGCCTACAACGAATGGAAGCATATTTGATACGCCTGACATCAAATGTTTATATACGCCTGTTTTTGGCTTCTTAGCAAATTTATTTGAAGTTTGAGTATTATCTTCGCTGCTATGATATATAGGAGCTGTTTGATTCATAGCATTTTTTATTAATTGTTCAGGATTTTTTATTGCCTCTTTTACTCCAACTATATCAACATTCTTTCCTGCAAATCTTTCCATAGCAACATTTTTATCAGCAGCTACTATTATACCTTTGGCATTTTTTATTTCATCTTTTGTAAGTTCATTTTTTACACCGCTTGAACCATTAGTTTCTACTTTGATAGTAATACCAAGTTCTTTACCTTTTTTAAGCAAAGCATCAGCAGCCATATAAGTATGTGCTATTCCAGTAGGGCAGGCTGTTACGGCTAATACTTGATATGAATCGCTGCTATTATTATTTTCCTGATTTAATGATGAGTTTTCATTATCTTTTTCAGCATTTTTTATTAATATATCTAAAACTTCTTCTTTGCTTTTTGCATTTAAAAGTGCTTCTCTTATATCATCTTCAAGAAGAAGGGTAGTGATTTTTGATAATAATTCTATATGAGAATCATTTGAGTTTTCAGGAGCTGCTATCATAAAAAATAAATGAGAAGGTTCTCCGTCTAATGATTCATAATCAACGCCTTTTTTTGAAATACCTATTGCAACAGTAGGAATTTTTACGGCTTTAGTTTTACCATGAGGTATTGCTATTCCCTCTTCCATACCTGTTGAGCTTTGTGCTTCTCTTTTTAGTATTTCTTGTTTATACTCTTCTCTGTCATTTAATTTACCGTTATTATAGAGAATATCTACCATTTCATCTATAATTTCTGATTTAGTTGTTCCCTTTAGATCTATGTTAATACAATCTAAAGTTATAACATCTTTTAGCATTTTTAGCCTCCATTTATATTAACTTTATAAACTTTAATTAATTTTTTTTATTTCTACTTTTTCTAGAAACTTATTCATATTTTCAAATGTAGTTAAGCCTTCAGAACATGCTGTAGAACTTCCGCTTGCTATAGCATATTTATAAGAATCAACTATATTTAAATTATTACTTATGCCGTAAACTATTCCAGCAACCATAGAATCTCCAGCACCTACAGAACTTATTAATTTGCCATCAGGAGCATTTCCTATATATGCCTCATCTTTTGTTACAAGTACAGAACCATCTTTTCCTAAAGAAACTATTACATTTTCGCTTCCTTCTTTTATTAGTTCTCTAGCATATTTTATGATGTCATCTGCTGATTCTATATTTTTATTAAAGTATTCGCTTAATTCTTTTTTATTAGGTTTTGTGAGAAATACTTTTTCTTTCAATCCGAATTTGAATGCTTCATCTCTGGCATCTAATATTACTTTTATATTTTTATTTGCATTTGATATGATGTCTTTGTATATAGAACTGTCAATAGAATTAGGAACACTTCCGGATAAAACTAATATATCATTTTCTTTTATATTGTTTTTTATATAGTTTAATAGTTCATTAACTTTTTCTTTTGAAATGTTAGGAGATTTTCCTGCTATTTCGCTTTCTGTTTTATTTGTTTTTAATTTTATATTGATTCTTGTATCTTCCTCTAAATAAATAAAATTTTCTTTTATGCCGTATCCTTTAAGATGCTTTTTTATATAATCTCCTGTAAAGCCTCCGCAGAATCCTAAAGCAATAGAATCAATATTGAAATTTTTTAAAACTTTGGAAACATTAATTCCTTTTCCTCCGGCTAATGTATAGGCATTATTAACTTTGTTTAGATCTCCCTCTTCAAAGTTATTCATGTCTATATAATAGTCTACAGCCGGATTTAATGTTAAAGTATATATCATAAATAATCCCTCACTTTTTATTAATTGACAATGTATAAATCTTTTAATTTGTTTTTTATATTATCTTCTATATTTTTTGCATTTGTTATCAAATAAGAATCTTCCAAGTTATAAAAATTAATTAAACTTTTCTTTTTTAATTTTGATTCATCGCATAGAAAATAAGTTTTATTTGCTTTTGAAGCAGCTTCACTTTTGATTAAAGCTTCTTCGCTGTCAGGAGTAGAGTAGCCGTCAATATCTATTCCATTTGCTCCCATAAATGCTAAATCAAAATTAAAATTCTTTATTGATAAAACGGCACTAGCTCCAACTAAGGCTCCTGTAAGCATTTTCATTTTTCCGCCTATCAAGTATGTTTCTATTTTTTTGTTATAAAGCTCTTCTATATGACTTAATCCATTAGTTACTACTTTTATGTTTTCTATGCCGGCTAAATATTTAATCATAGCAAAAACACTAGTGCCTGCATCTAAATATATTGTATTACCGCTTTCAACTAATGAAGCAGCAAATTTTCCTATTTTTTCTTTTTCATCTGAGTATATTTCTTTTTTGTATATTAAACTTTCTTCCTGAGTATCAACTAATATAGCACCGCCATGAACTCTTCTTATCTTTCCTGCTTTTTCAAGAAAAGTTAAATCTCTTCTAATTGTTGCCTCTGAAACGTTAAGCCTTTCAATCAATTCTTCAATTTTGATGTTCTTTTTCTCTTTTATAACTTCAAAAATCAATTCGTATCTGCTTACTTTCAGCACCTTTATCATTCCTTTTTCTAATCTTTATATTAATAATTATATCAAAAAAACGATAAAAATCAATCAAAATCAATCAAAAATAATCAATTTCAATCAAAAAATACATAAAAAAACTATATTAAGTATAATTTGTAGCATATTATCATACTTAATATAGTTTAAATGAATCAAATTTATAATTATTTTTTATTTACTTTTATTAATTTAGGAGATCTTCTTGATACGGTCCTTTTTCTATTGTTTTTGTTATTTTTTATATTAGCTTCTGCTATGCTCATTTTAGAATGCTCTTCTTGATTATCATTTATATTCTTATCATTTTTTGAATTAGTATCTGCTGTGTAATTTTCGCCTTCTATTTCTAGGATGACATTTTTTATTTTTTCTAATTTCCATTCTATATCATTTTCTTTTTCATGTATAACCGGTATTATTAATTGATTAAGATTATCTTTATCGAAATAAACTCCTGAATTTTTTGTATTGATTAATTTTACAAGTTTATCAGTATCTATTTTTGAAAGTTTATCAAGTTTAAGATATATATTGTAATGCCCTTCTATAACGGATAATATTCTCATTCTTTTTAATATGATTTTTACTTTTGCTATATCGAAAATATCTTCCAATTCTTTTGGAAGTTTTCCATATTTATCTATCATAAACTCTTTAGCATATTCAATATCTTCATCGCTTTGAGAACGCATTATTAATTTATAAGCGGATATTTTTTCTTTTGAATCGGCTATATAAGAATCAGGAATAAATAAATTATGCTTTAAATCTATAACAGTATCGAATGTTACTTCTTTTATTTCGCCTTTATATTCATTAGCAGCTTCTTCAAGCATTTGAGTATATAATTCATAACCAACCTGATATATCATACCGGATTGCTCTTTACCTAAAATATTTCCTGCACCTCTAATTTCCAAATCACGCATAGCTATTTTAAAACCTGCACCCAAATCAGTATGCTCGGATATAGCTTCAAGTCTTTTATATGCAACTTCTGTTAATGCTAAATCGCTAGGATAGAACATATAAGCATAAGCCTCTCTGTCGCTTCTTCCCACTCTTCCTCTTAATTGATAAAGCTCGGATAATCCTAATTTATTTGCATTATCTATTAGTATAGTATTGGCATTAGGTATATCTATTCCGTTTTCTATTATTGTAGTTGATACTAATATATCATATTTATGATTAATAAAATCGCCCATAATTTTTTCAAGCTGATGTCCTGTCATTCTTCCATGGGCAACGCATATTCTTGCTTTAGGACAAAGTTTTTTTATCATAAGTGCGAATGATTCTATAGTATCTATTCTGTTATAAAGATAGAATACTTGTCCGTCTCTTTTTAATTCTCTTTCTATGGCATTTACAACAGCATCTTCTGTGAACTCTGTAACGAAAGTTTTTACAGGTATTCTGTTTAATGGAGGAGTTTCTATTATGCTAATATCTCTTATTCCTGTTAAAGCCATATTTAAAGTTCTAGGTATAGGAGTAGCTGAAAGTGTAAGAACATCTGTTTCTAATCTTAATTTTTTTAATGCTTCTTTATGCTTAACTCCGAATCTCTGCTCTTCATCTATAACTATAAGCCCTAGATTTTTAAACTCCACGTCTTTTGATAAAAGCATATGAGTACCGACTATCAAATCGCATGAACCTTCTTTTAATAATTCTTTATTCTTTTTAGCTTGTTTGCTTGTAACGAATCTATTTAAAACTTCTATTCTAATAGGGAAGTCTTCAAATCTTTTTTTAGCGTTATTATAATGCTGCTGTGATAATATTGTAGTAGGGCAGAGTATAGCACATTGTTTTCCTGCCATTATAGCTTTAAATACCGCTCTGAATGCCACTTCTGTTTTTCCAAATCCAACATCTCCGCATACAAGCCTATCCATCATCTTGCCGCTTTCCATATCATCTTTTATATCATTTATAGCCCTCAACTGATCAACTGTTTCCTCATAGCGAAATGAAGCTTCAAAATCGTCCTGCCATTGAGTATCAGGTCCATAAACATTTCCTCTGATATTGGATCTTATAGCATAAAGTTTTATTAATTCCCTTGCAGTAGCTAATGCATCTTCTCTTGCCTTGCTCTTTATTTTATCCCAAGCACTTCCGCCTAATTGTGTTAATTTTGGGGCTTCTCCATGTCCGGATATATATTTTTGTACGAAGTTCATTTGCTCTACAGGTATATAAAGTTTATCTCCTTTGGCATATTCCAATGTGATATAATCTTTTTCTTTACCATTGGACATTTTTCTTGTAAGTCCCAAATACTTTCCTATACCATAATTAACATGAACAGCATAATCTCCAACATTCAAATCTACAAATGTTTCTATTAAGTTTTTATTAACTTTAGGTATCTTTCTTACCTTTTTTCTTTTTCTTCCGAATACTTCCCAGTCCGCTATGAATATTGTTTTTATATCATCTTTTATGAATCCTGATGATGCCTGAGTAGTTATTATATAAAAATTATTTTCATTTTTTGAATAATCTTTTTTTATTTCTTCTTTTTTATTAGTATCTTCAAGAATTATTTCTTTATTGTCTTCATTATTAATTTCAGAATTTTCTAAATTATTATCATTGTTTATTTCTTTATTGTCAGTGATTTCTTTATCTTGATGATCTTTTTCTTCATTATTATTTTCTATTTCATTTTCAGTTATGATAGTAGGCGATAAATCCTGCATTATCTTATAGAATCTGAATGCTTGATCATGATGCCCTGTAGAGAGTATAATTAAATAATCTTTCTCTCTATATTCTTTAACATAATCAAGAAAATCTGTTAATCTCGATTTAAAAGAAACACCTTCTTCAAAATGAAATTTATATATATCTATATCCGTTATGAAAGGCGATATATTTATTGATTTTTTTACTATTTCAGAAAAATAATTATTATCAATATATAGTTTATAAATATCTCCTATTATAGTAAACATATTATCTATATCATTAAAATTTTCTTTTATAGTATCTATAATAGTTATGAGCTTATTTTTTAATTTTAAAGCATCATCAATGAATATATAACCATAATCAAAATAATCAAATATAGTTTCTAGTTCGTTATAAAAAATAGGCAGTAAATTTTCACTTCCGGCGAAATACTTTCTTTTTGTTATATTGTCTTTAAGTTCATCTTCAATGTTGTTATTATTTAAAAATTCACTTACCGCCGAATCACTGTAAATAGCTTCTCTCACAGGATAAATAATTATATTTTCTACGCTTTTGAAAGATCTTCCATCTTCTACATTGAATAGTCTTATACTTTCTATTTCCTCATCAAATAATTCTATTCTAATAGGATTATTATATTCTACAGAAAATACATCTACTATACTTCCCCTCACAGAAGCAGTGCCTTTTTCAGCAACTTCTCTCTCTATGACATATCCTAAATCATATAATGTTAATCTTAAATTATCCAAATCTAATTTATCGCCTACATTTAAATATATAGGCAGTTTTTTCAAATCATTTCTATTAGGTAATTTTCTAGTTACAGCATTTACAGTTGTTATTATTATACATTTTTCTTTATTTATTAATTTATATAAAATATTTATTCTATCCTGTGCTATATCTGTAACTGGAGACATTTTGGTAAAAGGAACAGTATCATAATCTGGAAAATAATAATTAGGTATATTATAAAAATTTAAAGATTGGCTTAAAAGCATAGCATCGCTTTCATTTTCTTTTATTATTAAAATATTTTCTTCATTATTATTAAAAAGAGATGCAAAAAATAAAGAATCGCTTCCGCCTTTAAGTCCTGTTAAACTTTTGGCAGTTTTTATATCAAAATTTAAAAATTCTTCACTTTTTGAAAATCTTTCTATTAATTCAGTATATATTGATTCACTATTATGCATATTACTTTTACCGTTTATATAAGGTATTAAAAATGTTAATATATAATAAATATTATTTTATTAAATAGCAATAGTATATAATGAAAAGACTGTTAAAAATCACTATAAATATAATTTTATATAATAATTAATTTTGATGCCGAGAATATAGAAAATATTTTATTAAGGATTCTTATGTTGAAATTCTATAGTATAGTGATATTGTTATTTACTATAACATCTTGTGCATCTAATGTTAAAGTTGCTCAAAGTAAATACAATAGTGTGTGGATAAAAGCGGTTAAAGGAAAAAGTGTATTAGCTCCTAATGGATATTTATATACATTTAAAGAAAATGGAAATGTTGAATATAAAGTAAATGGTATGAAAAGAGGAACAGGTATATTTCTATATGCTGAAAGTGCTACCAATGCTTATTATTATGAAAAAATGCCATTAAATTATGTCGCTTATGATGTGAAAGGTTCTATACCTGATGATAAAGTAAATATGCTTGTAGGTTTTATTTTGAATAATGGTAAATTAGAAATGACTTCAGGATATACTAAAGCATACAAACAAAGATTATATGATTGGAAAAAAAGTAATTTAACTATATACAATACTTTAAGAGAAGGCAAAGATATGTCTGAATATCCTATACCTATGATAGAAGAAGTAGATAATTTTAACACAATAAAATTTGGCCCTTTAAGATAATTGATATTAAAAAAGAATTTACTTAAGTAATTATGAATAATATCGATATTGAATTTAGAAAGACCTGTATTATATTTTACAAAGATACTACTAATAGGTTAAAAAAAATAAAAGGTTTTTATTGTGTATAATTCAACTATAGGATATGCTTCAAAACTCATTAAAGGAAGTATTGTTTTTTCAATAATTATATTTATTTCATTATCTCAGCTTATGGCTGTAACTTCTATATTCAGTTTGGTATGGAAATATGAAATATTATTAAATGAAAATATACCTTTTTTCAGAGAGTTTTCTATATATGCTTTATTCATAGGAATATTTATAATAGGGGTACTATATTCTGCAATATCTAGTTCTTATATATTTTCAAAGAATAGCAGAATGTTTTCTACTTTGCGTATATTTGGAGCTACTAAATTAGCTATAAGAAAATTGGCTATATTAATAAGTCTTTTATATCCTTTAGTATCATTTTTAATATGTATTATAGAAATGTTTATCTTATATTTAAGATACAGTTCATATATATTAACTTTAATAGAATTTTCTGATGTAATAAATGGTGCTTATGTTGTATTATTGGTTAATGCTGTACTAATAGTAGGTTTTATGATAGGGGCTTTTATTTCTAATTCTATACTTTTACACAAAGATCCTTATGATGATTTGAGGGGAACACTATGAATATAAAAATAATCAATGTATCAAAGGTTTTCCCTTTGGGAGTTAATCAGTGCAATGCTTGTGAGGATATTAGTTTAGATATCAATCAAGGTGATTTTATAAGTTTTGTAGGACATACAGGAAGCGGTAAAAGTACATTGCTTAGTATAATAGGCGGTATACTTAAACCTACAAGCGGAACTATATATTATGACTCTTTCAAATTGAATGGAGCTAGTGAAGATGTTCTTGCAAGTTTTAGAAGAGAATATTTTTCTTATATATTTCAGTATCCTGTAATTATACCTACAATAAGTGTTATAGATAATATATTAATGCCTTTAGCTTTTAAACATAAAATTACAGATGAAAAAATAAATCAGACTAAAGAGAATATAGAATTGTTTGCTCTTAAAGATAAAACATATTCTAAAGCATCTAATCTTTCGGGTGGGGAAATGAAAAAGGTTGCTATACTAAGAGCATTAGCTTATGGCTGTAAATGCTTAATAGCTGATGAGCCTACAAGCGATCTTGATCCTGCAACTACAAAAACTTTGATGGAAATACTAACAACAATCAATAAACAAGGAACTAGCATAATCATGGTTACACATGCTCATAACATAGCAGCTTATGCTAATAATGTTTATGAAATGTCTAATGGTAAAATAGTTCGCTGTTTGAAATGATTTAATTACTATATATATGCATTTCCAAATAATGATCTAATATTACTCTGTATGAATTAATAATTTTCCTTATTTCATTAATGTCTAAATTTTTATATTGATATTTTGTTTCAGATCTTTTTAACTTACTTACTTTATTTTGTACTACATCTGGAATAACAGCTTCCGGCAGTCTTTTTTGGCTGTTAATAGAAATCCAGTTGCCATTTTCATCGAATGTGATAAATACTTCATTATCGAGTTCTACTTTGAAAATATTTTCTATTTTCTCGATTTCTACTATTTGTGCTTTAAGAAATTTACTCTTTATAAATATTTCAGCTTCATAAGGAAGTTTTAACATAGTATCCATAATTTAACCCCAAAAAACAACATATTAATATTATCTATATTTTTATATATTTAATAAGTAATTTTTTCTTTAATAGAAAAAATTGTAATTAATCAAAATTAAAAATTTAAGAAATAAAATAACTTTCATTTCAAATATTTCTGAATACGTATTCCTCTATATTATTAATATAACAAAAATTTAGAAAAATTACAAACTTTAAAAAAATAAGCCTATATAACAATATATAGGCTTAAAATATATAGTAATAAAATTATTTATTACTTCTTTTCTTCATTATCAGCAGGTACAACAGCCAAATCACTAACTCTAGCACCATCAGAAATATTAACGATTTTGACACCCTTAGCATTTCTTCCAAGTTCAGGTATAGAATCAGCTTTAATCTTTATAGTCATATCGTCAGTAGTAACAACCATTATTTCATCTTTGTCTCCTACTGTTTTTACGCTGACAACATTTCCTGTTTTATTGTCTGGTTTGATATATATTTGTCCTTTTCCGCCTCTTCCTTTAACATTGAATTGTTTTGAAGAAAGTCTTTTTCCTATTCCATTTTCTGTAATAACTATTAATGATTCTCCTTTATGTATAGCATTTCCTGATACACAAACATCATCATCATCTAAAGCAATACCTTTAACTCCTGCAGCAGCTCTTCCCATTTTTCTGATTTTTTCTTCAGTGATTCTCAAAGCAAGTCCTGTAGCAGTAGTCATAATGAAATCATCTCCAGTCTCTACAGGTGAAACAGCAACTAATTCATCATTATTTTCTAATGTTAAAGCAAGTATTCCTCTTTTTTTAGCGTTTTCAAGATGCTTTAATTCCATTTTCTTTATAGTACCCATTTTAGTAACCATAATTATTGATTGTTTAGGATCAAATTCGGATACTGTGAAGTAGCTTGTAATTTTTTCTTCAGGTGCTAAGTTAAGTATAAATTTAATACTTTTACCCTGAGATATCTTAGTTAAAGCAGGAATTTCATGCACTTTCATCCAAAAAGCCTTGCCTCTATCTGTAAATATGAATAAATAGTCTTTAGTAGAAGCAACGAATAAATGTTCTATATAATGTTCTCCCTGAGATTTTCCGCTTTGAACACCTACGCCACCTCTTCCTTGAGTACGATAACTTGAAGCCGGTACTCTTTTAATGAATCCTTGAGTAGTAATAGATACTGCAACATCTTCATCATGTATCAAATCTTCTTCATCTATTTCAGTATCATTAGTTTTTCCTATTATTTCACTTCTTCTGTCATCACCGTATTTTTCAGCTATTTTTTTAAGTTCATCTTTAATAACAGCAAGTATTTTTTCAGGATGAGCAAGCAAATCTTCACAATAAGCTATAAATTCTCTTAATTGCTGTAATTCTTGTTCTATTTTTAATTTTTCTAAAGCAGTTAAGCGTTTAAGAGGCATATCAAGTATAGCCTGAGCCTGTTTTTCTGAAAGTTTAAATCTATTCATAAGAGTATTTCTAGCAGCATCAGTATTTTCGCTTTCTCTTATTATTCTTATAACTTCCTCGATATTAGCTTGTGCTATTAATAAGCCTTCTAATATATGAGCCTTAGCTTTAGCCTGATTCAAATCATATTCTGTTCTTTTTGTGATTACTTCAACTCTATGATCAACAAAATATTTGATAAGTTCTTTTAAATTTAATACTTTAGGCTCGCCATTAACCAAAGCAAGGTTTATTATACCGAAAGTTGTTTCTAAATCAGTATGTTTCCATAATTGGTTAAGAACTATTTGTGTAGCAACACCTTTTTTAAGCTCTATTATAAGACGAATACCTGCTCTGTTGCTTGATTCATCTCTTATATCTGCTACGCCTTCAATTTTTCCTTGTTTAACCAATTCAGCTATTTTTTCATGCAAAGTAGTTTTTACAACTCCGTAAGGAAGTTCTTTTACTACTATAGCTTCTCTGTCTCTTTTAGTTTCTTCTACTTCAAGTCTGGCTCTTAGCTTAATTCTGCCTTTTCCGGTAGTATAAGCCTCTTTTATTCCTTCTTTACCGTATATAATTCCAGCAGTAGGGAAGTCAGGACCTTGTATATAACGCATTAAGTCTTTAATTTCTGCATCCTGATGATCTATATAATAAATTATAGCATTTACAACCTCTTTTAAGTTATGAGGAGGCATATTAGTTGCCATACCGATAGCAATACCCATACTTCCATTGACTAAAAGCTGAGGTACTGTTGCAGGAAGTACAGAAGGTTCAGTTCTGGAATCATCAAAGTTCGGTACGAATTTTACAGTTTCTTTTTCTATATCATTAAGCATTTCTTCAGCAAAACGCGTCATTCTAGCTTCAGTATAACGCATTGCTGCCGGCGGGTCATCATCTATAGAACCGAAGTTTCCCTGTCCGTCTACAAGCAAGTAACGCATAGAGAAATCCTGCGCCATTCTTACCATAGTACCATAAACAGCAGAATCTCCATGTGGGTGATAACGTGCTAAAACTTCTCCTACTGTAGCTGCCGATTTCTTATAAGGCTTATCATGAGTAAGATTAGCATCATACATTGCATATAGTATTCTTCTATGAACAGGTTTTAATCCGTCTCTAACATCAGGCAATGCCCTAGATACGATAACGCTCATAGCGTAAGTTAGATAAGATTCTCTTAATTCATTTTCTATTGAAATATGATCTACTCTTTTCAAGATATCTTTTGTCAGTGTGGAATATTGTCTTTCTTCCGAATTATCTTCTTTATTCTTTTTTACTGCCATATATCTATATCCTTAAAAAATATTCGTACAATTATAACATTTTATCGTAAAATTATCAATATATAAATTATACTATAATAAAGAAGAAAGTATATAATTCATACTATACTATTGCAGCAATATATTTTTATTTCTGAAAATGGGCTTTCAGTTCTTAATTATATAAAAAATAAACTATAGATTTAATAGAATAATTCTATTTTAAATAATCTTCTCTTCCTATTACCTTAGCTAAATGATACATTACAGTTTGACGCTGAACAGGCTTTACAACATATCCATCTACTTTTAATTTCAAGAATTCCATTAACACGCCTTTATTGGCGTAAGAAGTAACAACTATTATCTTGGAGTCTATATTTAATGCTCTTATTCTTTTTAATAAATCAATTCCGTTCATCTGCGGCATTTCAAAATCCATCATTATTATATCCGGTTTATCTACTGCTTCTCTAAGTTTTGTCAAAGCATCCATAGCACCGTCAGCTTCTAATATTACCTCAAAGTTTTCTGATAACAATATTTTTTTTTCAGCTATTCTTATAGTACTAGAATCATCTATAACCATTACTTTGTATGGTTTTCCTGTTTTAGTATTATATCCTAATGGTGAAGTTGACATAAAAATACCTCATAAATGTTATATCCCTATAATTTATAATAATTATCAATATTGTCAATTATTTTTTATTATATATTTTGCTATATATTTGATTTTTATATTTTTTTTGTTATTATAATTAGATGAATATATCTGTAAAACTGCATAATTTATTAAAAGAAGAACAGAGCGAACTTGACGCTTCATACAAAATAGAGAAAAATAAAGATAATATTATAATAATCTCTAAAAATGGAAGAGCTTTACATAGTAAATATAATATAAACAATGAATGCAAAAGAGCATTAGAAAATATAAATAAAAATAAAAATCTTCTCATAATATACGGATATGGATTGGGATATACTTTAAAATATCTTCTTGAAAATATTGATGAATTTTTTAATAAAGAAATCATAAAAACTCTAAAAATAATAGTTGTTATAGAGGATGCTGCAGTTTTTAAATATTCATATTACAATATATATAACACTGATAATAATAATATATTTTTTGTTTATAAAGAAGATAGTATTGATTATATAAATAAAATTATTGATTATAAAAGTATCAACGGTATTAATTTAGTTCTTCTTCCATCTCTTACCAAAGAAGAAAAGGATAATGCAAATATATTTTATACTCAGATATTAAATATAATGGAGAAGGAAATATCCAATATTTTTACTAATATGTATTTTGAAAATATATGGACTAAAAATATAATATTTAATAGCGAGTACATAAAGAAATCATCAGATATAATTTATTTCAAAAATGCATTTAAAGGATTTAAAGCATTACTTATATGTCCCGGTCCTACATTAAGGTATAGCATAGAATATATAAAAAAAGAAAGAGAAAATTTTTTTATTATATGTGTGGATACTAGTTACAGTGTATTATGTAAACATGGTATAATTCCTGATTTTGTAATTACTGTAGACGGCGGATTTTTTAATTCTTTGGATTTTGTTTATGAGAATAGAGCATTCCCATATTTAGTTATGGATATAGCAGCAAATAAAATAATACCTAGAAATATAAATGCTGATATTATAAGATTCACTTCCTCTGAAAATTTGGGAATAATAAAATATATTCAAGGCTTCACTGAATTATCATGCCTCACAACTTCAAGTACCGTAGCAACTACTATGATAGATTTTGCTAATTATATTGGTTTAGATGAAGTATTATTAATAGGATTTGATAATAGCTATCCTTTTTATGAAAGACATATTAAGCATGCACTTTCTTATGAATATATGGTGAATAAAACTAATAAATTAAAAACTTATGAATCGTACTATTTCAATGCTATAAAAAATAATACAAATATAGATAATTATCCTCCTACAGAGTTTGTGTTTGAAAGTCAGATAGAATATTTTAATGAATTCAAAGATAGATATTCAAATATGAAGATAAAGAGGATTACTAAAGAAGCTGTAAAGATAGATTCTATAGAAGAGGGAAGTATTGAAAATTTTTCTGTTGTTAATATAAGAGAGAAGGCATTGAATATTGCTAATAGTATATATAAAAAATATACCGATACTGATATAAAAAAAGCATATATAGAATTAAAAAATATATTAGAAGAGTTTAGAAATATTTTATCAAAAACATATAATAATATAAATAATAATTTGAATAATATAGATGAATTATATAATGAAACTATGAATCTTGTAAAAGAATATCAAAAAAAAGCAAGCATACTTCAAACTATTCTTTCTACAACTATACTTATGTGCGAAAGGGGAGAAAGAGAAACCAGAGAAAAGTTAATATTTCTTATAGCTGAAAGTTTGAGGAATGTGAATTACTTTTTTACTAGAATATCTTTGATTATAGAAAGATTATGAAATTATAAAAATTATAAAGTGAATATGAAATGAAAATTATTTATGAAGATGATTATTTTATTGCTATTGATAAAGAAGCTGGAATTGAAGTTGATAATAATTTAATAGATATAATAAAAAAAGAATATGCCCATATTGATAATTTATATTTAGTTCATAGAATAGATAAATTTACTTCAGGAATAGTAATACTTGCAAGAGATGAAGCAACTAAAAAATATTTTGAAGAATCTTTTAAAGATAAAACAATTAATAAAGTGTATCATGCTATAGTTCAGGGAAAAGTAGAAAAGGAAAAAGGCACAATAGATATATCAATAGGCATTGACAAAAAAAATCCTAATAGAAGAATTCCATTATCAGTAAAAGAAGGCGGAGAATCAGCAATAACTCATTATAAAGTTTTAAAAAGATTAAATGAACATACTTTGCTTGAATTAAAACCTTTGACAGGAAGAACTCATCAAATAAGGGTACATCTTTCATATATTGGACATCCTATAATAGGTGATAAAATATACTCAAAAAATGCTGGTATTTACAAAATGAAAGGTTTTGCTTTAATTGCCAAAGAGATTCATTTTGTTCATCCTTTCACAAAAAAAGATATTGATATAAATATAAAACACAATAAAGAATTTTTAATAAGACTAAAATTACTAGAATCTACAAAAAGAATATAATTGTAATATTTTTTTATTGACTTTTTTTTTAATAATTATATATTTTCTTTAAATAATTAAATTAATAATTATTTTCATTTTTTAATAAAAATAATTGTTTAAGGAGTTAAAAATATGACAGTTACATTTCAAGGTGCAACACAAAATTTAGAAGGTGCTCAATTAACAGTTGGAGCTAAAGCTTTAGATTTTACAGTATTAAAAACAGATTTAAGCCCATGGTCTTTAAAAGATGCTGGTGATACAGTAAAAATCATTTCTTCTGTACCATCTTTGGATACACCTGTATGCGATATACAAACTAAAAGATTCAATAAAGAAGCTGCTTCTCTTAAAGGAGTAACAGTTGTAACAGTATCAGTTGACTTACCATTTGCTCAAGCTAGATGGTGTGCTGCTGCTAATGCTGCTTCTCATATCGTAGCTTCTGACTACAATCAAAAAGATTTCGGAAGAAAATTCGGTACTTTATTAAAAGAATTACAGCTTCTTACTCGTGCTGTATTCGTATTAGACAAAGACAATGTTGTTAAATATGTTCAGTACGTTCCAGAAATCACTAATGAACCAGATTATGATGCTGCTTTAAATGCTGCTAAAGCTCTTTTATAATTTTTGATTAAATTATAATTGAAATATATAAGGCATGGTAATTAATATTTAATTAATGTACTATGCCTTTTTATTTTAGTAAAATATTATATAAGCGGAGGATAAGATGAGTATATACGACTACACAGTTAAAGATGCTGAAGGTAAAGATGTAAAATTAAAAAAGTATGAGGGAAAGGTATTACTTATAATTAATACCGCCACTAAATGAGGATTTACGAAACAATATTCTGCGTTGCAGGATTTATACAAAAAATATAAAAAGGATGGTTTTGAAATATTAGACTTTCCTTGTAATCAATTCGGCGGACAAGCTAAAGAACCTATTGAAGAAATTGCTGAGTTTAGAAAGGAGAAATACGGTATTACTTTCAAGCTATTTGACAAAGTTAAAGTTAATAGTAAGAATGCTGATCCTTTATTTACTTATTTAAGAACTGAAAAGCCTACTGAAGAAGGCGTTGATAAAATAAGATGGAATTTCGGTAAGTTTTTAATAGATAGGCAAGGAAATATAGTTGGACGCTATGATCCTAGAGTAAAGCCTGAAGAACTTGATGAGATAGTAGCCGAATTATTAAAAAAAGAATAAAAAATTAAGAGCTTTTATATATTGTTATATAGAAGCTCTTTTTATTTTAAAAATAAATTCAAATCTATATCTATTATAATTTTTTTATTTCTTTAATTTATTTATAAAAAAATTATTCGCTCGCTATTTATGTCTAGTAAATAAATTTACTAGATACTCACAAGTTTTTTATTTCTTGTATACTTAATCCTGTGTTTTCGCTTATGATTTTTATATCTATGCCTGCATTTTTCAAACTTCTAGCTATAGATATTTGCTGTTCCTTCTTACCTTGTTCTATACCTTTCTTAATTCCTTCTTCAATACCTAATCTTCTCTCCTCATCAAGCATTATTTGATTACCATACAAATAAGCTTGTCTTTTATCATATTCATTCATCATTAGTCTGTCTTTTATAAAGTTATTATATCTTTTTTGCACTTCTTCCATTATAGGCTTTTCTTTTACTAATTCTGACATAACAACCTCCTTATTATCTTTTTCTTTCATTGTGAAAAATTTAAGCCAGCAGTTTAAATCTGGCTGTAATAAATTATATTTGAATTTTTTAAGTTCAATTATATGAATTTGTAAATGATCTGTTAACAGTTTTTTGCTGTTAGTATCATAAATCATATAACATGAATGTATAGAATCATTATCATCTAAATTAAAATTAAGTAAGTTGATACTAATTACTGGAGTTAAAGCATCATATTTTTCTCCATGCTTTAATAGCTTACTATAATTAGCTGCCCAATAATAAAGTATTCTTTCTGGAAATCTAGAATTACCTTGCAACTGTATTTCTATAATTACAACAGTACCATTTTGAGTTATACACTTTACATCTGCTATTGTTTCTTTATCTTGATAATTTTCTTTATAGTTAAAAGGTGTAAGGATTTCTACGGATCTAAAAGTTTTCATATTAGAGTCGAGCATTATTGAATTGATAAAATCAAGCAGTATTAAATTACTGTCTGACGATGAGAATAAATATCTCACAAAATAATCATTTAAAACATTAATATCTCTGCTCATAATATCATTATACAAAAAATAACTATAAAAGTAAAGTTTTGATTATTTATTATTAAAGCGGCAAAATAATCAATAGATATTCTTTTTTAAATAAGGCTTTAATTTTTCAAAAGATATTTCAAAATCATCAAGTGCTCTAACAACATGAGGAAGCTCAAACCTTATATGCAAACTAATGCCGTCAGAATATCTGTTAATTGCAACATTTCTTGACATTAAACTTTTAGCATAATAACTATCAGATTTATTTATTACATCAATAGTAAAATCATCTTCTCCAATTTCTTTATAATGTTTATCTATTTCGCTTTGCAAAGCTTTTCTAAATTTATCGCTGTCATTTACGAAATCTGATAAAGTTAATATTTTTATTTCTAATTTATTAATATCTAATGTCAAATGTGATATTGAAGTATCAGGATACGCTCCTCCATAATAGTATTCTGTACTGCTTGTAAAACATAAAATATTATCATTAAAAAATTTGTTATAAAAATTATAAAAATTAACTTCGTGAAAAATTTCTTCTTCATTAAAATTTACTTTAGCAATATCATCATTAATCTTTTTAATCATCTCATTGGTATTGTTTATTTTGTTTATGATTTCACCTTCATATATAGATGATTTTAAATTTTCTATATAAAGTGCAGATAAACCATAAGTCTTATCTTTATATTCTTTAGAAACAGATATATCATAAACAGTATGTATTTTATCCCCTAAAGGTTTTATAGTATCTATATTACAGCTTAATTTTTTATTATTATTTTTCCAGCTTCCTTTTAAATCAATATTCTTTTTACCATTTCCTAAATCAATAATATTATTTAACTGACTATTATTTATTTTAAAACTGAATTCTTCTTTTTTATCAGAATTATTATAATCAAAGGCAGTAAATTTAATAGTATTTTTATCCATTTCTCCGCTTATAGGTATTGGAGTATTAACATTATTGTATTTATAATATCCGTCTATATTAGACTTTTTATTTTCTGTAATATTATCAGGATTTTCAATATGTATATTTATTGTAATAGGGTATTTATCAATGCTGCCTTCAAAAGTAAAAAATAAATGCTTTGTTATATCGGTAGTATCAGCAAAGGCAGATATGTACATTATATTAAGTAATAACATTATAAATAATTTTTTCATAAACCTAATCCTTATTATAAAATAGATGCAGATGGATTATATAATATATTTTGACAATTGGCAATTTTCTAGTATAATTGATATGTTTTAATTAATTTATAAAAGGCATTATTATGAATACAAAAATAGAAATATGTGTTGATTCTGTTCAGTCTTGCATAAGTGCTGAAAAAGGCGGAGCCGACAGACTCGAGCTTTGCGGCAATATGTTTGAGGGAGGCACTACTCCTAGTTATGGCGTTTTAGAATTAGCAAGAGAAAAAGTAAATGCTACAATATATGCAATGGTTCGTCCTAGAGGCGGAGATTTCTGCTATGATTATATTGAGTTTGAAATAATGAAAAAAGAAATAAAACTTATGAAAGAATTAAAAATTGACGGCATAGTATTTGGCATACTTACAAAAGAGGGCCGGGTTGATAAAGAAAGATGCTCTAAATTATTAGATTTATGGGGAAGCAGTAAGGCTACTTTTCATAGGGCAATAGATGTAAGCCGTGATTTAAATGAAGCATGCGAAGACATAATATCATTAGGTTTTGAGAGAATACTAACTTCAGGCGGCGAGGCTAATGTTATGAGCGGTATAATCAAATTAAAAGAATTGGTTGAAAAATATAATGATAAAATAATAATAATGCCTGGAAGCGGAATAAATGAAAGAAATATTGAATATATAAAAGATACTGTAAAAGCTAATGAATATCATATGACAGCAAATAAAACAGTTAATAGTTTAATGGAATATAGAAATGAAAATGTATTTATGGGTGCTGCCTTAAGACCTCCAGAGTTCAGCGTTAAATATACTGATGAAAACAAAGTGAAGAATATAAAATCAAAGTTATAATATGAATACTAAAAAACATGATTTGATTTCAGCATTAAAATATGCTTTTCCTTATACTATACCTGTTCTTGTAGGTTATATATTTTTGGGTATGGCTTATGGAGTACTCATGAAAGCTAAAGGACTTGATACTTGGCTTGCAGTTTTTTTAAGTTTATTTGCCTATTGCGGAAGCATGCAGTATACGGCTATTAATTATTTATTTTTAGCCCCTTTTGATCCTCTATATGCTTTCATACTCACATTGATAGTTAATTCAAGAGTAGGATTTTATGGAATATCTCTTGTATCAAAATTTCAAAATACAGGAATTATAAAGCCTTATTTAATATATACTTTAAGCGATGAAACTTTTTCAATATTATGCTCTGCTGATATACCGGAAAATATCAATAAAAATGCATTTCTTTTCTTTGTGGCCTTCATAAATCATATGTATTGGAATATAGGTACATTGTTAGGATGTTTAATAGGCTCTTTCATAACTTTCAATACTAAAGGGCTTGATTTTGTTTTAACTGCTTTATTCGTTGTGATATTTACAGAACAATGGCTTGAAAGTAAAGATCATAGAGGTGCTTTGATTGGGCTTTTATGCTCAATACCTATTTTAATATTTAAAACCAATATATTTATAATACTTGCTATGGTGTTAATATTTATATCTATAAGCATAGTTTATAAATATAATAATAATGAAGATGGAAAAATATATGAATAATACAGAAATGTTAATAACTGCTTTGATGATTGTAATTGGAACTGCTTTTCTTAGATTTCTTCCTTTTATTATAATAAATAAATCATTATCTGAAAATAAATATGTTCAGTTTTTAGGTAAAGTACTTCCTTATTCTATGATAGCACTTCTTGTAGTGTATTGTCTTAAAGATATTAATATTATAAAATTTCCTTATGCCATACCTGAATTAATATCTATAGCAGTTATAGTAGTTTTGCATATAATAAAAAGAAATGTACTTATAAGTATAGGAGCAGGCACTGTAATTTATATGTTTTTAGTGCAGGTGATATTTGTATAATAAATTTATTCAGAAATGTTATTATCATTATGATGAAAAATATTATTAAATAGCTGAAATCTTTTTTTTGGGCTGAATATGAGTATAACTTGTCCTTTTATGTCTTTTTCATCTATAAGCCCAAAATACCTGCTGTCCTCGCTAACCTTTATATTATCACCCAAAACGAAATACTGATTATTTCCTAAAATATAAAGTCCATTATCTTCATTTGAAAATATATAATATTTATGTTCTATTAGTTCATCATTTAAATAAAGTCCGCCGTCTCTTATTTCTACTTTATCGCCTTCTATTCCTATAACTCTTTTGACAAGATTTGTATCATTATAATTAAATACTATAACATCGAAATTTTTAACTCTATTAAATATGAAATTCTTTTTTAAAAGAAGTATTTGATCTCCTTCAAAAAATGTAGGCTCCATAGATTTATTAGTAACAATATATGTATCGAAGAAAAATATTCTAATAAATCCGGCTATAAAAACAGCACTTAAAGAAGCTAATATTATTTCTATAATTTGTTTTTTATTTGTCATAATCAAAGCATTTAAATATTATTGTTAATAAAAAAATTTGTTAATAAAAAATTAAAAATTATTTATATAATAAGAAAGAGCTTCTTTAGCAGATTCGAAAGCTATTTTTTCCAAATCAATATTTTCTCTTTTTATAAAAATAACTTTTGAAGCATCATCATTTGCAGCTGTCTCTGGGATATAATCTAAATTTGAATAAAAGAATATATCTGTTGTAATATACATTATACCATCATATATATATTCATTATATCCGCTAATAAGAAAATTCACTTTATTTAATTTTATATTAGTTTCTTCAAAAACTTCTCTGACAGCACTATCTTCAGCTCTTTCATAAGGCTCGCAAAAACCTCCTGGCATATCTATATAACCTTTTTGAGGTTCAAATTTTCTTTCTACAAATACTATTCCATTTGGAGTTTCTATAACAACTCCTACAGCGGATGCCGGATTAGTAAAATATGTTCTTTTACATTTTGAGCATTTAAAGATTTTTACATCATTAAAAATAAAAGAATCTTTTTCACCGCAATATGGACAATATTTAAATTGATATTTAATATGTTCTTTTATTTTTAAAGCGTTTATAAAATTATCATTAGTATGTTCTTGCATAATTCTTATTAATATAATATGAAGCTATATTTTTAGCTTTGCATATAAATACATCAGATTGTCCCCATATACCACAAGGTGCTTTCTCAAAAGATACATTTTGAATATTAGTAACGTTCACACTTTCATAATTATAGTCATTAGGATCAACATTATAAAAATCGTATATATAATAATAATCAACGTTCATATCTTTCATTTTTTCATCTATTAATGTTTCCATTTCTTCTATTGTATTTGCCACTATATAATAAGTTGATATAAAAGTTCGTTTCTGACATTTACCCAAACCCTTAACTGTAACATTCCACCACTTTGGAGTTTTTATAATATTATTAACATCATTTAAATTGATAGTGGTGAATCCATAAGTTGATTTAAGATTATTTATAATATCATAATAATCAAAAACATATTCATCAGCTTCAGAACATCCTTCATCTGCAACTATAGATGAAAGAGAATAATGCATATGTTCATAGTCGCTGATAAAAGAAACATCATCATTTAAAAGCTTATATGAACGTAATATACGATTAATTTGCTTCATATTTTTATATGAAGTGTTGATTTCTATTTCTTTATCTAAATTTATAAAAATTTCAAACTCTGTAAGTTCATCTATAACACCAAAACCTACAAAACCGCATTCAATCCATAATTCGTTATATCTTCTAAATACTTTTCTTATTTCATTTAATGAAACATCAGGATCGCTCATAAGAACATCGAAATCTCTGTTAACATCTTCGCTGATTCTTTCTATGATCATGGTGCCATAAGATGGAAATAATTTTAATAATTTCATATACAATGAAAATATTTTTTCTGCTGAAACGGATATTTTATATGAATATACATCTCCATTATCAGTATTTTTTAATTCTATTTTTGTACCCTCTATTGGGTATACATATTCGCTAGGTACTATACCTAATGGAATATTAAATTTATCTATTATAATCCTTCTTGATTTTATGTTATTTAAGATCCTTCTTCTTCTCTGACTTTTTTCAAAATAACTAAACACAATAAGTCTCCGCAAAACATGTTCACACTATAATAATAAAAAACAGAATTTTGTCAAGTAATAAATATGTAAAATAAATTGATTTTGACTAATATTATTTTGATTAAAAAATATTAAAAATACTTGACTTTTTTTAAAATATTTTTATATTTATGGATATTTATTTATGGGTATAATGTATAATTTTTAATATTTTAATATCCGATTAATATACAGATATTAAAATTTGAGCTTATTTATTGTGGATAATTTATTTATTGAAAAATTAAATAATCTATTGTCTAGAGTATCTCTTATTGATATATTAAGAGATAGATATAAAGTAGTACATAGAGGCGGAAGTCAATATACCGTTCAATGTCCTTTTCATAAAGACGGACAGGAGACAAATCCTTCAATGTCTGTTGATGATGCTAAAGGCATATATAAATGTTTTACATGTGGTGCTAAAGGTAATGTTATTACATATCTTAAAGAAAAAGAGAATAAATCATTCAAAGAGGCTGTACAGTATTTAGGCAATAGGTTTTCTGTTGATGTCAGCGGATTTTTTTCTGCAAAAACTACTCAAAAAGATAAAATATATCTAGAAAGCAGAAGAATTAACAGAATAGCATGCAACTTTTTTGGTAAAAGCCTGTTTTTAAAGGATAAAAATGGAGATTATTTCTATAAAGGTGCTGAAAAATACTTAAAATCAAGGAAAATACCATTCAGCATTATAAAAGAATTTAGAATAGGTTATGCTCCTCCTAGTTGGAATGCCTTAATGAATGCATTAACAGAGAATAAAATTACAGTAAATAATATGAATATATTAGGTTTAGTAAGTGTAAGCAAGAACAACCCTAATCATTATTATGATACATTTGTTAATAGAATAATGTTTCCTATAATAAATGAACGTGAAGAGATAGTAGGTTTTGGAGGCAGAAG
The DNA here is from genome assembly GCF_001049755.1 of Brachyspira suanatina. Classification (NCBI taxonomy): domain Bacteria; kingdom Pseudomonadati; phylum Spirochaetota; class Spirochaetia; order Brachyspirales; family Brachyspiraceae; genus Brachyspira; species Brachyspira suanatina. Next base: position 1,987,200 of record NZ_CVLB01000001.1, on the reverse strand, counting down.
TATAGATGGTAAGGAGCCTAAGTATTTAAATTCTAAAGAAAGCCTAATATTCAAAAAGAAATCTTCATTATATGGTATAAATATCGCCAAATCATATATAATGAAGCAAGATGAAATAATGCTTGTTGAAGGCTATATGGATACAATAGCATGCCATAAAATGGGTATAAAGAATGTTGTCGGAACTTTAGGTACTGCAATTACAGAAGAACATGCCAGAGAGATAAAAAAATACACTAAAAATGTGGTATTAGCTCTAGATAGCGATGAAGCAGGCATAAAAGCGGCAAAATCTGCTATAATTACGCTCTTGAAGTTTGATTTAAAGTTGACTATACTTTCTATACAAGAAACTAAAGATTTAGATGAATTTTTTACAGTTTATGGTAGAAACCGGTTTGATATATTGTATAATAATAAACTTAATTGGTATGATTTTGTTATAGATACTGAAATAAAAAAGGATATTTCTTCTTTATCTATAGCAGAAAAACTAAATGTTATTAATAGTTTTTATAAGTATTTAGATGCTGTGAAAAGTGAAACAGAGAAACAGATGATAATTTCATACGTGGCTTCGAAACTTAATGTTGATAGAGAAGCTTTTAACAAAGACTATTTGAACACATATAATGCAAATCAGTATGCTTCCGGTATAAAATATGATAAAAAAGTAAAAAATAATACAGATAACAAATTTTACTATGAAAATAGTTTAATATATTTACTTGCTTTGAATCCTTCTTTAATTAAAGAGGCTGAAAGAGAAATTAGTGTTGATCTTATTAAGAAAGATATAACAAGAGAATTTTATATAAGGCTCTTAACTCTTAATAAAGAAGCAAGTGTTGAAGATGCTCTTAATGTATTAGGAAATGAGCATATAGCCAATCAGATTTTAAGCAAGAAGAAACTATATAGTGAAAATATATATGAAAAACTGGAGGAGCTTATTATTAAAATTAAAAGCGGCTGCATAGACTCCGAAAAAAAAGAATTACAAAATAATATAAATTTGGATAATTTAGATAATATTTATGAAGCAGCTCGTAAAATAAGTTTACTTAATAAGCAAAAAGAAAAATTACATCAAGGAAGTGATTTATGATGACAGAAGAAGATTGCGATCTTTTGATTAAAAATAATGAAAAGATTAGAAAATTACTTGAAAAAGGAAATACAAATAAATATCTTACATTTAAAGAGATTAATGGTGCCATTGATAATATGGATACCGATGTGATGGATATACTTTTTCAATTATTAGCTGCAAGAAAAATTGTTATCGTTGAAGATAAAAGAGAATTTGAAAGCCTTTCAAAAAATCAGAATAAAATTGATGATGCTGCCAAATTCATACATGTAGAGGATAAGGTAGGGAACAATGATGATCCTATAAGACTTTATCTTAAAGAAATTGGAAAGGTTAGCCTGCTTACTCATGATGATGAAGTAGATTATTCGAAAAAGATTGAATCTGGAGAATCAGAAATTGAAAATATAATCTTGAATACTCATCTTGTAGTAGGGGAAGTATTAAATACCATCAAGAATGTACAGATAGGAAAGGTTTCTATACATGAAATATTAGAGCCTCCTAGAATTTATAATGTTTCTACTCAGGAAAAAAGAAAATTAGAAAGAAAGTATAAAAACTTTGAAAAAGAGTATGTAGCATTAGCTGAAAAATACCTATCTTTGGATAAGAGAATAAAGAAGATTACTACTCAAAAAACTATTAAATCTCTTACTAAAGAACAAGAGGAAGTTAAAGATAGTATAGTTAAGCTTTTAACAAAAGTAAGATTAAATAGAATGGAGATAGACAGAATAGCTGAAAAGTTAAAGTTCTATTTGCATAGAATAAATCAGATAGAAGAGTATTTTGAAAAGCTTAAAAAAAGATACTATAAAGAAATATCAGACTTTGAAAATTATTACAAAGAGATAGAATCTGGTAATAAGGATATATATATAAGACTTGTAGATGAGTTTAATATTACTCCTGAAGCTATAGAAGCTGTTATAACTAGTTTCCATAAAGCACAGGTTCGTATGGCTGATATTTATGATGAAGTTCGTATTGATAAAGAAACTTTAGTGGAATGGGTAAGAAAGATTGATTCTGCTAGAAGAAAGATTGCTCAAGCTAAAGATCATATTGTTAAGGCTAATTTAAGACTTGTTATTGCTATAGCTAAAAAATATGTTAATAGAGGGCTTCATTTCTTCGATTTAGTTCAGGAAGGAAATATAGGTCTTATTAAGGCTGTAGATAAATTTGAATATAAAAAGGGTTATAAATTTTCTACTTATGCCACTTGGTGGATCCGCCAGGCTATTACTCGTTCTATAAGTGATCAGGCTAGAACTATAAGGGTACCTGTTCATATGATAGAGCAAATTAATAAAGTTCAGAGAGTATTAAGACAGTATATGCAGCAGCATGGAAGAGAGCCTTCTATTCAAGAGATAGCAAAGGCTTTAAGCTGGCCTGAAAGCAGGGTAAAGAGTGTTAGAAATGTTGCTAAGGATCCTGTTTCTTTGAATGCTCCTATAGGAGATGAAGAAGACACTATTTTAGGTGAACTCATTGAAGATAAAGAATTTGAAAGTCCTCAAAATATTACTACTTTCAAAATATTAAGAAAGCAGATCGATTCTATATTAGATAGTTTACCTGACAGAGAGCAGAAGGTTATAAGAATGCGTTTCGGTCTTGTTGATGGATATTCTCATACTCTTGAAGAGGTTGGATATGTATTCAAGGTTACTAGAGAACGTATTCGTCAGATAGAGGCTAAGGCTATAAGAAGATTGAGAGCGCAGTCTAAGAAAAAAGAGTTAAAAGATTTTCTTGACTCTTAATATCAATTAAAAAATAAAAATATACAAAGGAAGCAGTTTTCTGCTTCCTTTTTGTATATAGGTCCTAAATTTTAAAAAAAGCTTGGGTGGGGATACTTTTTCTATATAACTATCAAGTATTAATAAAGTTAAAAATATAAATTTATATAAAAAGAATAAATGGTGGGGTATGTAAGTAATTTTTTAATTTTATTTTTATATATACGCTTTTGTGTTGTATGAATATTAATATATAAAATAATGCTTCTAATTTATTATAATTAAGTATGATTAGTTATAATATATACATTAGCTTTTTATATAAAAAAATTCTATTCATATTATATTTATTATTGACTGTAGATAAAGCATTATAGTTATTATAAAGATTGTATTACAATGTTTATAATAAGTAATTAAGTAACTATAAAAGTTTATTTTACTATTAGATAATTATATAATATATAATTGACTTAATTTCATTATAATATATCATAATACATAAAGATAGTTTATAGGAATTTTTATGGGTTTTGGAAATAAAATTTTAAACGGTAATATAAGAAATAAAATAGGTGAAAAAGTTTCTAAAAAATTAGAAAATAATTCTGTTTCTATAAAAGATATAAAAACAGATTTATATATTCCTATAAAATATCAAAATTCAAATATTGATAATTTTCTTTGTAAATTAAAAGATGCTAAAATATATTCTAGTTGGGGATTTTGTTTTACAAGTGATAATAAAATAATAAAAGAGTCATTACCTTTTAATAAAATTTTGACTCTTAAAGCAGAATTAGGCGGAAGATTTGCATTCTATAAATTTAGATTTAGAAAGAAAACTAACTTAAATGTATTTAGTCTTCAGTCTATATGGAATGTTTGTTTTGGGCATTGGATGCATGAAACTTTACCTAGACTTTTTATATTAAAAGATGCAGGATATTTGGATAAAATAGATGCTTTTATTTTGGGAGATGGGTGTAACTCAAAATTTCATAAAGATAGTTTGGATATGTTTCAAATTGATAATAAAAAAATAATATATATTTCAGATCAAACAGAAATTTTGTGTGAGAATTTATATTTATCATCTTTTCCAAGTACAAATACTCATTATCCTGATATTTGGATATGCAATAAGTATAGAGAATTATCAAAAGAATTAATAAAAAATTATGATATTAATAATTTCCCAAAAAAAATATATTTAACTAGAAGAAATGTAAAAACTAGAAGAATTTTAAATGAAGATAATCTTATGGATATATTATCTAAATTAGGTTATAAAATGATATGTCCTGAAGAATATTCTTTACAAGAACAACTTTGTATGTTCTATAATGCTGATAAAATAATTTCAATATTAGGAAGTGGGCTTACAAATCTTGTTTGTTCAAAAGAAACTATATCTGTACTTGGTATCGTACCTAATATTAGAGCTGAAGATACATATAAATATATAGTTGAAACTATAGGTGGTCAATATTTAGAGTACATTGAAAATAATGAAAAAAATTATGTGTATCAAAATATGCATAATAAAGGAAATGATTTTGATTTCTATATAAATATTGATGATTTTAAAATAGTCTTAGACAAATTTGAAAATATTAATTAGTTTATTTTATTAGTAAAAATTCATATCTTGATTTTCAATATTTTATTATAAAAAGCTTATTTGTATCAAATGTATTCTTATAATACTAGAATTGTTATTTTTATAATAACTATTGTATAAAAATACATTAGTGTCTATTGTAATTTATTTTATATAGTTTATAGTAAATAAATACAGTATATTATAATACTGTATTTATTTACTAGGAGTTTTTATTATGAAAAGGTTACAAAAAACACTTTATTATAAGAAACTTATAAAGAACATATTAGACAACATTAAGGAGGATGATTATTTTTACAACAAAAAAACTAATTGGGAGGAATGGGTTATAATGCGTGTTGATATAAAGAATGCTATCAGGCAATTAGAAAATATCGATATAGAAAATTATAAACCTGAAATTTTAGACAGAATATTATATATTTTAAAGGAGTATTGATATAATGTGTCATTTATGCTCTAAATATGATACTTGTAAAAAACTTTGTAATGATGTTTTGAAAGAGATTAATAAAAGTTTAGGTACTAGGAAAATTAATTCTGATAATACAGATAGCAGAGAAAGTGTATTAACAAATGAAGATTTGGATAATATACTGTATTCCAATGCTTTAACAGAAAGTGAATATAGTAGGGTTTCAAATTTAATAATAGCTATACTTACACCTAAACAAAAAAGAATAATGAAATTATTTGCAGAAGGAAAAAGTCAGGAGGAATTAGCAAAAACACTTAATGTAACACAGTCAGCAGTATCTCAATATTTAAGTGCTATAAAAAGAGAGATATCAAAACAGTTTAATATGGTAATAAATATATAATTAATATGATGATAGAAATTTTATAAGAGGTTTAAAAATAAAAGGGGAGACATTCAATTAAGAATGTCCCCCTTTATAATATGGTTAATATTACAAAATTAATTGAATATTAATTATTGTAATAATCTAAGAGCACCTTGTGGTAACTGATTAGCTTGAGCAAGCATAGACAAGTTAGCTTGGTTAAGAATTTGATCTTTAGCAAGTTTAACTGATGCTTCAGCCATATCTGTATCACGAATTCTGCTTTCAGAAGCCTGCATATTTTCGAATCCAACCATTAAGCCTTGAGCTGTCATTTCTAATCTGTTCTGATAAGCACCTAAGTCAGATCTTTGTTTTAATACTTTAAGAAGAGCTTCGTCTACCATACCGATAACAGAGTTAGCTTTAGCTGGGCTAGAAACGCTGATAAATGTAGCTGTAACAGCAGGTCCAACTGGGTTTTTAAGTCCAAGAGCTTGGCTGTTCATAGTACCGATATAAACGCGTTTTCTTTCGTCCATATTAGCACCGATGTGTAACCACATAGAAGCTGTAGGAGTGTTTTCACCTGTAGATCTAGCGAATCTTCCAGTTAACATGTTAAGTTTGTTGAATTGAGCTTGAGAAGCAACTCTGTCGATTTCATCTACTAACTGAGAAACTTCGATTTGTACATAAAGTCTGTCTTCGTCAGTATAGATACCGTTAGCAGCTTGTATAGCTAATTCACGAATTCTTTGAAGAATGTTAGTAGTTTCTTCTAAGTATCCTTCAGTAGTTTGAATGAAAGATATACCGTCTTGAGTATTTCTTTCAGCCATACGTAAACCACGAATCTGAGTTCTCATTTTCTCAGATACTGCTAATCCAGAAGCATCGTCTCCTGCTTGATTGATTCTCATACCGCTAGAAATTTGAGCAGCATCTTTTTTAAGATCTACTTGGCGGAATTTTAAAGTGCGTTGTGCGTTTATAGCACTTATATTATTGTTGATAACCATATGGTTCCTCCATGAATTATTTGTATGTATTCTTCCTTGAACACAGACTTATTATCGGTTGTTGGGTATTAATTATTAATTTTTTTTTAGTTAAATAAAAATTTTTTTCTTCAGTTTTATTAAAAAATATATCTTAATATTATGTTAATATAATTATGTTAATATATTTTATACATTAAAAACAAATGAATGTGGTATAATGATATTTGATTAGAAATTAATATATAAAAAAACTGCCTTATATTTTAATTTTAAGACAGTTTTTTATTAATTTATGATTATTATAATGATTCTGCAAAAGAATTTAATGTTTTAAGAAGTAATTCTTCTGTACTATATTTGAAATCTATTCTAAAATTAGATTCTATTTTATTATCTTTTATGTTTAGACTTCCGCTAATATACTTTAATTCCTTTATGATATCATCATATTCATAATATTCATCTTGCATAAGTCTATAAATATTTTGTACATTAAAATAAAATGTCATATTATTATTCATAAAAAAGCCTAAATTTTTTCTAGAAAAGTTATTATTTTGATTATTAATTATTCTAGATATATCATAGTAACTCATAGTGTCGCTAAATACACAAACAATATCTTGATCTACATACATATTAAAATCATATGCTTCTATAAAATACGAATTGTTTCCTAAACTTGTTATAGAAGAATATTCATTATTGTTTTTTATTAAATTAAGAAATTGATTATAGTTATTTAAAGATAAAGCCATAATATAATTATCTTTATCCAACATAGAAAATACTAAATCACCTCCAAGCATATTAAAATCTGTTTCAAAAAAACTTAATTCATGTTCAATTTCTTCTTTCATATTAGGAAAATATCTATTAAGAATATTAAGGGCTTCATTGCTATCTAATGATAGAGTAAAAAATAATATACTATCATCAATAAACTTAAGCATTCTTTCATCTAATCTTTTATCCAAAGATGATATGTTTATATGAGGCATATAGACATTAAAACCGCATGTAGCATTTTTTTGACCTATATCTAAATAACAAGATATTGATGAATCTTTGAGATATTCTGTATCTATATCATAGTTATTTTCTAAATCAAATAATGATAAATCAGCCCATAATTTAATATCAGATGTTTTATTTTGCAATTCTGAATAACCTCTATCTCTTAAAAGAACCCCGTTTAATAGTTTTTTATTATATGCCATTGCAGCATAATTTCCTGAACTAGAAAAACTTATACATAATATTCCATTATAAAATGAAGCAATAACTCCATCTTCACCTAAATATACATATTCAATTCCATCAGAGTAGTATGTTTCTATGTTTTGAGTATCAATTAAATTATATAATCCGTTTTTTAAGGAATTCAAATTTTTATACGGTATCATTATAGAAAAATTTTCCATATCTATAGTATGAAAAACTACGCTTATATCGGAATAAAAATCTATAGAATCCATTATTTTATTGAATGATAGATAGTCTTTTATACTTATTGAAGATGATTCTTTCATTAAGGCTTCTTCAATAATTGCTTTAGGAGTAGTATTAATTTTTTTTGTTATTGTTCCAAAATTAAAAGATATAACCATGCTAGGGCTGCCATTAAAATTTTGTGAAAATAAAGTATGTATGCTTATAAAAAATAGCATAATTATAACATAATTTTTAAATTTCATAAAAAACCTCAAATATAAAATGTATTTTTGCTAATTATATAGTAAATTATTTGTATGTCAATTATTGTATCTTGTATGTATCCAGCTATAAATGATTATATAAAATATTATATTAACAATTAAGGTAATATGTTTAAATTATTTATAATATTTTATGTTTTATAATTTTATATTTATTGACTAGATTTTTTAATTTTACTATACTATAGTGAGGTAATATATATATTAGAGGTTTATGATGTTTACAAATAAAGAAAAAATTGAATTTTTCAATGCTGTAGAAGATGGAGATATTCAGCAAATAAAATATTTATTGGATAAAAATAATTATATAAATATAAATGTATTTGGAATAGCAAAAATATTAATTGAACATGAAAATAATAAAAATGTTATTGAAAAAAAAGATATTGAAATTGATTTTAAAAATAAAGATGGATACACTCCTTTAATGATTGCCTCTTATAAAGGAAATGCTGATATAGTAAAACTTTTATTAGAATATAATGCCTCTGTAGATATAACTAACGATGATAATTATACAGCTTTGATATATGCATGTATTTATGGCAGAGCAGATGTGGTAAAAATTCTTCTTGAACACAAAGCCGATATGTATATAGAGACTAAATTAGAAAATAATCATTTAACTACCTTGATGATGGCCTGCAGTCAAAATCATACTGAAATAGTGAGAATATTACTTGAAAATGGTTATGATCCCAATTATAAAAATCAAAGAGGAGAAACAGCGTTAATATATTATTCCTTTATAAAAAATGCTAAACCTAGTACAGAAATAATAAAAATATTATTAGAGTATGGAGCAGATATAAATGCAAAGGACAATAAAGGTTCTACAGCATTAATATATGCTTCTTATACTAAAAAAATTGATTTTGTAAGAGTTTTATTGGAGAATAATGCTGATACAGAAATAAGTAATAATGAAAAAAATACTGCCTTACTATATGCATGTGAAGGCAGAAATATTGATATGCTTAACACTTTACTTGAATATAATGCAAGTCCAAATGTACAAAATAAATTGGATAAAACTCCTTTGATAATTGCCTGTGATTATGATTCTTATGATATGGCAAAAATATTGTTAGAGCATAATGCTGATGTTAATTTGTCAGATCACAGAAAAGAAACTCCTCTAATGTATGCGGTAGAAGAAAGAAATACAGAAATTGTAGAGCTTCTTCTTAAATATAAACCTGATTTAACACTAAAAAACGAATCTGGAAAAACTGCATTAGATATAGCATATAAAAGAAATAATTATTTAAAAGAAATAGCAGATTTGATAAAAGAATCATCATCAAGAGAAATACAATTTTTATATGCCGCTGCTGAAAATAATGCTGATAAGGTTTTAAAATACATTTCTGAAGGAATTGATATTAATAATACTATAGATGAATCAGATGACTCAATAGGTTCTAATGCACTGCTTTTGGCTTCACAGTTTCATCATAAAGAAATAATAAAAATATTATTAGATCATAATGCTGATGTTAATTTTAAAAATCAGTTAAATAAAACAGCTTTAGAATATGTTGCTAGTAATGATAATAATTTTGATATAGCTTTAGAGTTTATAAAGAGGGGAGCAGATGTAAATGCTGTAGATAATGAAAATGCTACACCTTTAATGTATGCCGCTTCATATAATGCTAAAAAAATATTAAATTTATTAATAGAGCATAATGCTGATGTTAATATTCAAACTAAATTGGGCTACACTCCTTTAATTCTTGCTGCTATGCATAATCATATTAATATAGTTAAAACTTTAATAAAAAATAAAGCTGATGTATTTGCAAGAGATGGTTATGGTAGAAGATGTTTATATTATGCTGACGAAAATTGGAATTCTGAGATGCATGAAATTTTTAGTAAGTATCATGATGATGAATATAAAAAAAGTAGTCAATTTATTTTTGATGTTTTATATTCCAAAACTGATGAAATAAATAAATATATATCTGAAGGAGGGGATATTAACTTTCAAGATGATAACGGACTTACAGCTTTAACTGTTGTAGAAAAAATAGAGATTGCAAAGATATTATTAGATAATAATGCAGATATCAATAAAAAAGGAAGAGATGGATATACTCCATTAATGATGGCTGTAAGGAGAGATAATATCAATCTTGTAGAATTCTTTATAGAAAATAATGCTGATCTTAATATGTTTGATCCAGAAGGAAATACTGCATTAATTGTAGCTGCTAAAAATCACAAATATGATATATTTGAGCTTTTATTAAAAAACGGAGCGGACCCATCTATAAATAGTGAAGATTTAGAATTCTATATAGAGTTAGAAGATGAAATGAAAGATATGTTAAAAAAATATGGTAAATAAGTTTTTTAATTTTTTCTCATTCCCAAGCCTTTAGGTTTGTTATATATTTTAACATTTTTACTTACAATTTTCTTAATGCTTTATCAAGAAATTATAAATGCCCGCCCAAGCTTTAATTAAATTGACTAAAATTATTAATTTTACTATACTATGGTGTAGTAATATTATTAGAGGTTTATGATGTTTACAAATAAAGAAAAAATTGAATTTTTCAATGCTGTAGAAGAAGGTAATATTCAGCAAATAAAATATTTATTGAATAAAAATAATTATGTAGATATAAATGTATTTGGAATAGCAAAAATATTAATTGAACATGAAAATAATGAAGATGTTATTGAAAAAAAAGATATTGAAATTGATTTTAAAAATAAAGATGGATATACTCCTTTAATGATTGCCTCTTATAAAGGAAATACTGATATAATAAAACTTTTATTAGAATATAATGCCTCTGTAGATATTACTAACGATGATAATTATACAGCTTTGATATATGCATGTATTTATGGTAGAGCAGATGTGGTAACAATTCTTCTTGAACACAAAGCCAATATGTATATAGAAACTAAATTAGAAAATAATCATTTAACTACCTTGATGATAGCCTGCAGTCAAAATCATACTGAAATAGTGAGAATATTACTTGAAAATGGCTATGACCCTAATTATAAAAATCAAAGAGGAGAAACAGCATTAATATATTGTGCCTTTATAAAAAATGATAAACCTAGTACAGAAATAATAAAAATATTATTAGAGTATGGAGCAGATATAAATGCAAAGGATAATAAAGGTTCTACAGCATTAATATATGCTTCTTATGCTAGAAAAATTGATTTTGTAAGAGCTTTATTAGAGCATAATGCTGATACAGAAATAAGTAATAACGAAAGAAATACTGCCTTACTATATGCATGTGAAGATAGAAATATTGATATGGTTAACACTTTACTTGAATATAATGCAAGTCCAAATGTACAAAATAAATTAGATAAAACTCCTTTGATAATTGCCTGTGATTATGATTCTTATGATATGGCAAAAATATTGTTAGAGCATAATGCTGATATAAATTTATCAGATCACAGAAAAGAAACTCCTTTAATGTATGCTGTATATGAAAGTAATGTGAAAATGGTTGAGCTTCTTTTAAAGTATAATCCTGATTTAACATTAAAAAATGAATATGGAGAAACTGCATTAGATATGGCATATAATCAAAATCATTATAAAGAGAAAATAGGAAAATTGATACTAGATGCTTCGTCTAAAGAAATAAAATTTTTATATGCAGTTATTGAAAATAAAATATATGATGTTTTGAAATATATTTCTGAAGGTGTTGACATTAATAATACTATATATGGGTCAAACGGACTTAATGCATTGCTTTTAGCTTCACATAATCATTATAAAGAAATAATAAAAATATTATTAGAACATAATGCTGATGTTAATTTCAAAAGTTATTCAAATAATACCGCTTTAGAATATATTTCTAATAATGACGATGATTTTGATATAGCTTTAGAGTTTATAAAAAGAGGGGCTGATGTAAATGCTATTGATAATGACGGCATTACACCTTTAATGTATGCTGCTTCTTATAATGCTGAAAAAATATTAAATTTATTAATAGAAAATAATGCTGATATCAATATTCAAAGTAAATCTGGTTTTAATGCTTTAATTCTTGCTGCTATGCATAATCATATTAATATAGTAAAAATTTTAATAAAAAATAAAGCTGATGTATTTGCAAGAGATGCTTATGGAAGAAGAGGCTTATATTATGTTAGCAGAAATGAAAATTATGATATGTTTGACATTTTTACAATCTATCATGATAAAGAGTATAAGAAAAATTCTAGATTTCTTGATTTTATTTCAGATGGAGAAATCAATAAAGTAGCTAAATATATATCAAAAGGAATAGATGTTAACTTTCAAGATGATTTTGGAGATACGCCTTTAACTCTTGTTGAAAAGAGAAAAATTGCAAAAATGTTATTGGATAATAATGCAGATATTAATAAAAGAGGAAAATATGGATATACTCCTCTAATGGTTGCTATTAAGAAAAACCATATAAAACTTGCCGAATTCTTTATAAAAAATAATGCTGATATTAATATTACAGACCCTGAAGGAAATACTGCATTGGTTATAGCCGCCCAAAAGAAAAATGCCTACATATTTGAGCTTCTATTAAAAAATGGAGCGGATCTATCTATAAATAAAGATATAGAGTTGATGATAGTTTGCAATGATGAAATGGAAAGTATATTCAAAAAATACAGTAAATAAGTTTTTTAATTTTTTCTCATTCCCCACCCTTTAGGTTTGTTATTTATTTTGAAATTTTTACAAGTAATTTTCTTAATGTTTTATTTAGAAATTATAGCTGCCCACCCTAGATTTTTTCAAATTTAAAAATCTTCTCTACTTAAAAAGCTTATATACACATGTTTATCAAAATTTCAAATATAATAAAAATTAGAATTCACAATTGGCATATATTTATAGCCTTACTCTGCGTGTGGTGTGGAAATTGTTAATTTAAATAAAATTGGGCTGGGTGTACTGTTTCTAAGTTGATATAATAGAATAATATGATTACAAAATCATAAAAAAGTTTTAAAGTTTATGGGGTGCGTTATGTAAATTGATTTTGAATACATTGCAAAAATTATTTAAATATGAATTATTTTTATAAATTAGTATTTAAGTAATTAAATTTTTGTTAATTATTTATTGTTTTTTATTTACATTAAATATGTTTTTTTATTAATAAATTACTCTAATAATGTATTTTATGTATTATAATTAAATTATTTATATTTAGAATTTGATTTTTTTTATTTTTTATACTATATTACAAATTATAAAAATTAATTAGTTTTTTTAAAAATATCTAAATTTTTTTTAGTATGGTTTTATTATTATGAGAATAAATAATCTTTCTTTTAGGATACCTTTTATAATTTCAATTACTTTTATTTTATGTATGTTCATCATTGTAATGATAATTACAATAATAAGCTCTAAATCTATAGAAGATACTGCTATAAAGGGATTAAGAGTTGCGGCAAAATCATATTCAGATATGATAGATTTATATTTTACTGAAAAAAGATTAGTTATGGATTTATATTCTAAAGACCCTAATCTCTCAAAATATCTAGTTGATCCAAGTGAAGAAAATAAATTAGCTGCAGAAGAATCGTTGAAAGAATTTACAAGAGAGGTTGCTGATACACAGGTTTTTTATAATTATTCTTTAGTTAATTTTGATGCTAATATAGTACTTGATTCTATAGGCGGTAAATTACTTCATATTAATTATGGAAAAAATTCATCAGACTGGACTAGATTTAGAGATTCAGGATTTGATTTTGCAGGAAGAGATTTGATTCAGCCTTCTTCAGCTAATCCTCTTAATGCTATATGTGTTATATGGAAAGGTGTTAAAGATGAAAATGGAAAAGTGGTAGGAGTTTTAAATAGTTCTATTAACTGGATGAAATTTATATCAGATTATATCATGCCTAGCCAATTAGGAGAAACCGGTTCTATAATGATAATCGATAAAAATAGGAATATAATAGCTCATAATGATACAAATAAATTATATATATATGAAAGTAATATAATAGGTACTTCAGCTTATGAGAGAAAACCTGAAACTATAAGAGAAAAAGAAGATGAATTCTTTCAGTATGTTTTGGATGCTAAAGAGGGTATTTTGGAATATGTAGATGATAATGGTGTATCAGAGATAGCATTATTTAATCCTATACATAATACACCTTGGTACTTGATAGTAAGCTATAGCCAAGATGAAATTTATGGAGACAAAAATAGACTTACAAAAATAGTTGTAATTATAGCTATTATTATGGCCGTTATTATTTGTTTTATAGGTAAATTGATAGCCAGATCTATAATTTTACCTTTAAATATGGTTGTAAATGAGGCAGATAATATATCTAAAGGTTATATAGTTAATAATGATAATGTTTCTTGTAGTACTAGAAAAGATGAAATAGGAAAATTGATGTGCAGTTTTTATAATATGAAATCAGCATTGATAAATGCGGTTAATGTTGCTAATAGTATAGCAGTTGATGCAAAGGATAAGGCCGGAGAGATATCATCAAAAAATACTAAACTTCATGCAGAAACAGAAAGTAATTCTTATAAAATGCAGGAGACTTCAAGTATCACTAATAATATAGGCAATTCTGTATTGGAAACTACTAATTATGCTAACGAGCTTATTAATATAATGAAAGAAGCTAACAATTCTATAGATATGGCAGACAGTAGTATTACAGAAGCAGCTGACAATGCTAACTCAGTAAGCGAGGCTAGTAATAAAATAAAAGATATTACAAATGTTATAGAAAATATTGCTTTTCAAACAAATATATTAGCTTTAAATGCATCTGTTGAAGCGGCAAGAGCAGGAGAAAATGGAAGAGGTTTTTCTGTTGTAGCAAATGAGGTTAGAAATTTGGCACAAAGCACATCAGGATCTGTAAAAGATATATCTGCCCTTATAGAGGAAAGTCAGAAACGTATAGAGTTAGCAGCCAACTCTACAAATCAATCTAAAGAATTATTTAACAATATGAAAGAAAAGATCGAAAAAGCATATTCTTTACTCTCTAATTTTAGCAGTGCTTTAAAATTACAAAAAGATGGAATAGATTCTATAAATTCTCATATAATTAATATAGAAGATAGTTCTAAGAATAATACTAAATTAGCAGAAGATGTAAGTGAAATTTCTGAGGAATTAGAGGAATTATCTATAAAATTAGAAGATGCTATGTCTTTTTTCAAAGTAAAAGGTGACAGTAATCAATAAAATATATAAAAATATATTTTATGCATAATCATATGTATTTTAAAATTATAATTAAAACACTGTAAATCATAATTTCACTTGAAAAAATTATTATTTATGGTAAAATTATTATATGTAATCTTAATTAAATCAAGGTTAAATTATTATGAAAAATTCTCAGGTATTTATGGAAGGTGTTTGGAAAAATAATCCTACCTTCGTTCAGGTTCTTGGTATGTGTCCTAGCTTAGCAGTTACAAGCAGCGTAATGAATGCTATAGGTATGTCAGTAGCTACTATATTCGTTTTGGTTTGTTCATCTGCTTTAATATCTCTTATTAAGAAGATTTATGCTAATGAAGTTAGAATTATGGGATACATAGTGGTTATCGCAGCTTTCGTTACTTTAACAGATATTGTTATGAAAGCTAAGTTTTATACATTATCTTTGGCATTAGGTCCGTATATACCGCTTATAGTTGTAAACTGTATCATATTGGGAAGGGCAGAAGCTTTTGCTAATAAAAATGGTATCATACCTAGTATTTTTGATGCTTTAGGTAATGGTGTAGGTTTCTTTATTGCTTTGACATTACTTGCTTCTATTAGGGAGATTTTAGGTAATGGTACTTGGCTTGGATTTGATATAGTAGGTACTTTAAGAGGTTTCTTTGAGTCTGCTATGCCTTTTGCTTTAAATGCATATAATGAAATTACTACTCCTTGGGTTGTTATGATTATGGCTCCTGGTGCTTTCTTCACTTTAGGAACTTTAATCGCAATTAAAAGAGCTATAGATGCTAGAGGAGGAAAAGCTAATGGTTAATTTAATTTTATTATTTGTAGCAACTGTTTTAGTTAATAATTTCGTTTTAACTAAATTTTTGGGTATATGTCCGTTTTTAGGAGTATCCAACAAGTTAGATTCAGCAATTAGTATGGGTATTGCAGTTACTTTTGTATTGGTTTTAACTGCTGCAGTTAGCTGGATGATACAGTATTATATATTAGTTCCTTTTAAAATCGAATTTTTACAAACTATTCTTTTCATTATAGTAATCGCAGCTTTAGTACAATTTGTTGAAATGGTAGTAAGAAAAACTAGTGAAAGTTTATATTTAGCTTTAGGTATATTCCTTCCTCTTATTACTACTAACTGCTGTGTATTAGGATTAGCTTTATTTGGTGTTTTATATAAATATAACTTTATACAAAATATAGTATTTGCTTTAGGTGCAGGAGTTGGTTTTACATTGGCTTTAGTTATAATGGCTAGCATAAGAGAACGTTTAATGACTGCAGATATACCGGAAGCTTTCAAAGGTCCTGCTATGCCTTTCATTACTGCTGGCATACTTGCTCTTATTTTCTATGGTTTTTCCGGCATAATAAAAATATGATTATTGAGTGTTAGAAGTATTTTATAAGGATAATAAAAATGATGACATCTGTTTTAGTAGCTTCAATATCTTCAGGCTTAATTGCTTTGATATTGGCTGTTTTATTGATATTTTCTTCAAAAATTTTCAAAGTTGAAGTTGATGAAAGAGTTACAACACTTACTGAAATGCTTCCTGGTGCTAACTGCGGCGGTTGTGGTTTTCCAGGTTGTGCTCAGTTCGCTAAAGCTTTAGTTGATGATAAAGCTCCTGTAGACGGCTGTTCTGTTGGAGGTCCTGATACTGCTGCTAAAGTTGCTGATTTCTTAGGTAAAGTAGCTCCTGAACAAAAAGAAAAAACAAGAGCATATATTTTCTGTCATGGACATAATGGCATAGCTAAATCTAACAGAGTTTATAAAGGTGCACCTACTTGTGTTTCTGCTGTTATGGCTGGCGGAAATAAAGAATGTTCTTATGGCTGTGTTGGTTTTTATGATTGTATGAACGCTTGCGATTTTGGTGCAATTATTAAAGATGAAGAAACAGGAATGCCTGTTATAGTTGAAGACAAATGTGTTTCTTGCGGTGCTTGTGTTAAGGCTTGTCCTCAGAAACTTATTGAGATTCACCCTGCTTCTCAAGATATACATGTTTATTGTAAATCTAAAGATAAGGGTCCTATAGCTAAAAAAGCTTGTGATAGGGCATGTATTGGATGTAGTATATGTGTTAAAAATACTAAAGAAGGCGGCATGAAAGTTGATAATTATCTTGCTATAGTTAATTATGAGGACTACGCTGTTACAAATGAAAGTATAGCTAAATGTCCTACTAAAGCTATTACTGATGAAAAAGTAAATTCAGTAAAAAGCCTTCCTGTGCCTTTAAAAAAAGCATAAAAACTATTTAATTGAAAATTATAAAACAAGGGCGGTAATTAAATAATTATCTTCCTTGTTTTTTTATATTTATAAATCTATATAATAAAGTACAATATCTTCATATTCATTATTTTTATTCATATATCCTTTTTTAACTATGCCTATTTTATTAAAACCAATTTTTTCATATAATTTATGGGCATTAGTATTTGATATTACAACAGCATTAAATTGAAGTATTTTATATCCTAATTTTTTACTTTGCTCCATAGAATCTCTAACCAAAGCTTCTCCTATTCCTTTTCCTCTTGATTCTTTACTTACAGCATATGATGCATTTGATATATGTCCGCATCTGACTATATTATTAGGATGAAGTATGTAAACGCCAAAAACTTTATTATTATCTATAGCAATACCTGTATAGTCTTGAGAGCTGAAATATTTATGGGCTTCTTCTTCGTTAGATAATGTTTCTATTTGAGGAAAATATATACCTTTTTCTATGATGTCATTCCATATTTTTAAAACTTCTTTAATATATTTTATATCGTATTTAATTATTTGCATTTTTTATTCCTTTTATTAATATTGAATCATTATATTAATAAAATATTATTATGCAATAAGATTTTATTATCTTGACATAAAATAATAATATGACTATAATATATTTAGTCAAAAAACATACTATTAATAATTTATTTTTTATATCTTAATCATTTTTCTTTAGTATATGTTTTTATAATCCTTATAATATTTTTTTCTTTTTATTTTAAAGGAATAATTAATGGAACTTAATAATACAACTTTAATAGAAAATAGCAGTATCAATTTATTTTCAAAATTTGCAATACCTAGTATATTGGGTATGATAATGGGAAGTGCTGCTGTATTTGTAGACGGTTTTTTTGTAGCACATTTTATATCGGCAGAAGCTTTTACTGCAATAAATATAGTATGGCCTATAACTGCTTTGTCTTTCGGTATTTATGTAATGCTTACTATAGGTTCTGTTGCTCTTGCTGGAAAATGCATAGGTGAGAATAATATAAGACGTGCCAATTTAATATTTACTCAAACTTTAATTGTAGTTCTTACTATAGCCAGTTTTCCTTTGATTATAGCATATATATGTAGAGAGAGTCTTCTTCCTTTTTTTGGAGCACATGGCGAAGTTTATGAATTATCATTAGATTATGTAGAGGGTGTGCTATTTGCAACATTTTTTTGGGGAATGGCTTATGTTTTAAGTCAGTTTGTAAGACTCAATGGTTCTCCTAAATTTGCTTCTGCAATGTTTATAGTATCATCTTTGGCTAATATGGTATTGGATCCTCTTTTCATTATAGTTTTTCATTTCGGAATTGCCGGAGCTGCTTGGGCTACTGCAATATCACAGATAATAGCTTTTTTGATGGGATTATTATATTTCTTCAAACCTAATTGCCGATTAAAGATAATAAAAATTTATGGAGGCTGGATATATATACTAAAATCTGCATTTAATGGATTTTCTGAATTTTTAAGCAATTTTTCATCAGGACTCATTCCTTGGCTTTTTAATATAACAGCATATAATATTTCAGGAAACAGGGGCATACTAGTATATTCAGTTGCTAATTATGCGATAATGTTTTTTATAATGCTTGCATATTCAATAGGCGAGGCATTAGAACCTTTGGTAAGTGTTTCTTATGGTGCTAGAAATAAAAACAGAATGAAAGATTTTTTAAAGATATCTGTATTTTTAATTACTTTTATATCGGTATTAAGTTCTATTATACTTTTAATTGATCCTAGTCTTCTTGTTAATACGCTTTTAAAAGATGTTGATAATCAAACTTTTGATGATGCTTTATTTTTTGTAAGAACCTCTATACCTACATTCATAGGGGTTGGAATAAATATTATAATGAGTGCATATTATACTTCCGTTCAAAAGGCTGGTGCTTCTGCAATTGTTGCTGCTTTAAGGAGTATGATTTTGCCTGTTTTATTGGTATTAACTCTTCCAAATATTTTCGGATTTATAGGTTTGGTTTTGGTTCTGCCTATAAGCGAGATAGCTACTTTGATAGTATCTTTTGCATTATATAAAAATAGAAGTGCTGATATATTACTTACAGAATGATTATTTTATAAAAATATTATAATATTGTAATGAGATAATGAAGTGTTAATATATACTGAAAATTTTTAACTTTGTCAATTTTTTATTCAACTTTTTCCCGCCGCAAAAAGTTGCTGCCGCAGGCACGCTTCGCGAAAGTGCAAGTATAAAATTAGTGTTAAATCATACTAAAATTGCATTACATGTAAAATAATTTATTAAATTTAATAGCAAATATAGCCTTTCGCCGAAGGCACGTACAGTAGTGGGCAAAGCCACCACTGATAGTAAAAATAAGAAAATAATTTTTGACAAAATGTAATTGTTTAGGTATATTCAATTATATATAAAAACTATTTAAGAGTGATAGTATGAATATAAACAAAAAATTTTATTGTGATGTATTGATTGTAGGCGGAGGAATAGCTGGCTTATTGCAGCTGAAAGAGCATTGAAAGTTTTTAAAAGAGTATGCATTGCTGATTCTTCTAAGATTTGTTCTGGAGCTTCTTATTTTCCTTTAAAAGCTACATTAGGCATACAGGCAACAAAAAGTGAAAATGATTATGATAAATATTATGAAGATATAACCAATATGGGTAAAGGTGTTGAAAATCCAGAGCTCATAAAAACTTATATAAAAAATATTAAAAGAGATGTTTATCTTCTAAAAAGAATAGGTTTTAAACCTTGGCTTAGAAAAGATTCAAGACCTGCATGTTTTGCTAAATACTCAAGAAATATTTTTTTGATTAATGATTGGAATGTGGCTAGAAAAAGAGCTAATAAAATTTTCAGAAAAAATAAAAGACTTAAAATATTTGAAGAAAGTTCTTTAATAAGAATCATAAAAAATAATGATAAAGTTTATGTGGCAGTATTTCAAAATAAAGATAAATTTTTCTTTATAAAATCTAAAGTTATAATCTTAGCGGCAGGAGGAATTGCAGGAAATTATAAAAATAGCTTGTATCCCAAAAAAATTAATGGTACTTGTCATATAACTGCATTAGATGCTGGAGCTTATGCACAAAATATGGAGTTTATTCAATTTATACCTGCATATTTAAAGCCTAAATATAATGTTTTGTTTGGAGAGCATACTTTAAAATATTGTATTGGCATGTATGATGAAGATAATAAATTAATTTTAGACGGAATAAACGATGATAAAAATAAAAAATTATGGATTGAAAGAAGTGCTTATGCTCCTTTCAGCATAGATTTTGAAAGCAGTGAAATAGATTTAAAAATACCTTACAGCGGAGTAAAATTAAAATATTCTGAAGATTTGTATAAAGACAAAGAAGAATTTTATACTGTTTATTTGGATTGGCTTAAGAAAGAAATGAATATTGATTTACTTAAAGATGAAACTTTAATAACTCATTTTGCTCATAGCTGTAATGGGGGCATAAAAATAGACAGCAATGGATTTACCGGTGTTAATGGGCTTTATGCTATTGGTGAATTATCATCTGCTATAGAGGGAGCTAATAGGTTAGGCGGAAATTCTGTTGGCGGTGCTTTGGTATTTGGAAATAATGCTGTTAAAGATGCTTACAGATATATTAAAAATAATAAATTTCATGATAATAAAAAATTAAATAGTATAGAAAAAGAATTTAATGATTGGATCAATGATATTTCAAAAGATGATAAAGAAAACAATTGTAGAAAAAATGAGGTGCTTGAAAAAATAAGAGAATTAGTAAGTGAAAATTTATCCGTTGTAAGAAGCAGAGAAAAAATAGAAAAATTTTTAAGAAAGATTGATGAGATTAGAAGCAATTACAGCATAAAAGAAAATATCAAAGACGGTTCTATAGAAATTTATTTGATTATCGAAAGTGTTAAGATGATTGCCTTGAGTATGCTTGAGAGAGATGAGAGCAGGGGGGCACATTACAGAGAAGATTTTAAAGATTCATCTGATAAAATTTATAAGCTTCAGGTAAAGAGAGAAAATAATAAAACAGTAATAGAAAGAGTTTACAATTAAGAAATTATAATAAAGATTCTCTGTTATAATCTGTTATATCGGTTCCTATTTTTTGAGCCAATTCTTTTACTGTGATTTTTTTATTGTATACAGCATTAAGCTCTGGATCTGCAGCACCTAAAAGCTCAACAAAAATAACTTTTCCATTAGGAGTATTTATTTCACCTGCTTCATCTGGTATAGTTATAAATCCTGTTATTTTAGATTTTTGTTCAGCATCTATTCCTTCTTTTTGTTTAGTCCATATATATTCATAAGGATTAAAAACTGAACCGCTTTCAAATACATATCTTGCCAATTGCTGTAAAAATCCTACAACAGTTTTTATTTCATTATCAGCGCTATCATCATCTTTAGTATTATTAATTTGTTTTTCATTCATTTTTAATTTGAAAGTAAGTTCGAAACCGAATCCGCTGTAGTCTTTATTTTCTGATTCTTTTTCATAAAGCTCGCTGAATCCGTAAGTAACAAAATGATAATATCCTTTACCTCTGTAAATACTTATTCCGTCAAGAGGGTCTTTTCCTCCAAACTGATAAGATATTATAGGTCTGTAATGCAGAGGATCTTTTTGTTCAGGATATATTTTCTCAAATGTTTCAGTTATAGCATCAAAACCTGAAGTATTTATTTCTTCATTATTACTTAGCTCTTCTTTATTCATTTTGTACTCCAAATTATTATGTTAAGTAGTATAACAGAAACAATTTATATATCAATAATATTTTTTATTATAGTTTTACTTGAAAAATTATAAAAATATTCTAATATGTGAATTATAAATTTTTTATTCAGGATAAATAAATGATAAAAAAAGAAATACAGCAATTATTTGAATTAGGAAAGAATGCTTTTAAAGAAAAAAGATATGAAGAAGCTATTTTGAATTTAGAGAAGATAATTGATATTTATAATAAGGATCTAGTTTTTTATTCTGATGATGAATTTATTATTTATAGTGATGATGATAATGATGAAGCTAGTGATGAAGATATTAATAATATGCATAATATTTTGATCAGTGCTTATTATAATATAGGTACTTCTAAATGTAATTTAAAAATGTATGAAGAGTCTATAGAATATTTTGATAAAACTATAGAACTTAATGATGAACACAGCAATGCATATTATAGCAGAGGAGTTGCTGAATATAGTTTAGGATTATATGAAGATGCTATAAAAGATTTTAATAAAACTTTAGAATTAGATTCTGATTTTAAAGATGCTTATTTTATTAGGGCTTTATCTTATGCCAAAATAGATAAACATAAAGAGGCTGTCGATGATTTTAATACATTATTAATAGAATATAATGAAATTAATTATATATATTATTATTATAGGGGATTATCTAAATATAATTTGAATTTATTGGAAGAAGCCATTGAAGATTTTACCATTGCTATAGATTATTTTCCTGATGAAAGTTATATATATTATGAAAGGGCTTTAGTTTATTCCAATTTAAATATGTTTAAAAATGCTGTAGATGATTATACTAAGGCTATAGAGCTTAATGAAATGGATGCTGATTCTTATTATAACAGAGCTTTGACATACTTTAAATTAGAAGAATATGATAAAGCTATAGAAGACTATAATAAAGTTCTAGAATTGAATCCTGATGATACAGAAGCTATTTATAATAAGGGTTTATGCAAACAAAATTTAGATTTATTTGAGGAAGCTATAGAAGATTTTGATTCTATTATTGATTCTGATAATGAATTTGTTTGTTATAGTTTAGGTATTTGTCATTTAGAATTAAAAAGATATGAAGAAGCTATTGATTATTTTGATGTATTTATAAAGTTTAATCCTTATTATGCTGATGCGTATTATTATAGAGGAAATGCTAAGTTTGATTTAGAACATTATGAAGAAGCTATTGAAGATTATAATAAAACTTTAGAATTAGATAATGATCATATAGATGCTTATTATGAAAGAGCTATGGTAAAGATTAATTTGAATTTATATGATGAGGCTATGAAAGATTTTGATGAAGCTTTATATAATGCAGAGTCAGATTCTGATAAAGCTTATTTATATACTTTAAAAGCTGCTTTAAATGAAATATCAAAAGATTATGAAGAGGCCATAGATAATTATACTAAGGCAATAGATCTTGGAAATGAATGTTATTATAAGAGGGCTATTGCTAAACATAATGCTGGATTAGTAAAAGAGGCTATCAATGATTATAATAAAGCTATAGATTTGGAGCCTGATAATTATGAAATATATAGTTATAAGGGAAATGCGGAACTTGATTTATTTTTGTATGAAGATGCTATTAAAGATTTTAATAAGGCTATAGAGTTAAATCCGAATTATGATGAAGCATATTATAATAGGGGTATTGCTAATGAGGCATTGAAAAATTATGAAGAATCTTTTAAAGATTATGAAACTACTATAAAATTAAATAAAGAACATGATTATGCTTTTAATAATTTGGGCGGGTGCTATGTGAGGCTAAAAGAATATGACAAGGCATTGGAGAATTTTTATAAAGCATTAGAAATAAATTCTGAACTTTCTTTACCTTATAATAATATAGGTGAAGTAAAATCAAGATTGGCTTTAAAAGAAAAAAACAATATAGAAAATTATAATAAATTAAATAGTGAAGCATTAGAGTATTTTAATAAATCTTATCAAACAGCTTTAAAAAATAATGATGAATATGAAATGAATGCAATTATGGATAACATGAAAGAATTAGCGGCTGAAAATATAGAGCCTGCAATAGAGTTCTTAAAAAATAATAATATTGATTATTAAGCTAATATACAAATTAGTATATACCCCAAATTTTTAAGTTTTTCAAAATTTATTTGTTTCAGTATATTTCTGTTAATCTAAAATCCCATATTAAAAGTATAAGCCAAGTATATATGAATCTGTCATTAGCATTATTAAACTCGATATTAATTTTTATTTTATCATTATAATTGGTTTCAGTATTGATAATTTTTGTTCTTATATAAAATTCTTGATTATTGTATGAGTCTTTAAATGAATATCCGTTAATTTCATAATAGCTTTTACGTTCGGTATTCATATCATACTTTTGAGAAAATGCTTTTACCATTCCATAACTTATTTCCATATTTTGTAATTTTTTTAATGCTTCTTGTAAATTATTTATTTTTATATTTGTAAACTGCATTATTGGCTGTGATAATTCATAATCCTCAAGCTGTTTTTTCCATTTTACTATAATTTCTTCTTCCATTTCTATAGGGCTTGATAAACTTACAAAATAATTATTATTTATATTCACTGTATTATCATCGCAGTTGGTATAACTTCCATCGCCTGAATATCTGAATGTTGTTATAAAATTATTATTTTCATCAAATAAATTCCAAACTAAATTAATAGCAAATTTATTCATTATTGTATTATCAATAAATATTTCTTTGAAAAAATTAAAATCATACTTTTTGCCTGTTAATAGAATTTTTATTAAATTTCTGCTTTGATTTTTTATAATATTTGGAATTTCTTTTTTTATGTATTTAATTTCTTCTTTTGTACTATCATCAAAGTCTTTAGGTATTTGTTTTAATATTTTATTTTCTTTGATATCAAAAAACTCTATAGTATAATCATTTTTCAAAATCATTTTATATTGATTATTATTTATTATTCTCTCGCCGTTTCTATCGAATCCAAAATTCGGTATAGCTTTTAATCCGAATTCATAAACGCTCAAATTATTTTCTTTTGCTATATCCTCAATAATTTTTTCTGCCATCTCTTTTACTTCATATTTTTTACTTTTCTTAAACACATTATAAAGCATATTAACAGCATATTTACTGTTTTTATTGATAGAAAATACAAGTAAACATAATTTTGAATCTTTTTCTTTTTTATAAATCTCTCTTAATGCTTCATCTCCTCCATATATTCCATACATAATAATAGATGTTTCTTTATTGGTGCTTGTGTGCATTGTTTTAATTGCATTTATAAAAGATTTTTCATCAATTAAATTTATAATATAATCTATTTGTTTTATTCTGTAGGCTTCTCTTTTCAATTCTAAATATGATAAGTAAATATATTTTATTATTCTTTTATCTATATTTTCTATTTTTATATCATCTATAAATTTTACTTTTTTATTATCTTTTTTATTATAGTTTTTGTCTATATAATTATAAACTTCTTCTATGCTATTAAAACTTTCAATATAATCTGGTATTAATTCTTTTAATTCATTATAAAAATTATTTATTAAATATCTTTTAAGGAGATTAACTTTTTTATTTTTATGATTTTCTATAATTTTATATATCTTTTTTACATTGTTTTTTATAAAATCATTTAAATTATTTTTTTCTTCTTTATCCAAAGTCAATGCATATAAATAAATTTTGAATTTAAATGTTAATTCTAATTTAGAATCTTTATTAAAATTACTCATATCCGAAAGATTATCAATATTCCAATCATCTAAATTTTGATTGAATGCTGATGTATTTGAGAACATGCTTCCTGCATCTTTTAATTTTTTTGTATTCCAATTATTAATAGGCTTATTAAAATCTCTTGCAAACATAAACATGCATCTCATATTAGTAACATTGCTTACATTCCAATTATTAATATACTGATTAAATGCATAAGCTAATGAAAACATACCAGACATTTCTTTTACTTTAGAAGTATCCCATTTAAATAGAGGCTGATTAAATTTATATGCAGATGAAAACATATGATTCATATTTTCTACATTACTTACATTCCAATCATTTATATTTTGATTAAAACTCTCAGCACGATTAAACATATCGCTCATACTTTGAACTTTACTTACATTCCAATTATTAAGAGGCTGATTGAAACTTTTAGCATTCATAAACATGCTATTCATATTTGTAACATTGCTTACATCCCAATCATTCAAAGGTTGATTAAATTTTTCAGCCAAGAAAAACATATAAGCTGTATTTTTCACTTTAGAAACATTCCATTTACTAATATCTTTATTAAAATTCCTATTAGCAGAAAACATACCAGCCATATTTTCTACATTAGAAGTATCCCAATTTTCTATACCGTCATAATTATCTCTATTAAAAAAATCAAATAAGTTTGACATATCAGTTATTAGGCTAGTATCTATATCACCCAAATAAATACTTTCATCTGTTACTAAATCTTTTAATTCTTTTCTGCTTGTAGGTTTATATTTCATTTTAATTCCTATGATATTAATATTTTAATAATTAAATATTCTTTTTGAAGTATTGTTTATAAAATGTATTATAGATTCATCTTCTGGTTCATTGATTTTATAATATTCTAATAATTTTTGGTATTCTGTTTTTATTGTGTTTATTATTTCTTTTTTATACTTTTTATTATTTTTTAAAATATTTTCCAAATATGCGATTGTATTTCTTATTTGAGCAGTATTTTTATTTGAACAGCTTTCTACAAATTCATTTATATAAATGTTAAATATATCATCATTTTCTAAAATATTTAGAGATAGAATATATAATATAGTAGAGTTTCTATTATTAATAAATATATCAAATTCATTAAAATCTATTAAATTATTTTTATAAAGGTATAAAGCCATATCAATAAGAAGCCTGTAATTATTTATTTTATTTTCTTCATTATGTAGTTTTTTATAATATTCCAGTGCTAATTTTATTTCATCTGTCCAATCAAAAATTTCTTTTTTAAAATTGCCTACAAACAAATTATTGTCAGCATGAACTTTTAAATATAAAACTTTAACATAAGAATCTATAATATCATTATTTTGAAATGCATCTTTTATATGTTTTTCTATTTTTTTATAATTATGATTATCTAATAAATAAACAAGTTTTAATTTATAATTTTCATCTTTTTCTAAATTGTATAAATTATATATTTCATTTAAATACTGTTCTTCTAATGATTTGTATTTATACATTGTTGTTATAATGCTTTGTTTATTTATAATATTATCTTCTTTTTTATTATTTAATATATCATAATAGTATTTAATTAAATCATCAATTTCAAATTTTAATCTTAACCCAAAAGAACCCATATTATAATCAAGAGATGTTTCCAAGGCCCAATTCTCATAATAATCAAGAAAATTATCATAACAAGTGATAAAAGGTTCTTCATAAAACTCATCATCATAATAAACAACTTTTCCTCTATTTTCTCCTGTTACTATTAAACCTATAGAAGAAGAACAACCCAAGGTTCCGAACCTTAATATTCCATAATATTCAAAGTCTGTATTTTCTATATCATTAGCATTTCCTTCATTAACTTTTTTTGAATATTCTATCATTAAATCTATTCTGTTATCATATTTCAAATAATCAAAATACATATCTTCAAATTTATCCATACTGTAGCCATAACAAGCCCCACCATTTCCGACTTCTGTTATAAACCAAAAATAATCTTCCGGAAGTTTGAATTCATATTTATTTTCTAATTCTATAACTTTATTTTTATTTATAGGAGGATTTAATTTGTATTTATGACTTTCTGATGCAAATTGTTTGAAGTTTTTATCTGTTTCTTTGCATTTATTTAAAAGATTTAAAATATTTTGTTTTCTTTTATTATTAAGTTCTTTATTTATCATTTATTGATTATACATTTTGAATATATAAAGTCAAATTATTAAATTACTTTATTTGACTTTATAATATATTTTGTTATAATGTATTTGATAGTACCGCAGGGCTTACCTTTGGTAGCTCACTCTGCGGGCTTTTTATTTATGAAAGATTATAATAATCCAGCTTTATCAATTAATGATCAAATAAAATTACTTCAATCTAGAGGTTTAATAATAAAAGATATAAATTATGCTAAGACGGTTTTAGAAAAATTAAATTATTATAATTTTAGCGGATATACTTATATATTTGAAGATAAATCAAATAAAAGAACTCATAATTTTTCAAATAATACTACTTTTGAAGAGATATTTGAAGTTTTTAAATATGATGTACAAATAAGACAGCTTTTATTTTCTTGCATTTCTTATATAGAAATATTTATGAGAAATATTATATCTAGAAATTTTTTAGATGTATATAATAATGATCCATTTGCTAATTATAATTTAATGAAATATAATAATATAAATAATGAAATAAATAAAGAAGTTGAACGTTCAAAAGAGATATTCATTAACCACTATAAAAATGAATATTTAAATTATCCTAAAATATCAATCTGGATAATTGTAGAAATAATGAGTCTTGGTACATTATCAAAATTTTATTCTTCTTCTGAAAAAAAAATTACAAACTTTGATAACTAATAATATGAATTTGTACCATTATAAATATTTAAAAAGTTGGTTATTTGCTATAACTGAAATAAGAAATAGATCTGTGCATCACTCAAGAATTCTATGTAGACAATTATTAAATCCTCCTATTATACCTAAAAATATTATACTTAATAGTAATTATGATTGGAAATTACTTTCAAATTCTCATTTATTCAATTTTATAGTAACATTGGAATATATTGTAAAAGTTTCTGATATTTATAGAGAATTTACACTGCCTATTATACAAAGTATATATAATATGATTAATAATATATCAAATAATAGTATATTAAAGAATAAACCATTAATAAAAGATATAGGTATAATGAATAATTGTAAAGGTGATTTATTTTTTTGTTAATATATTTACTCACAAATCATAATACCGCCTTCATATCTCAATGCTTTCGCTGATACAAGATCCTTTTTGTTTAGGGTATTTTCACTATGAAGTTTGCATTTTAAATATTCAGCACTTGTTCCAATATAGCTGTTATCTTTTAAATCTTTTTCTATTACTATTTTTAAATTTCTTCCTTCAGCATTTTTGTAATATGAATCTTTAAGTTTATTATTTAAATCATTTAGTATTTTAGCCCTTTTTAATTTAGCTCTGTATCCCACTTGATTATCCATCTTTGATGAAGGAGTATTTTCTCTGTTAGAATATCTGAATATATGAATCTTTATGAATTTTGATTTTTCGCATAAATCATAAGTGTCATTAAAGTCATTATTATCCTCATGGGGAAAGCCAACCATTACATCGCTGCTTATAGACATATTTGAATTAGTTTTATACAGTTTTTCTGTGATATTTAAATAATCTTCTCTTGTATATCTTCTGTTCATAAGCTGTAATATTTTATTGCTTCCAGACTGTAAAGGTATATGAGCATGCGGACAAAGTATATCATCATTTTTAAATAGGCTTATAAGCTCATCATCAAAGTAAATAGGCTCAATAGATGAAAGTCTTATTCTTATACCATATTTTGATGAATGCTCTAATATATTTTTAAGTATTTTTGTGAAGTTTATTTCATTATTATAGTTGTATGAACCAAGATTTAAGCCTGTAAGTACAATTTCTTTATAGTTGTAATCATTAGCCATTTTTACAGCATCATATATTTTTGAAGGCTCAACACTTCTATGACTTCCACGTACTCTTGATACTATACAATAAGTACAAAAAACATTGCATCCATCCTGTATTTTTAAATAGGCTCTGCTCTGTTCCTGAGGAAAGAATATTGGATTGTCTATTTTATTTTCTAAATTATTATGTAAAGTATTGAATATTATTTCAGAAGCCTCTTCTTTTTTCTCATTTGGTATTAGTACAATATTATCTTTAAATATAGAAGAATCTTTATCTTTTTTTGAAACATAACATCCTATTAGAAATACTTTTTTATTTTGTATATCACCCAATTTTTCTAAATATGACATAAGTTTTTTATCGCTGTCATTAGTAACAGTGCATGTATTTATAGCTATAGCTTCGGCATTATCTAATTCTGTTATATTTGCCCCTAAGTTTTTTAATTCGTATGAAATTTTTTCACTTTCATATTGATTGAGTCGGCATCCAAAAGTATGTATATGTATATTCATAAATATTCTCTTTTATTATTGTTTTTATTATTTTTTATTTATAAGTAATATTTGTTATTTATTAGTATATATTTAAAATAAGAATAATACAAACAATAAAAATCAATTAACATAATATTTTTTATAGTTAAAAACTAAAAAAATCCGATTAACATAATAACATATTTTTTTTATTTTTACTACTTGCGGAATTTGACAATTATGTTAATATAATTATGTTTATTGAAATATGTTTATTATAATTTTATTTTTAATTAAATGAATTTTAATTAAAAATTCTATTATATAGCAAGGGGAGTTGCAATGAATCCTAACTATCGCATAGAATTGGCAGACAATATGAAAGGGAGCGAAAAAATGGCATTAAAAAATGATTCTTCATCATTGGATACAGTAATAAAAGTAATAGGAGTCGGAAACGGCGGATGTAATGCTGTAAACAGAATGATAGAAGAAGGTTTAAAAGATGTAGACTTTATTGCCATGAATACAGATGCTCAAGCATTATCTCGTTCTAATGCTCCTACAAGAATAGTTTTGGGAGACAGAGTAACTCAAGGATTGGGAGCGGGTACAGATCCTGAAAAAGGGGCTGAAGCTGCCAGAGAAGATATTGCTAGTATAGAAGAGGTTGTAAGCGGAGCTAATTTAGTATTTATTGCAAGCAGTTTTGGAGGCGGTACAGGAACAGGAGCAAGCCCTGTTGTTGCTGAAGCTGCTAAAAAGGCTGGAGCTTTGACTATAGGTGTTGTTACTAAACCTTTTGAATATGAAGGTAAATTAAAAATGAGCCGTGCTGAATCTGGTATAGATAAAATGCTTTCAGTAGTAGACTCTCTTATCATAATACCTAATGAAAACCTTTATGATATGGTTGATATGGACGATTATAGCTATGAAGAGGCTTTATCTGTTGTAGATGATATACTTCGTCAGGGTGTACAAGGTATATCTGATATAATAACTCAAACAGGATTCATAAATGTTGACTTTGCAGATGTTAAAACTATGATTTCTCTATCTAATGGAAGAGCTCATTTAGGTATAGGAGTAGGTAAAGGTGATGACAGACTTCAAAAAGCTATTACTAATGCATTTGAAAATCCTCTTTTAGATGTTTCTAGCATCAAAAATGCTAGAGGTATACTTGCTAATATAGTTTGTCCTAAAGATTTTGCTATGAGAGAATATAGAGAGGCTAGCAAAATCATCAATAATTATGCTAATGAAAATGCTAATATAAAAATTGGTGTTTGCCCTAAAGAAGATATAAAAGATGAAATTATTGTTACTATAGTTGCTACAGGATTTGATGCTAATTCAAAAAATGGGTCTGAAAATAAAGATTTAGATTCAAATGCAAATGATATAATAAATAAATCTTCAACAACTAATAGAGATGAAATTATAAATAATAGTTCTAATAATTCTAATGATGCTGTTACGAATAAAATTAATTCTACTGTTATAGAAAACAAAATTGAAGAAAAGAATAATGATAAAAAAGAAGAAGTAAAGAATGATAAATCAGAAATTAATAAAGTAGAAGTTAATGAAAAGATTATAGCTGAAAGTAAAACTGTATCAAAAAATGCAGCTGAAAATATTAGTGAAATAGATAATATAAATACTATAGTAAAAGAACCTGAAGAAGAGAAAGAAGTTGAACTTGAAAGCATTCAATCTAAATTAGAATCTAATGAAATTAATAAATTTAATGTAGAAAATCTTAAAGCGGATGATAAAGCAGTAATAAAAGTAGAAGATAAAACAGTAATAGAAGAAGAAAAACAAGAAGTTAAAGAAAAGATATTAGTTGCAAATAATAATGATATTCAGGAAACTAAAGAATATAGATTTGAAAATAATATTAGAAATCTTAAAAAACCTATAATAACTAAAACAAATAGTTTTATTGATGAAGAAAATAGAAGCAGTATTAATAATGATGAGGAAAATAATAATAATTCTGATATTATAGAAACATTTAATAGGACTATAGTTAATAATAATTCAGAATATGCTCACAGATATGAAATAAAAAATTCTACTATCAATAATAGAGCAATAGAAAAAATATCAGAAGAGATGCGTTTTGAAGATGAAGAGAAGCATAATAATCCTTATTCTGATTATCATAAAAAACCATTTGATATAGTATCAGATGATTATATGGATAAGCATAATAAGATGGGTTCAAAAATGTCTATATTCGGTGAAACTTCTACTGTTGATAATGATTTGGAAAAACCTGCTTTTTTGAGACGTCAAATACAGGCAAGAAATACTATGAGATAAGGTGTTATTTAAAATATGAAGAAAAATATTTTTAAAAAAAGATTATTATTAAGTCTTTTTATTTTTCAAATATTTACTTTTCATGCATTTGCTCAAAATACTATGGAAAATGCTTTGAAATTGTACAATGAAAGAAATTATGAAAGTTCCATAAGAATATTAGAATCTCTTAATGTTAAGCCTAGTAATTTAGATTCATATCTTTTATTGATAGATAATTATATAAAGCTTAATAATTTTGCTATGGTTGAAACTTTAATAGCTGATGCCGAACGTTATCATTCAAGAAATTATAGATTGCTTGAAAGAAAATTAATCATGGAGCTTATAAATAATAGGAATTCAGAAGCTAGAACAACAGTTAATGATATAAAACGATTAGATAGTAAAAACTATATAGCCAATTATAGTGAAGGTGTTCTAAGTGAGAGAGCAGGATATTATCAAACTGCTATGAATATGTATGAAAGAGCTAGGGTTATTGATAGAGTAAGACCAGAAGCTACTGTTTCTTTAGCGTATCTTCATCTTGCTAATGGAGATAATTCAGTTGCTTTAAGTTTATTTAATGAAAATATGACTAATAATCCTAGAATGGCTGAGTCTTATTATCATTTAGCAAATTATTATTATTTAAATAAAGAATATAATAAATCTTTAGATGAAATTAATAATGCTTTATTTTACTATACCAATTATAATGATGCTAATATATTGAAAGCTAATGTATTTATTTCTTTAGGAAAATATGATGAGGCAATAGCTATATTAGAATATATGCCTGATACAGGATTTAAAAATAATTCCAAATATTATTATATAGGAAATGTTTATGAGGGAGCTGATAATTATGTACGTGCTAAAAATGCATATATAAATTATCTTAGAACTAAGCCTGATGATGAACTTGGAAGACTTGCTTATGAAAGAGTATTGCTTCATACAAATCCTACTCCTGATTATGAGAGAGACAGAGCTGCCTTATACTATGGAAATTTAGCTTCTTATTATACAAGACTTGCAGATAATATAAGAGCTCAGGCATATTTAAAGCATATGTTAAAATTAAATCCTGCTAATACTTATGCTAGATTAATGCTTTCAGATGTTTACAGAAGAATGGGATTGGAAGAGAAATCTTTAGAGGAATTAGAAATAGCAAGAAATGTTAATCCGGAAGAAAAATCTATTATATATAAATATGATAGTTATAAAAGAAAATTAGACAAAAATATAGTGTCAAAATCTTGGGGAATAGAGCAGTATAATGTTGAAACTCCTGGATTTACAGTTGCTATAACAGATACTATTACAGCACAGAAAGATAGTCCTTTATTTTTGAATACATCTTTATATCAGACATTAGCTTATGTGCTTCCTCAATTCGGAAGATTTAAAGTATTAGAGATGTATACAAACTATTATGATACAATAGATTTATATAGAGAACTTAATAGCAGAAATGTTGATTATTTTTTAAGAGGTTCTGCTTTTCAGAATAATGATACTTTTACTATTATGCTTGATTTAGTAGATGTTAAGAGTGAGAAAGTCGTTACTAATTTTACTGTTATGACTAGAGGCAGGGAAAAGGTAATGGGTGCTGCTGTTATGGCAGGAAGAGTTGTAAACAATAGTATTCCTTTCTATTCAAAAGTTATAAAGATTCATAATGATAATATATACATAAATGCCGGAAGAATGCAGGGTGTAACTAATAATATGAATTTGATTCTTTATGATACATCAGCTCCTAGAACTGATTTATCTACTAGAGGTTATAATAATGCTATAGGTATGATAAAGGTTATAACAGCAGATGAAAATGTTTCTTTGGCTAAACTTATAGACGGGAGACTTTTGAATAAAGTTAATTTAAATCAAATAGTAATGCCTTATATAACAAATACAGTTCAAAGCACTAATACTAATGCTGTTAATTAATTTTAAATAGTTAAAAAAATATGAAAAGAAATATTGTAGGAGTATATGGACTAATATGCTCCGGAAAAAGTTCATTTTCTAAGATGCTTGCTAAGGAAATGAATGCATTATATATTGATGCCGATTTGATAGGGCATAAGGCTTTGATCGAAAATAAAGATAATATAGTAAAAGAATTTTCATCATCTATATTAGATGAAAATAATAATATAGACAGAAAAAAACTAGGTGATATAGTATTTTGTAATGCCAAAAAATTAAAAAGACTTCAGGAACTTAATTATCCCTATATAGAAAATAAAGTAAAAGAAATGGTTGATAGTACAGATAAAGATGTTGTTATAGAGGCAGCTCTCATTATGAGAAGTAAAATACCTTCTATATGCAGCAGCTTGATATATGTAAATGCAAAAACTTCTGATATTATCAAAAGAATGAGAAAAACTAGAAATATTTCAGAAACTGAAGCAAGAAAAAGATTAAAAATGCAAAGAGATGTTAAAAATAATAGATTCGATGCCGATATTCTAATAAACAACATGAAAGATTATAATAACTTAATTATGATCTCTAAAAAATTAGGAAGGTATTATGGAGTTAAATCAAAATCCAAACATGGAAGAAAAAGGCGCTTCTATTAATCACAATATTGGCAGAAAAAAAACTCTTTATATAGTTAATTTTACCCCTATAAGATTATTGATATTTTCTATCAGTTCTGTTGCTTTAATTTTATTTATATTTGTATTAGGTTTTCATTTAGGCGGTTCAAAACCTGTTCATGCAAATAATACTGATGATTCTATTGCAGCTTTAATGAGAAATGCTCAGGACAGCGAAAATATGGCGGCAACAGAAGTAAGCAGTGCAGATATGCCTAATAATGATATTACAGCATTAAGCGAATATGATGCTGCAGTTAATAATAATAGCATTATTAGGGAAGGCAATACTTCAGCAGACAGATACAATGAATATACTCAGAATTTGGCTTCTGAATTAGATGCTATCAATGAGAATATCAAAGAAAAAGATACAGCTGGATTAGCACCTAATACTACTTATACTCCTCCTCAGCAAATGGCTAGTATAGCTCCTGTTAAGACAACAACTACTACTACTAAAAAGAGTACTGTTCCTTATACTAGAAGTTCTTCAGCAGATTCTATATACTTTATACAGGTTGCTGTAGGTTATGACAAAGATAATACTTATTCTGCTAGAGATAGTTTAAAAGCTAAATTCCCAAAAGCTTTTATTAAAGAAGAAACTATGTCTGATGGAAAAATGATGTATAAGTTAAAAGTAGGCAGATATGAAACTAGAGAAGAAGCTCAAAAGGCTTTGGCTGAAATAAAAAAGATTCCAGCATATAAAGATAGTTACATTTATTCCGATAAGAAAGTAAGTTAAATAAAAATATCCTAAAAGTTATAGTGATGCCCTTTTAAATGAAAATTTAGAAGGGTATTATTATTTTAAACTATTTGTTCAAATTTTGTATTTTTAGATTCTTTATTATTTATTTCTATTATCTCGCTTTTGTATTCTTTATTATCAGAATCATTATAATATGATGCGGTTATTGATAGAGTGTCCTTTTCTTCTTTTGAAAAATATCCCATTATCATAGCAGATTTATATATTATATCATTATAAATATTTTCTGATTTATCATCGTATATTTCTAAATAGCCAAAAGGTCCTCTATTATAATTAGGTCTTAATACTATGCAGTTTATTCTTTTTCTTTTCTCCAAAGCATCATTTTCTTTTTCATTTCTTCCAAGTAAAAGCTTAACATTTTTATTCATTCTTATATGTCTGCCTATAGCTAAATACTGCATAAGCTCTATATTAAGTATATCTTTTCCATTATTAGAGACTAAATCATTATATCTTCTAGCATATCCTTTATCTACTATAGCACATCCCGCACCGGCTGGAATAGGGTAGTCTGTTATTCCAAACTCTTCAGCTAATTTCATTTGTACATTTCTGCTTCTTCCGTATATATCATAAAGATTTTCTCTGTTTATCAATCCTTCTTCTTCAGCTTTTGTTATAGGCAGAAGTTTGGCAGATAATGGTCTTAATAATCTTCCTTCAAGTCCGCTTTCTTTTATAGCATTGATTAAGTCTTGCGATTTCTGACTCATAGGTCTTTGTCCTTTAACTTCGCCTGTAGCTATAAAGTCGAATCCTTCATCTTCCATTATTTTTTTAGCAGTTTTAAGCATTAATATATGACAGTCCAAACATGGATTAATAGAACTTCCGTATCCATATTTAGGATTTAAAAACATATCTAAGTAAACATCTTTTAATGATACAAATCTTATTGGTATATTAAGAAAATCAGCAGCCTTTTTGGCAGGGTCTTCGCTATATATTTCAAGTAATTCTTCTTTTATAACAGCATATTCCAATCCTGTAACAAATCTTAAAGCAAGAACATCAATATTTTCTCTTTTTAGTATAGCTCCTACAAGCATACTGTCTAATCCGCCGGATAATAGTAAAATAGCTTTTGCTTTTTTATTGCTCATCAAATTTTCCTTTTATTATAATTTAATTTTTATAATATACTAAAATGACTTTATTTTGTCAATGTTTTATTTAATAATTATTTTAATTAACTCTTATTATATAAATTTTGAATATTACAAACATTTTGGCACTGTATAAATAAAATTTAAAAGTTATTTTATCAATTTTTCCCACCGCCACACCTGCCTACACCTGCCGCAGGCACGCCAATATTATAATTATATGAATTTTTATATACAAAATAAAGAATAAAAAAATGATTATATTATAATACTGTATAGTAAAATTTTATTTACAAATACTTGAAGTTTTATATAAATTATATTATAATACTTATCACGAAAATAATTTTTTAAGGATAATACTTTCAGTACTTACTCTTTTTATACAAATATTTTAATACTTCCCTCTGTAAAATCGTATTATTTTCTTTTTCAATTTTTTAAATCTAATAAATATTTTTTTATTTTTAAGGATAAATCAAAATGGATATAATTATAATAATAGTGTTAATACTTTTAAATGGTATTTTTGCCATGTCGGAAATTGCAGTAATTTCTGCTAGAAAATCTTCACTTATGAAAGACAGCAAAGAAGGAAATAAAGGGGCAAAGACTGCATTAGCTTTAGCAGATAATCCTGACAAATTTTTATCTACAATACAAATAGGTATAACTTTAATAGGTATATTGACAGGTATTTACTCAGGTGATACAGTTGCAAAAGAAGTTTCAAATTTACTTTTAAAAATAAATGTACCATTAAATTATGCTTCTTTAATAGCTCAGGTATTGGTGGTGGCATTGGTAACATATCTTACATTGATATTCGGAGAGCTTGTGCCTAAAAGAATTGGTATGGTAATGCCGGAAAGAATAGCAAAAGTTGTTGCAGCTCCTATGACAATACTTGCGAAGATAGGTGCTCCTTTTGTGTGGATATTATCAAATAGCGCATTGCTTGTTTCAAGAGTTTTGGGAATAAAAGATGATAAAAGTCCTGTTACTGAAGAGGAAATAAAATCTATGATAGAAGAGGGTAGACAAGGCGGAGAAGTTAAGGAGATAGAACAGGATATTATAGAGAGGGCCTTCTTTTTGGGGGATAGAAAAATAGAATCTATAATGACACATAGAAATGATATGGTATTTTTAGATATAAATATGAGTAATGATGAGATAAAAAAAATCGTATCAAAACATTCTTTTTCTGCTTATCCTGTTGTTGATAAAAATTTGGATAATATTGTAGGAGTTGTAAGAGTAACTGATATATTCGATAAATTAAATACTTCAAAGGCTAAAATAGAAAAGTTTGTTAAAAAAGCTAATTACTTTCATAACAATATGGAAGTTTATTTGGTGCTTGAAGAGATGAAAAAGAATAATACTAAAATAGGGCTTGTATCAGATGAGTTTGGTAATATAGACGGAATGATTACTCAAAGCGATATATTTGAGGCTTTAGTTGGTTCTGTAGCGGAAGGAAAAGATAGTAAGGATATTAGAAAAAGAAAGAGCGGAGGTTGGTTTGTGGATGGTCAGTGTCCTATATATGATTTCTTAGAGTATTTTGAAATAGAAGATGAAAATACTTCTAATAATTATAATACTATAAGCGGTTTGATATTAGAATTACTTCAGCATGTACCTAGTGAAGGTGAGTCTTTAGAATGGAAAAATTTAAATTTAGAAATTGTTGATATGGACGGAGCTAGAATAGATAAAGTTATAGTAAACAAAATAGAAAAGACTGATAAAAATAATTCAGATAATGAATAGTGTAAAAGTTATTAAATAGATTTGCTCGAGACTGGACTTGAACCAGCACGGTGTTACCCGACAGCACCTCAAGCTGTTGTGTCTACCTATTCCACCACCCGAGCTTAGATATTAACGAAAACAATTATATATTAAATTATTATTTTGTCAAATATTTTAATTTTTGTATTTAAAAATATATTTTTTAATATATATTTATATTATTGTTTATTTTATATATTATAAGGAAATATAAATGAAATATATATCTAATTTGCATACACATACTAAATATTGCGATGGTAAAAATACAGTTGAAGAAAATATACAATATGCTATAGATAAAGAATTAATAAGCTTAGGTTTTTCAGGACATTCTCATTTTTATAAAGATGATACTTCTATGTCTGAAGAAAATACTATTAAATATTTAGAGAATATAAAAAAGGCAAAGGATATTTATAAAGATAAAATACAGGTATATTTAGGTATAGAAGGTGATTATTATTCAAATTTAAATAAAGATACTGATAAAGAAATGGGGCTTGATTATAGAATAGGCTCAGTTCATTATATTGATGACGGTAATAACTCTTACTTTCCTATAGATATGTCAAGAGATACTTTTAATGAAACTATAAAGCATTTTGGTGATATTAAAGAAGTTATTTTTAGATATTATGATAATGTTATAAAAATGATAGAAACTCAAAAGCCTGGTATTATAGGTCATTTGGATTTGGTTAGAAAATATAATTTGAATAAAGAATATTTTACTGAAGAGGAAGATTGGTATACAAAAAAGGTAGATGAGGTTATAGATATTATTGAAAAAAATGGCTCCATAGTTGAAATAAATACTAAACTTATGAATAAAAATAATTTGGATGCTCATTATCCTAATAAAAATACTATAAAAAAATTGTTAGAAAAAAATGTATCTTTTACAATAAATTCAGATGCACATCAATGTAATAATATAGATAATTGTTATTTTGAAACAGTTGATGAATTAAAGAAACTTGGTGTTAAATCTATAAAAATGTTAATAGACAATAGTTTTAAAGATATTGATATAAATAAATTAGGACTAAGTGTATAATAATTTTTATATAAAAAATCTATTTACATACCCCGCCCTTTATTCTTTAAGGCTAATTTTTAATATTATAATTTTATTTATATTTATTGTTTTTATAAGAAAAAGCACACCCGCCCAAGTGTTTTTTAATTATATTAATTTCCAATACCAAGCCTTTTTACGGCTTCTGAAATATGATCTATACCTATGATTTTTATGTCGCCTGGATTTTTAATTTCTTTTACAGCTCTTTTAGATATGTATATTTCTTTAAGAGAAAATTTTTGCATCTCTTTTATTCTTCGTTCTATAAATCTTACAGGCCTTACTTCTCCTGAAAGCCCCAATTCTCCAATATAAGCAGTAGTCCTTTGAATAGATATTCCTGACATACTTGAAGCTATTGCCATTGCTATTGCTAAATCGCTTGCTGTCTCTTTTACATTAAGCCCATTAGCTACGTTTATGTATACATCTTGATTTGAAAGATTGAGATGCGCCCTTTTTTCTAATATCGCTATTATAATGAGAAGTCTGTATTGATCATAACCTATAGTAAGCCTTCTAGGATATCCGAATGCACTGCTTCCAACTAATGCCTCTTGTTCTACGCAAAATACTCTGCTTCCTTCTATTACAGGAGTTATAACATTTCCTGCAAATACTGATTCATTAACTCCTCTTGTAAATACTCTAGAAGGATCTTTAACTTCCATTAATCCTCTTTCTGCCATCTCAAATATTCCAACTTCATCAACAGCCCCATAACGATTCTTTACGGCTCTTAATATCCTGTATATCCCTTTATCATCGCCCTCAAAATATAATACGCAGTCAACAATATGCTCTAATATTTTTGGGCCTGCTATAGTACCTTCTTTAGTTATATGTCCTACTAAAAATATTGTTATGTTCTTTAATTTGGCAGTTTGCATCAAAGCCCAAGCACAGTTCTTTATTTGCGCCGGTGATCCTGCTATACTGTTTGTAGACGGACTGTATATAGTTTGTATGGAGTCTATTATAGCAAGAGAAGGGGTATCATCTAATAAAGTGTTTATTATATTATCGCAGTTGGATTCTGAAGATATTAAAAAGTCAGAATCTTCTAATGTGAGTCTGTCAGCTCTTAATTTTATTTGTTCAAGAGATTCTTCTCCTGTGAAATAATAAACTTTTTCATTTTTAGCAATATTAGATGCAGTTTGTAGGAGTAGGGTAGATTTACCTATTCCAGGTTCTCCTCCTATTAATATAACGCTTCCCTGTACTATTCCTCCGCCTAATACTCTGTTAAGTTCATCTATATTAGTAGATATTCTAGTTCTATCATTAGTTTTTATTTTTTTTAGCGGAGTTAATGAAGCTTTATCACTGGCTGATGTTGAAGTTCTTTCTCTTATGGATTTATTAGTATCCTGAGAAGGTTCTGTAAAAGGTTTTAAACTATTCCAAGAGCCGCATGAAGGACATTTGCCCATCCAATTAATTGTGCTTTCTCCGCAATTATCACATACGAATATAGTATTATTTTTCTTAGCCATATTTTTAAATTTATATATTTTTTATTATTCTGTACATTATTAGCTTTAAAATTATTCTGCCTTGCTGTTAAACTTCTCAAAAATTTTCTGTCTTCTTTTCTTGTCGGAACTCCATAACATAAGTCCGAATACTATAACAGCAACAGGAAGCATAACTATATTTATTACTCTTACAAAAAGCTTAA
Source organism: Brachyspira suanatina (assembly GCF_001049755.1). Taxonomy (NCBI): domain Bacteria; kingdom Pseudomonadati; phylum Spirochaetota; class Spirochaetia; order Brachyspirales; family Brachyspiraceae; genus Brachyspira; species Brachyspira suanatina. The sequence goes on along the minus strand of NZ_CVLB01000001.1, from coordinate 1,945,309 downwards.
CTGTTTCAGGTACTTGATAAGGAGGATTAAATACAGCTCCTTTTCTTCTTATGCTCATAAGTCCGCTGTCTCCTGCCATATAATCAACTAAATTCATTAAGAAAATTTTATTTGCAGTATAAGCACTGTTTTTTGCCATTTCATAAGAACCAACAACTATAACTCTTCCGCTTGTAGTAGAATTAATTCTGTTTATACCGCTGTTAATATTGTTTTGGGCATTTGTTGATAAAGGTATTTCCTTTCCTTCAAATGCACTATTCATTTTTCCTTCAAATGAAGCAGCTAAAAGTCTTTTTGATAATCTGCTTGAATCCTGAGGCATTCCTGTCATAGAAGAAGTAAAGTTCTCTGTTTCAACCCAGCTTTTATCACTAGTATAAATTAAAGGAGTTACTTTTATATCAGTATTATTTGTATTTGTTATGATTTCTGATGATATAGGTGTGAGAAGTAAATTAATACTCTTAGTTATATCATTTTTAGCATTTATATTTTCAGAAGCTATTAAAGGTATATAATACATTTTCTGTTCAGGCATACCCTGCTGTAATTGAGCCTTATATGCATTATCATCAAATATCATATTTTCTGCTACAGTGAATCCGTAATTAGTAAGTATTTCATTAAGTCTGTTTGTAACAGGTGTAAGTTTAGGGCCGTACATCTGAGCATTAGGATCATTTTGATTTATCTCTACACCATTAAGCATAAATAATACAGGCTTTCCGCTCATAATAAACTGATCCAATTTATATAATTCATAGTCGCTGAATGCTGTTTTACTTCCTGCTATTATTAGAGCATCTATACTTGAAGGTATATCATTTAATGAAATATCAACAGCTTCAAAATTATAATTGCCTTGTATTTCTGTTACATATTCACTAACGCTGTCATAGGCATCATTAGGATTTCCTCCGAATTGAGGAGGTATAGTTATATAATTAGCTTCTTCATGTCCTTGTACATATCCTATAGTTGCTTTAAGTCCAAGCATACTATCTATGTTTTTTGATATCTCATTTTTTATTTCGTCGAAAGCCCCATACAATATATATGATGTTGAAAGCTGTCTTATATCATCTCCATTTTCTAAAACTAATGAAAAATAAGCACTTCCTTTATTTGCTACTATATTTCCATTAGGATCTTTTATATCTTCCCATTCAATTTTTTTAACATTAAGTTTTTTTAATAATTCCTCATTCTCAGCAGTAGGGTTAGACATATCTACATTTATAAATCTTACTTTGTTCATTAAATCCTTATTAGCATCAGCAACAGCCTGCATAATAGAATCAGGTATAAGCTCCATTGCTCCTATAGGAAGAAGATCGTATATTTCTTTTGATGATACATAATAAACATTCAAATTATTTTCTAATCTTGCAAGTCTGTCATTTTTATCCATCATCTTTCTTATTATGGTGTCTATATTATATTCTAAACCTTCAGTTGATTGTACAAATGGTATTGTTTCTATAGAATCGCCGTATATAAAAGAAAGTCCCATATATGCTACTTTAGTTTGAGTTTGATCCTTTTCTAATACGCTTATTTGAGTAGGATTTATTCTGTACTGGCTAGCTAAATCCCCATGTTTTGAGGCATCTATCACTTCAAAGCTGATATTTTTTCCACCAGCTGCTTTATATCCTTCAAATAAATCTTTTATATATTTCTCATAAGTTGAGAATGGGGGAGGTAAATTTGGTGTAACGAAAAATTTTACACTCATAGGCTCTTTTAAATTTTTAACTAAATTCTTACTTTCTTTACTCAAAGAATAAACTTTATCCTTAGTTAAATCTATCATAGGAGTAAATTGATTAGCTATTGCATTTATTAGTATTATAATTACAACTATTAATGAAAATGTTATTATTCTGTCTTTTTTCTTTGTCATATATTACCTGCATATAAAGATTGTATAGTATTCTGACTGCATTTATAAATCAGAAATAACGAAAATTTGCTATGTATTATATATTTAATAATGCTATTTGTCAAAATATATAATTTATAAACCAAAAAAAATATTTTTTGTAATAATTTGTATATAAATGCTTGACATTTTTTGCTTGTATGCTATAATATTTTCAATTGCCTAGTTAGCTCAGTTGGTAGAGCAAAGGACTGAAAATCCTTGTGTCTAGGGTTCGATTCCCTGACTAGGCACATCCCCCTTTTTTAATCACAATAAATCTAATTAAGCACTATTATAAAATATATAACTTCTTATGAATTAAAATAACAATGGTAAAATAATATGGATATAGAAAAAGAAATGAGTAATTATATTAATCCTCTTTATGAAGATAATCATATAATAGTAGCTGTAAAGCCTCCTAATATACCTACACAGGGCGATATAACAGGAGATATTTCTTTTTTTGAGAATATTAAAGATTATATAAAAATAAAGTATAATAAGAAAGGAAATGTATTTTTAGGGCTTGTGCATAGATTAGACAGACCTGTATCAGGAGTTATAGTATTTGCTAAGACATCAAAGGCCGCTTCAAGGTTAAGCGAGGCTATAAGAGATAGAAAATTTGAAAAAACTTATTATGCTGTTGTTAATGGCATACTTTTAGAAAAAGAGGCTAAACTTGAAAACTATCTTATAAAAAAAACAAATAAATTGGGTAATATAGCTCAGGTTGTTTTTGAAAATACAAAGAATGCCAAAATAGCCAAATTAAAATATAATGTTATCAAAGAAGATGTAATAAAAAATCTTAGTTTATTAAAGATAGAATTAGAAACTGGAAGATTCCATCAGATAAGAGTACAGCTTTCTAATATAGGACATGTTATATATGGCGATAGGAAATACGGAAGTTATATAAAATATGACAGAAATGATGTCCCTTTAGCTTTATTTGCCAAAAGTCTTAAATTTCCTCATCCTACAAAAGATGAAGAAATATATGTTGAAGCAGATTTGCCTTCATATAATCCATGGAATATATTTAATAATTAGTTATGAAAAAAAATTAAATTTGGGCTTGACAAAAAATTAATAATATAGTATTATATACAAACATTTGAATGAATGTGAAAACAAACGGGCCAATAGCTCAGTCGGTAGAGCATCGCCCTTTTAAGGCGGTTGTCGAAGGTTCGAACCCTTCTTGGCTCACATTAATCAAAAGTTCTTTAATATATGCCGGTGTGGTGAAGAGGTTTAACACACAGGATTTTCATTCCTGCACTCGCGGGTTCGAAACCCGTCACCGGTTCATTGTTGCCGTACTGATAATTAGTACGGCTTTTTTATTATTCACATTCAATCTATAGCAAACTAATTTGCAGCATACTCACAATTTTTATCTTTAATATTCAATGATTAAAAAATTATTTTTTTATTTATGAATTATCAGTAAATAGGCTACAACTAAAGTTATCATCCGCTCGTTTATTTTTATTATTGCTAGCAAGTTTATCACTTTAAAACTTAATAATATTATTAAGAAAAAACAAGTTGAAGCCCTTCCAATAGGTAGACAGTCTTGTAACTTAATTTATTAAGTTAAGCCTTTATACGTTGCGGGCATAGCAATAATAATAAATAATAATTTTTAAATATTAGAATAAAAATATAAAAGCGAGTCGTAGCCAGCTAGTGAGTTTACTCACTAGCTCATTGTAGGCGTAGATGAGCATAACAATAATAAAAAAATCAGAATATTTTTAATATCCTGCTTTATTTTTTATATTACTTAATATTAATTATTATACATAAGCTCTTTCTTTGTAAGTACCTGTCTTAAACCATCTTTTGCCTGAGAATCTCCGCTATTATAGCTTAAAGCATTTCTATAACTTTCTTCTGCATTATCTAATTCATTCATTCTATAATAGCATTTACCTAAAACTAAATTGATATCAAACATATCTTTCTTAGTTGTTGCTAAATTTAAAGCTTCATTATAAGCATATATAGCTTCATTATATTGAAGTCTTCTATATGAGAATCCTCCATAAAGCATATAGTTTTCAACGCTAGGAGACATTTCTACTAATTGTCTGTAATAAGCAGAGGCATCATTATAAGAACGTATTTCTTCCATCATTGTAGCCAATGTTATCCAAGCATTTTCTCTTACTAATGTTGTATTATTTTCATCATTAGCTGCTATAAGCAAAGACTCTTTTGATTTTTCATAATTTTTTGTTTTATAATAAAGCATTCCTGCTCTGTATATACTTTCTCTGTCTTTAGGGTATTTTGAAAGTGTATAATTATAATAATTTAATGCCTCATTATTATTGCCTATGCTTTCATAATAAACTGCTAATGTTCTGCTAGGGAAGGCATTTCCTACGTCTTCGGCAATAGATTCTTTTAATAATTTTATTCCTTTATCTGAGTTGCCATAATATAATTCTAATTCTCCAAGTCTAGGCATAAATATTGCATTATTGGTTTCTATCTTATATATTTCCTGATAGTATCTTAAAGATGACATAAAATCTTTTTGTCTGTATGTTATATCTCCAAGTCTTTCTAATGCTGTTTTATATAGATCATCTTTATTGTTAGCCATTATAATTTTTTTATAATTTGATTCTGCTTCTTTTAACATACTTCCTTTATAGTATGCATTTGCAAGCAAACCTGTAGCACCATAAGTATTGGTATAATCTTTCATTTTTACTAATTTCAAATAATATTTTACAGCTCTGTCATAAGCATTTTCTTTTTCATATAATTCACCTAATGCAAGTATCGTATCTATATCATTAGGATTTTGTTCTAATATCTGCTCATATACTTTTTTTATACCATCATAATCTTCAACCTGCTCATATATTTTTACAAGTCTTTTAATAGAATCAGGTTTTGTATCTGAATTAACTAAACTTTTCAAATACATTTCTATGGCACTGTCTGTATCTCCTGATATTACATATATATCACCAAGTATAGTAGCTGCTTTATCAGCATATTCTCCTTTGCTTCTTCTTACTAATTTAGTTAAAGTATCATAAGCAACACTTTGAAAACCTTCATTAAGTGCTATTAATCCAACATAAAATAAAGCCTCATCATTTTCTTCTAAAGTTAAAACTCTTTCATAATATCCTTTAGCTAATCTAGGCAAATCTCTTTCCATATAGAATCTGCCCAATGTTAGAAGGCTAGGTATATAATTGCTGTTTATTGATAATGATGTTTCTAATGATACTAAAGCTTCATCATACATTTCTTTTTTAAGATATGATATTGCTAAATTATGTTTTAACTGTTCATCTAAATATAATGAATTTGTCATAGTATTAAATATTTTTATAGCATTATCATAATCTTTAGTTTCATTATATATTTTTCCTAGAAGTATATTAGCCTCATATTCTTTTTTAGGATCTATAGTGTTTCTAATTTCTTTTTTCAATATAGATTTAGCTTTATTATAATCTTTATTATTATAATATTCTTTAGCTAAAGTATAATCATCTACAATTTGTGAATTTAATTTTACTTTTCCCTGTATTATTGCTACATTTAATGATATTATGGCTATTAAACCTAATGCACCTATAGATAATATAAAAACTATCATCTGTATATTTTTATATTTAGCTAATCTTTTATTGTATGTCTTTTTCTTGTATACCATCTAAAATCCCATTTACAAATTTATAAGAATCTTTATCACTAAAAATTTTTGAAATTTCTACAGCTTCATCTATTACCACAGATTTAGGTATATCTTTCAAAAATATTAGTGAATATATTGACATTCTAATAATTGATTTATCTACATATTGTATTCTTTTTATATCCCAATTATTAGAATATTTTTCTATTAAATTGTCTATTCTTTCTAAATTATTTATAGTTCCTTCTACCAAAGTTCTAGTGAATGAAAATATATTATCAGGTATTTTTTTATCATAATCAAAACTAAGAATTTCATTTACAGTTTCTTTTCTGTCATTAATTTCATAGGAATATAATGACATAACAGCATATATTCTAGCTTGTCTTCTTGCTCCATAAGATGATAAATCCAAGTCTTTAATATTTTCTTTATTTTTAGACTTTATTATCATTTTTTTCTTAACAGCTTTTCTAGGGACAGCATCAGTATTTTCAATTTCATTGTTGTTATTTATATCTTTTTCTTCAGACATATACAAACCCGTAAATAATAATTTTGATAATATTGCTTTTTTATATTGTCGGAATATATATCATAAAAATAATTTGCATATAAAAAAGGCTATGATTATAAATCATAGCCTCGTAAAAAATATAATAATTGTAAATTATAATACATCTAACTCTTTTTTTATTTTAGCATATACTTCTTCAGGAGTTCCGACACTCTCTATTTTTATTATTTTTGCTTTATCGCTATAATAATCTAATACAGGCTTGCTCTGATTTTCAAATACTTTTAATCTATTTTTAATAGTTTCTTCATTATCATCAGCGCGTCCTCTTTTTAAGAGTCTGTCTATTATTATTTCTTCTGAAGCAAATATATCTATTACAGCACTTATTTTATAATTTAGACTTTCTAATATATTTGATAATTCTTTAGCCTGTTCTATAGTTCTAGGGAAACCATCAAGCATAAAGCCATTTTTACAGTCATCTTTTTTTATTCTGTCTTTAAGCATATCGATAACCAAGCTGTCAGGTACTAATTCTCCTTTGTCCATATATGATTTAGCTGTTTTTCCAAGTTCTGTACTATTTGCAATATTTTCTCTAAGCATATCACCTGTAGCAATATGTGATATAGAATAATCTTTTTCAATTAAGGCAGATTGAGTTCCCTTTCCAACTCCGGGAGCTCCTATAAAAATTATATTAAGCATATTATAACTCCTAAAATTATATTATTATAAGTAGTATAGTAAATAATAATGTTTTGTCAAATGTAATTAAGAATTTTATTAATTATTAAAGATATTATTGCAGCTACCACCGCCATGAATACATTAAATTAACACCGCTGTAACCGGCATTAAATGAAAGCTCCTCTACAGCAAAATTACTTTCATTTATCCAAAGCATATAATATACTCCAGCAGTTAAAGCGAATGCTCCTGTTATAACCATTCCTGCTACATATATATTGACGGCTGTATTATAATTATTTAAATTTAAAGCTGGTCTCTGACTAGGAGGAAGATCTTTATATTGATTATAGTGATTAACTACTGCTGAATCCAGCACTTCATTAGCATATATATAAGTACCTACTGTGAATATAGCACTTGCTATAGTTAATCCTAAGAAGATTTTGGTATTTCTTTCATAGTTTTTAAATATTTTATCGGCTAATGTAGGTTCTTTAAATCTCTTCATATTTGGAGTAAGTATTAAAGAATTAGTGCTGTTTACTGTAAATGTACCATAATAATCTATATAATTTTTATTTGTTATTTTTAAAGAATATGTTCCAAAACCAAAATATCTATTTATTACATTTGTAGGTGTTTCTTTTATGCCATTGATTACAACACTGCTTTCTTCTTCGCCAGGTATATTAATCTGTACTCTTGCACTTTTACTTAATTCTTTTAATTGAAAATTAAGCATTATATTTTCATTTGGTTTTTCAAAAGAAAGCATAGTATCTATAGTATCATATGCTTCTTTTTTTATTGTAAATCTATGGCTATTGGTTGTTAATGCCGGAACATATAATGTTTGACCGCTTTTACCTATGAATACATCATCTACATAAACAAATGCATCTTCCGGAGCAACATTTATTGCTATAACTCCTGTTTTATCCAAATAACTTATTCTATTAGCTATTTCTAAAGAATAATTTGGTATTTGCTCATCAATTTTTGCTTCTGGTATTGTTATAGAATATGAAGTGATTTTTCTTTCTTTTATATATGCTATGTATGTTACTATACTGATATTAGGTCTGCTGTATTCTACTGTTCCAAATATTGCAATGTCAGACTCTCTTGTAAATACATATTTTTTTATATCATCTCCGAAATATTCATAATAATTTCTTCCTATATCAACTTTTTCAATAAAATCATTGGTGCCTCTTAATATTACATTGCTTCCATTATAATCAAATAACATTTCATTTGTTTCTAGGAAAAAACCTTCTGTTTCTGGGCTAATTAGCTGAACATTGCTCCTAACATCCCCCCAATTAGTATAAGTTGTATACTCATAATTTGTTATTATTTTTATGTTAGTTCCTTCGGTTCTGCTTGTATATGTTATATTAGTAAATTGGAATACTTTATAATTATATGCACGTTCAAAATCTACTGGTGTTATTGTATAATTAGTTTCTGATTGAAGTCTTAATGTTTTATTATATTCTATTTGGCTTGCTACTGCATCGGCAATTGCAAAACATAAATAATTGTAATTCGTATTATTTCCTAAATTAGTATATATGAATACATCAATTTTTGCAGTATCTTTAATTGTATAGTAAGGTTTTACTTTTTCTATTCTAATAGGCTTTCCGCCAAAAGGGTATAACGGAATATATAGTAAAATAGTTGCTATTATTATTGTTACAATTGTTTTTATATGCATATTTAAAATTCATTTTTTATTTTTGATTAATTTTATATCAAAAAACATCTTTTATCAATATTTTGTAATATTTTATTACTTGATGATAAAAAATTATTAATAGTTTTATAACTTAATGATTATATTGCTAATTTTCACTTTATAATATATTTTATATATATAATGATGGGTTTTTATCTATAAATAATGTTTATATTATGATTTTTTTTATTTATTTATTAATAAATAATTAAAATATGTTGACAATTTTTATTGTTTCATATATATTTAATTAGCTAAAAATTACTATTTAGAATAATTAATGGAGAGTCATTATGGATATATCTAAAAGAATTCAGAGACTAAAGGTTTCGCCTGTTAGAAAATTGAATCCCTATGCTGAAGATGCTGTTAAAAGAGGTATAAAAATATATCATCTTAATGTAGGTCAGCCTGATATTGAAACACCAAAAATATTTTTTGAAGCAATTTCTAAATTTCGTGAAAAGACGCTTAAATATGAACATTCAAGGGGTATTAAACCTCTTATTAATAAAATTCAAGCCTATTATGATAAATTAGGTATTCATTATGAAGAGGAAGATATTGTTGTTACTAGCGGAGGTTCTGAGGCAATATCTTTTGCTATGCTTGCTATATTTGATGAAGAAGATGAAATATTAGTATCTGAGCCTTTATACGCTAATTATAAAAGTTTTTATGATCTTTATAATATTAAATATAATGCTGTTAGAACTTATGCAGAAGACGGCTTTCATCTTCCTAGCGTAGAAGAGATAGAGAAACATATTACTCCTAAAACAAAAGCATTCATGCTTGCAAATCCTTCAAATCCTACAGGTGTTGTATATACTAAAAAAGAGTTAGATGATATTGCTTATCTTGCTAAGAAACATGATTTATTTATCATAAGTGATGAAGTTTATAGAGAATTCGTTTATGGTGATAGAAAAGCAATAAGTTTCGGTACTTATAAAGATTTAGCAGATCATGTTATTATTATAGACTCTATATCAAAAAGATTTTCTGCTTGCGGTGCTAGAGTAGGATGTCTTATAAGCAAAAATAAAAAATTGATGACAGCTGTATTCAGAGAGTGTCAGGCTAGATTATCACTTCCTACTTTAGATATGGTTGGAGCTGCTGCTTTATATGATTTGCCTGATAACTATTTTGATGAAGCTTTAAAAGAATATGATTATAGAAGAAAAATTATATTTGAAGAACTTGCTACTATGGAAGGAGTTGTTACTCATGAGCCAGAGGGAGCTTTCTATGTTCTTGCTAAACTTCCTGTAAAAAATGCAGAAAACTTTATTATATGGCTTTTAAAAGATTTCAATATAAATAATGAAACAGTAATGTTTGCACCCGCGGAAGGTTTCTACGCCACTGAAGGATTAGGAAAAAATGAGGTTAGAATTTCATATGCTTTAGATTCTGAAGATTTAAAAAAATCAATGCATATACTTAGAGAGGCCTTAATTAAATATAGGGAAATAGATAAATAATAGTCTTATAAAGATTAAGAGGAATAGAAAGGGGCTATAATTTATCTTATAGCTCCTTTATTTTTTATATAGCAATATTTTATTATATACAACAATGAATTGGAGTTTATCATGTATCTATCTAAAAGAGTACAGCAGCTTAAAGCTTCGCCTATAAGAAGATTAAATATTTATGCTGAAGAAGCTGCTAAGAGAGGAATAAAAATACATCACCTTAATATAGGGCAGCCTGATATAGAAACACCTAGAGTATTTTTTGATGCTATTGCCAATACCAATATGAAAACTGTTAAATATGAACATTCAAGAGGAACTAAGGAACTTATTAATAAAATTCAAGCATATTATGAAAGGTTGGGTATTCATTATAATGAAGATGAAATAATAATAACTAATGGGGGTAGTGAAGCAATACTCCTTAGTTTAATTGCAATATTTGATGAAGGTGATGAAATGTTAGTTTCAGAACCTTATTATGCTAATTATAACAGCTTTTATGATATACTTAATATTAAAAGAAATGTTGTAAGAACATATGCAGAAGACGGATTTCATTTACCAAATCGAGATGAAATAGAGAAAAGTATTACAAAAAAGACTAAGGGATATTTATTTTCAAATCCTTCAAATCCTACAGGAGTTGTATCTACAAAAAGGGAATTGGATGACATAGCATATTTGGCTAAGAAGCATGATTTTTTTATTATAAGCGATGAGGTATATAGAGAATTTGTTTATGGAGAGAGAAAAGCAATAAGTTTTGGTACTTATGATGATATAGCTGAGAATGTTATTATAATAGATTCTATATCAAAAAGATTTTCTGCATGCGGTGCTAGGATAGGTTGTATAATAAGTAAGAATAAGGAATTTATGGAAGCTATTTTTAAAGAATGTCAGGCTAGATTATCTGTACCTACTCTTGAAATGATAGGGGCATCTGCTTTATATGATTTGCCTTCAGATTATTTTGAGGCTACTAGAAAGGAATATGATAACAGGAGAAGGATTCTTTTTGAAGAACTTACAAAAATGGATGGTGTATTTATGAGAGAACCTGAAGGGGCTTTTTATGTTCTAGCTCAGCTGCCTGTTAAAGATGCAGAAGATTTTGCTATTTGGCTTCTTAAAGATTTTAATATTGATAATGAAACTGTTATGTTCGCTCCGGCAGAAGGCTTTTATGCTACTGAAGGTTTAGGAAGAAATGAGATAAGAATGTGCTATGTACTTAATTCAGATGATCTTAAAAAAGCTATGAGAATTTTGAAAGAAGGTTTGATTAAATACAAAAAAGAAGTAGAAAAGTAAATAATAATTTTTTATATACAAATTATGGGCTATAATTAATTTTATAGCCCATTTTATTATTATTAGATTTTATCTATATTAGAATATTTATTTACAATATCAGAAACTTTTTCTATATTATCTATATTATCTTTATTTATTAAAAGTTCTTTTCCTATATTAAGACATATCCAATCTAGTCTTGCTCTTTCATCTAAATCTTCAATACCAGAAATATCTTTATTTTTAGCAAGGCCCAAAGTTCTTCTTATAAATACGCATCCTGCAAAACCTACAGAGTCTTTAAATATTCTGTTTAATACAGTTTTTATATATTCTTCAGAATGTTTTTGTCCTTCAGGATAATTCCAATATAAAGGTTTAGTATCTTCTAAATGTTTTTTCCATAATATTTCAAATTTATCTAAAGTTCCTGTGAGCATATATTTAGCTGTATCAAAAAGCCATTTTCTAAATTCTTTTGAATTTGTGCCCAATCTTTTTTGATGATATTCTTGAGATATGTATGCTATAAAGAAGTTAGCCATAGCTTTTCCTATATCAAAACCAATAGGTCCATAGAATGCAAATTCAGGGTCTATTACATAAGTTTCTTCTTCATTACCCATAAAACTTCCTAAATGAAAATCTCCATGAAGTAATGCTTCTGATCTAGTCATAAAGGCATACTTCATTTCGGCAGCTGCTATTTTTAATTTAGGATCTCTTTGGAATTTTTTTATTTCATCTAAGTTTAATTTTTTATGGTAAATATTAGTTTCGTTTTCTTCAAATGGATGGGTAAAAACAAAATCTTCAGTTAAGCTGCATAATTCAGCATTCATATATTCAGTTACAAGTTTCTTTTTGGTTTTAGTATCCAAGTAATAATCTGAAGTATAAAATAAAGTTTTTGAAAGAAAATCTGTTAAATGATCAGCCGCTTTTGGAAATTTTTTTCCATTTATTATTTCTCCTCTAAGTACTTTATGTTTATTTAAATTTTGCATTATTACAACGCACATATCTTCAGAAAAATAATATACTTTTGGTACTAAATTCGGACATAATTTATACTGTTCTTTGAGCGATTTAATTTCTATTTTCATTCTATCTTTTTCTAAAGGATAGCTTTCACCAACACATCTTAAAAAAGGTACAGATTGTTTTAATATTACAGTTTCTTTATCATTTTTTCTATTTGTTATACTGTATACATAGTTTAAATTTCCATCTCCAATTTCTTTTATTTCTAAATAATCAAAACTTGAAAATATATCTTTTATTTCATCTATAGTTTTTAAGTAATCTATTATTGTATTAATATTTAATTGTTTATAAGCCATATTTAACCCTTTTAAAAATTATAAAATTAATTGAAAGCTTTTTTTAAATTTTCTATATAAGGAGCTTTAATTATACCTTTTTCTGTAATGAATCCTGTTATAAGTTCATTAGGCGTAACATCGAAAGCAGGATTTCTTACCTTCATATTTAAAGGTGCTGTCTGAACGCCTGCAAAATTTATAATCTCTTTTGCATCTCTTTCTTCTATAACTATATCATTTCCTGTTTTGGTATTTAGATCAAAAGTAGTAGAAGGACATGCTATATAAAAAGGTATATTAAAATGTTTTGCTAAAATTGCCACTCCCATAGTACCTATTTTATTTGCGGCATCTCCATTTTCAGCAACTCTGTCGCATCCTACTATAACTAAATCAATAAGTCCTTTAGACATTATGAAAGCTGCCATATTATCACATATTAAAGTAACATCTATTCCTGCTTCCTGCAATTCAAAACTTGTCAATCTTGCACCTTGAAGTAATGGTCTTGTTTCATCAGCATATACTCTTATTTTTTTACCTTTTTGATGAGCTATATACATAGGAGCAAGAGCGGTACCTATTCCGCTTACAGCTAGTCTTCCTGCATTACAATGTGTAAGTATTCCTGAATTTTCTTTTAAAAGTCCATTACCATATTCTCCTATTTTTTGACATATATCTACATCTTCAGAATTTATTTTTTTGGCTTCTGCTTCTAATATATTGTATAATTCTAATGAAGTTTTATCTTTTTTATCTTTTATAGTGTCAAGCATTCTGTTTAAAGCATAGCTTAAATTAACAGCTGTAGGTCTTGATGAATTTAAATATTTTGCTCTTTTTTGAAGAAACTTTATAAACTCATCAGCTTTCAAATTAGTTTTACTTTTTAAATCTATAAGTAAAGAATAAGCAGCCGCAACACCTATAGCAGGAGCACCTCTTACTTTTAATTCTTTTATAGCATTATAGGCATCTTCTTCAGTAGATAGTTTTATTTCTTTTACAGTGACAGGTATTAATGTTTGATCTAATATGTAGAGTTCATCTCCTGTCCATCTTACCGTAGGTATATTATTATGCATAAAAATTCTCCTATTATTTACTGAAATAAGTATAATAAAATGATAATAAAAATTCAATAAATATTATAAGAATTAATCATTTTGGTATTATTTAAATTAGGATTATATAGTAAAATCTTTAGGATCATCAAAATATTTTATTAAACTGAAAATCATTAAGCTTTTTATAGTAGGTTTTACAGATTCATCAAGATTTATCATAAATAGTTTTACTTTAAGAGACTGAAGATTTTTGTAGAGTTTAAGTATTTTAGCTATTCCTGCACTATTAATCTCTCTTACATTTTTCATATCGAGAACAACTACAGGCATTCTTATATTGCAAGCTTCATCAGAATCTTCTACAAAAGATTTTATTTCTTCGGGAGTAGCTAGGTTAGCTTCCATAACTATAGATATATATTCATTATTAAATTCTATAGCCAAAGCAATACCTCTTTTTAAGATAAATATTCGTAAAAAAGAATGTGGGCAGGGAGGGATTCGCACCCCCGTAGACTCACGTCGGCAGATTTACAGTCTGCTGCCATTGACTGCTCGGCCACCTACCCATATTAATTTGAAAACGTAAAAGAATAGTACCATATAAAAATAAAAAAGTCAATACCCAATTTTATTTTTATTTTATTTTTTTTAAAATATATAAAAATATTAAGTATCTTTTTATTATAGAATAATGTATAATTTTATATATTGTTTTTTATGACGGAGATAAAATGAGAAAAATTTGTTTTGTAGCAATTATTAATATAGTAATGATAATTTTATCATCTTGCAGTTCTTCACAATATAAATTGGAAAAAAAATCTGGAAATAATAATAGTTTTGAAACTGCTCAGCAAATTAATAAAGATGGTATAATTGGGCAATTGGAAGGGGATAATACAGATTATTATTATTTTAATTTTGATGGTAAATCTAGTATTATAGATTTTTATGTATCTAATTCTACATATTCTCCTGTTATAATGACTTTGTATGATTATAATAATAATGTTATAAAAGTAATAAGTGAACCGGATGAAATTCCATATACTGAAACAAGTTCGCTTACAAATGATACTGATACAAATGAAAAAGTAAGCAGCAATAATAATCAAAATAAAAAAGAAGAAGAAATGATATATACAACTCAGGTAATGAAGAATATATATTTTGAAACTTCTCAAAATAATATAGATGAAAATAAATATTATATATCAATAGCTCCTAAAGATACTGTAAAAGAAAATATTGATTATATGTTTATACTTAAAAAAAGAGATTATAAAGAAACTGATGAGAAAGAACCTAATGATAAAATTTCAGCATCTCAAATAATAGATGTTAATAGTGATAATAGGCTCTATACAATAGAAGGATATTATAGCCAAACTTATAATCCTACTTTGAAAACAGGTGATTTGAAAAATATGGAAACAGATGCCTATAAGATAACTAATAGTTCTTTTAATACATATTCTATTTCTATAGAGCTTTCTGGTGTTCCTGCAATAGATGCAAGTATAAGACTATATGATCAGAAAGGTAATTGGATAACAATGAAAGATATTAATAATGTAGGAGATGGAGAGACTGTTGATAAGCTTATACTTTATCCTTATATGTCATATTATTTTATATTGGCTTCTACAAATGCAGTTAATAATATACCATATAGAGTAAGTATTATTGCTAAACCTTATGATAAATATACTGAACATGAACCTAATAATAAATATTCTGAAGCTCAAACTATAGAGTTTAATCGAACATATAAAGGTGCTATAGACTATTCTTATGACAGAGATTATTACAGTTTCAGCATACCTATTCAATCAAGTGTTAAACTTTCTTATTTCTTAATAGATTCCCAAGCTATTAATATAAGCATTTCTAATGATGTATTAGGTAAGATATTTACTATGCCTCAGACTGATGATGAACATGAAGTAAGTTTGTCTCAAGGCAGATATTATCTCATATTTGAAAGGGATTTGACTAAAGAAGGATGGAAAAAGGGTATTTCAAAAGCTAGAAATTATGAATTTAATATGAGTATTTCAAATGAGATAAGCGGTGATTATAATTATGGTTATGATTTGTATAATAATACCAATGCTTATGAGATAGATTATTATAATTACAGCAATAATTATTTGAATGATAATAATATGCCTGAAGAGCAGTTTGAGGAAAATTTAGAAAGCAATTTCAATAATACAAATAATGTTATCATTATAAGACCGGAAGATTATAATTCTGATTATTATTATTACAGTAATGAAGAAGAAACAAATTCTTATGAAAATAATGATGGTTATTATGATAATAATCAGGATAATACTTATGAAGACAGTACATATTATGATAATCAAGATAACACTTATGAGGATAGCAGATATTATAATAATAATGAAGATAATACTTATGAAGATAGCAGGTATTATGATAATAATGATTTTTAAATATGTATTGGCTATTGATAAAGAATATGTTTTATAATATACTACATTATAAGTGTAAAATTGTTTTATAAACATGTAAAATATATTTTTATAGAAGATTGATTATGAAGAAATTTTTTAAGAAAAAAGAAAAAACTGAAATATCATCAGAACAAGAAAACAATAAGAAAAAAAGAAGATTCAAAAAGAGATATATACCTTTGATACTTCTTTTTTTAATTGTTATAGGCATTGCAGGAGCTAGAATATATTTCAATAATGAAAGAATGAAAAATCTTATTGAAAATATAGTATATTCTGCTACTAATAGAAAATTGGAAATAGGTGATTTTAAATACGGATTATTATTTCCAAAAGTAGAAATGAGCAATGTTGTGCTTTATAATTCTGATAATTTCAATAATGAAGAAAATATAAAGATAGATAATTTTAGATTAAAATTTTCTCTTTTTTCTTTATTCTTTTTGAAGCTTCATGTTCAGGATTTAAGTATAGACAATTTATATGTTTATATGTTTACAGATGAGAGCGGAAATTGGAATTTACCGGATATGCCTCCGTCTGAACCTAAAGAAGAAGATACCAATAAAGAGCCTTTCGATTTCAGTAAACTTGATTTTCTTAAATTAAAAGCTGATGTAGAAAATATTAGAATAAATAATCTAGCATTTAAGGCAGACAGCAAATCGTTTTTAACTAATGTACCTAATAACGGACTTATAGCAAGTTTAAGTAATTATAATCTTCATTTGGATTTGCATACAAAAAGATTCTCATTATCTCAGGTAATGGGTATTTCTGCCCCTGAGGCTTTGAAAGATATTTATTTAAAGAGTTTTATAAGTAATAGTTTGGCCTATAATGACAGTAGTATTTTCTTTAATGATAATCCTTTATTTAATTTAGATGTTTCATATCCTAAAAGTGCAGACGGTACAGAAAATAAAGATGAAATAATAATAAGATTTGATTTTGAAATAGATGATCCTAATTTCAGCTATAATGGCAAAAAACGAGATGATATGCAATTTGCGGCACATTTCCTTGCAAGATATAATATAAAAAATCAAAGCGTATCAATAGAGAATTTGTCTTCAGAACTTTTAAATGATGAAATATTAAAGGTTATCGCTTCTGCCAATCAAATATTCAGCGGAAATATAGGTGTTAATTTAGATACATTATATGCAAGACTTAATTTAGATAAAATAAATGGTTTAGCTTCTATGTTTGTACCTTCTTTAGGTATTAATATGAGCGGTATGATTAATGTGGATGCAGATAAAAGCAGCGGTACAATTAATAATTTAACTAATACTATAAATATAGCATTAGATAAGATTAATTTTTCTATGGGAGATACTATAGCTGTAAATAATCTTAATTCAAAAACAAAATTGAATTTTACTTTTAATCCTAATAATATTTCAAAAGAAGATATAAAATTAGAGCATAATACCACTATTGATAGAGTAACAGCATTAAAACTATATAGATTCAATAATACAGATGTATCAGTAAGGATTTTATCATCATTGAATGGAGCATTAGGAGTTCTTCCTGCTATTAATGATCCTAGTAAGAAAAGCGATACAGTTCTTTATATTGATAATGTATCTTCAAAATATATTAATTCTGATATAAAGGTTAATGGAGCGGTAAAATTTGATGATCCTACAGATTTGAATGTAAATGTAACATCATTGCCTATTGCTAATTTTTCAGGCGGACTTGCAAGAGGTTCTTTAAATTTAGATGTTCATGTTTTTGGAAAGATGATAAATGATATTAATACTACAGTAAATGGTATCATAAAGAATTTTTCTTATAATTTAAATGGTGAGGTTTCTTCTACTGCTACTGCTAAGCTTAATGTACTTGCCAATGCTAATTTGCTTAGCCAAGATGTAAAAGTTAATGAGCTTAATTTAGATTTGGATAATTTTCTTAATTTTAGATCCAATCTTGATTTAGAGGGTTTGGGATTAAAGAGAGGTTTTGTTAATATATCAAGCTTAAGAATAGCTCCTTATGCTATGAAAAATTGGCTTTCTACTAAATTTGCTGAGATTCTTGATAGTTTGCCTTTTGAAGATGATATAAAAATGACTAGTGCTTTGGGATATAACTTATCATTAGAAGATAAATTTGCAACAGTTACAAATTTCAGTACTTTCTATGTAACAGAAAAACAGTATAAACTTCAAGATGTTACTATGAAAGTTGATGCGGATGTTAATTTTGGAGAGAATTTATATGCTGATATAAGAGAATTCAATTTACAAAGCCCTGCCAATAAATTGTTAGTATATGTTGATGGTTACTTTACTCCTATTATAAAAAATGCTAACTTGAATTATAATATAGGTTTAGATACAGAAACTTTATATTTACCTTTCGGCATTGAAATAGGAGGATTATTCAATGTTAATGGTAATTTAAGAAATAATATAGCAGACGGTATTTTTAAAACTGATAAGTTCTTTGCTAATATGGATTCTCCTGATAAAATGTCTATAGTATTAAAAGGATTAACTTCAAATATAGACTATCATTTTGATTTGACTCCTACAGATAATGAGGTAGTTGCCACAGCTACTAGATATACACCTCTTATAGAGCAGGTTCCAAATGTATTTTTTGATCAATTAAGAGTATATTTGAAAATATCTCCATTTATAGATGACAGTATAAGAATAAGAGATTTTTCTTCTTATGTAAAAGTTCAGGGACATGGACTTACAATACAGGATTTGAAATCATCTATATATATAGGAGGTGAAAAATTTGATGATAATTTATTCTTGACTTCTATATCAAATAATACAGCGCCTAGAAGAGGAGCTATACATTTACCTTGGCTTAATGTTGATTTGGGAAGCTTCAATACTAGTACTATAAAATATGATATGCGTGTTTTGGCAAGTGATATAAACTTTAAATATTTGCTTGCTCCTGAAAATAGAGAAAAAATTAATGATGAAAAATTACTTGTTAATCTTACAGCAGATATTGCCGGAGTTGGTGTAAGTCCTTTGAATAATATAAGACCTACTACATTCTTTGTTGGTATAAGTAAAATGTCTACAGAGTTTTCTAAGTTCTTGATAGAGATGATAAGACCTATTAACCCAGGTATATCTACTGTTGAAAATATTGTACAATTTGGTTATGATCCTAATTCTGTAGAATTTAGTATATCTGCTAATAAAGTATATACTACATTCTATTTTAGAGATCAAAACTTAGATAAGCCTAATCAGCAGAAGCAGCAGCTTATAGCATTTGAAGGTGATAAGTTCGGGCTTGAACCTATGCCTTTCTCTGATGTTATATCATATTTAGAGGGCGGAAATTAATACAGTAAAAATAGGAGATATTTGTTTTATGAAATTTTATAATATGATATTTATTTTACTTATTATGATATTTATTACAAGCTGTTCAAAGCTTATTTTAGTACAGGAACCTGAGATGAGAGTGCTTGGAGGAAAAACTTTGATAGAAGCTCAAGTTTTAGGAAGATACAGACAAATAGATGAAAGTGCATATCAAATATCTACTCTTTCAAGCGAGGAAGATTTAAATCTTATTATGGTGAGTACAAATGTTTCTGATGAATTGGCACAAAGTTATAGAGAAGCACTTATAAGAAGTATGTTCAATCAAGATGAAATAAATTTGTATAAAACTAACTACTATATAGGAGAAAATAACGGAGGATATTTATCGTATATAGCCTTTGATGTTTCGAAACCAAAAACGACATATAGTGAAGAGAGAATAAAATATATAAAAGAAATAATGGAAAAAGAAAACATAGATAGAAGAACTATAGCTGAATATTTAATACTTTCAGATCCTAAACTTAGCATGGCAAATATAAAAGAGGTTGAAAGTGCTTTATATAGAAGAAATGTTCAGAAGCTTATAGATAATTCATATTATCAGCTTCCGGATAGTACTTGGACAGTCTATACTAATAATACTAACAGTTAATATGTAAATATATGTAAATAATAGAAAATAAAAAGAGCAGGCATTTAATCCTGCTCTTTTTTATAGTTAATGTATTTACTTTTTATTTTTTTCAGTTTCTATATAAGATGAAAAATTAACTAATATAGATTTCATATTTTTGTACATTTTTGCATCTTCTTGATATTTTAGAATTTCTTTGGCTTTAGCATCTATTTCTTTTATATTTGTCAAATAATTATTAAAGTACTCATCTATTGTTTTATTATATTTGGATACCACATTTTCTTCTTCATAAGCTTTAATAACTTTCTTAGAAAGTGTTTTTTTCCAATTTCCTGAGAAAGACATAAATCCTGATAATATAAATACAACACTAGGAAGGAATGATAAAGATACGCCTATAATATTTATTATTTTCATTGCACTGTTTTTTAATAAATTAAATGAAGGTAAAATACCTATAGAAAGATTTATTAAATTTGTTTTTATTTTATTAGGTTCTTTAGTATCAAAATCCTCTTTTGTTACTGCAAGTATGTTATATAACTGTGTATCAAGATTTAAATTTATACTGTTGCATAATACCTTTATATCATCTTTTTTTCTATATACATTATTATTATCAATAGATTGAATTATGCTGTCTATATTAAGAGTATTTTTATATATTTCATTAAATGCTTCTTTAACTGATATTTTTATTTTGTTTAAATTAACTTCTAATTTATCATTTTCCTGAAAGTCATTTTTATTATCTATTATTTCTGTAATGAAATTAATATTTGTTAATATTCTGTTATAGTAAGCATATTTCACATTTTCAGCAAAATCATCTTTAATCTGTTTAACTAGATTATTGTTATTGATTGAAAATGGGAAGAATCTCTTTCTTAAGATACTATAATCTATCTTTTTAATATTGTTAGAAGACTCTATAAAGTTTTTCAATGTTTCAAATTTTTTATCAATAACTTCATCTAGCTTATCTTCATCAAATATATTAGCTTTTGAGAATATTACAGATATATTATTAAAATCATCTATAAAATTTGCTAAAGCATTTATATTCGTAATATCTTCCTGAGAAAATGCATTTATATCACATAAATAAATGAACATATTCTGATTATTGTATTTTCTAGTATCAAGAAGATTTTCTTTGTACTCAATGATTCTAAATAGCTTAGAATCATCATTCAAATAATATTCATCATTGCTCGTTTCTTCAGAATAGGGGTTTGTATCAATATTTTTATCAAATATTGCATTAATAAATGAAGTTTTTCCGGAACTATATCTTCCATATACTACAATATCGAAAGTGTCGCTGATTTTATTATAAACATCAGCCGTTAGTTCGGATATTTTTTCATTATTCTTTTTATCTACTGTACTTATTTCTTCATTAATTTTATCTATGATGACTTGTACATTAATAAGATTCTCATAAAGATATGGATTTTCACTTTCAAAAGAATTCTTTTTATACTTTGTAAGTTCATCAATAGTAAGTCCAGTATTTTCTGCAAGCTTATCCAATAAGTCAAGAGTTATATTATTGGCATTTCTTTCCAACCTTGAAATATAATCTTGACGCACACCTAACATTTTAGCAAATTGGCTTTGTGTTAGTTTCAAAATTTTTTCTCTAATATCTTTTAAATTAAAATCAATCATATTTTTTTGTTTTTACTCTGTTATTTTTTATTTTTTATTATTATAAACAATATTATTTATAATTTCAAGGGTTTTTATGTATTATTTGTATGATAAATAAAGTCATATATATTTTTAAAGTAAATAAAGCATTTTTAATTAAATTTTTAATTTTAAAAATATTAAAAAATAAAATTGTTTAAAGTTATTTTATTTATGTTATCTACAATTAATTAAATTATTCTATTTTTATATAGATATTTTATATATCCTATATAGGTATATATATAGTGTTGCTATATAGTTTTTAATATGTTTTTATACATAACTAATTGATTTGTTTCTATATTTGTATATAATTGTATTTATAGAATAAAATAAAATTATACAGGATACTATATGGAGAATAATGATTTTATATCTAAAGAGTTTGAATGTAGAAATTCTATTATAGATGATAATAAAACGGTTAATTCTATTGTTGATTTTTTTAGAACTATTGAAGATAAAATAGAAATAGAAAATAAGAATGGAAAGAGAGTTAATGCCAAATCTTTTATAAAAATGATGGGACTCGATATAAAATTCGGATATAGATTTACATTATATGTATATGGTGAGGATAGAGAAAATAATTTAAAAAGAATAGAAGAAATATTGGAGAAAAAGGAATTTTATACTTTAGAAAAAATAGAAGAATTAGAAAAAGAGGAAGAATCAGAGGGTAATAAGTTTATAGAGGAGGAAATATTATTTTTAACTCCTAAAGATAAAAAAGATATTGTAAAAGAAGATATAGAAAATAAAGTGAAGTTATTGAAGGAAAAAAGGGATTCTCTTCATTTGCCTTCTTTGAATTTAAATAATAATATTATATATATAAAAAATGATGATAAAACAGAGATTTTTAATGTTATTAATAATAATATAGCTGATGTTATAAAGCAGTTATCTATTCATTATGAAATACATATAAATGAAAATGATTTAAATAATTTTTTAGTTAATTTAACAGATATTGTAAAAAATAGAGATATTAGGTACTTTTATATATATTTATTATTTAATAATGTGAAAAAATATTTTCATAGTCAATTTGACTCATTATTTATCAAGAAAATTATAGGTATAGAGCCTTTGAAAGTTGAATATGATATAGAAGCTAATAAAAATTTTGTAGATGAATCTATAAAGACTCTAGATTTTATATTGGATGATAAGAGAAAATCTTCTGATTATTCTATAAATATATACATGATTTCAAATTCATCTAATTTTAGTTTGGATCTTTATAGAACTATAAATATTGTTCAAAATATAGGAAAAATTTATGAGATAGAAGAAAAGATCATTGATAATATAGCATATAAAATAAAAGATAATTTTGAGCATAAAAATAAAATTAATACTTCTCATAATAATGAAGAATATTGGGAAACAATAAGAGAGTTTAAAGAATATTTACAAGAGAAATTTGAAGCTATTTATATTAATAAAGTTATTGAAAATGATTCTGAAGAGCCTATTATTGATTATCAGCATATAAATATAATTGTAAGGAGACTTTAAAATGAAAACTGCTGTTATAGGTGATTTACATGGAAAAAGCTGTTGGAAGAAACTTATTGAAGGAAGGTTTGATAAGTTTGATAAGATAGTTTTTATGGGAGATTATAGCGATGACAGCTGGGTTACTTTTACTGATGAGGAGATAGTTAATAATTTAAAAGATGTAATAGAGTTCAAAAAGAATCATGATGATAAAATTATTCTGCTTATAGGAAATCATGATTTTCAGTATATAGTAGGATATCCTACAGCGAGCAGGTATAGAAAAAGTTATGCTAAGGAAATGCATGAAATATTTAATGATAATGCAAATCTATTTAATCCAATTTATATAGAGAACAATTATATATTCACTCATGCAGGCATCACAAATGGCTGGATTGAATATATAAAACAAAAATATGATTTAAAAGATATTAATATTGATAATATTGAAGATGTTGTGAATGCTGTTTATAATAATGATAAAGATGACTGTAATATAGCTTCTTTCAGAAGGGGAGGAATGAGCAAGTTTGCGGGTATATTATGGTCTGATTCAATGGATTTGTCAGATGATGCATGGATAGGATATAATCAGGTTGTAGGCCATAATAGAGTAAAGCCTGGAAGTGTTATAAAAAAAGATAGTTATACTATATATATGGCGGATCATTTTGATACAGAACAGGATAAACTATTGGTATTAGACATATAATTTATTAATATAAAAAGGATTCCATTATGTTGCCAGATAATCCACCTTTTTATTATAAATGCAGAAATTGCGGATATTTTTTTACTACTGATAAAAAATTAAATGCTCCTTCCGAACTTTCTTTTGTATCTCTTGATTTTAATGAATCAGAAAAAGATGAAAATGGAAATGTAACATCAAAAATTTATTCAGATAAAAAAAAAGAATCTTTTATAGAAAAAATTTTTAATAAGCTGTCTCCTAGATGTCCTAAGTGTCCAAAATGTAAAGAGAATGCTGTTGTAAGTGTAGAATATATGGTACATAAATAATTGACTTTTATTACTATTTAAGATATCATTAATGCATTATTTTTTTACATTAATGTTTTATGAAAAATATATTTGTATTTGTACTTTCGATTATTATACTTTGCATATTTGCCTTTACTTTTATAAAGGTTAAAGAGAATTATAATATTAGTTTTGAATATGCTAATAATGTTTATAAACAATCAAATGCAAATTCTATTTTAAAAAAAAATATAACAGAGAAGCCTTCAAATGATATATTTCATTTAGCCGATATAAACTCACCGGATACAGCAAAGCCAATTTTAAATAAAATAAATGAACATAGTAATTGTATAAGCATTATAATAGATGACAGCGGAAATACTTTAGATAATTCTGAAAGATATTTTTCTTTAGCTAATGAATACAATATAACTTTTGCAGTGCTTCCAGATTCTTATCATAGTACAGATTTTTCTTATGCAGCATATAGTAATAATGTTAATATTATTTTGCATATACCTATGGAAGGCAGTGATTATTTTGGAGAGCAGACTTTAATAAGAAAGGGAATGAATGAAGATGAAGTGTTTAGATTACTAGATTATTCATTTTCAAAAGTACCTTATGCAAAAGGAATGAATAATCATACAGGTTCTGTAGCAAGCAGTGATGAGAGTATAGTATCTTATATGCTTGATTATGCTAGGAATAATGATAAATATTTTGTAGATTCTTATACCGTGTCTGATAGTTTAATATATGATATGGCTTTAGAATATGGTGTAAGAACTGCTAGGAGATCAGTATTTTTAGATAATGAAAGGGATTATTCTTCTATAATGAAGCAGTGGAGAGAGTTAATAAAATTATCAAAAGAATATGGAGTAGCGGTTGGAATAGGGCATTATCAAAGCGAAGAAACATTAAAAATTTTAGAGAATAATTTACCGCTTTTAGAAGATGAAGGAATTATATCTGTAAGCATAACAGAGATATTAAATTAAAAAATTAAATAATTAAATAATAATTAGGAGAAAATGAATAATGATTGCTTATAAAAATAATGTATTGATGTGTGAAAATATTGATATTAGAGAGATTGCTGAAGTTTACGGTACACCTTTTTATATTTATTCAAAGAATGATATTTTAACTAAAATAAGATTTTTAAAAGAAGTATTTTCACCTTTAAATGATGCTTTAATAGTTTATGCTGTTAAAGCAGAGAATAATTTATCTATATTGAAGATGATGGCTGAAGAGGGTATAGGTGCTGATGTTGTATCTATAGGAGAGACTTTAAAATATATAAAAGCAGGCGGAAAGGCTGAAAATATAGTATTTTCAGGAGTTGCAAAAACAGAAGAAGAGATAAGAAAATCAATAGAGCTTAATATAAAACGTTTTAATATAGAATCAATTCCTGAGGCTATAAGAATTAATAATATAGCTAAAGAACTTAAAAAGAAAGTAAAATGTTCAATAAGAGTTAATCCGAATGTTGATGCTCACACTCATGAAAAAATTACTACAGGGGTTACTGGAAATAAATTTGGTATCAGTATAAAAACTATAAAAGAGAATTCTGATTTATTAAAATCATTATCTAATATAGAAATAGAATCATTATCAATGCATATAGGCTCTCAAATGACAGATGCTGAACCTTTCTATAAAGCTATTTTAGTGATGAAGGATTTAATTGCTGAAATTAAGAGTATTGGATTTAATATTACTGATATTGATATAGGCGGAGGATACGGGGTAAGATATAACAGAGATCATTCTGGATTTGATTTTGATAAATTTAAAGCTGAAAGTATTAATCTATTAAAAGAAATTAATTTAAGAGTTACTACAGAGCCCGGAAGATATTTTGTGGCAGAATCTGGTGCTTTAATAATGAAAGTTGAATATATCAAAGAAGAGCTTGGAAGAAAATATGTTATATTAAACGGCGGTATGAATGATTATATAAGAGTAGCTATGTATGATGCTTATAATGAAATATATCCTTTAGTTAAAAAAGATAATGTTTCTAATTATGATTTTGTAGGTCCTATATGTGAAAGTTCAGACTTCTTTGCATATAACAGAGAATGCAGTGTATTAGAGCAGGGTGATTATGTGGCTTTACTCGATGTTGGAGCTTATGGATCTAGTATGTCAAGCAATTATAATTCAAGACTTCTTCTACCTCAGGTTATGATTGATGATAATAAACATTATATCATAAGAAAAAGACAGACTTTCGATGATATGATAAAAGATGAGATCTTATAATTGATTATAAAAACATTAAACTATAAAGACTAAATTGTATATTTTATCAATTTAGTCTTTTTTATTTTTTAAGCGGAATATAAATTTCTTTTAAATTAGATTATAAGATACTGGTTTTTATTATAAACTGCTGATTTAATTGTCTTTATTAAAAATATTTTCTTTTTTGCAGTATCCGCAAAGAAACTCTTTGAATTTATGTACAGTGTCTTTGCTCATAGCATGTTCTATTAGGCATGCTTCTTCATCAGCTATTTTTTCATCCACATTTAATACTTTTGTAAGGAAATAATAGAATATAGCATGTCTTTCAGCAATATCTTTTCCTATAGCTCTTCCGCTTTCAGTAAGCTCTATATCGCCGTAATGCTCATGTTTTATATGTCCTAATTTTGACAATGTTTTAATCGCTGTATTAACACTGGCTTTAGAGCGTCCTACTAGATCTGCTATATCTGTTATTCTAATAGCTTCCTTAAAATTTTTCTCTACCTCAAGATTGTAGATAGTTTCTAAATAATTTTCTAATATAGGTGTTATTTCTTGTTTCATATAAATGATTTTAATATAAAAATATTATAAGTCAATATTTAAATGTCTATTTTTTTACATAATGTAAAATATAGAAGTTATTATATTTAATAATAAATTAGTTATTTTAGTCTTAATAAAATATTTTGACAAAATGTATTTTTTTATTATATTTATGATATAAAAAGTATTTAATTTGACAATAAAATAATTTTAATTTTGGTAGTATTTTATGAATAAAGAACTTATTTACTCAGTAGAAGATGATGATAATATTAGGGATCTTATCAAATATACCGTTGAAGAGGCAGGATATACTATAGAATGTTTCTCAAATGGTAATGATATGCTTGAGGCATTAAAAAAACAAACTCCTAATTTGGTATTGCTTGATATAATGCTTCCAGACATAGAAGGTACAGAAATATTAAAAATTATTAGAACAGATTATGCCCATCTTCCTATTAAAGTAATAATGCTTACAGCTAAAACCAGTGAAATAAACATTGTTACAGGTCTTAATTTAGGTGCAGATGATTATATGCCTAAACCTTTTTCTGTACTAGAGCTTCTTGCTAGAATCAAAGCAAATTTAAGAAAAAAAGATGTAAGATTGGATGCAGAAGAACTTACTTTTGGAGAAATAAAACTTATTGTTAAAAAGAGAAATGTATTCGTAGGAGAAAGGCAGGTTGTTTTAACTCAGAAAGAATTCGATTTGCTTAAGCTCTTAATGGAAAATGCTAATAATGTAGTTGATAGAGAAACTATGCTTGAAGAGGTATGGGGTGTTGACCATACTATGGAAACAAGAACTATTGATATGCATATAAAATCAATAAGACAAAAACTTGATTTAACTAAAGAAAACATTATAACCGTTAGAGGTATGGGATATAAATTAACAGATGTACAATAATTTTAATAAAAGATGATTAAGAACATATTTTATAAATCATTACTCATTTTGATATTATCAAGTGCTTTAATGTTTATAGGAATACTGTTTACTGTGCAGTATAATAATATTGTATACAGTCAGGTTATGATAGTAAATATTATCGAGATGCTTGAAAAAGAGATTGACTTATATGATGTTCAGACAGAAGATGCTTTTAGAAAATTTGTACTTCAGTCAGATAAAGAAGAATTAAGAATCAGCATAATATCTACAAATGGGGTTGTAATAGCTGATACTATGACTGATACTTCCAAAAATCCTATGGGAAATCATACGAATAGAAGCGATGTTATAGCAGCATTACATAGTATAGAAAATAAGCCGGCTTTTTCTATAAATACTTCTATTAGTCAAAAAACTCCTTATATGTATGTATCTAAAAAAATTAAAGCTGATGACAAAAGAGATTATATACTTAGGGTTTCAATTCCTATAGAATCAGTTAATAAATATTTAATAAGCTTCTTATTTACAGCTGTTATGGTTATAGGTGTGGTTGTTATAGTTATGGCTTTGGTTCTTCCTTTGATGAGCCGTAATATTATGATTCCTTTCTATATGATAAAAGAAACACTTGATAATATTTACAATAATAAATCAACGATACCTAAGAATTTAACGGGATATAATGATATTAACACTATACTTTATGATATAAATGAATTGGCCGTAAGTTTGAATGAAAATATCACAGGCTATCAAACTGAAAGAGAAAAGCTCAATTATGTACTTGAGAATATAGCACAGGGTATTATTGCTGTTAATAAAAATAAAGAAATATTTTTCATTAATCAATATGCCTTAGATTTGCTTGAAATTTCTGACAGTAATATAAGAAAACTTAATGAAATCATAAAAGATGATGATGTTATAGAAAAAATAGATAATGCCATAGAGTTTAGCAGATTTTCAAAATTTGATGTTAAAGAACATACTATGGATATAGAAATAAGTATTGTTCCTATAAGAAATAATGAGAATATATCGGCATTAATAAAATTTGAAGATGTTACAGATATAAGAAAGGTCGAGATAGAAAAGCAGGATTTCTTTATAAATGCTTCTCATGAATTAAAAACTCCTCTTACTTCTATAATAGGATATTCCGAGCTTCTTATTGCTACAGGAGGCGGAAAGAATCAGGCGGATTTTATAAAAAGAATTAATAATGAGGCTTTGAGAATGAAAGACCTTGTTATTGATATGCTTACATTGAGCAGAATAGAGGCTAATTGGAAGGAAACTGTTGATGAAGAAATAGATATTAAAGATATTGTTCTTGATGTATTTGAAAGCAATAGAATAAAAGCTGAGCAAAGAAATATTGATGTGCAATTAGATATAGAATCTGCTGTTATAATGGCTAATAAAGAAAAAATTACTGAAGTTGTTAATAATTTGGTTGATAATGCTATAAAATATACTGATGATGACGGTAAAGTAAAGATATATTTAAAAAAGAATGCTGATAAAGCTATATTTTCTGTGAAAGATACAGGCTGCGGAATAGCTCCTCAGTATTTGAATAGAGTTTTTGAAAGGTTTTTTAGAGTTAAAAACAATAAATATTTGAAAGTTCATGGTACAGGTCTTGGACTTACAATAGTAAAAAATATATGTAATTATTACAATGCTGACATACATATTAAAAGTGAAGAGAATGTAGGCACTGAAATGACTGTTGTATTTAATTTGTATAAAAAAGAAGAAGAATCTAAAAATATTGAAAAAATAGAAAAAAATAATTGAAAAATACCCTTATGTAGTATATAATTGTTAGATAATTATAACAAAGGAGATATAAAATGAAAAATGTTACTATAAAAATAAAAGGTATGGGCTGTCAAAATTGTGTTAAAGCAGTTACAGAAGAGTTAAGTGCTTTAGACGGTGTAAGCAAAGTTAATGTAAGTTTAGAAAATGCTTGTGCTGAAGTAGAATATGATGAGTCTAAAGTAAGCACTGATAAAATGCTTGACACTATAAAAGAATTAGAATACGAGCCTAGTTTATAATGTTTGCTTTTATAGAAGGTAAAGTTCAAATAATATCAGAAGGTGTCATTGCTCTTCTTTGTAATGGTGTCGGCTATGAGGTTATAGTATCAAAAAAATTAGATGTGAAAAATGATGATAATATAAGGCTTTATACCAAACTTATACACAGAGAAGATGCTATGATACTTTATGGTTTTTTAACTAGAGAAGAAAAAAATATGTTCACTACTCTTATGTCTGCTTCAGGAGTAGGTCCTAAATTGGCTATGGAAGTTCTTTCTACTTATTCCATAAATGATTTGATGCATATACTTTTTAATAAGGATATAAATTTACTTAAAAAAGTATCAGGTATGGGAGTAAAAAAGGCCGAAAAACTTTTATTTGAGTTAAGGGACAAGATAGAAAAGATAGATATTAATATTTCACCATCTGTTATTAGTAATGATAATGAAAGCGATGTTATAAAAGCTTTGATATCATTAGGTTTTTCAAATAATGAAGCTGTTAAGGCTTTGTCTGCAATAGAAAATAAAGATAATATGACTACAGAAGATTTGATAAGTAATGCTTTAAGAAATCTTAGCACTTTATAATTTTTTATAAAAAATAAAAATAAATAATTGAAAATAACTTATTATAGATATATAATTTATTTAATAGTAATGATTATTATTAAAAAGAGGTATAATTAAATGGATATAACTATAAAAAAAGCAGGATTAGAAGATGTTTTTGATATAAGCAAACTTCATGCCATATGCTGGAAAGATGCTTATAAAAATATTATACCTGAATCATATCTTAAAAGAATATATTTAGATGATTGGTGCGAAGAATTTGAAGACGGTATTAATAATAAAACTAGAGAGGCACATTTAGCCTATATTGACGGAAAACCTATAGCTGTTATATCTCATGGAAAAAGCAGATGCAATATGGAAGGATACGGCGAGATAATATCATTATATGTTCATCCTATATATCAGGGTTCCGGAATAGGTAAGTTATTATTAGAGCAGGCTGTAAAATATATGAAAGAGTCTGGTTATACTAATATATGTCTTTGCGTTTTTGAGAAAAATGAAGAAGCTAAAAAGTTTTATGAGAAAAACGGATTTAAAGATTCCGGTACAAAAAATACTTTGAAGATAGATGATGAAGATATAGCAGAAAGCGTATATATTTATGATATTAATTAAAAAATATGTATAAATAAAAAGCCGTTAATATATAAATATTAGCGGCTTTTTTATATGCTAAATAAAATTATTTTTCAAAAGGATATTTTATTTTCCAGCTTCTTCTCAAAGTATCCATTATATTCATTACTCTCAAAATATCTTCATGAGGCATTTCTTCGCATTCTAATTTACCGTTATTAATAGCATTGATACATGAAATTATTTGATATTCATAACCGCTTATTTGTTTAGGTACTTTTATTGTTTTTACAACCTTTCTGTCCAATGAATAAACTGTTATGCTTTCAGGATTATTTATATTTTTTACAACCATATAACCTTTGTCGCCATTTATAACGCCTTCTCTGTTAGTTAATGCTGACATTGTAGAGTTTAATATAGCCATTTTATTATCTTCAAAAGTTAATGTAATAGAGTTCTGCTCATCTACACCTTTGCTAGTTTTTACGCATGAAGAATCTATTTTTTTTATTTTATTACCGAATACCATTAAAGCGAAATTTATAGTATAAACACCAACATCAAGTAAAGCTCCTCCAGCAAGTTCCGGTTCTATCAATCTAGGTACTTTATTTATAACATAACCTAAATTAGCAGTTAATGATGTAACTTTTCCTATTATACCGCTTTTTATAGTATCATTGATTATTTGTCTGCTAGGCATGTATCTAGTCCAAATAGCTTCAGCAAGTAAAAGTTTTTTCTTTTTAGCAAGTATTAAAACTTCTCTAGCTTGTTTAACATTAACAGTAAAAGCCTTTTCACATATAACATGCTTATTATTTTCCAAACATAATTTTATATGTTCATAGTGATGTGAATGAGGAGTGGCTATATATACCAAATCAACATTTTCATCTTTTAGCATTTCTTCATAAGAGCTGTAAAATTTTTTGAATCCGTATTTTTTAGCGAAAGCCTTACTCCTTTTTATATCTCTTGCACTTACTGCATAAGATTGTGCTTCTTTAATTTTTGAAATAGTTTGCGCCATTTTTTCTGCAATATGTCCAGCACCTATAAACCCTATATTTATTTTTTTCATTATATTACCCCCTATAAATATTTTATTATGTAAATAATATTAGAATTTAATTTATTGTCAATATTATTAATGGAAAATTATATACTTGAATTTTTATATTTTTATAATATATTATATCCCATTATGGAAGAAAATATAAACGAAACACAGCAAGAAAATAATAATACAATAAATGCAGACGCTTCAGCCAAAGAAGAAACAGAAAACAGTAAGCCGGATTATAAAGAGTTTACAGTTTCATTATCCAGTATAGATTATGAAGGACCATTGTCTATACTTTTTGATATGCTTAAAAGAAGTGAGAAAAGTATATATGAAGTGTCTATACTTGAAATTATAGACCAGTTTGTAGAATATTTGAAGGCTCAGGCTGCTTTAAATTTGGATTCAACTGGAGACTTTTTGGTTGTTGCTTCAGAGTTCCACCTTTATAAATCCAAAATGCTTCTTCCTCATGATATGGACGATGATAAATTTACAGATAAGCTTAAATTTGAAATAGTTGAACAGATGCTTGAATTTCAAAGATATAAAATGGTTTCTGAAGAACTTGATAAACTTCAGGATACATCAGACACTATATTTGAAAGAAAAGATACTGAAAGGGTAAAATTCTTCAAAACTGTAAGTACAGATGATAATGAGGTAGCTTGGAAGGATATTACGCTTTATGATTTGGTTTATGCATTCACTAAGGTGCAGTTTGTTCCGGAAACAGATTTGGCGGTTCTTTCGGGAATGTCTAATTTCCATATAGATAATGCCATTGATATGATAAGAATCAAATTATCTGAAACAGCCTTCTTTCCTTTTATTACTTTATTTAAAGACGGAGTTACTAAAAGACAGCTTGTTACATTCTTTTTGGCCATGCTTGAACTTGTTAAAGAGAAAGAAATTCTTCTTAAACAAGAGATGAAGTTTAGAGAGATTTATGTATTTAAAAGAGATGAAAAGTTTATGCCTAAAGCAGAAGAAGATAAATCAGATGATTATGAAGAGTCAGCAGAAGAAAGTAATAATAATTCAGAAGAAGCTCCTAATAATGAAGAGGCTATAGAAGAAAGTAACGAAAATACTGAAAATAATTCTTCAGAAGAAAATAATCAAAATAATAGCAATAATGAAAATTCTGAAAATATTTCTAATAATTCAGATAATCAGAATCAATAATACTTTTAATATTTAAACTATGTGTAAATATAAACCCAAAGATAAAGAAGAATTAAAAAAATTAGTAGAAGATAATAATATATATTTAGGCGATATTGATACCTCATTAATAACTGATATGTCAAATTTATTTTCAAAAACTAAGAGAAAAGATTATTCAGGTATAGAAAATTGGAATACAGAGAATGTTATTAATATGGAATCTATGTTTAATATATTTCATAATAATACTTTTAATCAATGTGTCAATAATTGGAATGTTTCTAAAGTTGAAAATATGAAAAAAATGTTTTCAGGCTGCAGTAAATTTAATCAGCCTTTAGACAAATGGGATATTTCAAAAGTAAATGATATGGGGGGAATGTTTTTAGCTTGTAAGGAATTTAATCAGGATATTAATAGTTGGAATGTATCTAATGTTACAGATATGAGTAATATGTTTTGTTTATGTGAAAAGTTTAATAAGCCTTTGGATAAATGGAATGTTTCTAAAGTTGAAAATATGAAAAAAATGTTTTCAGGCTGCAGTAAATTTAATCAGCCTTTAGACAAATGGGATATTTCAAAAGTAAATGATATGGGGGGAATGTTTTTAGCTTGTAAGGAATTTAATCAGAATATTAACAGCTGGAATGTATCTAATGTTAGAAATATGAAAGAGATGTTTTTTAATTGTTATAATTTTAATCAGCCTTTAGATAAATGGAATGTTTCTAATGTTGAAAATATGACAGTTATGTTTGCTGGTGCTTATAATTTTAATAAATCTTTAAATGATTGGGATATTTCAAATGTAAAATATATGCTTTCTATGTTTAATGGAGCAGGAAGTTTTAATAAGCCTTTAAATAAATGGAATACTGCAAAATTAGAAAATATGTATAGTATGTTTTATAATGCTATAATGTTTAATCAGGATTTATCAAATTGGAATTTGGATAATGTATCAGATTTAGCTTTTGCATTTGAAGAAACTCCATTAAAAAAGAATAATAAAATTCCTATACAATTTATAATTGCTGAATATGTAACAGCAAAGAATAAATCATCAAAGATTGAACAGTTTGAAATAATAAAAAATAATGTAAAAGAAGCATATAAAAGTATTATTAATTATAATAATAAAATATATACTGATTTTAGAATAATGCTTGAAAATGAATTTTATAGAGAATTATCAGAATTAAAAACGAATAATAATGAAGTATTAAATTTTATCAGTATAGAAGATATAGAGAATTCTATAAATTATGATAAAAAGAATAATCAAAAATTAAATTTTATTGATGATATAATAAAAGAAAAAGAAATAAAAGTTTTAACTAAAGATAAATCAAAAATTATAGGCATAAAAATAATAAAGTATATTTATTTAGAGTATTTTAATTTAAAAAAATATATTTATAAAATACAAACACTTGATAATATAATTAATTTTCTTGATGAAGAAAGTTTTAAAAATTGTATAAGAGAAATATATATTAATTCT
Source organism: Brachyspira suanatina (assembly GCF_001049755.1). Taxonomy (NCBI): domain Bacteria; kingdom Pseudomonadati; phylum Spirochaetota; class Spirochaetia; order Brachyspirales; family Brachyspiraceae; genus Brachyspira; species Brachyspira suanatina. The sequence continues at coordinate 1,910,235 of NZ_CVLB01000001.1, read as the reverse complement.
CAAAAAGATGTTTCTGTTTTAGTTTGCGGTGTATATGCTGATGATAATATGTTAATTGAAATGTACAATAGAGAAAATAGTTCATTATTATTTATGAAGATTTTAGCATTGCATACAGACAGTAAATTCGCTTTAAGTTTATTATATAATGTTTTTGCTAGGAATAAAAAGGCTTCTATTAAAAAAGAGGCTATTAGTTTATTAAATTTTATTGCTGAAAAAATGAATTTAGAGTTATATGAATTAGGTTTTAAAGTAGTATATGATTTTGGATTAGATAAAAGAGGAGAGAAAATTATAGAAGTAAATGATAATAAATATAAAATCTCTCTTAAAAATAATAATGCAGTAGAATTGTTTGATATTAACAATAAAAAAGAATTAAAATCAATACCTAAATACTTTCCTGAAAATATAAAAGAAGAAATAAAGCATATTAGAAAAGAGATTCCTAATATATTGAAAAGTCAGAATTATAATTTAATAAAAATTTTAATAAGCGGTAAGAAATATAATTATAAATTTTGGAAAGAAATTTTTATTGATAATCCTATAATGAATAAATATGCATATAGTTTAATTTGGAATTTATATGATGAAAATATGAATTTAAAAACTTCTTTTAGATATTTAGGCGACGGCAGTTATACTGACTATGATGATAATAATGTTGTTATGGATGAAAATTGTTATATTAATTTATCTAGTGTATTTGACTTAACTAAAGAAGATATTGCAAAATGGAAAATGCATTTAAATGATTATGAGATATTTCAGCCTATAAATCAGTTTCCGATTATTAATATATATACTTCAGATTTTAACAAAGTAATAGAAAAGCTGAAAAACATAGAAATAGTTTATTCAAGTTTGAAAGCATTTGCAAGCAGATATTCTATGAATGTTATTTATAAATTTTCAGAGAGTATATTTTATTTTGAAGATTTTAAAAAAGATCAATTTATTATTAAAATAGAGTTTCAAGAATATGTTAATAATGGAGATATTGTAAAAATTAATATATCATTTATTAATAGTGAAAATAAAACAGTTGAAAATAGATTCATATATTATTGGCTTGTTTTGATGATAACAGATTTAAAAAAAGAAAAACTTTTTTATTAAATATTAGGATTTTAATTGTGTATACGCCAAAGAATAAAATAGAATTAAGAAGTTTAATAGAAAACAATAATATTTATTTAGGAGATATAGACACTTCATTAATAACCGATATGTCTATGCTTTTTGATAAGCCTAATTTTGCATGTTTTGAAGGCTCTTATAGTGAATATGAGAGTTATAATGTTAGGATAGATTTTTCTGGTATAGATAAATGGGATACTTCCAATGTTGTTAATATGAGGTCTATGTTTCATAATATAAAAAATTTCAATATAAATATAAATGATTGGGATGTTTCTAAAGTTATTGATATGGCTTATATGTTTTGCGGAGCCGAGAATTTTAATAAGCCTTTGAATAAATGGAATGTATCTAATGTAAAATCTATGACTTGTATGTTTAAAAATGCTTGCAGTTTTAATCAGGATTTGAATGCTTGGAATATAAATAAAGAGGCTGATATTAAGGATATGTTTTTTAATACGAAAATTGATTCAAAACCTGTTTGGTATATTTTATAAAAATTATTTTTGACAGTTTTATTAATATATTATTTAGAATAAAATTATATTAGAGGTTATTTTAATGGTTAAATCTTTTAATGGTGTTTTAAGTAAAGAGAATGTTTCTTTAAAAAAATTTAATACTTTCAGGGTTAATGCTAAGGCTTTAGAATTTTATATGCCTGAAACTATTAATGGTTTTATAGATTTGATTAAATATCTTAATGATAATAATAAAAGATATATGATTTTAGGAGGCGGAAGCAATATATTATTTTTGGATAAGGTTATAGAATTTCCAATTATTTATATGGGCTTTTTCTCACGCATAGAGCATACATCTCATAATATTTTAGCATATTCAGGGGCAAAAGTTTCGGATGTTGTTAAATATGCTTATAAAAATGCCTTTACAGGTTTAGAGTTTTTATCAGGACTTCCTGGTACTATAGGAGGGGCTGCTTATATGAATGCCAGATGCTATGAACATTCCGTATCTGAGTTTATAGATAAAGTTGGTATAATAGATGATAATATTGAATATATGCATATAAATGTTGAAGATTGTGAGTACGCTTATAAAAGAAGCATTTTTCAGTATAAGAAATATATAATTGTAGATGTGAGATTTAAACTAAATAAGGGTTCAAAAAAATTAATTAAGCCTGAAATGAAAAAGTTTTATAAAGATAGAAAGAATAAAAATCAATTTAAATATCCTTCTGCCGGAAGTACTTTTTTAAATGATTATGAAACTAATATGATAGCAGGTAAGGTTATAGATTCAATTAATATGAGAAATGTTAGGGTAGGAGGTGCTATGGTTTCACCTTATCATGCAAATTTTATAATCAATTATAACAATGCTACAGGAAGAGATATTTTAAATCTTATGAGAAAAGTAAGAGAGGAAGTTTATAATCAAAAAGGCATTACTTTAAATGCTGAAGTTAGAATCATTTCCAATGATGAAAATGAAAAATTTTAAAGTTTATGCATTATTTTATTTATGCAATAGTTTTTTATATATGGTATAAATTCTATTCTTTTATCTAGAAGTTTTCCTATAAAGGATATAGATTTACCCATTGTAAAAGCGGCAAGTACAGTACCTATTCCAAGTCCTTTTATATGTCCTAAAAATATAAATGTAAGTATTGCTGTTGTTAAAAGGCAGGTTACATCGAATGTTATTTTTATTTTGGCATAAGGTACTTTTATTATATTGGATAATTCTCTTGGGAATAAATCTGTTGGTATTATGGGAAGTCCGCATCTATTTGATAGAGCTATTCCGAATGCTAATATAAAATAACTTATTATGAAATATATTATCCTGCTTGTTATTGTTAATGGTAAATGATTTATCCAAGCAGCATGTATATCTACAAATTTACCGAAACAAAACCCTACAACAAAACTAAATAAATACTCTCCGACAAATTTTTTCCTTAATATCATAAGTACTAATACGAGTAGAGTTTGAAAAATATAAGTAAAAGTTCCAAGAGATATATTCTTTATAACCTCAGAAAAAGCATAAGGCACGCTTGATATAGCAGATATTCCTGAACCTGAATAAAGCATTAATACAACTCCGAAACTATTTATAATTACGACTAAAATTAATGCTAATTCTCCGCTTATTATAATATGCTTATTTTCTGATGTCATTTTGTAACCTTAATATGATTTTTTAAATTTTATTGCAAATATTATATAGCTAATTATATATTAATCAAGAAATTTTTTATGAGTTATATTTTTTATTTATTTATAATTCCCGCCATTTATTTTTCATAGTTTTATTTTGAAATTATAATATTATTATATTTATTGCCTTATCATAAATTTCAGCACCCGCCCAAGATTTTTTTAAATTTAAGACTTTACTATACGCACGGTAAGTGAAATTTTAAATATAGTAAATATTAGAATTCAAATTCATATATATTTTATAGTTTTATTCTCCGTGCGGTGAAGTAATTATATAGTTAAATAAAATTTGGGTGGGTTTTCTAATTTCAGTATTGTTTTTAAAGAAATTATAAAGTAAAAATAACAGGTAAAATTGTAAATATAGAAGGGTGGGATTTGTTAATAAAATTGCAAAATATATAAAAGAATATAGAATAATAAAAAATAATAAGGAAACATAACGATGATATATAAACCTCAAACTAAAGAAGAATTAAGAAATCTAATACAAGATGAAAATATTTACTTGGGTGATATTGATACAAGTTTAATAACAGACATGAGCGAATTGTTTCAAAACAGTAAGAGAGTAAATTTTGAAGGACTTGAAACTTGGAATACTTCTAATGTTGTTAATATGAGCAGTATGTTTGAATTGGCAGAAAATTTTAATTATAATATTAATAGCTGGGACGTTTCTAAAGTTGAAAATATGTCAAAGATGTTTAACTATGCTGTTATATTTAATCAGCCTCTTAATGACTGGAATATCTCTAATGTTAAAAATATCAGCTTTATGTTTTATAATTGCTTTAGGTTTGATCAGCCTTTGTATAAATGGGATACTTCAAATATTGAAACTTTACATGTTACATTTTTTGGCTGTAAGAATTTTAATCAGAATATAGAAAATTGGAATGTTAGCAATGTAAAAGATATGCGTTATACTTTTTATGAATGTTCTAATTTTAATCAGCCTTTAAATAATTGGGATACTTCAAATGTTACCGATATGTCCGGTATGTTTTCAAAAGCTAATAAATTTAATCAGCCGCTTGATAAATGGAATACTTCAAAAGTTATAAATATGGAAGTTATGTTTTATTATGCTTTGAGTTTCAATCAGAATATAAATTCTTGGAATGTAAGCGAAGTTAAGTATATGAATGATATGTTTTTTGCAGCAGAAAGTTTTAATCAGTCAATAGAAAATTGGGATATTAATAAATATTGTGATATTAAAGATATTTTTTCAAGTTCTTATAATAATATGAAATCAATATTGAAAATTTATTTTATTGCTAAAGGTAATTATAAAAAACAATTGCTTTCTATGCTTGAAAACTGCGATATAAAAGAAGTGTATAAAGAAGTTTTGAAATATAATAAATTAAAAGATTTTATAAAGAAATTAGAAAATATTTATTATGAAGAATTAAAAGAACTTATTGAAAATAAAAAAAATATTTTAAATGAATATAAACAAAAATCAAAAATAAAATGATTTAGTTTAGTATTAAATATGTTATATATACTGAAAATTTTTAAGTTTGTCAACTGATACACTTTATATAAATGTTATCTACTTTTTTGACGCACACGCTCTGCGGACTTCGTTAAAGAACCTATATCCTCGACAAGCTCGGATACGCTTTGCGAAAACGCAAGTGCTAGAACTTTATATTAAAACATGCCTATTAAATATATGGTATAACCTATAAAAATGCAGTTCTTTCACGAAACGAAGTGTAGTGGTCAGAGCCTTGGTTCTTTTATACCAATACTTACAGTACTTCCTTCGGTTGTAAAAGAACTGGGGTTCGGGGCAAAGCCCTGCAGATATTTAAAATTAAAAAAATTATTTCTGACAAAGTATATTTGTTTAGGTATATACTGAAAATTTTTAAGTTTGTCAATTTTTTATTGTTCTTTTTACAGACGTATACACTTCGCGGTGGGCAAGCCACAATTATAAAAATAAAAAAATTATATTAACTTTTTTTCCGCGACTTCGTCAAAGTTGCAAAAAGACAAATATTATAATTGAAATACCATACAATAATTAAACTTTGTCATTGTATTAAAAATTTTATACAAAATTTATTTATTATATAGTTTTTTAAATTGAAAAATATATATAAGAATATAGAATAATAAAAAAGAATAAGGAAACATAATAATGAAATATTATCCTCAAACAAAAGAAGAATTAAGAATTTTAATACAAGATGAAAATATTTACTTAGGTGATATAGATACTAGTTTAATAACGGATATGAAATATTTATTTTCATTAATAAAAAGAGAAGATTTTTCTGGTATAGATAAATGGAATGTAAGTAATGTTATAGATTTTAGTTATATGTTCAGGGAGTGTGTAAATTTTAATGAAGATATTTCTAAATGGAATCTATCTAACGCTGAAAATATAAAAGGAATGTTTAAATATTGTAAAAAATTTAATCAAAATTTAAATTCTTGGAATGTATCTAAAGTAAAAGAAATGGTTTACACATTTGCTCATTGTTCAAATTTCAATCAGCCTTTAGATAATTGGGATACTTCCAATGTAATAAGTGCTACTGGTATGTTTATGAATTGTAGAAATTTCAATCAAAATATTAATAATTGGAATGTTTCAAAATTAGAATATGCCAATAACATGTTTGAAGAATGCTGGAATTTCAATCAGTCTTTAGATAAATGGAATACTTCTAGTTTAATAAGTACTGCTAGTATGTTTAAGCATTGTATAAACTTTAATCAAAATATTAATAATTGGGATGTTTCTAAATTAGAATATGCACATAGTATGTTTGAAGATTGTTATAGTTTTAATCAGCCTTTAGATAATTGGGATACTTCTAATTTGAAATATATATCAAATATGTTTAAATTTTGCTATGAATTTAATCAGCCGTTAAATACTTGGAATACATCTAAAATTATAGAAATGGATTATGTTTTTGATAAAGCTAAAAAGTTTAATCAGCCTTTGGATAAATGGGACACTTCTAATGTAGTATCTATGCAATGTTTATTTTATGATGCAGAAAGTTTTAATCAGAGTTTGAGTACTTGGAAAGTCGATAAAGTAGAAAATATGATTGGAATGTTATTTAGAAGCGGTTTTCAGCATTATGATTCTTTGGGGGATTGGAATATTGAATCTCTTGAGTATTTAGGCGATTGGTCTGATGTTATTTCTAAAAATATAGATAAATTAAGTTTGAAATGGATTTTATATTTATATGCTTTTGATAATGAGAATAAAATTATAATTAACAAAATAGAGGAGAATATAAAAGAGATTCATAAAATAGCTTCAGAAATAAAAAATAAAAAAGTTCAATTTGCTAAAAGAAAATTAGAAAATATTTATTATGATGATTTGAAAGAAGTTGTTGATTATGAAATATTTGACAGTATTGAAAAATATGAAGAAACTATTAAATTAAATAAAAAAGATGAGAAGAAAGTTTCTTATATAGAAAATTGTAATGTGTTAATAAAAGATAAATCAAGAATAGTTGATATAAAAGTTATAAAATATATATACTTAAAATATTTAGAGTTAAAAAGAGATATTTATTATTTGCTTGAAATTGATTCTATAATTGGTTTACTTGACAGAGAAAGTTTTTTGACTTTTGCTAAAAATATTTATATAGAAACATATAAAGAAGCTGCTGCTGTTGTTTATGGTTTGTATGGCGGCGATGAAGCTTTAAGAGAAATATACAAGAAAGAGAAAGACTCTAATTTCTTTTTGATAATTTTATCATCAGTAAAAACGACAGAATACAGTATTAAGTTATTATATGATATTTATTCAAAAACTAAAAAATCAGAATTGAGAGAAAATGCTTTTAATTTAATAAATAAGATATCAAAGGAAATAGGACTTGATATTGATGATTTAGAATTAAAGTTTAGTTCAAATTTGGGATTCGATTCAAGAGGAGAAAAAATTATTAATGATAATTATAAATTAATTTTGAATGCAGATTATTCTGTAAATATATTTGATATAAAAAATAATAAGGAGTTAAAAGCAGTACCTAGAGATTTTACAGAAACTGAAAAAGAAGAAATTAAATATATCAAAAAAGAAATACCAAAAGTAATAAAGAAACTTTCTATAAATTTAACAAAATTATTGATGTATGAAAAGAAATATAATTATAGTTTTTTCAAAGAAGTATTTATTGATAATTCTATAATGAATAAATTTGCTTCTTCACTTATTTGGAATTTGTATGATAAAGATAATTTGTTTTTAACTACATTTAGATATGCAGGTGACGGAAGTTATACAAATTGCGATGATGAAGAAGTAAATATTGATGATGACAGCTTTATAAGTTTGGCAAGTCCTATAGAAATGAATAATGAAACTATTACAAAATGGAGAAAACAATTAGAAGATTACGAACTTACTCAAACAATAAATCAATTAAGTATAATAAAATTAGATAAAAATAATTTGGAAAATGAAATAAAAAAATTACAAAACATTGAAATATCTTATGGTACTTTTAAGGCTTTCGGTACTAGGTATTCAATGAATCCTAGTTATTTAGATTATGGTGTAGTTGAAACTTATAATTTAAAACTAGAAAATGGAGATAGTCTTGAAATCACTATAAATGCTAATAATGATATTGATTACAAAGATAAAGTAAAAATAAATATTAATTTTTTTAATGATAATCAAAAATTGCAGGATAGATTTATTTATACATTACTTATTTTGATGATTTGGGATTTTAGGCTTACTGATATGTTTTCTTAATTATTAATATAAAAAATTATTTTGAAGTCCCGCCCTTTATCCTTTATAGTTTTTTCTGTAATTGTGGTGTTATTATATTTATAGCTTTATTAGAAATTTTAGCACCCTCCCAAGATTTTTTTAAATTTAAGACTTTACTATACGCACGGTAAGTAAAATTTCAAATATAGTAAAAATTAGAATTCATAATTAATATATATTTATAATTTCATTCTGCGTGCGGTGAATAGATTATAAAGTTAAATAAAATTTTGGGTGGGTTCTATAATTGCAGTATTAGTTTTAAAGAAGTATAAAATATAAAATAACAAATAAAAGTTTTAAATATATAGGGCGGGCAAATGTAAATAGATTAAAAATAACAAATTATACTAAGCTTTTTAATTTTAATATTTGCAAGGCTTTGTCTTAGTATTATTTAATACAATATTTAACTTACGCTTTCAAAAGCATAATAAAATATAAGATTATTTTATAAACTCAAATACAGTGCCATAAAGTTAGAAAAAGCGATAAAAAATATATTAAATTAATTATAATAACTATTTAATTTTCTTTACTACATTAAATATAGTAAGCATTCTATTTGCTGTTTCTTCTGCATCATTTTGAGCAACAGGTCCCCATATATTATGATCGTCATTTCCATCAAGGAAAGAGAATTCTTCATCTAAATATATTATACTTTTTAATTTATTTATTAGTTTTGTATTTTTAGAGTAAATACAAATATATATATATTCTTCTCCTTGACCAATCTTTATACAAATACTAAAGTCATTTACATCACAATATATTATATCAGATTCTGTCTTGTTATAAATCTCATCTAATAAAGTATTTTTTTCTTTTTTTAAATTAAAATGTTCATTTTTAGATTTTATCAATTCATATTTAGATTTTATCAATTTATCAACATATTCAGAAAAATTAATATGATTCTGTACATTTTTTTGTACTAATTCCCGTCTTTTTTCAATAAGAACTTCTTTTGTATTTTCTAATATATCAATAAAATTATCTATATCTTCTATAGATGATATTTGTTTATAATTTTTATTGTTTTCTAATATTTGCTTCAATAATTTATCATTCATATTTAATACCTAATTATTTTATATTTTTTAATGCATCATATAATTCTTTCATTTTAGAAGCTGTATCTTCAGCACTTTTATTATTTATATCTATATCATACCATATACCTTCATTATCATTTATATTAAGCCATTTTATTTTATAGTTTTTTATTTTTTCTATTATATTTCCTAATTCTCTTTTTTTAATTCCTCCTGTATCAAATCCTACACTTATATGATTATATTTAAGTACTAAAATAATATACAAACCTTCTATTTGATCAGATCCTTTATATATTGTGTGAGAGAAATTTTTATTAAATAAATTATCTTTTATAGTATCAGAATCTTCTATTTCAAATTTATATTTTTTATCTTCTCTCAAAATATCAGATACTTTTTTAATATAATCTATATAATCTTGCATATTATCAGTTTTTTGGTGTCTTAATATTTCTATTGTACTTTCAATCAAATCAATATATTCCTGTGCTTCTTCAGGAGTACTAATATTATTATATGCATCATTGCTTTGTAATAATTCTTTTAATTTATCTTGCATAAAAGTATCCTCTTCGCTGCTTGAACTTAAATATTCCTCTTCTTCTATAATTTGAACTATTGCAGATTTCAAATTATCATATTCTTTCATATGTATAAAATTACAATTTTCATCTTCATAAATAATATATTTAAGCCAATCAGCAATATTTCTATGTGATATATTAATAAATTTATTTTTTAATTTTATTCTTTCTTTTGTTGGTAAACTATTTTCTGAAGGTAAATAACCGCCTCTAGTTAAATATATAATATAAATATTATTATGACTTATTTCATCTTTTACATACTTGATATAATTTAATAGCTGATTATCTCCATTATCTCCGCTGTTAATTTTATTTTCAATAATAACAGAAAAATTTCTATTATGAATATACAAATCTATAGATTTTTGAGTTCCTTTTGGACTATACTCTTTTTCTATTTCAAATGTTTCATTACTATCATTTATAATATCTTCTTTAAAAATATATTGTAAAAAAGAGTTTATAAAATTGAATCGTACATTTTCATTATTAATATTTATTTTCAGTAATTCATATAATATTGTAGAATTTTTACGTTCTAATTCTTCTATATCAATTAGTTTAAATATATTAATTCTTGGTGGTTTACTTAATTTATATTCTTTTAAAGAATTAATAAGACTTTCATAATTTTCTAATAAAAGATTTAAAATGGTTTCTTTATTATTAATTAATTCTCTATTTTTATCAAATAAAAAATTTATTATATCTAAATGCATTTTTTTCATATAAGTATTATAAATACAAATAAATTTTATATCAAATAAAAAAGGCGATACCTCAAAAAAGATACCGCCTTTAATTTTATAAAATTATTGTTTAAATTTATTTAGCTTCTATAACAACTTTATGCTGTCCGTCATAACCGAATACTTCAGGATTGTACATTTCTTCAGCCTTAGTAGCAGGAAGTAAATATTCACCAGGAGTAACAGCACGAACTACATATCTATATTCATGTTCGCCGTCACTAAGCATATCAGCAAACAATAATATTTTGTCATTGTAGTTTTCAGTGTGATTGAATCCGCCCCACCACCAAGTAGGTTTGCCAGCATTTCCAGTTAAGTTTTTAACTTCGCTGCTTTCTGTAGCAAAGCTAGCATTCAATATTCTCATACCTGCCGCAATAGGAGTATCAACTACAACGAAATGTCTTTCAAAAGGAGCTGTTACTTTTACTACAACAACATATTCCTCACCTTGCTTGAATTTATCTTTAGTTAAGTCTAATACTCTGCCGTCTTTAGTTTCGTATCTTCTTTCTACTTTTATACCCATATCTCTATTAACAGCTAATTCACGAGGAGCATAAGTAAGTCTAACACCATAATAAAGTCTTCCGTCTCCATTACGTTTTATATTAGCTAAAGCAGATCTAGTATTTGAATTACTTAATCTTTCATTCATAAACTCATCTAAAGTATATTTTTTAGTTAGGCTAGGCTGAGTTCTTGCCGTGAATGTTTCTTCAAGTAAAGTTTTTCCTTGATATATAAACTCTGCTTTGAAATTAGGCTTAACATTTTCATATTTTTTATAATACATATTCATAGCAGCAAATACTGAAACATTGTCCTGAGTATTTAAATATCTGCCGTTTTTTCTTGACTGAACTAACCAACGAACTACTTTTTCATTGATAGCATTGTCATAACCTGTTTCTATTAAAGCATATAAAGCAACAGATGTGTCTCTTACTGAAGAAGAGTGTATCCAATAAAGATTAGAATAATATGCTTCAAGCTCATAATGTGCTGTGTTAGGATCTTCTTTAATAGTGTTAAGTATATACTGTCTAACTTCAGTTAATGCTTTATTATCATATTTGTTATAATACATAGCTCTCATTAATTGAACCTGTCCATAGAAAGGTATATTATTAACTTGAGGATATATTCTGTCTATTATAGTTTTTACATCATTAGCATTGTATCCGCCTTCAGAAAGAACTGCAGCAATATAAGCTATAGATGAAAGATTGATATATTCATCCTGCCAGAAGCTAGGTTTTTCAGCCTCTCCGCTCTTAGCATAATTATTGATGTATTCTAATGCTAGTTTTAAAGAGTTTTCATCAACTGTGTATCCCTCTTTTTTGGCCTTAATCATAGCATCAGCAGCATAAGCAGTAAGCCATGGAGATATCCAAGTTTTGCTAGGCCAGTAAGAGAATCCTCCGTCAGGACTTTGATATGTAGGCATCATTTTTAAGAAATCCTGAACTGTTTTATCTAAATTTTCTTCAGATATATCAGTAAGCTTCATGTCTACTAATAATCTCTTACTTGTTATTATAGGATAAACTCTTGATAACTGCTGTTCTAAACAAAGATAAGGATAATTTATAAGATAATTTATACCGCCTGTAAGTTCGCTGAATGCACTAGGAGACATATAAACTTCTAAATCTCCGGCACCTTTATACGCTTCTGATATATTAGGAATTTTAAGCATTAAATCAGTATTATTATTTGTAGTGCTTGAGAATAGAGCAACAGATTCTGTAGTCATAGGAACATTAACTTTAAATGCTTTTTCTACAGCATCAGTATATTCTCCGCCTTTAGCTAATATTGTAACTTTAGCCTCTCCTCTGTTTGTAGCTATAATATCGAATCTTACATCAGCATTACCGCCTTTAGGAACAGTAATTTTTTGAGATGCATTTTCTATTACAGCATTAGAAGCAACAGCCTGAACTTCTATTTCTAAATCCTGATCGGAATAATTATATACTATACTTCCTGCTTTGAATTTATCTTCAACATAAGTAAATTCAGGTAGGGTAGGCATAAGCATGATATTTTTCTTAACTACTACAACATCATCAGAAGCACCGAAATAACCATCTTTATTTATAGCAGAAGCCATTATTCTAAATGATGTAATATTATCAGGTAAATTGAATGTAACTGTAGCTTTACCGTTAGCATCAGTTTTTACTCTTCCTTGATAGAATGCAGTTGTCAAGAAATTCTTTCTTATACTGAATACATCCATACCCATAGCTTCAGCTTTAGCCATCATATCATTAGCAGCTCTCATACCATCACCGCCAGGAGTATCTCCTTTCTCTCCATAGTTTCTCTGTCCTATTAAGTGTATTCTTGTGTCGGCACTTGCTACACTCAAAGGTCTTTGTCCATAGAAAGTATTGAACCAGTTAGGAGTTTTATAACCTATTAAATTTAATACTCCAACATCAACTACGCTTAACATAATTTCTGTTTCCATAGGCTGGCTTTCTTTAGTTTCTACATATAAATCTACTGTCATTTCATCTCGAGGCTCTAAAGTATCAGCAGATTTTGTTATTTTTACATTAAGTTCTTTCTCACGAGGTGATACTGAAAGTCCTGCATAACCTATTTTAAATGAAGGTTTTCCCTCATCAGTAGCATAATTAGTATATGCTTCATTTTCAACTCTTCCCTTAACAAGTGAAACACCTACATAAATATTAGGTAAATATTCTGGTTTTATAGGTACTTCTATTAAAGCAGTAGAACCTTCAATATTTGTAACATAAGAATCTATTACATATTCCCTTTCAACTGTTACTAAAGCAGTAGCAGATTCATAAGGAGATTTTATCATTATCTTAGCTGTTTCGCCTGGCTGATATTCTTCTTTTTCTGTGATAAGCTCTAACAAATCATCATCGAACATAGCCCAAGGAGCATAATCTTTACCTATAACATACATATATTCATCAGAAGCAACTTCTCTGTTTTTAGAGTCTTTTGCTCTTGCTAATATTATGTAAAGTCCTGAATTTGTAGGAGTAAAGCTATATGCAACAGGATCTTTTTTTGTTGTAACTGTAGTAGTTTCAACAACATCATCTATCTGTTTTGATTCCCATTCAAATCTTCCGCCTGTTATAGCTTTTCTTACTGATTCCCAATGTCTTCTTATAACCTGAACTTCTATTTTCTTGCCTTCGAGTCTGTTTCCTTCAGGATCAACAGCTATGAATTCTAATTGTGCAGGCTTATCTGTTTCTAAGAAATAGCCTTGTCTTTTTATACCTATATAATAATCGCTTCCATGAACTAATACGCTTTTAGTTGTGCTTACTCTTTGAGAGTCTTCACCTGATACAGTTGATTCTATAGTAACATAAGCAGCATGTATTGAGCGGCTTGCATCTATAGTAGGAGCATAAGCATATTCACCGTTTTCATCTAATGCACCTGTACCATTTGCTATCATAGAATAATAATTATTATAATACTCATCTTCAAACCAGCTTAATTTTGTGAATCTGAATCCTGCATTATTAGGAGGAGTGAAGAAAGTTTCGTTCATAGATATATTATAATCTACTTGATTAGATATCATAGGCTCGCCGAATAAATACCAGCCTGACATCTTAATAGGCATTGTATCGCCTAAATAATAATTTTTATCTTCAACCCAAAGTCTGCTTTCATATTCTAAAGGTTTGAATTCTTCTACTCTGAAGCTTTGAGATAAACTATATGTTTGATCTTTTACGCCTTCTTGTTTTTCTTCATCGCTTTGTTTATTTGAATCGCTTTTGAATTCAACATTTACACTGTAATATCCTGTAGGAGCATCAGCTGGAAGAGTAAAGTCAATTAAATAAGAACCGTATTCATTTAAAGTAACTGTTCCTTTATGTATTTCTTCGCCTCTTGAATTATTAACAGTGTATAATCCTGTTTTGAAATCTCTAGCTATTTTCCAATTTCCTAATATATTTTCTCTTATAACACCTTTTATATGTACTTCTTCACCAGGTTTATAAAGTCCTCTTTCTGTGAACATAGAACCATTATAATCTCTGTCAGCAGGTGAATAATCATAACTTATATCCATTCTCCAAGGTGAAACGCCTGTGCCCCAATCACTATTTATAAAAGATACATCATCACCTTTTGTAACTATAGCCCATTGTCTTGGAGTATCCCATCTGCTTGCTCTTTTTATTCCTAATTCTCTAAATCCTTTAGTAGTTGCTATTCCGTTTTTATCTGTAGTAGCTCTTGCTAAAACTCTGTTGAAATCATCTCTTATTTCTACTTCAGCTCCTTCAACAGGCATTCCTGTTTTTAAATCAGTTACAAATATAGTGTTTGAATCGCCTGAGAATTTACCTGTTAATCCCATAGATGTTATTTGTATCTGTGAAGCAGTAGAATAATCGTACTGACTTTGATATCCTGTTTTAGTCTTAAACTCTATAGATAAAAGTCCGTACTGTTTATTATTCATATAATTAGTTAAATATAATGCTGTTGTAATATATCTGTTTCTTTCAACATTTGGAGTATATTCTGTAGTATTATTGTAACCGAATAAATTTTTATATTGATTTGTATATCTTCTGAATTCAGGAGTTTCATCATATCTGTATACTTGTTTATTTACAAATAGGAAAGGTATGATATTTTCTTTATCAACATATCTGCTTTGTATATTAATAGTATTAGGGTTCATTACCTGTACAGGAAGTTTTATTCCCTCATAAGATTCAACAACTCCCATTCCTGAAGGTATAGAAACGCTTGGGTTATAATCAGTAACATTTAAAGTGATATTTTGTTCCTGAGCCAAAGTTTGTCCGTAAGCGTCTTTTAAACTTCCATTAATTTTTATATTATATGTAACATTTGGATTGAATCTTAATTGATAAAGTGAAAAACTTTTAGATGACCAAGAATTTTGCTGAATTTCTTCTTCTGTAGGAAGCTGAATTGCCGGAGTGATTTCAATGTTTCTTATTAAATCAGCCCATTCAACTCTTGTACTGAACTCTAATTTAGGAGCTTCAGGAGAATATGATGCTGTTACAGTTTGCTCGCTGTTTCCGCTGAAATAGAATTCATCATGTGTAGAAAAATTAAAGCTTTTAGCATTTGCTGTGCCTAAATCTCCATTAACAGCAGCAAGTCCTTCTCCTATATGTACTGTTATCTCATCATTTTTAGCTAAAGCTTTTTTAGGTTTTATAACTAATACTTGTTCTAATTTGTATTCATTAGTTTCCCATTCTCTTAAATCTTCTATTTTTGCATATCTTACATCAAAATCTATAGTAGTATTATTGCTTGCGATTAATTGTATTTTTTCTTTTGCACTTTGAAGATATATAGGCATATTGTAATAAACAACTATATTAACATCTGTAGGAAGTTCTGATTGTCTGTCATAAGGAGAACTTTTCTGCATTATAGGTCTTAAAGTATTAAAAGTCCAAGTATAATCATTTTCTAATACATCGCCTGTAAGTTCGCTTTTTATTCCTTTCTTTAATGTAACTTCTATTTTTGTGTTATCTGGTAAAGGCTCGCTAGGGTAGAATGCTAATGTATTAATAGAAAGCCATTTATATGTACCTTTAACATCTATATTAAAATTGAAATATTGATTAGTTACTTCTTTAATAGCCTGTAAAGCTACCATTTGCTGATTGAATGTAACTGTTATTGCTTCATAATTTGCTCTACTTGTATTTTCCCCAATTGGAGTAGTTCTATCGATAGCCACTGCTGCAAACATACTAACTCCTGTTATCATTGTTAAAATTAATGACATTATCATAATACAGTAAATAGTTTTTAGTTTTACAATAAGTTTTCTCATAAAAGCTCCAAAAACGATATTTTTATCTTGTAATGTTATATCATAAATAATTTTAAAGTAAATAATGAAAGTAAAAATATTTTAATTATAAAATATTTTATGAGAATATTATTTACTTTAAAATTCTATACTTATTATAAAACTTAGGGAATATAAAAAAGTTATATATATTTTTTAAACTATTTTTCTATTATAATGCATATTTAAATTCTGTTTTTGATGTATATTTTGTATTTCTATTATACTTTGAGCAAAATTTATATTATCATTCAAGCAAGGACATAATATGAAATCTTTAATATTGTATTTATTTATGGATTCTTCTCTATATTCAATATCTATTTCATAAATAGTTTCTGAATTGTCTACAGTGAATGCTAAAGGATATATTATTAATTTTTCGCTATTATATTTTTTTATTGTATCTATAGTTGATGGTTCAAGCCATTCAATTTTTCCTATTTTTGACTGATAAGAAATAACAATATCTTTGAAATTTAAACCTGCATTATGAAGTTTTTCTCTTAATATCTGAACATTATAATTGCATTCATGCTCATAAGGATCTCCTTTATCAGCATACATTTTTGGTATAGAATGGGCAGAAAATATTAATATGTATTCTTCTGCATTTTTATCAGCAATGGTATTTTTTATTAATTGTACTATAGAATCATTATAGTATTCATTGTCATAGTATCTGTCTATTATATTGACTTTAGGATTATATTTTAATTTTTTCATAGCTTTATAAACGCTTTCTAAAGATGATTTTACTGTAACTTCTGAATATTGAGGATACATACTGAATAATGTAATATTATATATATTGTTTTCTTTTAACTCTTTTAATACATCGTAAGAGTAGGGCGGAGTATAATTCATTATGTATTTATAATCTCTTGAACTGTCTAATTCATTTAATTTATTTATGAGTTTTTCAGTATATTCATTTATTGGTGATTTTCCTCCTATAGCTTCATAATGTCTTATTACATCAGGTCTTATTTTATTTACTATTTTTTTGGCTATCATGCCTCTTATGAAACTATTTTTTATGTTTAGTATATAATAGTCATTAAACATATTTACTAAAAAAGTATTTATTTCATCAAAATTTCTAGGTCCTCCCATATTTAGAAGTATAGTTGTTTCTTTTGTTCTACTCATAATATATAATCCTTATTAGTAATATTTATTATTAAGTATATAGTTTTTTTATTATTAGTCAATACTTATTCTAATTTTTATTATTTAATATTTTTTATTAATAATTTTTTAATATTTTATAATAATTTTTATCAATAGACTTGAAATAAAATATTTATTTAGTATAATATATTTATTGATAATAAATACTATTAAGGAGTTTTAATATGTCAGATAAAAAATTAACAACTGAATTCGGTGCTCCGGTTGAAAATAATCAGCATTCTATGACAGCAGGTGCCAGAGGTCCTATGCTTTTACAAGATGTATGGTTTATGGAAAAGATGGCACATTTTGACAGAGAAGTTATACCAGAAAGAAGAATGCATGCTAAAGGTTCAGGTGCTTATGGTACATTCACTGTAACTCATGATATCACACAATATACTAAGGCAAAAATATTCTCTGAAGTTGGAAAGAAAACTGATTTATTTGTAAGATTTTCTACAGTGGCAGGTGAGAGAGGTGCAGCAGATGCTGAAAGAGATATAAGAGGTTTTGCTATTAAATTCTATACTGAAGAAGGAAACTGGGATTTAGTTGGAAATAACACTCCTGTATTTTATTTCAGAGATCCTTTAAAATTCCCTGATTTGAACCATGCTGTAAAAAGAGATCCAAAAACTAATATGAGAAGTGCTCAAAATAAATGGGATTTCCTTACTTCTTTACCAGAAGCTATTCACCAAATAACTATAGATATGAGCGACAGAGGTATACCTTATAGTTACAGACATATGCATGGTTTCAGCAGTCATGCTTATAGTTTCATAAATAAAGAAGGCAAAAGATATTGGGTAAAATTCCATTTCAAAACTCAGCAAGGAATTAAAAATTTAACAGATCAGGAAGCTGAAGCAATCATAGCAAAAGACAGAGAAAGTTCTCAAAAAGACTTATTTGAAGCTATAGAAAGAGGCGATTTCCCTAGATGGAATATGAAAATTCAAATAATGACTGAAGAACAGGCTAATGCAAGCAAAAGAAATCCATTTGACTTAACAAAAACTTGGTCTCAAAAAGAATATCCTCTAATTGATGTTGGAGTTTTAGAATTAAATAGAAACCCTGAAAACTATTTCGCAGAAGTAGAACAATCAGCATTCAGCCCTTCTACAATAGTTCCTGGTATAGGATTCTCACCAGACAGAATGCTTCAGGGAAGATTATTCTCTTATACTGATACACAAAGATATAGATTAGGTGTTAACTATTCAAGCATACCAGTAAATGCTCCAAAATTTAAACCTAATACTTATCATAGAGATGGATATATGAGAGTAGAGTCTAATGGTTCTAAAGTAGAATATGAACCAAACTCTCAAGGCGAATGGAAAGAGCAGAAAGAATATGCTGAACCGCCTCTAAAAATTTACGGCGATGCTTACAGATATGATCATAGAGAAGATGATGATGATTATTACACAGATGCAAGAGCTTTATTCAATCTTATGACAGATGCACAGAAGCAAGTATTATTTGAAAATACTGCAAGAGATATGAACGGCGTTACTAAAGAAGTACAATTAAGACATATAAAAAATTGTATGAATGTTGATAAAGCTTACGGACTTGGGGTTGCTAAAGCATTGGGCTTTGATGAGAAAGACATAAAATAAATAATAATAGAATATATACGAATAAATATTAAATAAATTATCAAATTTTAATCTCTGCGGCTAATATCTTTATCATATTAAAGGTATTAGCTGTTTTTTTATAAAATATTTACTTAATTCATATTATATTATAGAATAGAATAAAACATAAAAAATATTTTAAGGGTTTATTATGACTTTATCTTTTACTAAAATGCATGGAATAGGAAATGACTATATTTATGTGAATTGTTTTAAAGAAAAATTCACTCCGGAAGATGCTTCAAAATATTCTCCTATATTAAGCAATAGAAATTATTCTATAGGAGCTGATGGAATAATACTTATAATGCCAAGCGATAAAGCTGATGCTAAAATGAGAATGTTTAATGCTGACGGAAGCGAATCTGAAATGTGCGGTAATGGTATAAGATGTGTGGCTAAATATGTTTATGATAAAGGAATAAGTAAAAATAATCCTCTAAAAATAGAAACCTTAAGAGGTATATTAGAGGCTAAGCTATTCATAGAGAATGATGAAGTTGATAAAGTTGAAATAAATATGAGTTCTCCTATACTTGAAGGGCTTAAAATACCTACTACCATAGATAAAAATCCTATTATTGATGAGCCTATAACATTTAACGGCAAAACATATTATTTTACTGCAGTATCTATGGGGAATCCTCATTCTGTAATATTTATGGATAATATAGAGGATTTAGATATAAATTCTATAGGAAGCTATATAGAAAATAATAGTATATTTCCAAACAGAACTAATGTTGAATTTGTGGAGATAATAAATATGGGAGAGGTAAAACAAAGAACTTGGGAGAGAGGAAGCGGGGAAACTTTAGCCTGCGGTACAGGTGCTTCAGCCGTATGTGTTGCCGGATTTATAAGCAAAAGAACTGATAATATTATACTTAATCATCTTTTAGGTGGCGATTTAGTGTTGAGATATGAAAATAACAGCGTTTTTATGAAAGGGGAAGCGAGATATTCTTTTGAAGGTAAAGTTTTACTATAGAATTTTTATACATAATAAATATTAATAACAATTATTTAATCATTATTCGTATTTATTTAATGCAATGTAAAAAAAATATATTTTTTAACTGACTTTTTTCAAAAAAATGTTAATATTTAAAATATAGTTTATGTTTTTTGATATTAGCTAATTTATAATTAATAGGATATTAAAATTTAACAGGAAGTTTATGAAAAGAATAGTTATAATATTAGTTTTATTTCTTTGCAATCTCAATTTGGAGACGCATAATTTCAATATCAGTGATTATTCCTTTCCTTCTAATGATTGGGTAACATTGATTAAAGATGTATCTAATCATTATAGTCAGGATTTTTGGTTTATTAAAGATGTTTTCGATGTTTGCAGTAATTATGATGTTGATCCTCTTTTAATGGTGGCTTTAATTAAGGTGGAAAGCAGTTTTATACCTACAGCACTTTCAAGAAAAAATGCTTACGGATACTGCCAAATAACACCTATTGCCAATAAAGATGTTGATCCCAAATTGAATAGATATGATCCTAGAGATAATATTGTTCTTGGTGTAAGATTCATAGATAAAATTTTGGATAAATTCGATGGCGATATCGTAAAATCTCTTAGATATTATAATGCTGGCAATGCTTATGATGTATACGGTGAGTCCTACGCTGAGAAGATAAAGTATGAATATAATACAATGGTTAGTCTTTATGTGAAAGACAATAGTTCTTATGGTGCTATATATAGAAAAGAGGCCTTTTAAAGCCCCTTATCTATCACTAGTCATGTATTATTTTTTATTATCTTTTCAAGTTTACAACAGTAGCAAGTAAGTTATCGCTAGTTTGTACTGCTTTTGAGTTCATCTCATAAGCTCTTTGTGCAACTATCATATCAACCATTTCGTCAACAACTTTAACGTTTGACATTTCAACGAAGCCTTGGTGAATTCTAGGGAATCCATTAGCACCCGGTTCGCCTTCAAAAGCTGGTCCGCTTGCTATAGTTTCTTTATATAAGTTATCGCCTATAGATAAAAGTCCAGGCTGATTGATGAATCTATGAAGTGTAATTTGTCCTATTTCTACAGGATCATTTTCATCACCTATTTTCACAGAAACAACACCCTCTCTTGATATGCTTATCTGCTCTACCAAGAAATTTTCAGGGAATACTATTTCAGGAACCAATCTGTATCCGTTTGATGTAACTAATTGTCCGTTAGCATCAATTTTGAAAGAACCGTCTCTAGTATAAGAAACACTTCCATCAGGCATTAATACTTGGAAGAATCCTTCTCCTTCTAATGCTAAATCAAGTTTATTTCCTGTTGCCTGTAAAGAACCCTGATCAAACATTTTTTGAGTAGCAGCACTTTTCACACCTAGTCCTGTTTGAAGTCCTACAGGTGTTACAGTATCTTCTGTAGCAGGAGTTCCTTGTATTTTTAAGTTTTGATATATTAAATCTTCAAAATCAGCTCTAACTTTTTTATATCCTATAGTATTAACATTTGCAAGGTTATTGGCTATAGTATCAGTTTTGAACTGCATACCATTCATACCGCTTGCAGCTGTCCATAAAGAACGTACCATATAATACACTCCATTATCTATAAATTTATTATATTATATCTTCGGTAATTATAAAAATTGCTTTATAGAATTTATATAAAAAATATTATGTTAAGTTATTTAAATGCTTTTTTACATTAAAACTATTTCAAAACTATATAAATATATTAATATTATCTACTTTTTTTACACGCTTCGCGAAAATGCACATATTACAGCTTAATTTTTAAGAATATGTATTTAATAATGATAATACCATAATTTTAGGTCAAAAATGCAGTCTTTTTGCTTCTTTGTGACAACAAAAGAAGTGGGGTATGGGGCAAAGCCCCATATATTAAAAATATAATTTTATTTTTGATAAAATATATTTACTTATGTATATATTAAAATACTTGTTAAAGATAAAATTCTATTATAAAATAATGCAAATTAAAAAAGGTATTTTGAAAATGTCATATTCCAAGCTAATAATTAAAAATTTCGGTAAGATTAAAGAGGCAGAAATAGAACTTTCTAATCTTATATTGTTTATAGGTGATAATAACAGCGGAAAAAGCTATTTAATGACATTGATATATGGATTGATGGAATATAGTAGAGATATTGTAGATATTATGTTTCAAAATAAGGATTTTATTTACAGTTTGGAAGAATATGAAAAAATTAAAGATATAATTGATAAATATATAAAAACAAATGATATAGAAAATAATAATAGTATTTTTAAAGACTATCTAGATATGGTAAAAGAAGATAAAAACATATCAATAATAGATAAGTATATACAAAATAAATATAATTTATTACAAAAAAAAGAAGTAAATATATTCATTAGTATTTTGAATAAATTATTTGATAAATATAAAACAGAAATTTTAAAATTTATTTTTAATGATAGTAGTAAGATAATTAATTTAGAAGTTATACGCTTTGATTTTTCTAATTTTTTATATAATATTTTTTTAGCAAAAGATTATATATTTTATTATAGTGAAAGATCAATAGGTTCTATGGGATTTGATAATATGTCATATATTTTTATATTGAAACTAATATTAATAGGTATATTATCAATTAATACTGATTTCTTACCTACATCAAGGACAGGTTTTTTATTAACATATAAAGAATTATCAAAAATATCAAATATGAATCAATTTAGTATTGGAGATAAAAAAGAAAAAACTTTATTTCAAAAACCTATTATAGATTTTATTAACAGTTTAATAGGTTTATCTAATTATGAAGAAAATAAAGAATTTAAAGATGTAATAGAAATATTTGAAAATAATATATTAAAAGGAAAAATAAATATTAATGAAGAAACTGATGCTATGTATTATCAGCCGAATAACAAAGACTTGAAAGTACCTATGCATTTATGTTCAGCCGTTATTACAGAAGTTGCACCATTGTATTTATTTTTGAAATATAAAGATATAGTTGGTGATTTATTTATAGAGGAGCCTGAATTATCATTGCATTTAAAATTGCAGAAACAATTAGCCCGTGTATTAATAAATTTAGTTAATAAAAAAAGAAATATTATAGTATCTACTCACAGCGACACTATACTAGAACATATAAATAATATGGCAGTTCTTCATAGCATGAAAGATGAGGATAAAAAGAATCAAATATTAAAAGAGTATTCATATACTGAAAATGACACTATAGATATAGATAAAATTAGAATATATCAATTTGATACTGATAACAATGATATTACAACCATAAAAGAATTGAAAGGCGATAGAGAAACAGGATTTTATATAGAAACATTTCATAAATATATAAATAATGCCTCTATAGAATATGATGCAATAAATGAAGATTAATGATTATGGACGATTTTAATAAACTTTATAATTCTGCTTTTATAGTTAATAAAAAAGGTGAAAAAAAATATTTATTTGATAATACAATGTGTAAAATTGATGTGATAGAAGATATTTTTACTATAAAAGATAAAAACTCAGAAATGGAATGCCATGTAAAATTAAGCTCTGAATTCTATTTGCAGTTCAGATATAGAAGGAGAGAGAAAGTTCAGCCATTTAAGAATGAATAAATGTGCTGATGCTGTGATTATAAATAAAAATGAAAATGATAAATTTGATTTACATATAATAGAATTAAAAAATGATATTCATGATGATGATTTAAAATGGATTCATCAACAGTTTTTAGGTGCATATTTGAGAATAAGAGCTATTTTTCTTGCTTATTCTAATGATATAGAAAATATAAACTTTCATTTAGTGTATAAAAATAATATTGATTCTAAAAGTTGTTCTGAAACAGATAATAGTACAAATAAGAAGAAAGATGAAATAAATGAGAGACGTTTGTTTAAGAAAAAAAAGATAATCAATAATGTACTTTTAAAAATCTATCCTTTTAATTCTTATACTTTAGATATTATAAAGCATGATATAACTGACAATAATGAAATTTTTATTTAATAAAAAAGCCCGATTATTCAATAATCAGGCTTTAATAATCAATCATATTTTATAAACTATTAAGGTACATTGATATTCGCTAAAAGATTTTCTATTATCATATCGCTATTAACATTTTCAGCCTGTGCTTCATAGCTTACGCTTATTCTATGTCTTAATACCTCATAAGCAACAGCTCTTATATCTTCAGGCATTACGAATCCTCTGCCCTGCATCATAGCATTTGCTTTTGCTGCTTTAGTTAAATATATTCCTGCTCTTGGAGAAGCTCCGTATTCTATATATTCGCTTTGAAGTTTATAATCTTTTGGATTTCTTGTGGCATCTATAATGTTTACTATATAATCAATCAATCTTTCTTCTATATGTATTTGATTAGCCAATTTTCTTAATTTTTCTATAGTTTCTATAGTAGTTATAGGCTTTAATTCTGCAGGTTTTGAAGATGACATATTTTTTATTATAGTTTTTTCTTCGCTTTTAGTAGGGTATTTTACTATAACTTTAAGCATAAATCTGTCAACCTGAGCTTCTGGAAGAGGGTAGGTTCCTTCCTGTTCTATAGGGTTTTGAGTTGCTAATACTAAGAATACATCAGGAAGTCTATATGTTTTATCTCCTATAGTAACCTGATGTTCTCCCATAGCCTCCAAAAGTGCTGACTGTACTTTAGCAGGTGAACGGTTTATCTCATCGGCTAATATTATATTAGAAAATATAGGACCTTGTTTAGGAAGAAATACTGAATTTTTTATATCGTAAATTTCTGTACCTACTATATCTGCAGGAAGCAAATCCGGTGTAAACTGTATTCTTTTGTAGCTAGCATCTATTGTGCTTGCCAATGATTTTACAGTTAATGTTTTTGCAAGTCCTGGCACACCTTCTAACAATACATGCCCATCACATATAATTCCTAATAGGAGCTTATCGAGCATGTTTTCCTGTCCGATAATTACTTTTTTTATTTCATTTTTTATAGCATTTACAACATCGAGAGCCATTTTTGAAGCTTCTGATATAGCTTGTAAATCCTTGCTGGCATTAGCTATTTCACTGCTGATTTCATTTGTATTTTCGCTGTTATTGATATTGTCTGTCATATGTTATCCCTCATAGTTCTTTATATATATTAAAATTATGATGTTTGTTTATTTGCAAAGTTCTTTTTATTTAATTTATGCTGATCTTTTATGAACTTATAAATTAAAAGTGCTATAAGTATTATTACAATCCACTGTCCTATCATTATTAATAAGAACCATGAACTAAATACTCTTATATTATGTTCATTTATCATCTGTTCTTTAGGTACTAAACTGTTTCCTCTCTCTACATTATAATATCTTGCTTCCAACTCAGGTATTTTTAATTTACCGTTTCTTAAAGGCTTCATAGTATATATTATTTTATAATTCATAGTTGGAATTTCATTATCTTTATGTATAGTTTCTATTTCCACTCTTTCATTAAGCACTTCAAAATCGCTTATAGCATTTGTGTTTATACCTTCAGGTTTAAATTTATCAGCATCTCCTGTATATGTTAGGGTATACTCTAAATTCTGCCAAAGGTACATACTCTTTTTACTTACTTTTTCTTCTACTATCACTATGGGGTATAGGGCATTTACTGTTATCATTATTATTAAAAAAATATAGTATTTAATCATTGAAGTAGATTATATAAAAACATAAAAAAAGTCAATATATAAAATTATTAATAGATTAATATTCTGAATATATTTTATAAGCTTTAATTCAAATCAAAATCCTGATACTTTCAAACTTTCATTACACTAAAAAATAATAGTATAGTTTTTATAACTGCATTAGTTAATTCAATTATATTATCTAAGGAATTGGCTGAAATCAAATGTATATGATATAGAAGCACCTATTCCAAAATAGAATCCTGTTGATAACTGCTCCAAATAAGGAGTAAAGTTTAGAGATAGGCTTGCATCACTGTTTAATACCAAATAAAGACCTACTCCTAAATGATTAAGATATAATAGGGCGCTATTATAAAAGTCATAAGCGAAATGATATTCTAAATATATACCAGCTAAAGAGAATCCGAATAATGCTCCAGGATAAACTCCGAAAGCCGTTTTTAATCTTATAGATTCAACAACTCCCCTTGGATCATCGAAATACATAGGAAGTTCAAAATTGAAGAAGGCTGTAAAAAAGTCTCCTAAACCTATTAAATAATGGATTTGAGGATTAAGTCCGAATTTCTGTTTAGATGATCCAGGAAATAATACTTCAATAGCTCCTATGAATCCATTAAAAAATTGGAATCTAGGCATTATAGAAAATTGAGGCTGTCCTTCTACACCTACGCCTATTTCAGGTACATAAGTTATAGGAACTACTCTTGCAAATATATCTAAATTTCTTAATATTCCAAAATTTATCATTAACGGGCTTGATAAAGTATATTTTGATGTACCTATTCTGTCATTGTTAAGATAAAGAGTTCCGCCAAGACGTAATGCTCCAGTCATACCTGTATACATTTTGTATGGGAAAGAGTAAGCTAATGCGGATAGTATTAACATTAAAATAGATGTAAATAAAAACTTTTTCATAAATTTAATCTTCTTAATTTATATTTTTTCTATAATAATACACTTTATACTATACTAATATAATATATTATGTAAAAAATATCAATAAATAAATATGATAAGTACTGAAATAAAATTTAGTATTTGTGAAAAAATATTAGTCCAAAATTTGACTTATAAATTGTATATGATATAATACATGTCAAGTTCATCGGAGGACTTATTGGAGAGAAAAAATACCAAAGGTTGGATAAGATGTCTAATTATTAGATTTCTTATTCAGCCTTTTTTGTTTTTAAACTTTTAATATTGGAGTTTATTTATGGATATGCTAAAAACAGATGTAAAAAAAATATTTTTTAAATATTTATCTGCTAGTTTTGGAAGTGCATTGATAGCTGCAATTTATTCTATAGTTGATGTTGCTATGGTTGGACAATACGAGGGTGATAATGGGGCTGCTGCTTTGGCAGTATTTGCTCCTATATGGAATGTTATATATGGCATAGGGCTTCTTTTTGGTATAGGCGGTTCTGTACTTTTTAGTAAGGCAAAAGGCTCAGGAGAATATGATAAACAAAATAATTTCTTTACAGCCTCATTTATTGCTTTATCAATAGTAATATTTATAGTTTGGATATTATCGATTGTTTTTGAAGATAATATACTTTATTTTTTCGGTGCTGATGAAGTACTGCTCAATTTAGCTAAAAGATATTTTCTTCCTATAAAAATTATTCTTCCTTTATTTGCTTTCAGTCAATTTTTTGCAGCATTTCTTAGAAACGATAATGCCCCTATGAAAGCTACTTTAGGAGTTATGGCAGGAGGTATTTTCAATGTATTCGGTGATTATTTCTTTGTATTTATATGCGATATGGGTATATTTGGTGCAGGACTTGCAACAGCTATAGGACAAATTATTACTGCTTCTATATTGATATCTCATTTATTCACTAAAAAAAATACTTTGAAATTTCAAAAGGTTAATAAAGTATTTTCATTATCAAAGAGTATTGCATCTATTGGTTTTTCTACATTCTTTATAGATATAGCGATGGGAATACTAGCTTTAATGTTTAATAGGCAAATAATGAAGTATTTCGGAACATCAGCATTGGCAGTTTATTCTGTAATAATAAATATTAATATATTAGTTCAGTCATCGGCTTATGCAATAGGGCAGGCAGCTCAGCCTATAATATCAACGAATCTAGGTGCTGGAAAAATAGAGAGAATAAAATCAGCAGTAAAATGCAGTATATTTTCAGCTTTGGTTCTTAGCATAGTATATACTTTATTCACATATTTTAATACAGATTTTTTAATGAAAGCATTTATGAAGCCTTCAGAAGAAGCTTTGTCTATATCAAAAAATATTATGAGAGCCTATTTTATATCATTTTTAATATTGCCTTTCAATGTATATGCAACTTACTATTTTCAGGCAATAATGAAGCCTTCATCTTCTTTTATAATTGCTGTATTAAGAGGACTTATAATAAGCGGTATTTTAATATTTATAATGCCTTTAATATTTGTAAAGAATAGCATTTGGTATGTCATGCCTATTACAGAAGTTATAACTTTTATCATTGCTATGGTATTTTTTATGAAATACAGAACTATATATTCAAAATAGTTATATTAATTATAAAAATATTTATTAAATTTAATGTAATTATAAAATATAAAGGAGATATATGGTTATGAAACTTTTAGATAAAAAAATAGCATTAGTAACATCATCTACAAGAGGTATAGGCTTAGCATGCTCAAAGAAGCTTGCAGAAAATGGTGCTAAAGTTTATTTAGCTGTGAGAAGACTTGATGCAGGAAAAGAAGTGGCAAATGAGATAATAAAAAATGGAGGAGAAGCTGATGTTGTATATTTTGACGCTACTAAAGAAGAAACATTTACTTCTATGATTGAAGATGTTATAAAAAAAGAAAATAGAATAGACATATTAGTAAATAATTTTGGTACTACTGATACTAGTAAAGATTTTGATTTAGTTAATGGGGAGACTGAAGCATTTTTTAAAATAGTTAATGAAAACCTAAAGAGTGTTTATCTTCCTTCAAAGGCTGCTGTTAAACAAATGATTAAAACAGGAGGCGGAAGTATAATAAATATATCATCTGTAGGCGGAATTTTTCCTGATATGTCAAGACTAGCTTACGGCATATCAAAATCAGCAATAAACTTCCTTACAAAAAACATTGCAGTACAGTATGCTAGAAATAATATAAGATGCAATGCTGTATTACCTGGGTTTGTAGCAACAGATGGGGCAATGGAGAGTATGTCAGAAGAGTTTCTAAAATCATTTTTGAAGAATGTACCGTTAAATAGACCTGCATCACCTGAAGATATAGCTAATGCGGTATTATTCTTTGCTAGCGATAATTCTTCATTTATAACAGGTGAAACTATGCCTGTAGCAGGAGGTTTTGGGCTTCCTTCACCTATGTATAGTCAGTACATGGATATGGGCGGGAAGAAAGGTTAATTATTTATTATTTTAAAATTTAAAAGGCATGCTGTTTTTGGCATGTCTTTTTTATTGACATTTTTTATAATTTACTGAGAGTTTAAAATAGGTTTTAATTTCTCTTAATTGTGCTTTGATAATAGTAACCATAATAGAAATTCAAACAAAAATGCAGTAAATACTCTATAGAATATAAAAATAGTAAATAATTACAGTATTTTAAATATTAAAAACACTATATAAACATATATATGGTTCTAATATTTATATGTAATAGTATTAACTTTAATAAATTACTTCCGATAATAAGTTGTATATTTAATAAGGTTAATAATTTTATGTATTTCAATGTGAGAATCAGCTCTAAAATATTCTATGGTATCATATTAGTTGGAATAGCTTTTATGGTATATGTATTCATATTCAGTCCTAAAGGATTTCTTACATTAGATGCTAAAAAAGTTATTATAGAAACTAAAAAAAAGAAAGTTGAAGAATTAAATAGAAGAAAAATTCAGATATCAAATAATATAGAAAGATTAAAAACAGATAAAGAATATATACTATCTTATGCGAAAACATTCGGATATTTAGATGATACTAAAAATGAGAAGATTATAAAAATCATTAAAAATGATGGAGAAAGAAAAAATACTAAAAATGTATCATCATTATCAGATATAAAAGAAAATGATAATTATATTAATATTAGGGGAGCCTTGATATTAGCATCAATGATAGCTCTATGTTTCATAACGTATTTACTTCTAATAAACAGAAATTTACTTCCAAAATTAAAAAAGAAAAGAATAATACCTTCAAAAGGTTAATTTATTTTTATCAAAAGATATAAATATATATTATATTGTCATATATTTTTAAATAATATATTAATTAATTATTAGAAAAATTCTAAAGAGGATGATTCAAAGAAAATACAAATCCGGCATCTTTATTTATAGGCTCATAAAAAGGTACAAAACTGAAGCTGAATCCTTCATTTTTATTTTTACCATAAACTCTTTGATAGCTATCATATGCTACAGCAGCACCACAGAATATTCCAGCAGTTATTTCAAATAGCATAGATGATATCCACAAAGTTTTATATCTGCTTCTTCCGGAAGTTGTAACTACATTGGCATTTTCTATCGAGCTTAAACCTAATGTTAAATAAGTAGCATAAGTGTATGAGAAAAATGCAGTTAAAATAAATGTAACTTCTGTATATCTGAAAGGATTACTTTTATAACTATCTTCTAATATAACAGGAGAACTTATAACTCCTTTTTGATTTATAATATTAGTTCCTTCCATAGTAAAGAAGGATTCAATACTGTTTGTGTCTATATTATAATCTGTTTTTAATTGTTCATTTGTTTCTATTACAGGTTTTTTTTCTGTATTATTGTTTTCATTAGTACCGTATTCTTTAGCTATATCTGAAAAATAAAAAGCACCAAAGAAGGTGTTTGATATGATAAATAATATTAATATAATTTTTGTACTCATTATAATATGAAAAATGCTCCAAATGTAAATTCTAATCCTGTAAGATTAACCGTTTTAATCTTTTCAGGTAAAGAAACTTCCTGACCATCACTAAAAACGCCTAAATTAATAGGATTAGTATAAAATCTATATCCGACTCCTAAATTTAATCCTATAGTATCTGTAACATTATATTGTAAAGATGCTATTGCACCTACACCAAACATAATGTCTCTTGAGTCTATTTTAGCTCCGCTTTTTAAATAGCCGTAATTATCAGTATAGTAATTTCCTCCGATTACTTCTCCTATAGTTGTAAAGGATATTCCCATACCTATATAAGGAGAAATTACTAATCTTAAAACTTCCTGATATAAATTTATATTAATATCGAAATTAAATCTAGTATCTACAGCATAACTTGATTTTAAAAAGTCACCAAATAATATACCTAAACTTAAATTTGGTGAGAATAATACTCCATTATATCCTATTTTTAAATGCAGTCCTAAAGCATATTCATTTTTATTTAGGGAGATTTTTATTTTTCCAGCATCTGGTCTAAAACTACTTTGATATATTTTTTCTGTAGCCTGTATATTATATGAGGCATAATTTAATGATATTCCAATTCCAAAATCCCCTATAACAGTTTCCCTTGCAATATCACCAGCCTGTATATTATTTCCTCTTGATATTTTTGCTATTGAATATTCATTATTAAGTTCTTTTACTCTTAAAGTACCTTTATAGTTATATCCTCCGCTTATTACATTTCCAGAAGGCAGTACTATATCTTCTTTTTTGGAATAAACTTTAAATCTAGTTTTTGAACTTACTCCATGGTTTTTACCTGCAAGTAGTATAACATTTCCGCCGTCTACATTTGCTATAGTTAATGTTATTTTGAATATACTCCTCATTTTATTTTCTACTTTATATGCTAAATTATTGCAGGCATTATCTATAAGACTTTGCCTTAAAGAATAAGAAGGATAACTACTAGTAGTGTAATAATCATAACCCTGTAATTGTGAAGAGTAAAGTATTTTAGTAGTTTCAACATCAACTATTTGAAGCACCATATCAACTGTAGAATATAAACTGAAACTACCGTCATCATTATATTCTACGGTAACATTAGCAGATACTATTTTACCTGTTACTGCTTTTGAATATCCATATATTTTACCAACTTCAATTACTTGTTTTTCAGTTATACCAGTTAATTGAAGTTCCATTTCTTTTAAATATTTATCTAAATTTTTCCTATCTACTATATTAAACCTATTCATTCTTGTTAATGAATTTTCTATTAATGCTGTCATTTTAGGGCCTAATTCTTCTCCATATCTAGATGATGTGCTTTGTATTTCAAAGACAGCTATATTTTCTTTTTCGTAAGTTTCGCCTATTTCTTTTTTTATTTGCTGAGATAGCAATATAGTTGGAAATATAAATATTAAAATTATAATTTTTTTTATAAACATTCTTATCTATAATTTTCTTTTGATTTCAATTAGCCTAGTACAGTATATGTTATATTCTTAGAATAAAAAAGTCAAATTTATGTAACTTTATTCTTGTTGATAAATTATTAAAAAGAATATATATTATTATAATATTAATAAAAAGGAGCGTAAAATTATGAGTGAAAATAGTATAAAATATAGTTCGGCAGGAAATTTAGTATCTTTGACTATGAATAAATCATATAATATAACTAGTTTTAGTATAGATGAAAGCCTTTTAACAAAGGATCAGAAAGAATTATTAGAAGAAATGATAAGCTCTAGTATTAATGAAGCTGTTTCTAAAGTAAATGAGTTAAGAAAAAAATTGGAAGAAGAAGATTCTGATATCGATAGAGAACAAGTTAAACCTCAGCCTAATTTATTTAATATGAATTTTAAAGATATGAATCAGATGTTTAATGATATAAGCAAAATGACTTCTGTAGAGTATAAAGACGGTAAAATAAATATTTCTTTGGATTCCATAACTCCAGACATGATATCAAAGATGAATGATATGATGAATAACATGAATAATAAAAATGATGATGATAATAAAAAGGAATAATCATTTTGAATAATATACAATCTTTGGATAAACTCACACAGATTATATCAAGACTTCCAGGCATAGGTACAAGGACAGCTATGAGGCTTGCCTTGTATTTATTTGACTGTGATGATGAATATTTAAAAGAATTTTCAGAGGTTTTATCTTCTTTGCATGAAAATATTAAGTTATGCAATATATGCTATAGTTTGAGTGATAATGATATTTGTGATATATGCAGTAATGATAAAAGAGAGCATAATAAAATATGTATTGTAGAATCTTATCCTGATATGCTTGCCATAGAAAAGACAGAAGAATATAATGGAGTTTATCATATATTAGGAGGGCTTATATCTCCTCTAAAAGGTATAGGTATAAGCGACATAAGAATAAAAGAACTTATAGAAAGAGTTAATAAAAATAATATAGAAGAAATAATGATAGCATTCAGTGCATCTTTAGAAGCTGATACAACTGCATCATATATTTATAAAACATTAAAAGAAAATAATTTTAATGGCAGAGTAACACGCATTACTTATGGAATCTCTTTGGCAAGCGATATAGAAAATGCAGATTCCAGATCTTTAGCTAGAAGTATTTTAGACAGAGTCGAAATGAATTAATTTTTAATTTTTTTTAGTTTTTTTGTTTATAGTTATTATAATTATTATATAAAAGGCATTAAATGAAAAATTATATACTATCTATCGGCGGATCCAATATAGATATACAAGGATTTTCAAAAAGCAGAATACTTTTAAAAGAATCCAATCCCGGAAAAATAAGAGTATGTACAGGAGGAGTAGAAAGAAATATAATTAATAACTTATCGAATATAGGATTAAAAAATATAAAATTTGTTACTTCTATAGGAGATGATCTTTTCGGAGATATACTTTTCAATAATATTAAATCATTAGGTGTTGATGTTTCTTATATAGTAAGGAATGGAAGCAGCACTTCATATATAGCTATTATGAATAATGACAGAGATATGGAAATAGCTATGTCTGATATGGATACTTTAGATGAGAATATAAATATTAAGTATTTAGAAAGTATAAGAGATATTATAGAAAATGCTGAGTTCATAACTATGGATGCTGTTATGAATAGAGATATATTTGAATATATTATAAAAAACTTTCCAAATAAAAAACTTCTTACCGATGCCGTTTCTATAAAAAAGTCAGAACATATAAAAGGATTAGAAAAACATATTTATGCTTTGAAGCTTAATTCTAATGAAGCATCTTTTCTTCTTGACAGAGATATAAATACTATAGAAGAAGGAAAAGAGGCTGTAAAAATATTTTTAGAAAAAGGCGTCAAAGAAATTTATATAACATTCGGTGCTTTAGGTATATGTTATGGCACTTATAATAATATTAATGAAGCATATTATCTTAAAGCTCCAAAAGTGAATATTGTAAATGCTACAGGGGCAGGAGATTCTTTTATGGCTGGAATTGTATATTCTATATTTCATGATTATGATTTAGATTATAAAGTAAAGTTTGCTGCTGTTATGGCTATGTTTGCTTTAGAGAGTGAAGAAACTGTAAATGATAATACTAATTTTGAAAAAGTTGCCAAAAGAGTAGAAGATATTTTCAAAATTAAAAGATAATAAAAAATTAATATAGTTAATTAAATATTGGAGAATAAATATGAATAATTTAGAAGAATTTTTAGATATAAGCGAAGAAGTGAAAGAGGCTTTACATGAGAAGAAAGCTGTTGTGGCATTAGAAAGTACAATAATATCACATGGCATGCCTTATCCTGAAAATGTTGAAAGTGCTTTAAACTCTGAAAAAAACATACGTGAAAATAATGCAGTACCAGCTACTATTGCAATAATAAAAGGAAGAATAAAAGTAGGTTTAAATAAAGAAGAACTTGAATATATGGGCTCCAATAAAAATATAGCTAAATCAAGCAGAAGAGATTTGCCTGTTATGCTTGCTTTAAAAAAAGACGGAGCTACTACTGTAACAACTACTATGATAGGTGCTTCTTTAGCAGGAATAAAAGTATTTGCTACAGGAGGAATAGGAGGAGTTCACAGATATGCTCAGGAAACTTTTGATATATCAGCAGATTTGCAGGAATTAAGCAAAACAAATGTTGCTGTTGTATGTGCTGGAGCAAAATCAATACTTGATATAGGGCTTACTATAGAATATCTTGAAACTTTCGGAATACCTGTTCTTGGTTATAAAACAGAAAATTTTCCTGCATTCTATACAAGAGAAAGCGGATATAAAGTTGATTATAAAATAGATACTACAAAAGATATAGCTAATATACTTGATACAAAATGGAGATTAGGTTTAAATGGGGGAGTTTTAGTTTGTAATCCTATACCGGAAGAATATGAAATGGATAAAAATTACATTAATAAAATAATAGATGAAACAGTAAAAGAGGCTAGAGATAAAAACATATCTGGAAAAGACGTTACACCTTTTATATTGGCTAAGCTTCATAGTGTTACAGAAAATAAAAGTCTTAAAGCTAATAAAGAGCTAGTTTATAATAATTGCCGTGTTGCTGCTAATATAGCTTATGACTATTCAAATTTGATTAGGTAACATAATTATTTAATAATGGATTTTTATATGGAAAATTTAAACATCAAAGATTTTTTGAAATTCAATTTTTTATCCAACATAGATCTTTCAAAGGATAATAAAAATTTACTGTTTGTTAAAAGCAATCAGGATTATGAGAATAATAATTATATTTCAGATGCTTTTATTTATAATATTGAGAAAAATAAAATTTATAAACTCACTTCAGTAAAAGATGCTTCTCTTGTTTCTTGGCTTGATAATGATACTGTGATATTTAAATCATCATTAAGAGATGAAGAATTGAAAAGTAAAAAAGATGAAGAGTTTATTGATTATTCTTTAATTTATTCTATTAATATAAACGGAGGAGAGGCTGAAAGTTTATTTAATATTGAACTTGAAGTAATAGATTTATATTCTATAGATGAAAATAATTTTTTGATAAAAGCAATTTATGATATTAACAGAGATAAAAAAAGAAAAGAAGATAATTATTTAGAATGGGCTAAAGAAGAAATTGATTATGAAGTATTTGATGAAATTCCTTTTTGGATTAATAATGTAGGTATAACAAACAAGAAAAGGGATAGACTTTATCATTATAATAAAAAAGAAAATAAATTAACTGTCATTACAGATGAATACAGTAATGTTAATTCTTTTAAATATAAAGACTGTAAAGTATTATGTATTATAAACTCTTTTAAAGATAAATCTCCTACTACTTCTGAACTTCGTTTATATGATATAAATGATATTAATAATATAAAAGAAAAAAATATTATAGATTATAATAAATATGCAATATACTTCGCTGATTTTATAATCGATGATGATAATAAAGAAAAAATTATTTCTGTTATGACAGATATGAAAAAATACGGACTCAATGAAAACAGCAGTTTATATTTAATAGATGAAAATAATAATATTAATCTTGTATATCATTATGATAATGGACTTGGAAATATGATAGGAACCGATTGTTCCTTCGGAGGCGGTAAGGATATTAGAGTTTATAAAAATCAAATATATTTCATAGGCACAGAAAATGAAAATGCTCATATTAAATGCTTAGATTTAAAAGGAAATATAAAAAATATAACTAATAAACAAGGAGCAGTTAATTATTTTGATGTTTCTAATAATGATGATATATATTTTATAGCTTTCAGAGATTTGAAACTAGAAGAAATATATTGTATTAATAAGGAAACAGAAAAGCAATTAACTCATTTTAATGAAGATATATTAAAAGAAAAAAGTTTATCAATACCGGAGAAAGTTTCATTCAAGACTCCTAATAATTTTGAAATAGATGGCTGGGTATTAAAGCCTATAAATTATGATGTTAATAAAAAATATCCTGCAATACTTGATATACATGGCGGGCCGAAAACTGCTTACGGAGAAATATTCTTTAATGAAATGCAGGTTTGGGCTAATATGGGGTATTTTGTATTTTTCTGCAATCCTAGAGGAAGCGAAGGAAAAGGAAATGCATTCGCTGATATAAGAAGAATATACGGAACTATAGATTATGAAGATATAATGAAGTTTACTGATATTGTTCTTGAAAAATATACCAATATAGATAAAGGCAGAGTAGGTGTAACAGGCGGTTCTTATGGCGGATTTATGGTTAACTGGATAATAGGGCATACTGACAGATTTAAATGTGCAGCTTCTCAGCGTTCTATATCAAATTGGATAGATGATTTTGGAACTACTGATATAGGTTATTATTTCAATCCTGATGAATTAGGCGGAGATGTATGCAGCGGTTTTAATAAGTTATGGGAACAGTCGCCACTAAAATATGCTAATAATGCAAAGACTCCTACATTATTTATACATAGCGAAGAAGATTACAGATGCTATCAGAGTCAGGCTTTTCAAATGTTTACTGCTTTAAAATATTATGGTGTTGAATCTAGGATATGTTTATTTAAAGGTGAAAATCATGAACTTTCAAGAAGCGGAAAACCTAAGCACAGACTTAGAAGACTAAAAGAAATTACCGATTGGTTTGAAAAATATTTAAAATAGATTGAATTAAAAATTAATAATTACTTGATTTAATAATAATTTATGATAATGTTAAAAGGTTTGATAATAATAAATAAAAATAAAATAATTAATTGAGGATTATATGAATACTAAATACATATTTGTAACAGGCGGAGTTGTATCTGGTTTAGGAAAGGGAATAACAGCATCTTCATTAGGAAGACTTTTAAAAGCTAGGGGATTAAGTGTAACTATACAAAAATTTGATCCTTATATCAATGTTGACCCTGGCACTATGAGCCCTTTTCAGCATGGTGAGGTTTTTGTTACTGATGATGGGGCAGAAACAGATTTGGATATTGGGCATTATGAGAGATTTATAGATGAAAATTTAAATAAATTCAGTAATGTAACAACAGGCAAAATATATCAGCATGTTATAAATATGGAAAGAGAGGGTAAATATTTAGGAGAGACTGTTCAAGTTATACCTCATATTACCAATGAAATAAAAAGAAGAATATATAGAGAAAATGATATAAAAAAGACTGATATAGTAATAACAGAAATAGGCGGAACTATAGGTGATATAGAATCTTTACCTTATATTGAAGCTATAAGACAAGTAAAAACAGAATTAGGTCAGGATAATGTTTTATATATACATGTAACATTGATACCATTTATTAGTTCATCTGAAGAAATAAAAACCAAACCTACTCAGCATAGTGTAAAAGAGCTTATGCAAAGCGGTATTATACCTGATATTTTGGTATGCAGAACAAGTAAGCATTTGCAGGATTCTCATAAATCAAAGATAGCATTGTTCTGTAATCTTCCAAAAGAAAATGTATTTGAAAACTTTGATGAGCCTAATATTTATAATGTACCTATAATGCTTGAATCGCAAGGACTTTCAGATGTTGTATGCAAACATTTTAAATTGCAGACTGCCAAAATAGATTTAACTGAATGGACAGATTTAATAATCAGGCAGAAAAATATTTCTATAACAAATGATAGAGTTAGAATAGCTATAGTTGGAAAATACATATCCATGAAAGATGCATATATATCTTTGATAGAGGCTTTGAATCATGGTGGCATATATAATGATATTAACGTTGATATAGAATGGATTTCTGCTGAAGAATTAGAAAATAAAGATAATATAGCAGATTATTTTAAGGATATTCAAGGGCTTATAATACCCGGAGGATTCGGAGAGAGAGGAATAGAGGGTAAAATACAGGCTATAAGATATGCAAGAGAAAATAAAATACCTTATTTAGGAATATGTTTAGGTATGCAGCTTATGAGCGTTGAATTTGCTAGAAATGTACTTAAATTAGAAGATGCCAATACAATAGAAGTTAAAGAAGATGCTAAAAACCCTATAATCACGCTTATGGAAGAACAGAAAAAAAGCATATTAAAAGGCGGTACTATGAGATTGGGAGCCTTTGCATGCGATATAAAAGAAGGAAGTTTAGCTAATAAACTATATAATAAAACTGAAATTAGTGAAAGACATAGACATAGATATGAATTCAATAATGAATATATAGAAGTAATGGAAAAAGCTGGATTTGTTGTAACAGGACGTATGAAAAATGCTGATTTAGTTGAGATTGTAGAAATAAAAGATCATCCTTTTATGATAGGTGTTCAGTTTCATCCTGAATTAAAATCAAGAATTACTAATCCTCATCCTTTATTTGTAGGATTTGTAGAGGCTGCTAAAAAATTAAAAGCATGATTTTTTATTATTAGTTAATAGTGGATATTTTTATAAAAAAATCTTTTTTGTTGCTGCAGCAACAGATTTTTATATATATAAGTTAGATAATAGCAGTAAATGAGTTAAGGTTTTTATATATGGGGAATTATATTAACAATATAGATTATAAAAAGGTAGTCTCTTTAAAAGATTTAGTAGCAATTAAAGATATATCTATGCTTTCATTAGTTGATAGAAAAAGTTTAGCTATGACAATAATATCAGCTGATAAAAGTAAAGAAATTCCCACACATACAAGCACAGGAGATGTTTTGGTTACAGTGATTGACGGAAAGGCAGAAATAACAGTCGATGTCGTTTCATTTGAAATATCATCTGGAGAATCTATTTTAATTCCTGCTAATGCTCCTCATTCATTGAAAGCCTTAGAAGCATTCAAAATATTAGTTATACAAGTGAAACCAGAGTAACCCTAAATAAATTCATAATTATGGTATGGGATTGTTTCTTGTCCCATACCATCTTTATTTAATGTAAAAATATTATAAATACTTATTTAAAATTTAATGAAAATAATATATATTATTAGATATATTTTTTATAGGATTTATATTATGGGAAAAGTGAAAAATGTTTTTACTATGGCAACTTTATATCTTATTAAGAATTTACTAAATTTTTCTTCAAGATTACTGCCAGTATTTATAATTATATTGTCTTTATTAAAAGTATCAAAAGCGTTAATTGATTTAAGTTGGTATTTTGTTCTAAGCATATTATTAATAGAAGTTATACTTGTAATATTTGCATTGGCTTTTGATTCTATGTTTTTCAAAAATAAGAAAGCTTCTGATAATGCTTCAAATAGTTCATCAGATAATACTAAACAAGAAAATTCTGGTACATCTGAAGTGGCAGTTGCTAATAAATTTTCAGTATTGAATATAGCTGTTATCTTTTTTGCATTTTTAGGAATAATATTTGTTATATTAAAATTATTTAATGCAGTTCCTTGGAGCTGGGTATGGGTTCTTTCTCCATTATGGCTTTCTACGGCATTGGTGCTTGCTATATTATTAATATTTATAATAGTATTTATAGCATCAGCATTAAGTAAAAAAGATAGATCTAAAATAGAAGATAATAATTCTGAAATACCTTCATCAGAAAATTCAGAAAATAATACAGAAAAAACAGAAAGTACAAACAATACAGAAAATAAAACTGAATAATTAAATATATTAAATTAAAAGGAAATAATTCGATGGAAAATATTGTGTTGAATATAGTTTTTACGGTAGCTGGCGTATTGCTATTATATTTGGGCGGAACATATATTGTAGATGGAAGTGTTATGATAGCCAATAAGCTTAAAATTCCGCCTATAGTTATAGGACTTACTGTTGTTGCTATGGGTACATCTATGCCTGAGCTTTTTGTAAGTTTATTCGGGGCTTTGAGAGGAGAGAGCGCTATTGCTGTAGGTAATGTTATAGGAAGTAATATATTTAATGTGGTTTTTGTACTTGGGGTATCGGCTTTATTTATGAGTATGTCTGCTGGTAAAAAGTCATATTATGTTTCTATGATATCTATGTTTATAATGTATGCCGCATTAGGAATTATGCTTTTTAATATAGAGACTAAAAGTTTAACAGGAGATAAGATATCTATAATTGAAGGAGTAATACTTCTTATTTTATTATGCATATATATTTATTATTTATATAGTGTAATATCAAAAGATAAAGATGAATTAGCTGCTTTTGAAAAGGAAGTATCATCATCTACTAAAACACATTCTATAGGAAGAGCAATATTTAAAATAATAGTTGCTATATTGGCTTTAGCATTCGGTTCTGATATTTTTATTAAAGGTGTTACAGGAATATTTAGAAATTTCCTAAGCGAGCATATAATAGGTTTTATAGTTGTTGCAGTTGGAACTAGCATACCTGAGCTTGTTACAAGTGTAATAGCTGCTATCAAAAAAGAAGCTGATATATCTATAGGAAATATAGTTGGAAGTAATATATTTAATGTAGGCGGAGTTCTTGGAATATCATCTATGGCTTCATTTAAATTCGGAGGAATTATATTAAGTAAAACTCAAAATTATCTAATAGACTTTTCTATTATGGTATTTGCTGGTTTATTACTTTTAGCTTTTACAGCAAAAGGAAAAAGTTTAGGTAAAATAAAGGGTTGTATATTCTTAATAGTTTATGTAGCTTATGTTATTTATTTGCTTAAAACTACATCAGCAGCATAATTAATTATTTATAAGTATATCCGTCAGTTTTGCTTGCTGAGATTGATGATATTGTAATTGATTTTCTGTATCATTATTTTCAATATATGTTTCAAATATTAATTGAGTAAAGTTATTTTTATTTGATAATATATATACATAATCTCCAAGCATAACTGCTTCTGATACATCATGAGTAACATAGAAAAATGTTTTATTTGTTTTTGATTGTATATTTTTTATTATGTCAATAAGTTCTTTTTTTCTTTTTATATCCTGTCCTTGTAATGGTTCATCCATAAATATAAAATTTGAATCATAAGCCAAAGCTCTTGCTAAAGATAATCTTTGCTTCATTCCTCCGCTAAGTTCATGAGGTTTTGAGTATATATTATTTATCAGTCCCGTCATTTCTAATGCATTCTTTATTATTTGGTCAATATCATTTTTATTTTTTATTTTATCTTTTAATACATATTCTATATTTTTGTATGAAGTTAAAAAATCCAATAGTCTTGATTCTTGATATACGAATGCTTTATCATCTTTATTTATTTTTGATGATATTATATTCAATAGGGAAGTTTTTCCTGATCCTGAAGCACCTAATATTATATTGATTTTATTTAAATGGAAATCTATATTGAAATTTTTAAATATTATTAAATCATTATAAGAAAGATTTATATTTTCTAATCTTAATGTATAGTCATTTTTTTTATTTGTCATTATTTATCCTTATAATGATTTCAAATATGCCATTAAATATTATTGCAATAAGACAATAAGCAAATAAACTTACGCTATCTAAATATAAATGAGATTCATAAAGTTTAGTTCCTATTCCCAAAGTAGGTAAAGCAAGTATTTCTGCAGCTAATATACTTTTCCAAGTAATTCCCATAGACTGCGATATTCCGGTAAATATATATGGTTTTATATATGGTATATAAAGATTTATTATTTGAGTTCTTAAAGATACATTGTATGATATTGACATTTCTATTAATTTTTTATCTACGCTTATTATTCCATTAGTTATAGAATCATACATTATTGGGAAAATAACAAGCATAGAAACGAATATAGGCACTGTATTATTATCGAACCATATTATAGCAACTAATATTAATGGTATAGTAGGTATTGTTCTTATGAAATTTATAATAGGTATTAATGTATATCTAATAGGCATAAATATTCCTGCTGATATTCCTATTATAAATGATAATAATAAAGATAAAGCAAATGTTATTAATACTCTAAATAAACTTGATAATAAATCTTTATAGAATGATTTTTCAG
Source organism: Brachyspira suanatina (assembly GCF_001049755.1). Taxonomy (NCBI): domain Bacteria; kingdom Pseudomonadati; phylum Spirochaetota; class Spirochaetia; order Brachyspirales; family Brachyspiraceae; genus Brachyspira; species Brachyspira suanatina. The sequence continues at coordinate 1,867,446 of NZ_CVLB01000001.1, read as the reverse complement.
ATATTATTTCTATAAATTTTTTTAATATATTTGGTATATTTGGAAATATTATCTCAGAATTTATTTTTAAAGCAGCAAAATACCATAAACTTATGAATATAATAATGCCCAATATCAAATATATAAATTTTTTATTTTTCATTATTATTTTATTCTTTTAAATATAAGTGTATCATTATCTAAAGTAGTGATTGTGAGAGTATTGCTAGTAAGTTCTATTGAAGATGCTTTGCTTAGCAGTTCTATATATTTTTTTTCTTCTTCTACCGCTTCTGAAGTACCGCCCATTTTAGTAACTACCATATCGGTGAATATTATCATATTACCTCTGCGCATTTCATAGTTTCCAAGATATGTATTGAATCCGCTGTATCCGTAAAATTCATCATTATAAAATGATATTGTAATTCCTCGTCCTGCAAACATATTTGTAAGCTGAAAAGTTTTTCCATTTAAAGTACTTGTAGATATATTTATTGATTGCGATGTTGTAGCACAGGAGCTTATAAATATTATTATAGTTAAACTTAGTATTAAAATAAACTTTCTAGCCATTAAAATATCCTATATATATTATACAATATTGCTTAAAATTCTTCAAAAACTAAATTTTCACTGGATAATAATGTATATATTATTAATTGCTTTCCATTAATTTTATAGGAAGTAGCATTTTGCAGCATATTAAGATATTCTATTTCAGCAGCAATTTTGTCACTTGTACCAGATTTTTTAGTCATTGATATAGATAATATGTTAAATATATCTCCATCTATAGTATATGAAGATGAATAATTATTAACAGCAGAAAAACCATATATTGTATCTGGTGTGAATTCTATTGTAATATCCATATCAGGATATATACTTACCAATTTAAATTTTCTACCAAAAAGAGAATCATTTTTTGGTTCTTCTATATGAGTAACTTTTGCTGTTGAGCATGAAAATATAAATAATGCTGCTATTAAAATATGTACAATATATTTCATAATTATCCTAAATTTAATTTATAATATTATTTATATTGTCGGTAAAAACTTTTTATTTTTGATAATGTAACTTTATATATTATTTTATAATGTTAGTATGATAAAACATATTGAAATTTGATGATTCTCATATATAATTGAAAATATTATATAATAATTATAAGGATATAAAGATTAATGAAAAAAATTTTAACAATCATTTTTATATTATCATTGTTGGTAGGATGCAGTAATGCTTCAAAAAATAATCAAAAACAAGATTCTTCAGATAAATTAAAAGTTTATGCTAGTATTTATCCTATGTATGATTTTGCTAAAAAAATATGCGGAGATAAAGCGGATGTATATAATATGACTTCTGCAGGATCAGAACCGCATGATTTTGAAATAACTTCAAAAGATATGGCTAATTTAACAAAGGCTAATTTATTTATTTATAATGGCGGAGGAATGGAGCATTGGGTTGATACAGTTAAAGACAGCATAAAGGAATTAAAATATATAGAAAGTTCTTCTAATATTGATAATGAAGGATTAGATCCTCATTTTTGGCTTTCTCCTATAAAAGCTAAAAAACAAATGGAGAATATAAAAAATGCATTGGCAGAAATAGATGCCGCTAATGCTGATTATTACAATTCTAATTATAATTTTTATGCTGACAGATTAGATGAATTGGATAATCATTTTAGAGATGTTTTATTAAATGTACAAAATACTAATTTGGTAGTAACTCATCCAGCTTTCGGACATTTTTGTAAAGAATATTCTTTAAATCAAGTTGCTATCGCAAGAGATGAGGCTGATCCTAAGGCTATGTCTGATACTATAGCTTTTATAAAAAATAATAATGTAAAAGCTATATTTTATGAAGATTTTTCAAGTTCTAAGCTAGTAGATTCTATAGCGAAAGAAACAGGAGTAAAAATACTTACATTAAATCCTATAGAATCTTTAAGCGAAGAATATATTAATGCTGGAGAGGATTATTTTTCTGTAATGGAAGAGAATTTTATTTCTTTGACTAATGGACTTAATTAAAATAATATTATGAATAAGATTATAGAATTTAAAAATGTACATTTTGGATATACTTCTGATGATATACTTAAATGTATAAGTTTTGATGTTAATAAAGGGGATTTTGTATCTATAATAGGTTCTAATGGTGCAGGGAAGAGTACTATATTAAAACTTATTTTAGGAGAGATTAACCAATTCAGAGGAAGCATCAAATTATATGAAGAGGACATAAATAAATTTAAAGACTGGAAAAGAATAGGGTATTTGGAACAGAATGCATATTCTAAAATTGTTAATTTTCCTGCTACAGTTTATGAGATAGTTATGTCCAATAATTTTGCTGATATAGGTTTGTTTAAATTTCCAAATAAGACTCATAGTATTAAAGTTATTAATGCATTAGAGCTTTTAGGTATGGAAAAATATAAAAATAGAATGATATCAAAGCTTTCAGGCGGACAGATTCAAAGGGTATTTTTAGCTAGGACATTAATATCAGAACCAGATTTACTTGTACTAGATGAGCCTACAAATGGTGTGGACAGAGAAACTATTGACTTAATATACAAAATCTTACAGGATTTAAATAAAGAAAAAAAAGTAACTATAATAATGGTTACACATGATGTTGAGAAGATGTCTAATATATCTAACAGAGTATTTTGCTTTGAAGAAGGTTCTTTAGTTGAACTAGAGAAGAAGCAAATATATGATGAGCTTTCTCATAAACATAAACATCCTAATAGCGATAGTGTTTGTTCATGTTAGTCTAATTAAAATATTCTTGTAAAATAAATTTGATTTTTTTGTAAATAAAACTTATAATTCTCGAAATTTTTTAGGAGAATGAAATATGAAAAAGATTTTATTAACTATGATTGCTTTATTATCAATTACAAATTCTTTAGTATTTGCTATGTACGGCAACAACAATGATTGGATTGATTTTCTTACAGACGGAAATCAATTCAGAGCAAGAATGGATCAGTTAGGTTTTGTATTAGGAAATGATAGTATTAAAGGTACTGTTGGTTTCAGAGCTAATACAGGATATTGGGGATCTATTTTAACTTCTTCAGCAAATACTAAATTAGATGCAACAGTTTCAGCTGGTATAGGTTATACTTCTGATATAATAGGTATAGGACTTGGTTATAATTATACTTATTCTGAAGGATATAAATTAGATGTACATACTCCTGTTTTAGCTGTTAATGCTTTAGCTAATAATCTAAGGATAGTAGTTCCTATTCAAGTAGCTGTAAAAGATAAATTAGATAATACTTACGATAATTACATGGGTATTAGCTTAGATCCTCAAATCAGATACTATACAGGAATGGATTTGATCAATCAAATAAGATTAATAGTAAAATATGGTATGAATCAAACTAAAACTGCATCAGAAACATATACAGCTTCATCTTTTGGTTTTGATTTCAGATTATATTTTGGTGCTTCAGTTGGAAATGTTACGCTTAATCCTTTCATCAAAGTGACTTATGATACTTCTTTAGGTGCTAAAGGAAAATCTGTTGGAAGTTATGAAGTATTATCAGACAGCGTAGTTATACCTACAACTACAGGTGATGTGCTTGATAGAGAAACTTATACTGTAGCTATACTTCCTACTTTAGCTTTAGAGGCAAACAGCGATATAGTTTCTCTTTATTTAGAGCCTGGTATAGGTTATTCTATTACTGATTATGGTATGAAAGGTTCTAAGCTTGAGCATTCTTTAGCTTGGTCAGCTTATGCAGAGCTTTATATTACTCCTGTTGAAGATTTAGAATGGTATTTTGAGATGGATGTTAATAATTCTAATAATGAAAACACAGGAGTTCCTGTTAGCTTTGCATCTACTACTGGTATTACTTGGTATTTACCTTCTTTCGGAGCAGCACAATAATAAATAACATAAATTAGAAATAATGAAAAGGGCTTGAATATGACTAATATTTAAGCCTTTTTTATTTAACTTTATTTTAATTCCCTGCCCTTTATTCTTTGATGTTTCATTTTGTACTTTAATCTTCATTATATTTTTTACCTAATTAGAATTTTCAGCACCCGCCCAAGCTTTGATTAAATTTAGAATTTTATTAAACGCACGATGTACGAGTTTTTTGATATAATTTAAATTCTATTTTTAATCAATCTATATTTTTAATTTTGTTCTGCGTGCGTTAAATATTTTTCTATTTAAAAAAAATTAGGGTGGGTGTTATAGTTACAGAAAAAGCAAAAAAAAAAATTTAATATTATAGTATCAAATTAGATTATAAATCTAGATGGTGGCAGATGTAATAGAATTTTATGATACATTATGCCTTGATGATAATAAAGACTTTAATAATATTATAATTATAAAAGTAATTATGCTTATTAAAACTATAGTAGCCCCAGGCTTAAGACCTTGATAATATGAAATAAATATCCCTAATATTGTAAAAAATAGATTGAATATCACAGCAAAAATAATAGTTTTTTTATAACTGTTAGCAATTTGCATAGAACAGGCAACAGGAACTACCATCATCGATGAAACTATTAAAGCTCCTACAGCCCTTGCTGATATTGATACAGTAACAGCAGTTAATATTGTGAAAATAAAATTAATTCTATTGACAGGCACTCCTGAAAGTTTTGCCAATCTCTCATTAAAAGTTATATAAAAAATTTCTTTGTATAAGAAAATGAATATTAGTATTGATATAGAACTTATTAATATTACTAATTTCAATTCAAAATCGCTTATAGCAACAATACTTCCAAATAAGAAACTGTTAAAGTTTGAATTGTTAGCTACGAACCCTGAAAGAAGCCCAGCAATCCCTATAGATAAAGACATTATTATCGATATAGACATCTCACCATATTTAGCTATTTTTTTTCTTATGAACTCTATTGATAATGCAGACAGTATGCAGAATATTATTGAAGCTACTATTGGATTTATATTAAAAACTAGTCCGAATGTAACACCTGCAAGCGAAGTATGAGAAATAGCATCTCCTATCATAGAAAGCCTTTTTAATACAACAACTACACCTATGCAAGGTATTATCACAGCAAGCATAATACCTACTAGGAAAGCTTTACGCATAAAATCATATTCAAATATTTCCATAGGATTTTCCCGTATAATCGCTAAAAAGTATATTATTATCTTATTTGCTTTATAAGTTTGCAAATGAGTTCAGCCTCATTTTTTTGCAAAGTAGGGTATATAGGCAATGATATGCTTTTTAAATATGCATTCTCAGTATTAGGATAATTCTCATTAGGTAAATTAAGATACTGATGCAAAGGCTTGAATATAGGTCTAGCCGCTTCTACATTATGTCTTTCAAACATTTTTATAGCATCATATATATTCATGCTGCCGTTAAGCATACATACATATCTGTAATATGAAGGGCTTTCACTATCATGAGTAGATAATTTCATCAAATTACTTTCAAGTATTGCATTATCATAAAATGAAGCTATATCGCCTCTCACTTCTACCATTCTTTCAAGATGCTTAAGCTCTTCTATTCCTATTGAAGCCTGAAGATCTGTGGCACAATAATTGAATCTTCTTACAAAATTTTCTTTTTTATCATAATGAATAATATCTCTTATAGCATCCATTCCTTTTTTCTTTGTAAGTATCATTCCTCCAGCACCGCCTGAAGTTATCATTCTAGTTGCAGAAAGAGAGAAGTATGCAAAATCTCCGAAACTTCCAAGCAAAGTATCTCTGTACTTTCCTCCCAAGCTATGAGATGCATCCTCTATAACAGGTACTTTAATATCAGCAAGCTCATCAATTAATGCACAATTTCCAAACATATGAGAAACTATAATTGCTTTAGTTTTTTCATTGATAGCCTCTATAACATTATCCATAGATATTTGGAAACTGTCTTCATCTATATCTATTAAAACAGGAGTAGCTTTTAAACTTGTAACTACTTGAAGAGGTGAGGCATTAAGAAAAGATGACATTATAACTTCATCTCCTTCACCAACTTTTAAATGTCTTAATATAAGTTCTAATGCAGCAGTTCCGCTATTAACAAATATTGCTGTAAAACCTTTTCCGAAATAATTAGCAAAACTTCTTTCGAATTCTTGTATAACATTACCTGTAGCAAGATTATCGCTAATCATTACTTTCAAAGCAGATTCTAAATCTTTTTTTCTTATAGTAGGTCTGGAATGTCTAATCAATTTTTATTCCCCATATCAAATTAAAATATTATCAATGATGATATCATAAAATACATTATTTTCAATAAAATTCAATTATGATGAATGTATATTTGTAAATTTTATTTGACTTTATTGTTTTCGTATTATATACTATTAGTAGTAATTGTGTCATTTTTTTATAAAGGAGATTTTATTATGAAAAAGTTATTTATTACTTTGTCAATTGCAATCTTGTTTATTACATCATGTTCATCAAAAAAAGATAATGCTAGTGTTTCATCTTTAAATAGCGACTTTAAAAAAATAGGAATACTTCAGCTTGTTGAGCATTATGCATTGGATCAAGCTAATAAAGGTTTTGTAGATGGTTTGAAAGAAGCAGGATATGAAGATGGTAAAAATATTGTCATAGATTATCAAAATGCTCAAGGCGAGCAGGCAAACTGTGTTACAATATCTCAAAAATTTATTAATGACAAAGTAGATTTAATATTAGCAATAGCAACACCAGCAGCACAGGCTGTAGCTAATTTAACTAAAGATATACCTATACTTGTAACAGCTGTTACAGATCCTGCAGATTCAAAATTGGTTGCAGATAATAAAATGCCAGGAGGAAATGTGACAGGTACTTCAGATTTAACTCCTGTAAAAGAACAAATGGATTTGCTAAAAAAATTAGTTCCTTCAGCTAAAAATATAGGTTTTTTATATAGTTCCAGCGAACAGAATTCCAAATTCCAAATAGATATTGCTAAAGCAAAAGCAAATGAATTAGGATTATCATATGTAGATGCTACAGTAACAACTCCTAATGATTTACAGCAAGTTGTTCAGAGTTTAATAGGTAAAGTAGATGTTATATATGTACCTACAGATAATATGGTATCAGCTGGTATGGCTAATGTTATAGGTGTTACAGGACCTGCTAATATACCTGTAATATGCGGAGAGGCTGCTATGCTTAATGCCGGCGGACTTGCTACTTATGGTATAGATTATTATGAGCTAGGAAAATTAACTGCTAATCAGGCAGTAAAAATATTAAAAGGTGAAGCTAAACCTGCAGATATGCCTATAGAATATATGGAAAATCCTGTATTAGAAATTAATACTAATGCAGCTAAAAAATTAAATATTACAATACCTGCAGATTTATAATAATATAATTTTATAACTATACAAAAGCCTGTATAAATATTTATATAGGCTTTTATTTTTTAGTAGATATGAATAATATAAAGATAACAATACAATATGACGGTACAGATTTTTATGGTTGGCAGATACAGCCTAATTTGAGAACTGTTCAGGGTGAGATATATAAGGCTGTTCAAAAGGTATATGGAGAAAAGATAACTATATACGGATGCGGAAGAACGGATGCTGGGGTTCATGCTTTAGGACAGGTTGCAAATTTTAGAGTCCCTAAAATGCTTGTTCCTATTAATAAGGTTCATATAGCTTTGAATTCGTATTTGGATAGAGATTTAAGAATAATAAAAGCTGAAGAAATGCCTGATAACTTTAATGCAAGGGCTTCAGCTACATTTAGAGAATATTTATATATAGTTCATAACAGTAGTACATCTTTTCCTTTCTATGAAAGATATGCATGGTTCTATAGAAAAAATGTTATAGATGAGAAGTTGATTAATGAATATGCTAAATATTTGATAGGTGAGCATAATTTTACTTCTTTTTGTTCTACAGAAGATGAAAATGATTCTAAATTTAGATATTTAGAGAGACTTAAAGCTATAAGAAAAGGAGATACAATATATTTTATAATAAGGGGCAATGCTTTTTTACATAATATGGTTAGAATTATAGTAGGTACTTTAGTAGAAGGTCAAAAAAAGAAAATGCCTACTAATTTTATAGAAGATATACTAAAGAGTGAAGATAGGTCAAAAGCATTTGTTACAGCACCTGCACATGGACTTTACTTCAGAAGAGCATTTTTTAAAGACGAATGAATTTTTAATTTATAAAAATTTAAAAAAAACTTGAAATAAATTTTATATATGTTATAATACCTTTTATATTTGTTTGGAGAGTTCGTTCAATTGGTAGAGCAGCGGTCTTGAAAACCGCCGGGCTAACACCCATGTGGGTTCGAGTCCCACACTCTCCGATTTTATAAAACTTGATAGCTTCTTTATTATAAGGGGCTTTAGCTCATCAGGATAGAGCACTGGTTTCCTAAACCGGGTGGGCAGGTTCGAGTCCTGTAAGCCCCAAAATGTTTTGTCCTAATACTTTAATAAAAGTTTCTTAAAATGAATATCAGAGATTATATTTCATATCTATTAAATAAAAATAAATTAAAGAAAGTTAAGCTTTTAGTATCAGATATAGACGGAGTTATGACTGACGGCAGATTAATATTTGATGATAATGGTGTTGAAAGTAAATTTTTTAATACTCAAGATGGTATGGGGGTAGTTTTAGCATTAAAAGCTGGTATAAAAATTGCAGTTATTTCCGGAAGCAATTCTAATGCCATAAAAACAAGATTTGATAAATTTAGAAGGCATGGGTTTGAAGATTTGATACTTGGTCAGGAAAATAAAATGCCTGTTATTTTAACTTTAATGGAAAAATATGGTTTAAAAAAAGAAGAGATAGCTTATATAGGTGATGATTTAATAGATTTGAGTGTTATGAGATATGTAGGAATATCTTTTTCTCCTAAAGATGCTCATAATGAAGCTTTAAAAGTTGCTAATGTTATAATTCATAAAAGAGGCGGATACGGTGCAGTTAGAGTGGTAATAGATATGATACTCAAATCTAAGGGTATTTATAATGAAATTGTTAGTAAATTTTAGCATCTTGTCTTTAATACTATGTGTTTCCTGCACTAATTTTAATAATCTTGGTAAAGAATTCCAACAAGAAGATAATTTTGTTCCTCCACCTGATATGGAATTTTATGGTTTTAGAAGAGAAAATTATGATACTAATTTTAAACAGTTAGATTCTTTTGCCACCAATGCTAAATTCTATAATAAACAGAAATTGGTTGAACTTTATGAAAGCAGAACATATACATATGATTCTAATAATACTATAGCTGCTAGTTTGTCTGGTGAATTTATAACTATAAATCAGGAAACATTATTTACTCAAATATATACAAACGTAATAGTAAAAGCATCAAATAATACAATACTTTATACAGAGTATTTGCAATGGGATAATGAAAAACAGCAATTTAGAAGCCCAGTTCCTATTAGAGTAGAGCAGGAAGATGGAAGTTGGCTTACAGGAAGCAGTATGGAAGGTGATATGGGTTTAGAGCATATTACTATATATAATGAAGTTGATGAAGGTGATGCTATAGGAGTTCCAGTTGCTGAAGGTCAATAAAGTTTTTGTTACAGTTATATTATTTATATTGGCATTGTCATTAATCGCCCAATCAAGAAGAAGTGCCGATAAATTCACTTATAATAATAAAACAAAAGTTTTTCAATATACAGGTAATTCTAAAATGGAGGACTCATCTGCAGTAATTACAAGTCATGTTATGACATTCTATCAGGAAACAGAATTAGCTACATTTAGCGGAGGAGTTAGACTTTTAAGTAAAACAAATGGTTCTACAATAACAGGCGGATATGCAAGCTATAATGGTAAAACTAGATATGCTTATGTGAAGAATAAACCTGTGTTAAAATCTCCTACAAATAATATGACTATAAGAAGTTCATTTATGGAGAGAGATTTTAATACTCCAATAGCTAAAGCTATTAGTAACGTACATTTAACACATGTTGATAGAGAAAGTAAAAGAAAAACGGACGGATATGCTGATAATTTGATTTATGATATGGATGCTGAAACAGCGCTTCTTACAGGCAATCCTAGACTTTATCAAGGTGCTGACAGACTTGAAGGTGAAATATTAGAGTATAATGCTAGAACAGCTACTGCTAATGTTATGGGAAGAGGTAAGATATATGTACTTCAAACTAATAATTATATTAATTCTTCTGAAACAAATAAAAAAAATAGTAATGTAAGTAATTATAATATTGTAGTAGCAGACAGATTGTTTTTGAATGAATATGGAGGAAAAGACAATAATACACGTACTTTATATGCTTATGGAAATGTAACAGCTTATTTTTATGAAGAGAATATGATACTTAAGGGCGGATATATAGAGTATGAAATAGATAATGAACATATCTATATGTATCAGGATCCTTCCGTTAGAATACCTGACAGAGGGATTATAGCTTTTGGTGAATGGATAGAATATAAAAAAGACGAAAAGTTTAAAGATGTTATATTTCATAATGATGTTGTTATGATTGATTATGATGAAAGTTTATCATTAGAAGGAGATTTGCTTCATTTAGATCCTGATACAAAAGTTGCTACGGTAAGCGGAAGTCCTAAAGCCTATGTAGAGGATAGAAGTATCAAAATAACATCAGTTACTATGCAGATGTTTAATGATGAAGAAAAACTCCGTGCTAATGGAAATGTACATGTAGAGGGTAAAGATATGAATTCTCAAAGTGCTTGGGCTACTTATTTTGATGAAGATAAATATTTGAGGCTTTGGGGTGAAAGTCCTTATTTAAAACAAAAAGATAGTGTAGTAAGAGCAAGAGAGATAAAATATTATATAGATACTGAAAAAGTTGAAGCTATAGGTGTAAGCGGTGAAATACCTGAGTAATATAGTATTTTTGTTTTTGATATTCTTTTTATCATGTCAAAAAAGTAATGAACCTCTTAATAAAGATAAAGTATATGATGTTAATATAACTTATATAAAAGATGATAGTATTGTCGGTTTTACTCCTGGTGATTTTCTTGATATTTTCGATGATGATTTATCAAAACTTACTTATGATATATTAGGTTATAAAATAAAATACAATTTGAAAAATGGTATTGATGATAATAAATTTTATTCAGACAATAGAAAAATAATAATAGAAAATTCAGATATTTTTAAAAGAGATTTTATAGATATAAAGAATATAGATTACAATCAATTAGAGAAAGATATATTATATTCACTTTCAAATGAAACCAGTGCAAATATAAAAAAATTATTCGGATATGAATATGGAACTCCTCTAAAAGTAATAGCAGAAAATATAGCACCTTCTTATGAACAGAGTATACTGAATGTTTGGAATAGTCCTGTAAAAGGAAGGAATGAACTTATTGATGCTAAAAGATTATTTATATTTACATCTTTGTATTGGAGGATAGTTGCTAATGAATTTAGAGATAGTTCTATAGTGATAGTGAATATGCCATTAACTTCAAATTATAGGGGAATGAGTGCTAAATCTATTTCTGATGGAGGATTTGTAGATAGAATAGTATGTGAAAATAATAATATAAGACCTTGCAAATCAATTTCCATAATAAGTACTTATCAATTTTTAAATTCATCAATTGATAATGAAACATTAAAGAATATATTCTCATATTATATTATTCAAACTATAGCAATGATGTTTCCAAAATATGATATACATTCTGATGAAAAACATTCTATAATGTCTGAAGTTAATAGATTTGATTATGTTAACTGGTATAGTAACATAATAAATTTTCAATTAAATACTCCTTATAAAACAATTAAATATTATAAGGATAGTATTAAAAATTAAACATAATAAAATAGTATAAATTAACTATGTAAAAATCAACATTATGCAAAAAATGTCTATAAAAATTAATACAAAAATTATTAAGTGTCTAAAATATATGTTTGATATGTAGTGTTTTTGGTTATTAAATAAAGATAATGGTAAATTTTTTGTAAAACCATATAAAAACAGTATTTACTAAAAATTAAAAGATAGTACAATTCACATATAAACATTTTTATTATTATGTCGATTTTTAATATATGGAGAAAATTATTTTATTATGAAAAAGATATTTATTAACATTTTACTACTAGTTAGTTTTTCACTGGTGCATGGTTTTGACGAAGGTTTTATTTGGGCATTAAAGGCAAATTTTAATGGTACAGCAACACTACCTTCTATCAGTAAAGAAGATTTAGCTAAAATAGGTGCTGCATATATGAAGGGGTCTGTAGGATATACTATGGATGGTGAAGCGGAACTTGGTTATTTATTTGGTTCTGAAAGATGGTTTAATGGTATGGCTCCAGATAAATTCAGCGGTATGAGTTTATTTGTTTCTATAGGTATTGGAAATGGATTTGCAGGACAGATTGCTGGTAATAAAGTAGGAGATGTTACAGCAGCTGCTTATATAAATGTTAGTTATGCTCCTGTAATAAGTTTTGGTGTTGGAACTAAAGCTTATTTCTTAAATAGTAGATTAGCATTAGGTTTACATATAGGAGGAAAATTAATTGCAGATTTATCTCCTGAATATTTAGCATATTTTGACCAAGAGATGGCTGGTTTCCCAGAAATAGGTGAAATAATAGTAACAGATTTTATGATCAAAAATATGAATCCTGTAATGTTTAGTATGAAATTTATGATAGAATATAATCAGCCTGTAAATGACAGAGTTGAGGTAATATTAGGTGCTTATACAAGATTTAATGTATATTCACCTGGATATATAACAATGCCGGATAGTTTGTATAAGTTAATGGAGCCTGTTAAAGATCCTAATTTTACATTAGAAACACCATTAAAATCTTATTATATCAACTCATTAGATTTTGGTATAACATTAGGTCTAGCATTTAAAGGATAATTAATTATTGTTTATAAATTGTAAGGAAAATTATATGAAAAAGATTTATTTATTATTTTTGCTTATAATATCTATTTTTATGATGTCATGCGGAGGGCATTTCTTTAATCCTAGGTATTATTATAATAAATCAAGCAGCTCTTCATCGGGTGAGGCACCTGATACAGGTCCTGAAAAACTTCCGGATGATGTTCCTGCTGATGAAGATCCATTTAAACTTCCTGAAGATTATAATGATCCTAATTATCAGTTTCCTGCAGAAAATTTTAAAAGCTGGTTATTTAAAGCAAGCTTTCAAGGAGATAAACTTCCTATATACAATTTCTTTAATGATAATACTAGAAGTTGGATACCGGGCGGCTCTGATTGGAATAATATACCTGCAGAATATTATGATGGTAAAGACGGAGAAAATTATGTTGTTAGTGGTCCTTTAACTATTGGTATCACTGAATTAAAAGTATATAAATATGCTGCAAATAACCCTCTATACAGCAGTTTAGGATATTTGCCTGGAAGAATGGATAGGTTTAATTTTTATGCTATAAATGGTAAGGCTACTTCAGCAGCTACACTTAAGCAATATCTTATAGCAGTGGATACTTATTCTAAATTTATATTTGCTTTTGGAGCTATTACAGGTACAGAATCAGTTCTTGGTGATAAAATACCTACTCAATTTGAAGCTATTGAAAAACATGGAGATAAAAAAGCCTTTTATGAATATGATCCTATAGGATATGTTACAGCAAATGGAGCTGTTATTTTATATGAACATTATAAAAAAGAGTTTACAGATGCACCTACTTCTTATATGCCTAAAGATCATAATTTTGATAAAAGGGCTGAACCTACTCCTACAGGTCATGGTTATTCTCCTTACAGACCTTTAGATGCATCATCTACAGAACCTGCTCCTGAAGAAGATCAAAAAACTTTTAAAGATAATATAAATGCTGTTAAAGCTAATTATCAGGAATTTAAATATCGTGATTATTCAGGATATATGGTTGATGGAACATCAGCAATAGATTTGAATTTATGGAAATCAGGAAATTATGGCAGTCTTAGTCTTAAATCATATTCTTATACATTTGAAAATGGTACAGGAACAGATGTGAATGTCCCAAATATAAGATTTGTAGTAGAAACATATAATAATGCTGGCGCTAGAGAAGAAAAAACATATAAAGTAAAAACTATTACTTCTAAGTATAAGGCTATATATGAAAATACTGCTAATCCTTCAGATACTGTTATAGTGTCATTGGTAAAAGTAAATAATAAAGATACAATATCTTTTAATGGTACTTCATTAGATCCAGATTTTAAAGATTATGGTCCTATATTTACAGATAGAGTTATTGGTGCTAGATTTGAAGGAACTGGAGATAGCTCTACTAGAAATATAGTTTATCAATTTAATTCTGATGGAACTGAATTTACTTTGACTTATGAAGAGGAATATTGGGAATGGTTTGAATATAAATGGAGAAGTAAATCATTTACATATACATTAAGCAGATTTGATAATGATGCAAATAATAATTACAGGGCTGTTTATGGAGTTCCTCAAGGCACTTCAGGTACATTAGGTGATATTAGACATGGATGGGTTGTTCTAGAGGGTAATAATGATGGCACTATAAAAGTAAGCGGAAGTTATGGAACAATATTAACACCTGGTTCAGGTTCTTCGTATGGATATGCCGCTAACAGAAAATAATTTATAATAAGGAAATTAAGCGGGGAGGAATAAAAAACTCTCTCCGCTTTTTTATCAATTAGTATTTACAAAAACTATATTTTTTATATAATATATACTATATAATGTTAGGATAAATAAAATGTATAAAAAAATTATTTTATTATTAATATCTTTATTTTTACTTTCTTGTACTTCACCTTTTACGCAGCAAGGTATTAAGTTCAAAGACAGAAATGGTACTTATCAAGATACTGCTAAAAATATTACAGTAACTGTAACAGAAGCAGATAGTCAAAATTTAACTATTAGTGTTCTAAATGTAGATGGCGTAGCTCTTAATGATACTTATGATATAACATCTGCAGTAACTACTGGAAATTTTACTCTTAAATCAGTTAATAATAAAGATTATACTTATATAATTAATTTTTATGGTAATACTAGTATAGTTTTCAGTGTGAGAAAAGGTTCAAATCACCCTATAAGTAATAAGGAATTAAAAAATACAAAGTAAAAAATTAATATTTTATAAATAAAAAAGGTATATATAAAATCAATTATATATACCTTTAATTTTTGCATTAATTCTTTTTTCTTTTACTTACTGAGGATTATCCTTTCCATGGCAATGTTTATATTTCTTACCGCTTCCGCAAGGACAAGGATCATTTCTTCCTATTTTCTGAGTCATTTTAACATTAGCCTGTGCAGTTTTTACTTTGCTTTGAATAGCTTGTGCATTACCTCCATTCATAGCACTAGCACTGCTTTTCTCTTCAACACCGCCATCAAATGCACTCTCTCTTTCCATACTGTCAAATGAATTAGGTATTATTCTTACTCTCATTATCAAGTTCACAAGCTCATTATGTATAACATTCATAGTAGCTACGAACATTTTATAACCTTCAAGTTTGTATTCTGTAAGAGGGTTTTTCTCGGCATATCCTCTAAGTCCTATACCTTCTCTTAAACTGTCCATAGCAAATAAATGATCCTTCCATCTGTTATCTATTATAGAAAGGAATATGTTTTTTTCTACCTCTCTAAATATTTTTTCATCTATTTCGGACGCTTTTTTTCTGTATGCTTCTAATAATAGGTTAGTAAGATTTTTTACAGCATTGTCAACACCGCCCTCTACAGCTTTGTTAGCAGCATCTTCATCTATGCCTATTAAATAACTGTTAAGCCACTTAGTTACTTCTAAAGGATCAACATGTTTTTTATTATCTGATATGTCTTGAATAGTTTCTTCAGTTACTTCAGATATGATTTCTTCTACTCTAGGAGATATATCATCAGAGTAAAGTATATAATCTCTCTCACCGTAAACAGCCATACGCTGCTGATTCATAACATCATCATACTCAAGCAAATGCTTTCTTATATCAAAGTTTCTGCCTTCAACCTTTCTTTGAGCATTTTCTATTGATTTGTTAAGCCATTTATGTCCAAGTTCTTCTTCTTCACCCATTCCCATAGCAAGCATCATCTTAGAAACTCTCTCACCGCCGAATAAACGCATTAAATCATCTTCAAGAGATAAGAAAAATACGCTAAGTCCTGGGTCTCCCTGTCTTCCGCTTCTACCTCTAAGCTGATTGTCAATACGTCTTGCCTCATGTCTTTCACTTCCTATAACATGCAAACCTCCAGCTGCAAGTACTCTTTCTTTATCTGTTTTAGCTTTTTCATTTATTTGTATTATTCTGTCAATCTTTTCTATCATTTCATCGGCATTGTTTTTTTGTGCCAATTCTTTAGCTTCTTCAATCTTTCCAGATATAACACTTCTTACAAAAGCCTCTTTATAAAGGTCTATTGATTTTACTTTCTTTGTTAATTCTTCTTTTTTGTAAGGATCTCTCTCTTTGAAAGCTTTATCTCTCATAAGTACAAGTATTTGCTCTATTTCAGCAACACCTTTAGCAACAGGGTTTCCTCCAAGCACAATATCCGTACCACGTCCTGCCATGTTTGTAGCAAGTGTAACGGCTCCTGGTTCTCCTGCCTGTGCTATTATTGCAGCCTCTCTTGAGTGGTTTTTGGCATTCAATACTTCATGATTGATTTTATGTCTTTTGAATACTTTTGATAATTCTTCGTTCATTTCCACTGATACAGTACCAACAAGAGCAGGTTTTCCGGCATCCTGAAGTTCTTTAATATATTTTGCCAAAGCCTCAAATTTAGCCTTTCTTGTTCTGTATATTCTATCTGATAAATCCTGTCTTGCTATAGGTTTATTAGTAGGTATAACAGCAACGTCTAATTTGTATATTTTATAGAATTCTTCTGCCTCTGTTTCAGCAGTACCAGTCATACCTGAAAGTTTAGGATACATTCTGAAATAGTTCTGGAATGTAATTGTAGCATAAGTTTGTGATTCATTTTGTATAGCAACTTTTTCTTTAGCTTCTATTGCTTGGTGAAGTCCGTCACTATATCTTCTTCCTTCAAGTACACGTCCTGTAAATTCATCTACAATCAAAACTTCTCCATCTGTAACCATATAATCAACATCTTTTTTGAACACTTTATGTGCTTTTAATGCCTGATTAACATGGTGAACTATAGTACTGCTTTGGGCTCCGTATAAGTTCTCAACATTAAGGAGTTTTTCTACCTTGTGTACGCCTTCTTCTGTAAGGTATACGTTTTTATCTTTTTCATCTAATACATAATCACCAGTGCCGGCCACCTCACGCATTCTCTCGTCAACTTCAGCCTGTTTAAGCATTGGTATTATTCTGTCAATTTCATAGTACATTTTTATGTTTTTCTCAGCAGGTCCTGATATGATAAGAGGTGTTCTAGCTTCGTCTATCAAAATACTGTCTACCTCATCGACTATGGCAAAGTAGAATTTTCTCTGAACTTTATCCTCTTTTCTAGTTACCATATTATCTCTTAAATAGTCGAATCCGAACTCATTATTAGTACCATAAACAACATCGCAGTTATAAACGGCTCTTCTTTCCGGTGAATGAGGTCTAGTATTATCAAGTATTCCTACACTTATACCAAGCATAGAATATATAGGAGTCATCCATTCAGCGTCCCTTTTAGCAAGATAATCGTTTACTGTAACTACATGCACTCCAAGTCCTGTTAAAGCATTAAGATAAACGGCAAGTGTAGCAACAAGAGTTTTACCTTCACCTGTTTTCATTTCAGCGATTCTTCCTTGATGAAGTACTGCTCCTCCCATAACCTGTACATCAAAGTGTCTCATTCCTGTAGTTCTTATACTAGCCTCACGAACCACGGCAAATGCCTCTGGAAGTATATCATCTAATATATTTTGAAGTTTTTTCTTATTTTCTTCTTTGCTTAAATCTAATTCTTCTGTTTTGCATCCTATGTATTTTTCTACTCTTTCTCTGAATTCTTTTGTTTTATTTGTAAGTTCTTCATTGCTTAATTTCTTTATTTCTTCTTCAAATGTTAATGTCTTTTCTGCTATAGGTTTTAATATTTTAGCATCATTTTGTTCTTTAGAGCCGAATATTAATTTGAATACTAAGTCCATTGCTCCCATTAGTATAAACTCCTTAAAAATCTAATATATAGGTAAAATATTTTTTTATTAAAACTTAATAATAACATAAAATGTAAATATAATAAAGTAGAAAAATTGCAATTTTAGATAATATAAAAATAGGATCATAAGATATTTATCCTATGATCCCATAGTAATTGTTATTAATTGTATATTATAAACTTACTTCTTTTTTACCAGTTAATTTGAAGAATATTAAAAGAGATATTATAGTTGATAAGGTTAATATTGTGGATAAAGCAGCAGCAGTTCCGTAACTAGCCCTTATAACTTCTTGGTAAATAGAAACAGCCATTGTTCTTGATTTTCCTGTATATAATATTACAGAGGAACTCAATTCATTAATTACTGTTATCCAGCTTAATATAGCTCCTGAAATAACACCGGGAAGCATCATCATAGCGGTTATCTTGAAGAAAGTTTTTACTTGAGAAGCTCCTAAACTTATAGAGGCTTCTTCCATACTCGTGCTTATTTGATATAGTATGGCAGAGCTTGATCTCAAAGTATAAGGCATTCTTCTTATAACTAATGACATTATTATTATCATAGATGTTCCGCTTAATATTATAGGAGGTTTATTAAAAGCTAAAAGAAGTGTAATACCCAAAACAGATCCAGGTATTATATATGGAAACATAGTTATTGTATCTATAACGCTTGTTAAAATATTTTTTCTTCTTATTGAAATATATGCTATAAACATACCCATTATAACAATAATAAATATAGTTATAATTCCGTATAGATAAGTATTTTTTATAGAAGTTCCAAGAGAAGAGAATATTGAAATATAACTATTAAAAGAGAATCCTTTAACAAATATAGCTCTGTTTGTTTTTAAGAAAGAAGTATATATAACTGTGAGCTGAGGGATTATAGATAAAAATACTATGAAATAAATGAATATATGTACTAATACAGACATAATTCCTTTGATTTCTTTAGGCTTTATAGGATTCATAGAACTCATGGTAAATGATTTTTTATTAACAAAGTATTTTTGAGCTATAAACATCATAGCAGTTATAAATACCATAATACTAGCCATAGAAGCAGAGAAATTGGCATTTCCTCCTACTTCGCTTACAAATTCAGAATAAATCATAGTAGGCATAGTTCTGTATCCTTCACCTATAAGCATAGGAGTACCGAAATCAGCCAATGCATTCATAAATACCAATAATGAACCAGCCAATACAGTAGGAGTTATTAAAGGCATAGCTATAGTAGCAACCTTTTTGAAAGGAGAACAGCCCAAGCTTTCTGCAGCTTCCATTAAAGAAACATCTATTTTACTTAAAGCTCCAGAAACATACATAAATATAAATGGATATAATTTCAAAGTAAATACTAATAATATTCCTCCGAAACCATATATTGTAGGAGTTGAAATTCCAAATCCAGAAAAAAATTTAGTTACTACTCCGCTTCTTCCTAATAAAAGTATCCAAGAATAAGCACCTATAAAAGCAGGAGACATCATGGATATTATTATAAGTATTTGCAAAAAAGTTTTACCTTTTATTTTATAAACACTCATAAAATATGCCATAGGAGTCCCTATGACTATAGCTAATATAGTTACACATATAGTTACTGAAAAACTATTTACAAGTGCCTGATAATAATATTTTCTGCTGAAGAAACGTAAAAAGTTATCTAAAGTCCAAGCTCCTGTTTCAGGATCTTTAAAACTGCTTATAAACAAAGAGAATAATGGATATACTAAAAATAAAGCAAAAATTACAGCTATTATTAAAGTAATATAAGTCCAAAAATCTATTTTTAAACGTTTATTCATATTTTTTTACTCCTTTAATAAGACTTTTTTCCATATCTGGAGTAAATACATTGATTTTATTAGCATTAGGTTTTAAAGTTATAACTTCATCTTTCTCATACATTCTATCTGTGTATGATGAGTCTTGTGAATATTCTATGCTAGGCTGATCAGGAACAACTTCATTATCATTGAAATGTAAGAAATAATTAGTATATTTTCCAAGAAAAGTTTTAGATAATATTTTTGCTTTGATGCCATCTTGATTTTCAGAATTAACAAAAAATTCTTCAGGCCTTATTCCAACAATAACTTCATCGCCATTTTTTACATCTGATAAATTATCCATTTTCAATTTATATCCGCATCTAAATAAAAGATAAGTATCATTTCCTTCAATTTTTATAGTGGCATAGAATAAATTTGAATGTCCTATAAAAGTAGCGACAAATACATTATAAGGTCTTGTATAAATACTTACAGGGCTTCCAACTTGCTGTATAACTCCGTTTTTCATTACAGCTATTCTGTCAGATACTGCAAGTGCTTCTTCCTGATCATGTGTAACATAAACAGTTGTAATGCCTACATGTCTTTGTATATCTTTTATTGCACTTCTCATTTCTATTCTTAATTTGGCATCTAGGTTAGAAAGAGGCTCGTCCATAAGTAAAACACTTGGAGTGATAACTATTGCTCTGGCCAAAGCTACTCTCTGCTGCTGTCCTCCAGATAATCTTTCAGGAAGTCTGTCCTGATATTCTTCTATTTTTACCACATGAAGCATTTCATCTACTTTTTTCTTCATAGATTCTTTATTTTCTTTTCTGAGTTTTAATCCGTATTCAACATTTTCTCTAACAGTCATATGTGGAAATATTGCATAGTTTTGAAATACCATACCAATATTTCTTTTATGAGCAGGAATATTATTGATTACATCTTTATCAAATTTTATTTCTCCTCCTTCTATTGTATTAAAGCCTGCAATCATACGAAGCAGTGTTGTCTTGCCGCATCCAGATGGTCCAAGCAGAGTAAAAAATTCTCCATTTTTTATCTCTAATGAAAGATCAGGTATTATTGTCAGCTTCTCATAACGTTTTACTACATTTTCAATGGATATAGATACACTCATTATAACCTCTCTTTTTATTTATTATTTATAAACACAAAGAGTATAAAACTATTTATACTCTTTGCATAGTTCTTGTTTTTAGATACTAGTAAAAATATCTTTAAATTTATTTAGCCAATTTTGTTTATTTTGATCAACTACAGTTTCATCATCTGTAATAACATTTATAGTATCTACAGATTGAAGTATGGCAGAAGGAGGTAAATCACTTCTTACAGATCTTCTGTTTAATTTATCAGTTATTGTTTTTTGAGCATCATAGCTTGTTGCATAATCAACAAACTTTTTAGCATTTTCTAAGTTTTTAGCATTTTTTATTATATATATACCATCTGGTTTAATGATAACACCTTCTTTCATATATACTAATTTAACAGGAGAACCAGCGGATACATAATTAGCGCCACCTTCCTCAAAAGTTAAACCAACAGTATATTCACCGTCAGCTACACCTTTATAAACAGCAGAAGAACCGCTTAATAATTTACCATCTAAATTAGCACATAATTTTTGTACATAATCCCATCCTTTTTCAGGATCGCCTTTACCCATAGCATAAAGCATATTTACCAAATGCTCAAAAGAAGATGAAGAAGCAGAAGGATCAGCAAATGCTATTTTTCCTTTTAAGGCAGGATTAAGTAAATCTTCATAACCTTCTATTTTTATGTCACCTATCAAGTTAGTATTAACCATTAATATACTAGGAACAGCAGTACATCTTGTCAAAGCACCTTCAGTATTTTTATATATTTCTGCTATATTATCTTCATTTGTAGATGTATAGCTTTCAAACAAATCAATTTTAGGTTTAGCCATGCTTATAGTTCCGCCCCAAAGTATATCTCCTAATGGATTATCTTTTTCAGATTCAACTCTTTTTAAAAGTTCGCCTGTTCCGGCAGCTATAATATCAACATTTATTCCTGGATTTTTAGCTTTAAAATCATCTACCAATGGATTTATAAATTCTAATGGGTGAGGGCAATATATTACAAGTGAATTACCGCCTTGTCCGCTTTGTGTACCAGATTCGCTTGAAGAACAAGAATAAAATAGTGCTAGTGATAGTATTACTGCACTGCAGATTAGAACAATTTTTTTCATATATGATTCCTTTTTAATTTAAATTTATAATATAAAAGAGTATAAAATATATTATACTCTTTTATATTAGTTTTTTATTTATTAGATACTAGTAAAAATATCTTTAAATTTATTTAGCCAATTTTGTTTGTTTTGATCAACTACAGTTTCATCATCTGTAATAACATTTATAGTCTCTACAGATTGAAGTATATCAGAAGGAGGTAAATCACTTCTTACAGATCTTCTGTTTAATTTGTCATTAATTATTTTTTGAGCATCATAGCTTGTTGCATAATCAACAAACTTTTTAGCATTTTCTAAGTTTTTAGCATTTTTTATTATATATATACCATCTGGTTTAATGATAACACCTTCTTTCATATATACTAATTTAACAGGAGAACCAGCGGATACATAATTAGCGCCACCTTCCTCAAAAGTTAAACCAACAGTATATTCACCGTCAGCTACACCTTTATAAACAGCAGAAGAACCGCTTAATAATTTACCATCTAAATTAGCACATAATTTTTGTACATAATCCCATCCTTTTTCAGGATCGCCTTTACCCATAGCATAAAGCATATTTACTAAATGCTCAAAAGAAGATGAAGAAGCAGAAGGATCAGCAAATGCTATTTTTCCTTTTAATGCAGGATTAAGTAAATCTTCATACCCTTCTATTTTTATATTTCCTGCTAAATTAGTGTTAACCATTATAACACTTGGGATAGCAGTGAATCTTGTAATAGCTCCTTCAACATTTTTATATGCATCTGCTATGCTTGTTTCATTAGTAGTAGTATAATTTTCAAATAATTCTACTTTAGGTTTTACAGTATTCAAACTTCCTCCCCAAAGTATGTCGCCTAATGGATTATCTTTTTCAGATTCAACTCTTTTAAGAAGTTCTCCAACTCCAGCAGCTATAATATCAACATTTATTCCCGGATTTTTAGCTTTAAAATCATCTACCAATGGATTTATAAATTCTAATGGATGAGGGCAATATATTACAAGTGAATTACCGCCTTGTCCGCTTTGTGTACCAGATTCGCTTGAAGAACAAGAATAAAATAGTGCTAGTGATAGTATTACTGCACTGCAGATTAGAATAATTTTTTTCATGATATCAATCCTTTTTAATTTTTATTTATAAATTATTAGATACTAGTGAAAATATCCTTAAATTTATCCAACCATTTTTGACGGCTTTCTTCTACAACATCAGCATTATCAGTAATAGAATATATTTCAGACATAGGTTTTACCATATCTGTAATAACAGCATCATTTCTTATTGCCCTTCTGCTTAATTTTTCAACAAGCATATTTTGGGCATCTAAACTTACGCAATAGTCTATGAATTTTTTAGCATTTTCTAAATTTTTGCTACCTTTTATAATATATACTCCGTCAGGCTTAGATATAACGCCTTCTTTCATATATACTACTTTTACAGGAGAGCCTGAAGACATATAGCTTATTCCAGGTTCTTCATAAGTCAAACCAACAGCATATTCACCATCAGCTACACCTTTATAAACAGCAGAAGAACCACTTAATAATTTACCGTCTAAATTAGCACATAATTTTTGTACATAATCCCAACCTTTTTCAGGATCGCCTTTGCCCATAGCATAAAGCATATTTACCAAATGCTCGAAAGCAGATGAAGAAGCAGAAGGATCAGCAGCAGCTATTTTTCCTTTTAATTCAGGATTAAGTAAATCTTCATAGCCTTCTATTTTTATGTTGCCTGCTAGATTTGTATTAACCATTAATATGCTAGGTATTGCTGAAAATCTAGTGAAAGGTCCTTCTGTATTTTTAAAATCATCTAAAATATTTGCTTCATTAGTAGAAGTATAACTTTCAAATAAATCTGTTTTTGATTTAACACTGTTCAATGTTCCTCCCCATAGAACATCTCCTAATGGATTCATTTTTTCAGCTTCTACTCTTTTTAATAATTCTCCAGTACCTGCTGTAACTACTTCAACATTTATATCAGGATTTTTAGCTTTGAAATCATCTAAAATAGTATTCATTAAATCCAATGGATGAGAACAGTATATTACTAATGAATTAGCATTTTTTGAATCTCCCGAAGAACATGAATAGAATAAAGTCATTGATAGCATCAGTATGATGAAAAGAATAAAGTTTTTCATAACGAACTCCTTTAAATTATTAATCTATGAAAAATATTATATATTCTTTAATAAAAGATGTATAATATAAAAAATGCATCTTTTATAAAAGGCTAGAAATGTTTTACAATAATGAAATATTGTATTTCTTATATACTAGTAAAAATATCTTTAAATTTATTTAGCCAATTTTGTTTATTTTGATCAACTACAGTTTCATCATCTTTGATTATATTAATAGTATCTACAGACTGAAGTATAGTTGAAGAAGGTAAATCAACTCTTACAGATCTTCTGTTTAATTCATCATTTATTATTTTTTGAGCATCATAGCTTGTGGCATAGTCAACGAACTTTTTAGCATTTTCTAAGTTCTTAGCATTTTTTATTATGCATATAGGATCTGCTTTAAAAACAACACCTTCTTTCATATATATTAATTTAACGGGAGAACCAGCAGATACATAATTAGCACCGCCTTCCTCAAAAGTTAAACCAACAGTATATTCACCGTCAGCTACACCTTTATAAACGGCAGAAGAACCGCTTAATAATTTTCCGTCTAAATTAGCACATAATTTTTGTACATAATCCCAACCTTTTTCAGGATCGCCTTTGCCCATAGCATAAAGCATATTTACCAAATGCTCGAAAGCAGATGAAGAAGCAGAAGGATCAGCAGCAGCTATTTTTCCTTTTAATGCAGGATTAAGTAAATCCTCATAACCTTCTATTTTTATGTTGCCTGCTAGATTTGTATTAACCATTATAACACTAGGCATAGTAGTGAATCTAGTTAAAGCTCCTTCAGTATTTTTATATGCTTCAGCAATATTTTCTTCATTAGTAGAAGTATAATTTTCAAATAGGTCTATTTTATTTCTTATAAGATTCAAACTTCCGCCCCAAAGTATATCTCCTAAAGGATTATTTTTTTCAGATTCAACTCTTTTTATAAGTTCTCCTGTTCCGGCTGCTATAACATCAACATTTATACCTGGATTTTTAGCTTTAAAATCATCAATAAGAGGATTTATAAACTCTAAAGGATGCGGACAATATATTACAAGTGAATTATCATTTGAAATATTTGATTCTTTTGAAGAACATGAATAGAAAAACATAGCACAAAATAATATAGTTAGTATATATTTTTTCACAATAAAAATCCTTAATTTATTATTATATATTTATTATAGTAGATATTTTTATGTAAATCAATACTAAATAGAAAATACTTATTTTAAATATGTAAATTATTAAAAGAATATTTTTTGTATAAGCACTATATTGATTTATTAAGAATATAATATATCATTAATTAACTATAATATTTTAGGGTTTATATATGTAATGATATTTTCTTTTATTTCATAATTTTAAAACAGTATTCTAATTTTTATTCTAAATATTTATTTTATTACATTTATATTATTATTATAGAGGACTTCAATGTTAAATATTTTATTAGTTATAATAGGCTCTATTGCTTATGGTTTTCTTCCTATTTTTGTTAAGAATATTATTGCCTATAATTATTCTTCGCTTTCAATAGTTTTTTATAGATATTTTCTTACAGCAATTTTTTTGTTTATAATTATTATTGTTTCAAAAAAAAGTTTTAAAATAACAAAAAGACAATTTATAGAATTATTAATATTTAGTATAATAGGTCTTGGACTTACATTCTTCTTCTTATCACAATCTTTATTGTATATATCTGCGGGATTAAGTAATATGATACATTTTGGATATCCTGTTATAGTTCTCCTTGTAATGATATTTATGTTTAAAGAAAAAGCTAATATATTAAAAGTTTTTTCTATAATATTTGCTCTTGTCGGAATAGTAATGCTTACTCAAGTTGTAGAGATTGAATCATTTTTGGGAGTGGTGTATGCATTAATAACTACCGTTACTTACGGTTCTTATATAATAGCTAATAAAAAATGCAGTTTTTCTGAAGTTGATACTATGGTTTCGCTTTTCTATATGTCTTTATTTGTATCAATTGCTTTTTTTATAATTGGAATGTTTACGGGTTCTTTACAGATTCTTAATAATTTTTATGTATTTGGAAATTTTGCTGTAATATCTTTAGTATGTACAATATTTTCTCTTGGGCTTTTGCTTTATGGTGTAAAAAGATTGGGTTCTTCTTTAGCATCTATACTTAATATGTTTGAACCGGCTACTACAGTTGTTGCATCTATTTTTATATATAAAGAAGAGCTTACTATTAATATTATTATAGGTTCTGTTTTAATAATACTCTCTACAATAAGTATGGTGATAGGCAGTAAAAAATAATTGTTATTTTATTACTTTTTTGTGTAATAAAATAACAAAAATGTATTTTAGTATATTGACAATTTTATTTTAAATGTTAGAATGTACAAACACTTTGTAAGTGTCTATTAATTTCTGTTATAAAAATATATAAAGGAGATAGTTATTTATGAAATTAACAGAACTAGATATTGAAGAAGGTTTTGTTGTTGATAAAGTAGCCACTGATGGTGAGATTAGACAAAGAATTATAGAAATGGGATTTACTCCCGGTGCTAAAGGCTGGGTTGTTAGAAAAGCACCTTTAGGAGATCCTATACAAGTTCATATTATGGACTATGAAATTTCTCTTAGAAAATCTGAGGCTAATGGAATAGAAGTTGCTAAATCAAATGTAGAAATAAAAAAAGAAAGAGTATTAAAGCATATAGAACATAAAGAAGTAAAAGAGGGAGATGATACTTTAATAGAAAGTAAAAGTGATATAGCAAAGAAAATAAAAGTTCCGTCAAATAATACTAAATTTAAAATAGCTTTGGCAGGAAATCCTAACTCTGGAAAAACAACTATATTCAATGCTTTAACAGGTGCTAATTATAAAGTTGCTAATTATCCGGGTGTAACAGTAGAAAAAAGACAGGCTAATATGCTTTATAATGGTTATACTTATGATTTGATAGATTTACCCGGTGTTTATAGTTTAAGTGCTTATTCTCAAGATGAAGTAGTGGCATGCGATGTTCTTCTTAATGAAAAGCCTGATTTTATAATAAATGTTATAGACTCTACAAATTTAGAAAGAAATCTTTATCTCACATTGCAGCTTGTAGAATTGGGTATTCCTATTGTATGCGTACTCAATATGTATGAGCATGCTGAAAAGAATGGTATTAAAATAGATGAAAAGAATTTGGGTGAGCTTTTCAAATTCCCAGTGATGAAAGTTCATGGAAATAAATATGAAAGCGTTGTTAGAATATTAGATGAAATAGAAAAGATGCATACTTCAGGAAATAAGCTTCATAGAGATTCTGCTATAAGATATGGAGAAGAAGTAGAAAACTCTATCAAGAATATTGTAGATACTATGCATGGAGATATAAGCGAGATTCATAAAAGATGGCTTGCTATTAAAACTTTAGAAAAAGATGAAAGAGCTATTCACTCTATAAGAAGAGAATGTAATAATGGCGGCGAGGTAATAGAAGTATTAAATAAAGAAATAATTAAATTAGAAACTTCTATGAATGCCAAAACAGATTCTATAATGGCTGATAAAAGATACTCATATATAAGAGGAGCTTTACAGGAGGCTGTTCATAAAGATAATATACAGGCATTCAATTTTACAGAGGCCGCTGATGTAATATTCTTAAATAAATGGCTTGGTCTTCCAATATTCTTAGTTGTATTATGGCTGATATTTAAAGTAACATTTACTGTAGGAGCTTATCCTCAAGCTTGGCTTGAAGCAGGAATAGGGGCATTATCTGGTTTGGTAGGCAGTTTGCTTCCTGAAGGCAGTTTGATACAATCTGTTGTTGTTGATGGTATTATAGGAGGGGTAGGGGCAGTACTATCATTCTTACCATTAGTATTGATATTGTTCACTGGAATTTCATTTTTAGAGGATTGCGGTTATATGGCTAGAGCTGCTTTCTTAATGGATAAAATAATGCATAAATTAGGTTTGCATGGTCAGTCATTTATACCTCTTTTCTTAGGTTTCGGATGTACTATACCAGCTGTTATGGCAGCTAGAACATTGAGAAGTAAAAAGGATAGGGTAGTAACTATACTAATTACAACATTTATGAGTTGCGGTGCTAGACTTCCTGTTTATATATTGTTTATAGGTGCTTTCTTTGCTCCTAAAATGGCCGCTTCTGTGATGTTTAGTATATATATGATTGGTGTATTGATGGCATTTATAATGGCATTCATATTTAGAAAAGCATTTTTCAAAGGTGAGGAAACTCCTTTCGTAATGGAACTTCCTCCATATAGAATACCAAGAGCTAAGGCTGTATTAAGACATATGTTTGACAGAGGCTGGATGTATATTAAGAAAGCCGGTACTTATGTATTTGCTGCTTCTGTTATAATATGGGCTTTAATGACATTCCCTCAATATAAGCCTACCGATGAAGATAATGCAAGACTTATGCAGGAAGCTAAATCATTGGCTGTTAGTCAGGGTTTAGATGCTAATGATAAAGAAGTTATCACTGCTGAATATGACAGATTAGTTGCTTCTGAAGGTTTAAAAAATAGTTATGCTGGTAAGATAGGTACATTTATAGAACCAGTATTAAAGCCTTTAGGTTTCGATTGGAGAATAGCTATTGGGCTTGTTGCTGGAGGTGCTGCTAAAGAGGTGTTAGTTTCTACTATAGCACAGATTAAATCTATAGAAGATGGAGATGAAACAGTTCTCACAGAATCATTACAGAATGATCCAGTATTTAATCCTGTAGTGGCATATACATTACTTCTTTTTGTACTGCTTTATTTCCCTTGTTTTGCGTCTGTTGGTGTTATAGGTGCTGAGATAGGTAATAAATGGATACCTTTCTTAATGATTTATACATTAATAGTTGCTTGGGTAGTAAGTTTTGCTTTCTATCAGATTGCTGGAAGAATAGCAGGTATTATATAGTTTTGATCCATAGGATAGTTTTTTAATATAGTGTTTAGTCCAAGGCTTTGCTTAGGCAAGGTCTTGGGCGTTTTTTTTTATATTGATAATTAGTAGAATAATCAATAAAAATATTGTTTACTTAATTTATTTTATTAGTATAATTTAAAGTAAAATTACATATGAGATTTTATTTTTATGAAAAATACTTTATTTATTATTTTATTGTTAATATTTAATTTAATATTTTTAAATACTTGCGGAAGTTATTTTAGTCCCAGATATTATTATCAGCAAATGAGTAGTGCAAGCAGCGGAAATGGTACAGATGAACCTGATATTGGAGGAGAGGATATTTTAGATCCTAGTGAAGATCCTTTTAATAATGATGACGGAAAAAAGCCTTGGAATACTCCTAATTATAGAAACTTTACTCTTGATCTTGACAGTGAATATGTTATAGCTGCTTCTTTTGGATTAAAAAATGAACCTAAATATATGCTTATAAAAGATGATACTTGGAAAATTAATGATCTTTCCAGAAATGAATATTATTATGACGGAACTAATACTAAAGCAGCAGGGTTCACAGTTAATAAAGTTAAATATTATATGTATAAGAATATGAATCCTACTTTCTCATCAACAAGTGCATACAATAAAAGCGATAGATTAAAAAGATTTTGGTTTTATAGATTTACAGGAAGTGCCGGACTTGACACTGATAATTATTTAATAGCAATAGATAGTTATTCAAAATTAGTATTTGCTTTTGCTATACCTGTGAAATGGAAATCAATTTTAGGAATACCCGCCCCTATAGAATGGGGATCTGTTGAATTAGGCTGGGAAGCTAGCGCTGACAGTGCTAATTTAAATAGTCAGATTAAGTTTGCTATTGATGGGTTTACTTATTTTTATGAATATGATCCTGTAGGTATAGTTCATTCTGATGGTACTATAGAGATATATCCTTGGTGCACTTTATCTATAGCAAATGATAATAGTTATGCTCCTAGAGTAGAAGGCAGTAAAATAGATTTATCAAGGGATATTGCTG
This sequence comes from Brachyspira suanatina, assembly GCF_001049755.1. NCBI lineage: Bacteria > Pseudomonadati > Spirochaetota > Spirochaetia > Brachyspirales > Brachyspiraceae > Brachyspira > Brachyspira suanatina. The sequence continues at coordinate 1,837,082 of NZ_CVLB01000001.1, read as the reverse complement.
ATATTGGAAAACCTGGACGTTCTCCTTATATGCCTATGAAAGTTATAGAGAAAAATAAAATAGCTTTGCAGATTCAAAATTTAGAAATAGAAAATATCAGTGCTAGAAGTTTTAATGATAAAACTATTGGAAGTGATGAATATTTAGATCATGCTGGTTTAAGCTATGATATGAGAATAGCTAATACCATTAATGGAACAAAAACAATAAACACTATAACTTCAAAAGAAAAACCTAGTTTATTTTTTGATTCTTTATTCAAATTGAATATAGGGGAAACTAAAAGTATTCTTTCCACTATTTATACCACAGATATTCAGTATGAAGATAAAGATAAAAATACTATTAGTATATCTTTAGATTCTAAAATTTCTATGTATGATAAAAAAGGTTTATCTATTGGTACTGAAACTCTGATAACTGATTATGATTCTCCTGATATTAATTTTAATTATGACAGTACTCAAGACGCTTTTATTTTTAAAGATATAACCGGAGCCAATAATACAAAAATAGTAGAATACACTCAGGGATTTACTTTGAAAAAAGGTGAAACTAAAGTTTTCTATGCTGTAATAGAAGATTCTGCTATTGGTGAAAATAATGGTGCAGAATCAAGTGGAAGAATAAAATTAATATATACATTATCTTATTGATATTATATAAATTTTTTATAATAATGATAATTTTTTTAAAAAAGTTATAAAAGTTAAATATATACTGTTTATTTTCTTTAATAAATGGCTTATTTTTAAAAAAGAATTTGTTTAACTAAGGCTATACTATAATTTATTAAGGAAATGCGTATGTATAATGATTTTTATAATGATAATACAAAATTCAGTAGTGCCTTAGCAAGCAGTAATGCTGATATAGTGAATGAAAAACAAATATTAGCTTCAATTATCTCTAATGGCATATCCTTAGAGAAAGCAAATACTATAGTAGAAAAACTTTATTATAATTTTTACAATCTGCATAATATAGTTAATGCTTCAGAAGAAGAACTGTCAAAGGTTAAGGGGCTTAATTCAAAAAAGATTAGTCTAATAAAAAGTATTCCTTCTATTTTGGAGTATTATTTACTGAGCAGTTTGAAAGTAGCTTCCCCTCATATAAAGAAAAAAGATTTAATTAATTATCTTATTATAAAATTAGGAAAATTAAAATTTGAAACTTTTTCTATTATTTGTTTAGATGTAAATAAAAGATTCATATCTATGGATCATATATTCAGAGGCACAATAGATTCTGCTACTATATATCCAAGGGATTTAGTAGAAAAGTCATTATCATTAGGAGCAAGTTATGTTATAATATCTCATAATCACCCATCTGGTATATCCAAACCATCAAAAGAGGATATTGAAATTACAAAGGTTTTATATAAAGCATTTTTAATGGTAGAAATAAAAATGATAGATCATATTATAGTTGCCGGTAATTCTTTTTATAGTTTTAGGGAAGATGGTATGTTTGACAAATACAAACATAATGCGGAGGTTTGAGTATGCTTACTACTAATTTAAAGAAACCTTTTTATAATAATATGCTTAGTGATAATAAAGAAGAAGATAATACTAATAAAGAGAGATGGATAGAAGATGATGAGCTTATATCTTCTGTTGGAAAAAATATAAGAGCTATAAGAAAATCACAGACTAAAACAATATCAGAAATAGCAGAAATGTCTGGAATATCAGCTAAATATCTTCAAAGTGTTGAGGTAGGTAAAAGAAACATATCTATAATAAATTTAAATAAAATAGCTAATGCTTTGAATGTGCCTATAGCTATATTATTTAGTTATGATCATATAGAAAAAACTAAGAAACTTTTATATATAGCAAATAAACTTAAAAATTATTCGGCTTTGCAGTTATCTAATATAGATACTATAATAAGGGATTTGAAAAATATCATAGATTGAATTTTTATAGACTTTATCCATCTTCTTTTAGTAAAATCCCTTATATTTTAATATAGTTTTATATTAAATATAAGGGATTGATTTATTTTATTGTATACCCAAAATTTTAAGCATTTTAGCTTCTATCGCTTTAATATCTCCTTTTGCTTCCTGAATAGTTTTTATTTCTGCTCTTCTTTGTTCTAATAATTCTTCCTGACCTTGTTTATCTAAAGTAGCCCTTTTAGCAAAATACGCATCGCTTATAAGTTTGTCAGCTACTCTTAAAGTTCTGTCTGATACTATTGCTTTGTCTGATGCATTCTCTGCTTTAGACATATCAAAGCTGGCATCAGTTTTTAAATCTCCTTCAGGTATTCCATCAAGTATATTGCCTTTCCATTCCAATTTTGGCTGATAACTATATGCAATATAATCAAAAACTTCTGCATTCTTTATTTCATTATTATCAATAAATATATCATATGCTTCATTATTAAGAGTATCCAATAAAATCATTTTATTTTTACCATTTTCTGTGTATATTTTTTGAGTACATCCCAAATCTTGAAAACTACGATAATTAATAAACTGTCCTGTTTCTGAATCAAAATCTATTTCCAAATTATCTTTTAAAAGTAAAGTATAATGTGCTATACCGCCTCTTCCAGTAGAACTCGTATATTCTCCTGAAAGCATTAATTCTTCTTTGCCGTCATTATTGATATCACATAAGAAGAAAGATACGCTATGTAAAGGATAATACATGTTGCTAGCTATATAAGATGAATATTGTTCTATATCAAAGCTGCCTGAATCTATAAATTTAGAGCCTTTAGTATAATCTTTCAAATCATTTGTAGAAATTGAATTAATTTCAGCAGATTTTACTTTATCTATATCTCCAAGTCTGAAATTATAATTTTTTATTTCTTTAAATGAAGCATATAAATTATCTTTTATAAAATCAGGATTATAATAATGCATATTTACTAATCCTTTCATAGTGCTTTCAATTAAAAATGTATTCTTTTTAAACTCAAGTAAATTAAGGTTATTCCAACCGTCATAACAATAAACAGCATTAATATTGTAGTAATTTTGATAATATTCTAAATAGTCTTGTATATCATCATTAGCTAATCTATTATTTATATAAGTTTTTATATATTTGTTCATTATATTTGTATTGCCTATTTCTTCTGCTATTTCTATTGAAGATGAACGGGCAGTACCTTCTAATTCAATTGAAGTTAAAGAATAATTATTTTCATTGAATAAATCTATATATCCATTATCTTTTACAATGTACTTATAGAAATTATCTTTATAAGCATCAGCAACTAATTTTTCTGCTCTTAAAGAATTGGGAGCTTCTATTATATAATCAACTAATTTCATTTTATTACTATAAGCATTATCATCATCATACTTTTCTATCATCATAGATATATTAGTTCCGCCTGCTTTTTTCCATTCTGTTAAATATTTTTTCTCTTCTTCAAAATAATAAAGCGAATCGCAAGCAAAATGAGATAAGAATAAAGCTAAATAAACATCAGCATCTTTTTTATTTAATTTTAATAATTCTTCTCTTGCTTTTTTTAATGCTAAATTTTGATCAACATATAAATATCCAACAGCATAATAATCTTCAACTTCACTATATATACCCTAGTTACCCCAGCTTATTAAGAATTCCAGATCTAATGTAGCATAATTAACATTTGATATAAACTCTATAGAATATTTTTTTCTTTCATCATCATTTGCAAATTTCCTATTAAGAAAATCAAAATTCCTTTTTGCATATTCATTATTTTCTCTTAATTTTTTAAGCTTTTCATCAAATTTGGTTTTATCTGCTCTAACACCTTTATAAACATATTTCATATCAAAGAATTCTTTTTGATTATTTGTTTGTGAAGTATTTGTTTGAGTATTTTGTGCATTGTTGTTTTGTGATTTTTGATTAGTTTGAGTATTTTGTTCTGATTGATTTGTTTCTTTGTTACCGCTGTTTCCGCCGCCACATGAAATTACAGCAATCACTAAAATAAATGCTGTAATTACAAAAATAACATTTTTCATAATAAACCCTCTGTATGTATTGTTGTTTTCGCATTATAAATTAGAATAATTAAATTTTCAACAAAATATTTTTAAGAATAAAAAAAGTGCATACATATATAATGCATACACTTTTTTGAAACTATTAAAATTATTGTAGATTCAAAATCTTAAGCATTTCAGCTTCTATCGCTTTAATATCTCCTTTTGCTTCCTGAATAGCTTTTATTTCTGCTTTTCTTTGCTCCAACAATTCTTCCTGACCTTGTTTATCTAAAGTAGCCATTTTATCAAAATATGCATCGCTTATAAGTCTATCAGCCATTCTCAAAGTTCTGTCTGATACCATTGCTTTATCTGATTCATTTTCTGCTTTAGACATGTCAAAGCTCGCATCAGTTTTTAAGGCTCCTTCAGGTACTCCTTTAAGTATAGTGCCTTTCCATTCCAATTTAGGATTATATGTGAAATAATTAAAATAATCTGAATTCTTTATTTCATTATTATCGATGAATATATCCAAAGCCTTATCAGTATTTACATCTAAGAAAAACATTTTATTTTTACCGTCTTCAGTATATATTTTTTGAATACAGTTTAAATTTTGAAAATAATTATAATTAATAAGCTGTCCTATTTCTGAATCAGAATCTACTTCCAAATTCTCTTTCAAAAGTAAAGTACAATTCACTATATTGGTTCTTATTGTTATATAATCATATCCCTCTGAAACCATTAATTCTTCTTTGCCGTCATTATTGATATCGCATAAAAAGAAAGACGGTGAATGCAAAGGCCACCCAATTTTTTCACTTATATAATTAGAATATTTTTCTTTATCAAAGTTACCTGAATTTATAAATTTAGAGCCTTTAGTATAATCTTTCAAATCATTTGTAGAAATTAACTTAATTTCAGCAGATTTTACATTACTTATATCTCCAAGTCTGAAATTAGTTGTTATCTCTTCAAATGAAGCGTATAAATGATCTTTTATAAACTCAGGATTATAATAATGCATCTTTGCTTTTGGTTCAATTAAAAATGTATTTTTCTTAAACTGAAGAAAACTAAGTCCATTCCATCCATCATAAGCATCTTCAGTATCAAGATTATAATAATTTTGATAATAATCTAAATCTTTATTAATATTATCATTACTTAATCTATTTTTTATATAAGTTTCTATATATTTGTTCATTATATTTGTATTAACTATTTCTGGTACTATATTTAATGAAGAGACCTTATATTTACCTACATCTACAATTGAAATTAAAGAATAATTATTTTCATTAAATAAATCTATATATCCGTCTTCTCTTAAAATATAATAACTTAAATCATTGTTATAAGCATAAGCAAGTAATTGTTCTGCACTTAAAGAATTAGGAGCCTCTATTATATAATTAATTAATTTCATTTTTTTTATATAAGTATTATTATTATCATAACCTTTTGACATCATCATAGATATATCAGTGCCGCCTGCTTTATCCCATTTTGTTAAATACTTTTTTTCTTCTTCAAAATAGTAAAGCGAATCTGTAGCAAAATGCGATAAGAACAAAGCGAAATAAACATCAGCATCTTTTTTATTTAATTTTAATAATTCCTCTCTTGCTTTTTTTAATGCTAAATTTTGATCAACATATAAATATTCAGCCGCATAATAATCATATTCATCAGGCTTATAGAAATCTGCTTCAAAAGGAGAATGATTAACATTTGATATAAACTCTATAGAATATTTTTTTCTTTCATCATCATTTGCAAATTTCCTATTAAGAAAATCAAAATTCCTTTTTGCATATTCATTATTTTTCCTTAAATTTTTAAGCCTCTCATCAAATTTAGATTTATCTACTCTAACACCTTTATAAACATATTTCATATCAAAGAATTCTTTTTGATTATTTGTTTGTAAAGTATTGGTTTGAGTATTTTGTGCATTGTTGTTTTGTGATGTTTGATTAGTTTGAGTATTTTGTTCTGATTGATTTGTTTCTTTGTTTCCGCCGCATGAAATTACAGCAATTATTAAAATAAATACTGTAATTACAAAAATAACATTTTTCATATAGTACCCCACGTATGTATTGTAGTTTTCGCATTATAAATTAGAATAATTAAATTTTCAACAAAATATTTTTAAGAATAAAAAAAGTGCATACATATAAAAAAATATGCATGCACTTTTTATTTTATTATTTTTTATATAGTAAGATAGTATTCTAAATCGTCAGGATTATTTAAATGATAAAGTGTTGCTTTGTCATCTTTTTCCATAACAATATCCATAGCTGTTTTTCCTTCTTTGTTTTTAATGTTATAATCGGCACCCATATTTATAAGAACTCCTAATATACCATAACTTAAAATAAAATTTTGTACGGAAACTATTAATGGAGTATCTCCGTTATTATTTTTTTTATTTACATCAGCACCATTTTTTATCAAATAATAACAAATATCTGATCCAAATTTCACTTTATCTACTAAATATGTTAAAGGAGTATCTCCTGTTGCTGAACATATAGCATTTAAATCCGGCTTCAAATCAATAATATCTTTAGCTAAACCAATATTACGATACTTCATTGCTATTATTAAAGGAGTATATCCGTATCCGTCTTCTAAATTTATATCAGCACCTTTCTCTACTAGGAATTTAACCATTTCTCTATCATTTCTAGCAGCAGCTAAACCAAGAGGCGTAATCTTATCATATTGTTTATTCAAATCAGTATCATCTTTTACAAGTTTTTCTAATGCTTTCATATCGCCTTTAGATATAGCATTCATTAATTCATCATATCCGTCTATATTATTTGAATCTTCACTTAATAATAATTTTTCTATTTCATAATATTTGCCGTCTTTTACTAATTCTATAGCTTCTTCTCTAGTTGTATTAGTATTAAGATTAAAAACATCATTATCTACTAATAATTTAGTTATATCATAATTATTATATGCATAAAGCATATAATCATCAGCTGAGTTTAAATTTGCTCCTTCATCAATTAAAAATTTAGCCATTTCTATATATCCGTTTTCAGCTGCTACTTTCAAAGGAGAATCAACCCAAAAACCGTCAAAAAATCTTTGTGCATCTATATCTTGTCCTATAGATAATAAATATTTAACCATTTCTATATTATTTTCTCTTACTGCATCAGGAATTAAAGTTTCTTTTGAATCTCCTCTTTTTACAAGAAGTTTAAGTATATCAAGATTGTTGTTGCCAATAGCAATATCTGTCAAATAAGTAGAATATTCATAACCATAATCTCTATTTTTATCAAGTCCTTTATCAATTAAGATTTTAGTCATTTCAGGATTATTATTTCTAACAGCATAGTAAAGCATATCAAGACCGCCTTCTGTTTCTGTTTCCATACCGCTTGCTCTGGCATTAACATCAGCACCTTCTTTTATAAGCTCTTTTGCTAAATCATTGTATCCGAATTGTACTGCCAAAAACAAAGGAGTAGAATCTTGATATATATATTTATCACCAAAATTTGTCATTTCAGTGATTTTTCCTTCCAAGCCTTCCTCTGCCAATAATTTTGATATTTCGTATATTGGTGCTTTATATTTATGTTCATTAAGTATTTCATCTATTTTTTTATATCCTGTAGGTATAGGATCCATTTCTGTACCTTGAATATATTCATTAGTATATTTAGTTGTATCAATGTTAATATCAATATCTGTATTATGATTTTCATTTGTAGTTGTTGGATTAACATATACTTTATTAGTTTCTGTTTGATTAGTTTGAGTATTTTCTGTTTGTTCTGTTTCTTTGTTACCGCCTCCGCAGGAAATTATCGAAACCGTTAAAACAAAAATAGAAATAATGGAAATAATATTTTTCATGTTTTTACCCTCTTCATGTATTGTTATTTTTTATGATAAATTAAAATAATTAAAATTTCAATTACAAAATATTTTTACCAATAAAAAAGTGCATACATATAAAAAAATATGCATGCACTTTTTTTAAACTATTAAAATTATTGTATGTTCAAAATCTTAAGCATCTCAGCTTCTATTGTTTTAATATCGCCTTTTGCTTCCTGAATAGTTTTTATCTCTGCTCTTCTTTGCTCCAATAATTCTTCCTGTCCTTTTTTATCCAAAGTAGCTTTTTTAGCAAAATATGCATCGCTTATAAGTTTATCAGCCATTCTCAAAGTTCTGTCTGACACTATTGCTTTATCTGATGCATTTTCTGCTTTAGACATATCAAAGCTCGCATCAGTTTTTAAAGCTCCTTCAGGTACTCCGTCAAGTATAGTGCCTTTCCATTCCAATTTTGGCTGATAACTATATGTAATATAATTAAAATAATCTGCATTCTTTATTTCATTATTATCAATGAATATATCCAAAGCCTCACTAGAAGCTTCATTTAACAAAAACATTTTATTTTTACCGTCTTCAGTATATATTTTTTGACTTTTATTTAAATCCTGAAAATCTTGATTATTAATAAGCTGTCCTATTTCTGAATCAAAATCTACTTCCAAATTCTCTTTCAAAAGTAAAGTAAAATTCACTGTACCGCCTCTTCCTCCGCCATAATCATAATCCCCTGAAAGCATTAATTCTTCTTTACCATCATTGTTGATGTCGCATAAAAAGAAAGATGGATATACACGCCAACCCATTGTTTCATCTATATACTCCAAATATTTTTCTTCATCAAATTTACCGAAACTTATAAATTTAGAGCCTTTAGCATAATCTTTCAAATCATTTGTAGAAATTAAATTAATTTCAGCAGATTCTACTTCACCTATATCTCCAAGTCTGAAATTATAATTTTTTACCTCTTCAAATGAAGCATATATATGATCATTCATAAACTCAGGATTATAATAATGCATATTTACTCTTGATTCAATTAAGAATGTATTCTTCTTAAACTGAAGAAAACTAAGCCCATTCCATCCGTCATAAGCATCTTCATTATTATGATCATAATAATTTCTAAAATACTCCGCATCATCAAAATATAATTTATCATTGCTGAGTCTATTTGTAACATAAGTTTTTAAATATTTATTTATTATATTTGTATTAAGTATTTCCGGTACTATATTTACTGAAGCTATATGAGCTGTACCTTCCAATTCAATTGAACTTAAAGAATAATTATTTTCATTAAATAAATCTATATATCCATTATTTTTTGCAATATATCTAGAGAAACCATTGTTATAAGCATCAGCAACTAATTTTTCTGCTCTTAAAGAATCAGGAGCTTCTATTATATAATCAACTAATTTCATTTTATTGCTGTAAGCATTATCATCATCATACTTTGCTATCATCATAGATATATTAGTTCCGCCTGCTTTTTTCCATTCTGTTAAATACTTTTTTTCTTCTTCAAAATAATAAAGCGAATCGCAAGCAAAATGAGATAAGAACAAAGCTAAATAAACATCAGCATCTTTTTTATTTAATTTTAATAATTCTTCTCTTGCCTTTTTTAATGCTAAATTCTGATCAACATATAAATGTTCATCAGCATAATAATCTGTCAAATCTTCATTATATTTATCCCAACTGCTGAATGTTTCACTAAATGGATCATAATTAACATTTGATATAAACTCTATAGAATATTTTTTTCTTTCATCATCATTTGCAAATTTCCTATTAAGAAAATCAAAATTTCTTTTTGCATATTCATTATTTTCTCTTAAATTTTTAAGCTCTTCATCAAATTTAGCTTTATCGACTCTAACACCTTTATAAACATATTTCATATCAAAGAATTCTTTTTGATTATCTGTTTGTTTACTTTGATTGTCTGATGAAGTTTGAGAGTTGGTATTTTGTGATGTTTGATTTGCTTCTTTGTTTCCGCCTCCGCAGGAAATAATAGCGATCATTAAAATAAATGCTGCAATTATAGAAATAAAATTTTTCATATTAAACCGTCCGTAAGTATTTTGATTTTTGTATAATAAATTAAAACTATCAAAATTTCAATTAAAAAATATTTTTCATAATAAAAAAAGTGCATACATATAAAAAATATGCAAGCACTTTTTTATTATAACTTTTATATTTATTATAAATTTTTTATTTCTTCTATACTCAATCCTGTTATTTTACTTATAATATTAATATCTATATTTTCTTTTTTCACATTTTTAGCTGTTAATATTTGATTTTCTTTAATACCTTCTTCTTTAGCTTTCTTTATATCCAACTCCATACTCTTATTAAAGAAATATGTATCTACTTCTCGTTTTTTATACTTATCCATTACAGGACTATCATTAACAAAAGTACGGCATTTCTTTTCTACTTCCTCAAATATAGTATTTTCTTTCATTAAGATAGACATATCTTCCCCAATTTATAAATAAAAAATTATTCGCTTTTTGAGTCTAGTAAATAAATTTACTAGACGCTCATAATTTTTTATATAAAAAAATTTTACCCAAGAAATGAATTCTCTATGTATATTATCAATATTTTCTATTTTATTAATATCGTTAAAATTGAATTTAGGAAGCTCAACAAAATGAAGTTGACAATGATCTGTTAAAATCTTATTATTATTTAATTCTTTTAATATATAACAGCTATGCACTTTATCTTCATCTGTTAGTATAAAGTTTGTAATATTAATACTTACAGTTGGCTTTAATCCATCATAAAAAGAACCTCTATTTAAACTAGAACTATAATTATAAGCCCAATAATATAAAGCTCTTTTTACAAAATCTTCATTTCCTCTGGATTGTATTTCTATTAAAACAGTTATTCCTTTTTCTGTAGTAGCCTTTATATCAACAATGCTTTCTTTTTCATCATAATTTTCTGCAATATTAAAAGGATTTAATATTTCTATTTTCTTAAAAGTTTCAAAGTCTAAATCTTTAAATACTGCATTAATAAAATTTAAAGCTATATTTTCATTGCCCGCATGCGAAAACAAATAGCGTATAAAATAATCATTAATTCTATTTAAATTTTCAATGGTAACTGGTTCATTTAATATTTGTTTTAATTTATCAAAATCTCTCATAATATTATTATACAAAAAATAATTATAAAAGTAAAGTTTATGAAATTTGTATATTTTTATCAATAAAAAAAGTGCATACATATATAATGCATGCACTTTTTATTTAAACAATTAAAAATTATTGTATATTCAAAATCTTAAGCATCTCAGCTTCTATTGCTTTAATATCGCCTTTTGCTTCCTGAATAGTTTTTATTTCCGCTCTTCTTTGTTCTAATAATTCTTCCTGACCTTGTTTATCCAAAGTAGTCTTTTTAGCAAAGTAGGCATCGCTTATAAGTTTATCAGCTACTCTTAAAGTTCTATCGGACACTATTGCTTTGTCTGATGCATTCTCTGCTTTAGACATATCAAAACTTGCATCAGTTTTTAAAGCTCCTTCAGGTACTCCGTCAAGTATACTTCCTTTCCATTCCAATTTGGGCTGATAACTATATGTAATATAATCAAAATAATCTGCATTCTTTATTTCATTATTATCAATAAATATATTATATGCTTCATTATTAAGAGTATCCAATAAAAACATTTTATTTTTGCCATTTTCTGTGTATATTTTTTGAGTACATCCCAAATCTTGAAAATCTCGATAATTAATAAACTGTCCTGTTTCTGAATCAAAATCTATTTCCAAATTATCTTTTAAAAGTAAAGTATAATGTGCTATACCGCCTCTTCCAGTAGAACTCGTATATTTTCCTGAAAGCATTAATTCTTCTTTGCCGTCATTATTGATATCACATAAGAAGAAAGATACGCTATGTAAAGGATAATACATGTTGCTAGCTATATAAGATGAATATTGTTTTATATCAAAATTGCCTGAATCTATAAATTTAGAGTCTTTAGTATAATCTTTCAAATCATTTGTAGAAATCGAATTAATTTCAGCAGATTTTACTTTATCTATATCTACAAGTCTGAAATTATAATTTTTTATTTCTTTAAATGGAGCATATAAATTATCTTTTATAAAATCAGGATTATAATAATGCATATTTACTAATCCCTTCATAGTGCTTTCAATTAAAAATGTATTCTTTTTAAACTCAAGTAAATTAAGGTTATTCCAACCGTCATAACAATAAACGGCATTAATATTGTAATAATTTTGATAATATTCTAAATAGTCTTGTATATCATCATTAGCTAATCTATTATTTATATAAGTTTTTATATATTTCTTCATTATATTTGTATTGCCTATTTCTTCTGCTATTTCTACTGAAGATAAACGGGCTGTACCTTCCAATTCAATTGAAGTTAAAGAATAATTATTTTCATTGAATAAATCTATATATCCATTATCTTTTACAATGTACTTATAGAAATTATCTTTATAAGCATCAGCAACTAATTTTTCTGCTCTTAAAGAATTGGGAGCTTCTATTATATAATCAACTAATTTCATTTTATTACTATAAGCATTATCATCATCATACTTTTCTATCATCATAGATATATTAGTTCCGCCTGCTTTTTTCCATTCTGTTAAATATTTTTTCTCTTCTTCAAAATAATAAAGCGAATCGCAAGCAAAATGAGATAAGAATAAAGCTAAATAAACATCAGCATCTTTTTTATTTAATTTTAATAATTCTTCTCTTGCTTTTTTTAATGCTAAATTTTGATCAACATATAAATATCCAACAGCATAATAATCTTCAACTTCACTATATATACCCCAGTTACCCCAGCTTATTAAGAATTCCAGATCTAATGTAGCATAATTAACATTTGATATAAACTCTATAGAATATTTTTTTCTTTCATCATCATTTGCAAATTTCCTATTAAGAAAATCAAAATTCCTTTTTGCATATTCATTATTTTCTCTTAATTTTTTAAGCTTTTCATCAAATTTGGTTTTATCTGCTCTAATACCTTTATAAACATATTTCATATCAAAGAATTCTTTTTGATTATTTGTTTGTGATGTATTAGTTTGAATATTTTGAGATTGTGTATTGTTGTTTTGTGATTTTTGATTAGTTTGAGTATTTTGTTCTGATTGATTTGTTTCTTTGTTTCCGCCGCATGAAATTACAGCAATCACTAAAATAAATGCTGTAATTACAAAAATAACATTTTTCATATAGTACCCAATGTATGTATTGTTATTTTTTATGGAATGATAAATTATGACAAACAAAAAATCAATTATAAATCAATTAGTTTTTTGTAAATGTAATTGAAATAATATATTCAATTATATTTTTATTACTAATTAAAAAATAATATTTGTATTTTTTTTAAAACCATATATATTTATATAATTTATATAAATATATTTTTTAATAATAGGTTTTTATGAATTCATCTATATTGTTATCTTCTATAATAATTATACTATGCATAATAGTAAGTAAAATTTCGGTTAAAGTAGGTGTACCATCTCTTTTACTCTTCTTAGTTTTGGGAATGGTTTTTGGTACAGATGGTATTTTAAAAATAGAGTTTAATGATTATAAAATTGCTGAAGAACTATGTACTATAACATTGATATTCATTATGTTTTACGGAGGATTCGGCACTAATTGGAAAGCTGCCAAACCTGTATCAAAGCAGGCATTTCTCCTTTCATTTGTAGGTACTTTTATAACATCTATGATTACAGGATTATTATGTCATTATTTGCTTAAATTAAATTTTTTTGAAAGCTTTTTAATAGGTTCTGTTGTAGGATCAACAGATGCTGCTTCAGTGTTCTCAATACTTCGTTCTAGGAGTTTGAACCTTAAAGACGGACTTGCTTCATTGCTTGAGCTTGAAAGCGGAAGTAATGACCCTATGTCTTATATGCTTACAGTTATATTTTTAGGGCTTATAGGAAAAACTCTTACATCTCCTTTAGCTATTGCCTATATGGTTTTTTCTCAAATAGTTTTTGCTTTGGCAGTTGCAGCGGCTGTATCTTTTATGGCTTATAATATGTTAAAAAGGTTCAGATTTCCTATTAATGGACTTGATACTATATTTGTACTTGCTGTAGCTTTGCTTTCATATTCTTTTTCTTCTGTTATAGGAGGAAACGGATATTTAACTGTTTATGTAGTTGGTATAGTTTTGGGAAATACAAAGATTAAAAATAAAGTTGCTTTAGTTCATTTCTTTGATGGTGTTACTGGTCTTATGCAAATGGTTCTGTTTTTCTTACTTGGACTTTTATCTTTTCCTTCAAGAATATTAAGTGTAGCACCAACTTCTATTTATGTAGCATTATTTGTAACATTAGCAGCAAGACCTATAGCTGTATTTGCCATATTAACACCATTTAAAATATCATTGAAAAAGCAGATTCTTGTTATGGCAGCAGGACTTAGAGGAGCAGCTTCTATAGTATTTGCTATATTTGTAATAGTTAATAATAATTCTATAAGTTATGATATATTTCATGTGGTATTTTTCCTAGCTATAATATCTGTATTGCTTCAGGGTACATTGCTTCCTATAATAGCTAAAAAGCTTGATTTGGTAGACTCTGATGAAGATGTACTTAAAACTTTCAACGACTATGTTGATGATTCAGATATGGAGCTTATACAGGTGAAAATACCTCCTACACATCATTGGGTTGGAAGACCTATTATGGAAATAGAACTTCCTGAAGAATCTATTATAGTAACAGTTGAAAGGGGAGATAGTACTATTATTCCTCATGGTAAAACTGTAATAGAGCAGGGGGATGTTGTTATACTTAATGCTAAAAAAACTAAATATTATGATATTAGTCTTAGAGAGATACATATTAATAATCGTCATCCTTGGAAAGATAAGCAATTAAAAGATTTAAATTTACCTAAAAATAATTTAATAGTTATGATAAAAAGGGAAGGTGGAACTGTTATACCCAGAGGAAATACAACTATTAAATATAAAGATATAGTTCTTCTTAGAGATATTTAAATTTTTATATTTATTTTTTACCATAGTTTGTGGTAATGGTTATATTATATAGTATTTTTCATAAATAATCTCCCACTTTTATTTAGCTTTAACATACTAAAGCTAAATAAAAGTGACTATTATTTCTAATCTTTCCAAAAAATTAATTAAAAATCTAATATAACAGATTTGTTTCTTCCTGTTTCTTTGGCATTATATAATGATTGATCTGCTTTATTTATAAAAGTTCTTAAAGTGGTATTTTCTTCTTTTATAGCACCGCCTAAAGATGCTGTTGCTTTTAGGGAGTATTCTTCTGTAGATAAATCTGTCTCTATTATTGAACTTCTTATTTCTTCCATAGCATTGAGAAGATCTTTTTTATTATCGATATCAAATACTATAATAAATTCTTCTCCTCCATATCTTGCTAATACAGATTTATATTTCATGTTTTTTAAAGAGTTTTTCATTACTTGTGATACTAATTTTAATACATGATCTCCTATATTATGTCCGTAAGTATCATTATAATGTTTGAATTTATCTAGATCAACTATAACTATAGAATATATTTCATTAGTAATTTCTTTTTCCTGCAGATATTTTATTATATATCCTCGATTGTATAAACCTGTGAGCTTATCTCTGTTTGCCAGAAATGAAAGTTTTTCGCTATATAATATTATTGATAAATAATTTATGAGTATTTGTATCTTATCTTCGTTTTTATCTGTATTAATTATTATATATCCGAATTTATTACCTCTAGCAAATAATGTATATTCTTTATTATTTGTTTTGTCATTAATAACTAATTTATTCTTAGATGTATACCATAATCTTGCTTCTCCTATTTCTTCTTTGTAAAAGTAGACAGCAAAACTTTTGATAAAATCTTTAGAGCTTGCTTCAAAAGTCTTTATTATTCCGTCTACAGAAAAAGGTTCTGGTATATCATTTAGGATATTAATTACTTTAATAACATCATTCATAATTGAAACATTATACAAAAATCAAAATATATTGCAAATACTAATAATTTCTGAAATATAAAAAATAAGGGACTCTTATTATAAGAATCCCTTTATTTATTATTAAATATTTATTATCTTCTTCCTCTTAAGAATTTTTTTATAGGTATAAAATCAGCAGGGTTTAATGCCACACCATTTCTTCTAACTTCAAAATGTAAGTGACTTCCTGTAGATCTTCCTGTGCTTCCCATTCTTCCTATCATAACGCCAACACCTACAGTAGCACCTGCTTTTGTAGTTATTGAATTAAGGTGTCCGTAATATGTAGTATAACCCTTATCATGACGAACTATTACTAAATTACCATAACCTCCGCTGTATCCGGCAAATATTACTTTTCCTTTTCTAGCTGCATATACAGGAGTATTAAGTCTTCCAGGTATATCAACGCCCATATGTTTAGTTCTAACACCTGTTATAGGGTGAACTCTATATCCAAATACACTGCTTATTCTAGTTATAGTAGTAGGAATGCTGAACATTTGTCCGAATTTATCTATTCTTTCATCTAAAGTATATTTAGCTCCTGGTAGGAATATATCATCTCCAACTTCAATGTCATTAGGATCGCTTATTTTATTGAAAGAAAGAACTCTATTTAATGATACATCATATCTTTCAGCGATTTCTTCTATAGATTCATCTTTTTTTATTGTGTATAATAATCCGTTACGATTAGGTATTACGATTTTTTGTCCAGGTCTTAATCTATTGGCATTAGTTATTTTATTAACACTAACTAAAGTATCTAAATTGGCACCTATTTTTCTTGATATTGTAGTAAGATTATCACCTTCTTCTATGATATATTCATCATATTTCATTCCAATAGTGCCATCTCCAACCAAAGTATTATCAGAAGCTATAGAATTATAGAATATATCTGTAGCATTTTCTAATGTTACAGCTGATGTTACCGTAGGTACTTCTGATATGCTTGAAGTATTATAGCTTACTTGTTCTGGTGATATTTCATCCAATATTTTAGAATATGCTTCATTAGCAAGTGCTTTATCATCAGGTAAAACCACTCCTTTAGAAGTATGACGCATATTAATTATTAAAAAATTAGCTAAAATCATAAATAACGATAATGATATTACAGCTAATGAAAACTTTTTAATTATTGTTAGAAATATGTTATTTTTTTTGTTATTTCCTATATATCTTGTAGAATGAACATAAGTTGTTCTTATTCTTTGAATATTATTACTATTACTTAATTTTGATTTGATTTTGAATAATATATCCTCTATGTAAGAAGAAATAGTATTATTATCTCGGATTTTAGTGTACTTAAATTTATTATTTTTCATATTGTTACTGTTACTGTTAAATTAATACTTATCATATTACTAATAAATAATTCATTCTAATATACAAATATTTTATAGTATTGTCAAGTATATAATTTTTTTAAATTAAAATTTTTTATTAATTATATAATCGGCAATCTCATTGAATGAATTTAAATAATAATTGTTTTTTAATTCTAACAAAATGTTTTTATCTGTTATTCCATATAGAACTAATAAACATTTTATACCTGCATTACAAGCAAATTCATAATCAGGTATTCCGTCTCCAACCATAATAGTTTCATCTTCTGTTAAATCATAATCTTTTTTTAAACTATGCCATATATTAACATCAGGTTTCCTGTATGGATAAACACCATCTCCTATAATTGCTTTGAAATATTTAGATATATTTAGTTTTTCTGTAGTTTTTAGAGTCATTTTATTAGGTTTATTACTTATTACAAACATATTAATATTATGATTGTATAATAGTTCTAAGGTTTCATAAACTCCATCATAAAGTTTTGTATTATCAACACAATGTTGTTCATAGTATTTGAGGTAAAATTGGTATATTTCCTCTTCATTTTCAGTACTATCACTATATTTATTAGCAGCTTTTTTTACTAGTCTTCCTGCGCCTTTTCCAACAAATTGACGGGCATCTTCTAAAGATATAGTTTTTATATTAAAATGTGTTAATGCAGAATTTACACAATTATATATATCTAATATAGAATCAGCTAAAGTTCCGTCTAAATCGAATATTATATTTTTTATCATAATTAATCAGCTATTTTTTAACATTTCTCTGTTGCTTGCCTTTTTTATGCCTCTAACTGTATTGTTTCTGAGTTCTTTTAATTCTCTTTTTAATCTTCTCTTCTGATATGATTCTAATCTGTCTATAAATGATATTCCATTTGTATGATCTATTTCATGCTGAAGTACTTTAGCTATGTAATTTTCAGCTTCAAGTATCTGTTCATTACCGTCTCTGTCCAAATATTTTACTTTAATTTGAGTATATCTAGCAACATCATCTCTTATTTCAGGGAAAGAAAGACATCCTTCTTCTAAACTTTCAGTTTCATCATTATGCCATATTATCTCTGGATTTATTAAGGCTAATTTGAAATCAGGTTTTTCTTCATCATCAAAATCAGGAACAGATATAACTACAAGTCTCTTCAATACTCCTATCTGAACAGCAGCAAGTCCTACTCCTCTCTCTTTATACATAGTTTCAAACATATCATCTATTAAAGTGAGTATTTCATCATCTATTTTTTCTATCTTTTCTGATACTTTCTGCAGTCTATCATCTCCGTATATCACTAATTCTCTTAGCATATTATCTCCTAAAATTATATATATTTATAAACTATTATTTATAACAATTATTAATTAATATTAAATCTAATATATAATATTAAATTTTTTATTTATAGTCAAGCGATTTTTTAGTTTACATAATTTTTTTATTAATTATAAGTTAAAATCTGAAAATTCCTTTGACAAATGATTTTTTTGTAGTAGAATACATTTTATGATGAGAGTTGCATATTTCGATTTGGATAAAACTATATTAAATAAAGATTCCATATTTCCATTTATGATGTTCTATTTAAAAAAAAATCCTTCAAGTATAATGCATTATATAGCTTTGATACCTTATTTTTTATTATTTTGTTTAAAAATAATAGATAATCAAAAAATAAAATACCAAATAGCACATATATTCAAAAATATAGATATAGAATTTGGAGATAAAATAGGTAAAGAATTTGCTGATGAGGTTGTACCTTCTTTATATTATAAGGATGCTTTAGAAGAGATAAAGAAGCTAAAAAATCAGGGATATACATTGATTTTAGTTACTGCTAGTTTTGAGATTTATGCTAAATATATAGCTGAAAATTTAGGTTTTGATAGATGTATGGGTACTGAGTTATGGACTTTTAGGGGAAAATATACAGGATATATGTACGGTAAAAATTGTTATGGTGCTGCTAAAAGATACAGATTATTTACTGAGCATTTTTTTCCTCATCATAGCGATAAAAATATAGCATACAGCGATTCTATAAGTGATTTACCTCTTTTTAATTTTGCCGACACTAAAGTATGCGTTAATCCTGATAATAAATTAAAAGAGCATGCTTTAAAAAATAAAGATAAAGGTTTTACTATAGTTAATTGGAGATAATATGACTGAAAATATTAATAATGTCTATGATAATGCAGCAATAGATGAAGATATTAAAGATATCATCAAAGAAAATAATGATATTATTGCAGAAAAAATTAATAATCTTATAGATATAAATAATATTTCTTATGCCAAAAAATTAGCTTTAGAACTGATAAAAAAAGATAATAAATACAAATATGGATACTTAGTTTTAATTGACATATATTATGAAGAAAATGATTTCAAATCTGTAATAGAATTGATTGATAATGCTCTTAATTTTATAAAAGATGATAAAGATTTACTTGAAAACAAGATAGAGGCACTTATAAGCACTTATGAATATGAAGAAGCAAAGAATGTAATAGAAAAGCTGATATCTTTTGGCAATGCTGATTCAAGTGTTTACGGACAGTACGGAATTTTACTTTCTATAGAAGGAAAACATAATGAGGCTATAGAAAAATATAAAAAAGCCATATCAATAG
Source organism: Brachyspira suanatina (assembly GCF_001049755.1). Classification (NCBI taxonomy): domain Bacteria; kingdom Pseudomonadati; phylum Spirochaetota; class Spirochaetia; order Brachyspirales; family Brachyspiraceae; genus Brachyspira; species Brachyspira suanatina. The sequence continues at coordinate 1,817,135 of NZ_CVLB01000001.1, read as the reverse complement.
ATAATGAAGATGTTTTATCTATGATTAATATGTCTGTAGCTTATAGAGCATTATATAAATATGATGATGCCTTGAATATTTTAGACAGAGCATTAACTATAAATAAAAATGATTCAAATATTATAAACAGAATAAATAATATAAAATATTTAATAGGTAATTCAAAATTTGATACAGGAAGATTAACAGCAATACAGGCTAATCCTGACAGATTTAATTTATTAGTTCCTGAAAATTTCGATGCCTCTATAGAAGGATCTTTATTAAAAATAGAAAGTTCTGATAAGAGAATATCAATGATCATAAGCTATAGCGATAAAAAATATGATGAAGTTGCTATAAAAGAGCTTTTTGACGGATTTAGAAGCAGAAGAGGGGAGCTTTACTCTATAATTACACCTATATCAATAAGACAAAGAGAAGAATATAATGATTTATTTGCAGAGTATATATTCATATCAAAGATAAATAAAAATGATTTCTTTAATGCTATAACTGTAGTAGGTAAAGGCGAAGAATCTATAATACTTACAATATCAGCAACTGTTACAGTGAGCAGTAATTTAATATCATTCGCTAAAGAAGTTATGAATAGTTTGTATTTCAAATAAAAATATAAAATTTAATCTAATTATAATACATTTTATAAAATAGTATTTTACGATATTGATTGTTAAATTAATATATACTAAAAATTTTTAAGTTTGTCAATTTTTTTATTCAACTTTTTCCCGCCGCTTACGCTCTGAGGGCTTCGCCAAAGTTGCAAAAAGTGCAAGTATAAAATTAGTAGTAAATTATATTAAAATTGTATTACATGTAAGATACTTTATTAAATTAAATCCAAATATAGCCTTTCGCGAAGCGTATCCGAGTTTATCGATGATATAAGCTTCTCGCCTGCCGAAGGCACGCACAGCGAGGCAGGATTCGCCTGTGGCAACACTGAGTAGGTCCTTGCTTACGGCACGCAGAGCGGTGGGTAAAGCCACCACAAACAATAAAATTAAAAAATTAAAATTGACAAAATATAGTTGTTTAGGTATATACCAATATAATTTACATAATATAATCCTAAAAAATTGTTAAAGCACTTTTTCATTAAACCGACAATATTCATAAGTATAATTTTATAATTTAGAGGTTATAACTATGAGTATGTTTGCTGATACAACCTATGCTAAAACTATGACAGTAGCCAAGAAGCTTTTAAATGTTTATGGACTTAGAGCTGAGGTTATAGCCGATAATATAGCAAATGTATCTACACCTAATTTCAAAAGAAGCGATGTAACTTTTGAATATCAGCTTGCTAGAGCTTTAGACAGTGAAAATTATAATGGTATGGAAGCTAAAAGAACTGATTCAAGACATTTTCCTTTTCATATGCCTATGGATTATAAACAAGTTTCACCTACTATTACAGTAGATTATGATACTAGCTATAGAAATGATAAAAATAATGTGGACATAGATAAAGAAATGGCTGAAGAAGCTAAAAACACTTTAAGATATCAAATGTTTACGCAAATAGTTAATGCTCAATATAGAGAAATCAGAAGAATGATAGGTAATGCTTAATCAGTATTATTTAAATTATTAAAGGAGTAACAGAAATGGGAATATTTTCAATTATAAATACATCAGGAAGCGGTTTAACTGCTCAAAGAACTAGATTAGATGTTATAGCTGATAATATAGCAAATGTTAATACAACAAGAACTACAGAGGGCGGAGCTTTCAGAAGAAGCAGAGTAATATTCAAGCCTAGAGATGACGGCAATAAATACAGAAGCCCATTTTTACCAGATGCTTTACAACCTAATGTTGGTACAGGAGTAAGAGTATTCAGCATAGAAAAGGATATGGAAACTGCAACTAGATTTGTATATGATCCTTCTCATCCTGATGCTATCAAATATGGTGAAAAAGCTGGTTATGTAGAAATGCCTAACGTTAACCCTGTTACAGAAATGGTTGATATGATGGAGGCTTCAAGAGCTTATGAAGCAAACTCTACTATGATTCAGTCAGCTAAAACTATGTTTGGAAGTGCTTTGAATATAATAAGATATTAATTTTTTTACTACAGCAATAATATTTTAAGGATATTTTTATGAATATTAATAATGTAATGAATGCTTATAGTATGAATAATACAAGAACAGGTAATGTAGGAGATAATTACGGATTTGTACTTAAAACTACTGACCCTAGACATTATGGACCTGCTCAGCAGTTAAGAAGAAGTTCAAGCAATGATTTAATAAGCAATTTCGGTACAATGTTAAGCGATGCCATTGATGCTGTAAATCAGAAACAGGTTGACAGAGATAATATAATAGTTCAAGCTGGTATTAGACCTGATCAGGTTGATGTATCAGATGTAATGAACGCCATTGCTGAAGCTGAATTATCTCTTAGCTTTACAAAAGCTGTAATTGATAGAGCTGTAAGAGCTTATCAAGAAGTAACTACTTATAGATAATAAATTCATCAAATAAATTAGTAATAATGAACAATAATAAGCTGTTCTCCTTCAAAAAAGAGTTATTAAGGGCAAGCGTTTATGGTATAATAGCCATAGCGTTTGCCAACTTAATTTTCTTTTCAATCTATAACAATAATCAAATATATATAACTATAATTTTAATAATACTTGAAATAATAACTTTGGTATTTCTGTATATTGATGCTTCTAATATCAATAAAAGAAAATTATTATTCATAAAAAATAATTCTATATTAGAGCATAATATAAATAAAAAAGTAAGTAAAGAAAATATAATAGACAGATTAAGATATTTCGGATACAGTATGTATTCTATTAATTCATCAAGAGTTTTTATTAATGCTGAAGTTATAAAAAATAAAAAATCTATTATAATACATGCTTACTATTTCTTTTTAGTTGATATTGATAAAGATGGGGAAGCTGTTTTAAATAATATAAAAAATGAACTTAATGAAATATTTGATTTGTATGTAGATGATAATCAAAAACTTTTCAAAAAAGATGATAATGATAAAGACAAAATAGTAAAAGCTAAATTATATAATCATGCTGTTTTTCTTTTCTATGGTGATAATATACCAAGCAGACTCATAGACATGTCAGAATATGGATATACAAAAGAAAAATTATTAAACAGCAATGCACAAATATTCAGCATATCATATTTACCAAGTGATAATAAATTATATTTTGCTGATGCAATAGAAAATGTAATAAACTTAAATAAATTTCCAAAGAATGATTTTGTTTATATTATAAAAGATATATTTTCTTTATAACTTTATAAATAAAAAATTAATAATTTAAATTCACATCGAACCTATCATTTAAAAGCGGAATGATATTTATAACAGGCTCTTCATAAGGGTGAACTTCTTTCATCACTTTGATAATATTTTCTATATTTTTAACATCTGTTGAAAATTCTACTTTATCTTCAGGGGCTTTTGATATTTCATTAACTTTTCCGTCAAAAGGATTAGCATTTTCTAAAGGACGCCAATAACCTGTTATTTTTGTTACAGACATTACATTATCATAATTTCCAACGCCTAAAGCTCCTATATTGTTTAAAGCCTCTCTAAGTTTTTGAGTATATTTTTCAGGTATATATATTTCTATTTTTACTTTTCTTATATTCATGATTAACTCCCATTAAAAATTATTTAAAAATAAAGAGCATAGTAAAAATACCATGCTCTTTTTATAATCATATTAAAATATTATTTTGTTTCAGTTAAAGTACCAGTAATTTTTATTATATTATTTTCAAAAGTAGCTTGTAAATCACCTTTCCAATAAGGAGTACCTTCTTTAGCTTTATCAACTATCAAAGAAGCAGCATCAGTATTGAAATCAAAATCATTTGTAACAACAGCTTCGCTTCTTTTAAAGTTTTCAGTACCGCCGCCAATTTTGAAAATACCATTAGCATCTGATTTCATTTCAAAAACATAAGGATCAACTGTTTTACCGCCGGCATGTACGAATCTTATTGTTATAACTCCGTCAGCTCCTTTTGTTATTCCAGTTCCTGTAACTTTAGGACCTGTTTTTCCTTCAGCAGTTCTTTGAGCTATTCCAGAACCAGACATACCATCATCTATATATCTTGAAGCATTAGCAGTACCGAATAGTAAGAATTGTCCCATACTTACTTCCATTCTATTATTTAATACATTATTATCTGTTGATCTGTATTTGTTTAATAGATCAGGTGTTCTTGAAGGAGTAGAAGCAGCTGTAGCTGCATCTATTTTTCCGTCTATATCACCATAAGTACCTGTAACTTTTAAATATGAATTGCTGCTTATTACACTATTATTTGTATCGCCTATAATAGCTTGGAAATCTATTGTTAATGTGCCGGCATCTCTGGCAGTTGCTGTATTAGTTGTATCAGATGGAACAGCTGTATCTGTTTTTTCTCCTCCGCAGGCAATAAATAAAATAGATATGATAATAATATTAAAAATTTGTTTCATTCTTTTGACTCCATTATTTTTTTATTGTTATATATACTAATATACTATTTATTTTATGTCAAATTGTATTTGAAAAATTGATATTATATAGTAAAATTAATGTTAATAAAATTAGTACGAAGTTGGAGAAAATATGCAGTATCTTAAAGAAACAGTATTTTGGAATAATACATTATTCCAATATTTAATAGCTATAGGAATATTAATTATTAGTGTAGTTTCTATGCGTTTGGCATTGATGTTTCTATTAAAAATTTTACTAAAATTAAATACTAGATTTCAAAGTCCTTTTGTTGTGGATTTAACAAAGAGTATTAAAAAAAGAACAAAACCTATTATATTTATCGCTTCATTGGCAATAGCTAGAATAGGACTTCATCTTCCAAAGGAAGCCAGCGGATATTTTGGAAAAATAGTTGTGGTATTTATAATAGTTTTTAGTACATTGTTTATATGCGATGTAATAACTAACTTTACCAATAATTATTTATCAAAGAAAAAAGATGTTGTTATATCTGATGGTATTATTACAATATTAAAAGTTCTTGTATGGGTAATAGGTTTTTTGACTATACTTTCAAATTTGGGTGTTAATGTTAATACTTTTATAACAGGACTTGGAGTAGGCGGTGTAGCAGTAGCTTTTGCAGCACAGAGTATAATAGCTGATCTATTCAATTATTTTGTCATAGTGTTTGATAAGCCTTTTTTGAAAGGGGATTTTATACAGGTAGATGCCGATAAAGGTGTTGTTGAATATATTGGAATAAAGTCTACTCGTATTAGAAGAAATACAGGAGAACAGCTTTTAATATCTAACACAAATCTTCTTTCTTCTAGAATACAAAACTATAGAATATTAGAAAAGAGAAGACAATATATGGTAATAGGAGTTGAATATTCTACACCATTAGAAAAATTAAAAGTTATACCAAATACTATACAGACAATTATAGAAAGCACTAATAATACAGAGTTTTACAGTGCTAGATTTATAGAATTTGCTGATTCTTCTCTTAATTTTGAAGTTATATATCATGTAACTATACCTGATTATGCTGAATTTGTAAAAATAGTTGAAGATATTAATTATAAAATAATAGATGAATTTAATAAATTAGGTGTGGGTTTTGCATTCCCTTCAAGAACTTTATATATAAGCAAAGAATGATAAATAAAATTATTTTAAGGATTATTTATGGATTATATATTATTAAAATCTAATAATAAAATGCCTAATTTTGGTATAGGAACTTGGGGATTAGGCGAGAATGAAGCCAAAAAAGATAAAGAAATAAGATCTATATTATTTGCTTTGAATAATGGTGTAAAATTAATAGATACTGCTGAAATGTATGGAAATGGTATGGCTGAAATATTGATATATGAGGCATTAAAGCAAACCGATATTAAAAGAGAAAATATTTTTATAATTTCTAAAGTATATCCACATAATGCAGGAAAAGATAAAATATTTGATAGTTTAAAATCATCATTGAAGCGTTTGGGATTAGATTATTTAGATATGTATTTACTTCATTGGAGGGGAAGAGTACCTTTAAAGGAAACAGTTGAATGTATGGAAGAAGCCAAAAAGGAAGGGCTTATAAGAGATTGGGGCGTTTCTAATTTTGATGTTGATGATATGAAAGAACTTGAGTCATTGAAAGATGGTGATAAATGCGTACTTAATCAGGTATTATATCACTTAGATTCAAGAGGAATTGAATTTGATTTAGCACCATATATGAAGGATAGAAACATATCTGTTATGGCATATTCGCCTTTAGGAAGGGCAGGAGAACTTGGAAGAAATATTTTTAGAAATAATACAGTTCTTGAAATAGCTAAAAAACATAATGCATCAGCATCACAGATAGCATTAGCTTTCATTATGAAGGTTTCAGGATATATTCCTATACCTAAGAGTGCAAGCAGAAGACATCTTGCTGAAAATATTAAAAGCCAAAATATTATACTTACTGATGAAGATATAGAGATGATAAATAAAGAATTTCCAAAGCCTAATAAAAAAGTTCCTTTGGATATAGTATAAAACAAATATATATTATTGTTTATAATGTTTTATAATGTATTCCAATATATTATTAAAATATTTGTCAAAGAATTCTTTTGTTAGGTATTTTTTATCATAATTAAAAAATATTTTCGCCCAATAAATTGATAAATCTTCTGAAAATTTTAATTTGGAATTTGAAAAATCTTCTAAATTTATATTTTTTATATCTAATATATTTGTAATCAAATCATTTTTATCAACATTAATTTTTCTTTTTATTGGTGCTAAATGAAGCCAAAAAAATCCTAAAGGACATTCTTTACCTTCTTTATTATTTTCTATTATTTCCATTGGTGAATTTGATGTTATAAACTTATTCTTACTATATGGTATCCATATTGAATGATCATTTCCGCAGCTGTTGAAAGTTGTAAGTTTTAAATGATTAACATTTTTAGGTACATATGTTTTATTATTATACATTACTGTTTGTATTCCAGCAATTGTATAACAACAATTATCTTTATTTGCTAATCTATAAAATATAATTAAATTAAATAATCCAAGATTTTCAATTATTTTTTTATATAATTTATAAGTGTATTTTAATTTAAAATCATATCTAAATTTCATATTAGGTATTAGCCAAGCAATTTTTTCCATAAATATATTATACTTAGCAAATTTTATAATTTTTTTATATTCTTTTAGTTTATTTACATTATTTAAATCATAGAGCAAAGCTTTTCTTACTTCTAATAATTTATCTTTAAAATAAATTTGATCAGCATCTATTTTGAGATAATATCTATATTTAATTTTTATACAACCAAAATTGTAGTAATTTGCTAAACTATGTATACTTTCTGTATTATAAAACATTTTTTTTGCTTTAAATTCTTCTAGTTCTTTTTCAGTAGAAGTATAATTAATAATATCTGGTTTATAATGGTAAAGCTTTATTTTATCTGGATATTTTTTTTGATATTCTTTTAAAATTTCTTCTGTATTATCTTCTGATGTATTGTATGTTACTATAAGTTCATCTAAAGCATCAATACAGGAATCTATAGATTGAGCAAGCGACATTGCTTCATTTTTTACTCTTAAATGTCCGGATATTCCTAAAGGTCTTTTTTCATCTAATATTTTTAAGTCTTCATTTTTTACAACATAGTCTAAAGGGTTATATTTACCGCTTTTACATTCTTCGCATTGACATACATTCTCCATTATAAACTCCATTTATAAAAATATAATGATATTATATTATTAAGAATTATAATAAACATTTTATTTGTAATTGTATACCAAATTTTTGATAATTTGTATTTTAAACAATATTTAGAATATTATTCTCAAAAAATGCAATTAAATAATATATTAAAGTTAATGTGTGTGATAATATGATTTTTTAAATTTATTGCTGATTGCATTTTTAATTATCAAAAAATAAATTTAGTATATTAAATAAATATATATCAATTATATAAAATCATTTTATTCATTAAAAAATTCTTTATTGACATTTTTTTATTATACTATAAAATAAAATTAATGATAGTATATTTATCTTTTTATAGTGTAAAAGACAGTCTACAGTCTACAGTCTACAGTCTACAGTCTACAGTCTACAGTCTACAGTCTACAGTCTACAGTCTACAGTCTACAGTCTACAGTCTACAGTCTACAGTCTAGTATTGTAATATTATACATATTTCTATTATACCTTATATTTAAAAAAAATATAAGAGTATATATGTTGCATCTTTTATACAAAACTACATTTAGGAGACTTATGTGGTAGTTTTGTATGAGAGATACGGCAATCATAGTAATAGATTGATCCAGAATATGCATTTTGAAGCATACTGTAAACATTATAATATACCATTTTATAATCTTGATTTTTATGATATGGAAGATATTTATGGTATTAAAACAGAAGTAAATTATACGAATATGAATAAACTGCTTTCATATGTGTTAACTAAAAAAAGAAAAATAACAGAAAATGTAATATGGGAAATTAATAAAGTAAAATTTAGTTTAATATTGTTATATGTATATGATCAAAAATGGCATGAAAATAATTATGAACTTTATGAGAAGCAGATATTAAAACATAAAAAATCTATTATTTTAGTAAAAAGCTGGTATTTTAGATGCAATAATTATATTAATATGTATAGAGATTATTTTGTAAAGAAGTATACCCCTATTAATCTTAATTCTGAAGAATATAATAGTATAAAAAATATGTTTGTAAATTATGATATAAAAGTAGGTATTCATATAAGAAAAGGTGATTATAAAGAGTGGAATGGCGGACAATATTATTATGAGGATAATGTATATAATGATATAATAGAGCAGTTTGTAAATTTACATAAAAATAAAAGAATATTGTTTATTCTATTTTCAAATGAAGAAATTACTTTAAAACCAAATTATGATTATGTTATTTCAAAATGCAAATGGTATGAAGATCATAGTTTAATGAGTATATGTGATTATTTGATAGGACCGCCTTCGACTTTTACATCATGGGCTAGCTTTATAGGTAATGTTCCAATGTACCATATTAAAGATAAACATAAAAATATAGAATTATCAGATTTTATATTAAACGGTATATATAATATTATTTAATATTCATCATTTTCTTTTTAAACTTATCTCTCCAATTGTTTCTAATGCTTCTAATAGGTATATACCAAGCTATTTTATCTATTATTTTAGTTATTATGTAGTTTAGTCTTTCAACCTCAGGTATTAATTCTTCTAAATATTTGACCCCAAACCATTTATGAAGTATTTTTTCATCTATTTCCATATTTCTTTCTATTTTTGGAGGATGTATTATTTTTTCTATATTGTATGTAGGTAAATTAGCGACATTACAGTCAGAATCAAAGGTATGAGTTCCTTCTTTTGTAAATCCTATATTACTTACAAGATTAATATTAGGATCTATGCAAAGACCTTCATTAGCTATTATGGATATAACCCATTGATAATCCCAAGTATCTATACCTAAATTCATCATGCATAAAGTGATAGATTTCCAATAATGCTGCATGTTTTTATCTTTGTATATTATTTCAATTTTTCTTTCTATATCTTTATAATCATATCTTTTTAATGTAAAATCAAAATGTTTCCAAGCTCTTCTCCAAGAAGCCCATCCCCAACATCTCATTATAGAAGTAAAATTGTAAGTATATTCAGAATAAGGCTCTCCTATATGATTTGATCCTATATGCATTATTTTTTCATTATCTTTATAATAATTTAATAGTTCTTCACAATAATAAAAGAAAGATTTATTAGGCAAACAGTCATCTTCAAGTATTATACCATCTTCTTCATTTTCAAAAAACCAATTTATAGCACCAGATACAGCTTTTCCGCATCCTAAATTTTCATCCCTAAATAAAGTTTTTACTTCGCATTCCCAATCAACATATTTTATGATTTCTCTCACTTTCATGCATTTTTTATATTCTCCTCTTTTATTTTTTCTTGGACCGTCAGCAGCAACATATAAACGAGGAGGCTTTACTTCTCTTATTGCTTCAAATACTTTTTTGGCAGTATCAAATCTATTGAATACTATAAGTAAAACAGCTTTATTCATAAAAATTCCTTAATTATCTAATAATAATTTATTTTTATAATGATTAATTATATTATTAAATGGCTTATAATTATTGTATTTATTATAATTAAATATATTTTTGTAGTTATATAAAGATATAGATTTAAATTGATTATTTTTAATAGGATAAAATTTTTTAAAATGAAGTATTAAAAGTTCTATAGCGGTATTTCTTAACTTTTTTATAGGTACATACCAAACTAGTTCATTTATTAATTTGAAGTGCATAATTTTATCCCAATGATATGTTTATATACAAAAATATATGTGAAATAGTTTTATTTTTTTAACTATATTATTATAAATTTATATATATATTTGTCAATGTTTTATGATATAATTTGACTTTTATATATTTATACTTTATACTTTATGCTATTCAAAGTTATAATTTACCATTTGGATTTTTTTATGAATAAAGATTTTATAAATAAATTAGTTTGGTTTATACCAAATAAGAAATTAAGAGATAAAATAAAAAATAAGATAAGATATTATTCAGAAACATCATCTGGTACTAGTATATCTGATACATTAGATTATACTTCTTTCTGTGAATTGGCTTCAAATGATGATGATGTATTTAATACTTTTAGACAGAATCCTATATATACTACTGTATTGGAACATACTAGCTATGAACATGCTCAAATTTATTTAGATATTATTAATAAAACAAACTATTTTAATAAAGAAAATTTTAAAGATTTTACAAGAAATGATTTATATGGCGGTGCTTTAAAAAAAGAATATCAAGATATAGGTTTAATAACTCCATCCACTTTAAGATATATAAAAGTTCTATCTGATTTAATTTTGCATTTTGGAGATTTATCTGATTTTAATATATGTGAGGTAGGTATTGGTTATGGCGGACAAGCTAGAATAATAATGTCATATTTTAAAAATATTAAAAGTTATACGTTTATTGATTTAGATCCTGTATTATCTTTATCTAAAAAATATTTAAGTAATTTTACTGATATTAAAACTCAATTAAATTTTGTGTCAGCAGATAAATTAGAACCTAAAGAATATGATTTATTTATATCAAATTATGCTTTTAGTGAATTAAAAAAAGAAATTCAAGATTTATATATTGATAATACAATAAAATATTCTAAAAATGGATATATAACATATAATAATACTTCTAATCATTCGTTAAATCCATATAAATTAAAGGAGTATAGTAATTTTATTCCTACAAATATTAGTTTATATGATGAGGTGCCACTGACTCATCCAGAGAATAAAATAATAGTTTGGAAATAATATTTACTTGAATTTTTCTCTGAATCTGTCACGCCATTTTTTGAAAGGCAGAAGTCTTCCTATATCTCTTCTCTTTACATAATCTACTTTTATATTTATTTGTATTCCAAATATTACTATTTGAAGTACTTTATTGCTGCTGTATATACCAAATAGTTTTATCCAGTTTCCCTTTAAACGTACATCATCATAATCATAAAATTTCTGTTTTAAAATAGTTTGAAAAGCTGTTATAGGCTCATCTCTAAACCAAGGTGTATATTGATAATATTTCCAATATTCATCTATTAATAAACTACCATGACAATTTTCTTCCCAAGGTTTAACTAATCCTAAATGGTGAATAATAATAACATCTTCCAATTTTGGATCTTCATAATGATATCTTTTATCAGCAAAAAAAAGCCATTTCTCAGGTAAATATTTAACTTTGTTTTTTAATATTTCATTTAAAACATCTTGATCATTAAAACAATTTTCATAATTATTTTCGTAATATTCTATACATTTCTGTTCTATATTGTTTTCTTTCCATAACTTATTATTTATCATTAAAAATCCTGCACAAAATAAATCACCATAAAATTCTACTTCATCCTCCATTATTGCTTTATGTAAAACAACGAAAGCATAATAATTTTCAAGATCCATTAAAAATAATTCTCTTAAACTTTTTGTAACTATTATGTCGCAATCTAAATATAAAATTTTATCTACATTTTTTATTAAACTAGGTATTGAAATTCTATAAAATGTTGCTGGGGAATAATACATTTTGTATTTAGTTTTTTCAAACCAATCATTGTATCTTTCTATATCAGGTGTGTAGAATTTTATTTCACAGTCTTTTATGCTTTTTAATGATAGTATTTTATCTTTATTTTCTTTTGTTATTCCGCCATCTATTAAATGAAATGTTATTTTTTCATCTTCTAAGCTATTTTTTAATACCGATGCTATAGCTGTCCCCATATACGGAGCATAATTATTGTCGGATGCAAAGCATATATTCATTTCTATCATTTTATTTTTTCCTAAATATCTTTATAGTATTTTAATAATATTATCATCAATTTTATAATTTGCAAATTTAAATTTATACTTTATAATAAAGTTAGAATATTTATAGGTTTTGATATGGTTTTTCTTTATAAAAGATTCGGAGATAAAAGTAATAGACTGCTTCAGAATATTCATTTTGAGGCTTACTGTAAACATAATAATATAGAATATCATAATTTAGAATTTTATGATATGGAAGATTTTTATGGTATTAAAGATAAATATAGTTTTAAAAAACTTCCTCCTATACTTTTACCATCACTCAATACTAGATATGGTATTATTGAAGGTATATCTAATTTCTGTAAAAAAATGCATATAAAAAATTATTTAATATATGATTATATGGATATTAATTTAAGGCAAAATATAGAATTATACAATAGTCAAATACTTGATAATAAAAATAAAACTATATTTGTTTCGGGTTGGGATTTTAGAGTTACAAATTTAGTATATCAATATAGGGATTATTTCGCACAAAAATATACTCCTATTAATCTTAATTCAGAAAATTACAATAATATAAAAAATAAGTTTGAGGATTATGATTTAAAAGTTGGTGTTCATATAAGAAGAGGCGATTATAAATATTGGAACAATGGCAGATTTTATTATGAAGATGAAGTTTATAATGATAAGATAGATCAGTTTTATAATTTATTTCCAAATAAAAAAATCTTATTTATAATTTTTTCTAATGAAGAGGTAACTTTAAAACCAAATCATGATTATGTAGTTTCAAAATGCCAATGGCATGAGGATCATAGTTTATTAAGTTTATGCGATTATATAATTGGAGCCCCTTCTACATTTACAATATGGGCTAGTTATATAGGAAATGTGCCTTTATATCATATATATAGTAAAGATGATATAATAAATGTATCAAATTTTAATATTAAAATTAACAATACTCCTGAAGTTTTAGATTAATTCATATTCAATCTTTTTTTTAATTCAGGTATGTATTTATCAATTGTATTATCTATATATGAATCTTCTGCTTTATATATACCCATATCATTTTTTATAATACCATCATTATCTTTTTTATTAATTTTTGCTTTATATTCTTCTAAAGATTTTGTAGCATAATGATGTATTCTTATTTTTTTTACAGAATTAGGCATATCTCTTTCTTTTGAATATTCAAAATTTTCATTTACAGCAAATCCATTAAAATATTGGAAATGATGTGCGGTTAAATATTCCATTACATATTTAGGCTGAACTATAGATTTAGTAATTTGGTTTAATGGATGATTTAATTTAAATGCTCTTTTATAATTTTCTATTACTAATCCTTTAGGTTTTTCTATATGATCGTTTCCATCAAATTGTATCCAATTTACTGCGATAGCAGGATATTTTTCATAATATTTTAAAAAATCTTTCAAATCATAATTTTCTACTGGAACTATGAATTCATCTAAATCAATTATAGCCATCCAAAATGTATTTTTACCATATCTATCTATTCCATCTTCATATATATCTAACTGCTTTCCAATACCTCCAAAAAAATTATATATAACGATTCCATCTTTTATGTAAGGTTCCAATATTTCTTGTAAATTATCATTGCTATCATTATCATATATATAGAATCTTTCTACACCTATAATTCTATGATATTCAATCCATTCCTTTATATATTGAGCTTCATTTTTCACTGTAGCCAATATTGATATATAATCTTTAGGTTTATTGTTTTCCGGGAAATTTATTCTATTTTTTATAATATTAGTTCTTCTGTATGTATCTAGTAATGTTATAAGCAAATCTCTTACATCGTTTCTTAACTGTTTAAAGGGTATAAACCAAGTTATTCTATTTATTGTATCAATATTAAATATTCTTCTAAACATAATAATATGTCTCCAAAATATATTCGTTTTATTATATATTAAAAATAATAAAAAATAAATAATTTTATATTTTTGAATTATAATTGTTTTATATATTGTTTATTATTAAAAAATGTATATAATATATTTGTAGATCAGAAATTATATTTTTATATAAATGAATTTAAGGAGAATTAATTATGGCAGAATTGCGTTATAATCCATTGCTTGGAGATTATGTTATGATAGCTAGTCATAGACAGTCACGTCCTCAAATGCCTAAAGATTATTGTCCATTTTGTCCCGGCAGCGGAAAAGTACCAGATAGTTATGAGGTTCTTTGTTATGATAATGACTTTCCTGCTTTATCTTCTGAGCCTCCTTATCCTGATGAAGTTGATAATGGAAAATTATTCAAAACAGCTCCTTCTATAGGTAAATGTGAGGTTATTTTATACTCTCCAGATCATAATACTACTTTACCAGAACTTCCTGTAGATCATATTGCTAAATTAGTAGCTTTGTGGCAGGAAAGAATGAAAGAAATATCTAAAAATAAAAAAATAAAATATATTATGCCGTTTGAAAATAAAGGAGAAGTTGTAGGAGTTACAATGCCTCATCCTCATGGACAGATATATGGTTATAGTTGGATACCTTTGAGAGTCAAAAGAAAAATTGAGATGGCTTCTAGTTATTATAGTGTTAATTGCAGAAATCTATTTTTAGATATGATTGAGCAGGAAATAGAATATAATAAGAGAGTCATATTTGAAAATGATCATTTTATATGTTTCTTGCCTTTTGCATCAGAATATCCTTATGGTATAATGATAATGTCTAAAAAACAGAAAAATTCTATCATAGATTTTGATAAAGATGAAAGTTTATCTCTAGCAGATGCCTTGAAAAAAGCTACTTCTACTTTAGATTTATTGTTTGATATGAAATTCCCTTATATGATGTGTATGTATAGTGCGCCTGTAAATGACGGCTTTAATTATAGTGATATATGGAATTATCATATAGAATTTTTCCCTCCTATGAGAACTAAGGAGAAACAGAAATTTAATGCTTCTTCTGAAACAGGAGCATGGGCACCTTGCAATCCTACAAGTCCAGAGGAAATGGCTTCTCAATTGAGAACGGCATATATAAGATATATGGGAATGTAGAAATTGCTGAAATTTACTATTATAATACCGCACCGAGTTGGTGAAAATATAGAAAAAACATTAGAAGGGGTGTATCTATCTAATTACCCTAAGGAAAATATTGAAATTTTTCAAGCAGAAGGAACACATCCTACTGTACAAAGAAATGAATGTATTAAACAGTCATTGGGGGATATTGTATATTTTTTAGATAATGATTCTATTGTTAGTGCTGATAATATCAAAGAAGCTAATATTATATTTGAATCAGATGAAAAAATAGCAATAGTTGGCGGACCTGCTATACATCAAGTTAATTCTTTAATAGAAATGTATATAGATAAATGCATGAGAGCTTATTATGCTGTAGGTCCTATAGCTAATAGATATAGATTTGATAATAATGATGTAAAAGAAGGAAGCGATAGAGATGTTATACTTTGCAATTTATTTGTAAGGAGAAATGTTTTATTTGAAGCAGGTCTTTTTAATGAAGATTTATATCCTAATGAAGAAAATGCCTTAATAGATAAAATACTCTCTCTTGGTTATAAATTGATATATAATCCTAAAATAATAGTTCAAAGACCTCCCAGATCAAATTTAAAATCTTATATAAAAATGCTTCTTAATTATGGCAGGGGAAGATTTGAACAGTTGTTTAGAGATTTTAATGTTAAAAATTTAATATTTATTTTGCCTTCTTTATTTGCTAATTATATACTTTTGCTTCCAATAGTATTATGTGCTTATTATTTTTCTCAATTAAGTATATTAAAATTTTATTTTCTTCCATTATTAGTTTACATAATAATGACATCATTGGCAGGAATTGTTTACTCTTTTTCTGATAAAGGCATTATATCAAAAATTCGCGGCATATTTATATATCCATTTATGTTTTTTATTACCCATTTTTTTTATGGGCTTGGATTTTTTTATGGAATTGTCAGAATAATAACTAAATTCAAGCGAGTAGCTAATTTTTCTATAAAAAAATATAAATCTTTTGAATAAATTTGTATTTACATATTGCAAAAATATAAATATTTTATATTTTTAACCCGTGAAATTTATTAGGGTTTGTAAAAAATGTATATTTATAAATATATATTGTTTATTTTTTTTATATTTTCATTTAAAATATATTGTATGCAAAATTTAACAGTTAATGATAGTTTTTATGGTATAACTTTTGCTAATGATGGTATAACAGATGTAAATGATATAGTTTTTGAAGATTATTCCATTAATTTAAATACTATTGATTTTCCTATGCTAAGCAATTTTTTTATGATTCAAAATAAACTTCCTATAATATCAATATTTTTTAATTTATATGAGTTTATGGGATATAATAAATCTGTAGAAACTTCTGTAAGCTATTTAAATTTTTTTAGGACTTTAAAAACTATAGAGTGGTATTTTTTAGATAACAACAAAAAAGTATCTGCTTCTTTTTCATATTCTAGTTCAATGAATGTTAATTATAATAATATGATAAGAAATTTATCTGCATCTTATTTGCAATTTTATACGGATACAAATATATTGCTTAGTATTCATTTTTATTTATAAGATTGATAGTATGTATTATTTATTAGAAAATATTTAAAAAATGTAATAAAGTTTGTTTTTTATTAAAATAAATATTTGCAAATTATAATTACTTATGATATACTGTCTAGAAAATTATATTAATTAAAAAAGGTTATAGGTGTCAAGTACATACGAAATAATCACTTTAGATGGTCCTTCCGGGGCAGGTAAAAGTACAATAGCTAAATTATTAGCCAAAAAATTATCTTTTAAATACTTAGATACAGGAGCTATGTACAGAACTGTAACCCTTTATATGATTAAGCATCATATTGATATAAATAATAATAGTGAAGTCATATCAGCTCTTAATAATTTAAGTATTAACTTTGATAATGCTGGCAGAATATATTTAGATAATGAAGATGTAACAGAAGCTATAAGAAGTATGGAAGTTGTTAATCTTGTATCTAAAGTTTCTTCTATAAGCATTGTAAGACAGAATATGGTATCTCTACAAAGAAAAATAGCAGAAGGCGGTAATTATGTTGTAGATGGTAGAGACATAGGTAGTGTAGTATTCCCTGATTCCAAATATAAATTTTATATGGATGCCTCTTTAGATGAAAGAGCTAAAAGAAGATATTCTGAAGAAATATCCAAAGGTAAGAATATTACTTATGAAGAGGTTAGGGAGAGTATAAGAAAAAGAGATGAGTTTGACTCAAATAGAGAAGATAGTCCGCTTGTGGTGCCTAAAAATGCCAATATAATAGATACTACTAGTATGACTATTGATGAAGTAGTTGAAAAAATCGCTAATGTGATTTTTAATATAAAGTCTAATTAAATGTTAGATTATTTTTTAACCTGTCAAAGTACAGGAGGGAGAAGGAACAATGGAAGATAATAAAAATTTATCAAATGATGAAATTGAATTTCGCAAGGCTTTAGAGGAAAGTGATAATACATTTTTAAGCCGAGGAAAAATCGTTAAAGGCAAAGTGGTTCAGTTTGATGACACTGATGTTTTTATAGATTTCGATTCTAAATCTGAAGGTAAAATTAAAAGAAGCGAATTTGATAAAGAACCTACTATTGGAGAGGAAATAGAAGCTATTGTTTCAGGCGAAGATGATAAAGGTTATGTTATATTGTCTAAGAGTGAAATAGATAAGAGAAAATCTCAAGAATTAATAGATAATGCTGTTAAAAATAATACTGCAATTACAGGTGTTGTTAAAGAAGTTATCAAAGGCGGATTTAAAGTATCTATAATGGGACATCAGGCATTCTGTCCTTTTTCTCAAATAGATTTAGCTAGAGGAATTAAAGAAGCTGATTATATAGGTAAAGAGTATGAGTTTAGAGTAATCAAGAAGAATGGAAGAGATGTTGTAGTTTCTAGAAGAGTATTATTAGAAGAAACTCAAAATGCTGGAATAGAAACATTCTTAAACAATCTTCAGGAAAATGATATTATTAATGGTAAAGTTAAAAATATTGAAAAATTCGGAGCTTTTGTTGAAATTACACCAGGTTTTGACGGATTCCTTGCTATACCTAATATGTCTTGGGATAAAGTTGTAAATCCTAAGTCTATAATATCAAAAGGTGAAGAAAGAATGTTCAAAGTTCTTCATATTGATAAAGAGAATCGTAAAGTTGATTTAGGTATTAAACAATTAGATGAAGATCCTTGGGGTAAATTTGTAGAGCAATATCATATAGGTGATATTATAAATGGAGAAGTTACTAATGTTAAAAAATTCGGTGCTTTTGTAAAAGTTGCTGATGGTATAGAAGGACTTGTTCATGTTTCAGATTTAAGCTGGAATTCTCATGTTAATAATCCTAGTGATTTTGTTAAGAAAGGTGCTTTCTTAGAGTGTAAAATACTTGATATGAATGCTGCTGAAAGAAAACTTACTTTAGGATTGAAACAAGTTAAAGAAAATCCTTGGGATACAGTTGAAAAAGATTTCCCTGTTAAATCTGCTGTAAAATGTAAAGTAAAAAGAATCATTAAAAACTTTGCTGTATTTGAACTTCCTAATGGTTTGGAAGGTATATGTGATATAAGCGATTTTGATTGGAGAAACAACATAGTTAATATGAAAGACTATATAAAAGAAGGCGAAGAAGTTAATATGGTTATCATGTCTATAGACAGAGATAAACAAAGAATTAAGTTAAGCTATAAACATACTAAAGATAGTCCTTGGAGATTATTTGAAAAAGCACATCCTCAGGGTTCTATAGTTGATGGTACTGTAAAAGCTATAGTTGATTCTGGTGCTATCGTTTCTTTGGAAGATGATTTAGAAGGATATATGCATGTTTCTCAAGTAGAAATTCCTAAAGGCAGCACTTTAGAAGAGGTTGTTAAAGTAGGAGAAACTTATCCATTTGTTGTAAGAGAAGTTAATCAAAGTAAGAGAAGAATTTCATTGTCAAGAAGAGAATATATGGAAGCTCAAAACAAGAAAGAAACACAAAATTATATTTCTAAAGCTGAGCCTACTTCTTTAACTTATAATCCTTTTGACAATATTAACAATTGATTTAATAAATAATAATTTGAAATTAAAAATCCTAATATCATTATGGTATTAGGATTTTTTATTAAATTTAATATTATTATATATAATAATATTTTAAATATTTATTGACAAATGAAGCAATTAAAGTATAATTTATATGTAATTATTATAAGTAAAGGTATATTATGAAAAAGATTCTTATTATATCGTCAGAATATACAGGTCATGGTCATAAAAGCGTTCATACTTCACTTTTACAGGGTTTCAAAGCATTATATTCAGAAGAAATAGAATGTAAAGTTGTAAATGGTTTCACACTTGGCGGTCCTGATCTTATGGCTGCTGAAAGACTTTATAACAGCTGTATAAAATATGCCCCTAAATTATGGTATAGAATTTTTAGATTTTCCTTCAAAAATAGAGATATTATCAATAAAAATAATGCCATTCATGTTAAAAGAAAATTTTTAAAGCTTTTAAAAGAATATAAACCTGATATAATAGTTAATGTTCATCCAATGTTTAGCGGAAGCCTTTTAAGTATTTTAAAGAAGAAAAAGATAAATACAAAATTTTTTATTATAATAACAGATTTAATTACAATAAGCAAATTGTGGTTTGATAACAGAGCTGATAAAATTATAAGCCCTTCTTATGAAGCTTCTGAATATATGATGAAAAATGGAGTGGATAAAGAAAAAATTATAACATTTGGTTTGCCTGTTAGAGAGGGATTCAATGCTTTATATAAAACTAAAGAAGAAGTAATAAAAAATACAAATATTAATAATACATTGAAAATACTTCTGCTTAATAATTCTGAAAGAACTAAAAGACTTATGTATATAATAGACGGTTTATATGAAAGATATAAATGCGAAGTAACTGTTGTATGCGGAAGAAATGAAAAAACATTTAATAAGTTAAATAAAGTTTATTCTTCAAAAGAGCATAAGCCTATTATAATGGGATATACTCAAGAACTCCCTAAATTATTCCATGAGAATGATATATTAATAACAAGATCAGGCCCTACAGCTATTATAGAAGCTATTAACTGTTTGATACCTATTGTATCTATGGGAGCTTTACCTGGACAGGAAGAGCAGAATCCTATATATATTGATAATAATGGTTTAGGATATGATACTAGTTCTACAGATGATATATTTAACAAAATAGACTTACTTGTTGCCAATAATAGAGAGAATCTAGTAAAAATGAGAGAAAAGCAATTCGATTATTACGGCAGAGATGTAAGAGAAAAGATAGTTAAATATATTGCTGATGAATTGTATAAAGACTCAGAAAATAAATAAAATCTTTTTTATAATAAAATGATATATAAAAAATATCTCATCAATTAAAGAGGTTAATATATTGATTACTAATGCAAAGATGAAAGAATTGATTTCTGATATAGATTTATCAAATATAGAATTAAAAAATTATTATTCTATATTCGAGAGAGAAAATTCTGAAAATGAAAAATATTGGGTTATAAGTAATGAAACAGACTGTACTTTATGCAGAACTTCTTTTGTTGGAAAAAATTTAACAGATTTTGAATGGGAAAATAATGAGATATATATTTCAAATAGTTTGAATGTTAGAGAAGTTCTTAATCTTGCATTAAAAATGTTTATGTCTTTAAAAAATATACTTGAAGAAAATTATTCATATCAAATATTCGACTTGATACTTACATTATCAGATGGCAGTAATGAAGCTCCTCCTAATGCCAATATAAGATTCTATGCTGTAAGAGATAATTTTAGAATGGTGAATTTAGAAAATATTGAATATAATAAATCAGAAGCTATTTTAATAGAAACAGTTAATCAAAACTAATATTTTAAGTTTTATCATAATTTTATAAAATTCTTTACACTTATTCTTAATACATACCCGTATATTAAAAAATAAATTATATACGTAAAATATGCTTGATATTTATTTATTAAAATGTTATAATATTCTAACAATGGAAGGTTATAAAATAGATTAATGTGATATTCATATTTTTCTATTTTCTTAAAATTAATTAGATAATAGGAGAATCTAAAAATGGCTGATAAAACAATATGTTTTTGTATGGCAGTAACTGAAAATCAAATTAGAGATGCTATCAAATCAAAAAAATTAAAAACAGTAGAAGAAGTTTCTAATGCAACCAAAGCCGGTACAGGATGCGGCGGATGTCAGGTTGCTATAAAACAAATATTAGACGAAATGAATAAATAATTTAAAAAATAAAAAATATTATTTTTATATCCCAAAATTATTTAATATATTTATATTATTAAATAATTAACTTAGATGGAGGTAGGAACATGTGGGAATATACAGATAAAGTAAAGGATCATTTTATAAATCCTAGAAATGTAGGGGAGATAGAAAACCCTGATGCAGAAGCTATGACAGGTAGTATCGTGTGCGGAGATGCACTTAAATTAACATTAAAAATAAATAAAGATACTGAAGTTATAGAAGATGCTAAATTTCAAACATTCGGCTGTGCTTCAGCTATAGCAAGCAGCAGCATATTAACGGAGATGATTAAGGGTAAAACTCTTGATGAAGCTTCAAAAATCACTAACAGAGATATAGCTTTGGAATTAGGCGGTCTTCCAGAGGAGAAAATGCATTGTTCTGTTATGGGAATGGAAACTTTAGAAAAAGCCATTAATAATTACAGAGGAATTGCTACTGAAGATGATGAGCATGATGAAGGAGCTATCATTTGTAAATGTTTTGGTATAACAGATACAAAAATAAAAAGGGCAATCAGAGAGAATAACTTAAAGACTGTAGATGAAGTTACTTTCTACACTAAAGCAGGTGGCGGATGCGGAGCTTGTAAAGTTAAAATCGAAGATATACTCAATGAAGAGTTAGCAGAGATAGAGAGAGAAGCTAAAAATGCTCCTATGACTACTGTTCAGAAGATCAAAAAGATTGAGGAAGCTTTGGAGAGAGTTATCAATCCTATGCTTAAAATGGACGGAGGAAGCTGCAGACTTGTAGATGTTGATGGTAATAAAGTTATGATAGAGTTTAAAGGAGCTTGTTCAGCTTGTGCTTCTTCAAAAAATACTTTGAAAGGTTTTGTTGAACCTAAATTACAGGAACTTGTTTCTAAAGATTTAGAAGTTGTAGGTGTTTGATTATATGGAGTTGATATTATGGAAGAGAAAAAAATAATATATATGGATAATAATGCCACAACTAGAGTATACCCTGAAGTATTGGAGGCTATGCTTCCTTATTTTAAGGATCAATACTTTAATCCTTCTAGTATGTACACTCCTGCAGGAGCTGTTCATAAAGAGATGGAAAAAGCAAGAGAACAGGTTGCTGATTTTCTTGGATGCGAGCCTATAGAAGTATGTTTTGTTTCATGCGGAAGTGAAGGCGATAATATGGCTATTAGAGGAACTATAGAAGCATATCCTACTAAGAATCATATTATAACTACAAAGGTTGAACATCCTGCAGTTATAGAAACATGCAAATCTCTAGAGCGACATGGTTATAGAGTTACTTATCTTTCTGTTGATAATGACGGAAATATAAATATTGACGAATTAAAAAATGCCATCAATGAAAATACAGCTATAGTATCTATAATGTATGCTAATAATGAAACAGGTGTTATTTATCCTATAAGAGAAATAGGTCAGATAGTAAAAAATGCAGGAGCAGTATTCCATGTTGATGCTGTTCAGGCTGCCGGTAAATTGCCTCTTAATATGAAAGATGAGCCTTATATTGATATGCTTACAATAGCAGGTCATAAAATACATGCACCTAAAGGAATTGGAGCTTTATATATCAAGAACGGTACTAAATTAAGAACTGTTCAAACTGGAGGGCATCAGGAGAGAGGACGCCGTGCAGGTACTGAGAATGTGCCTTATATTATTGGTTTGGGTAAAGCTGCTTCTATGGTTAAGGCTGAACTTCCTAGATTTATGGAGCATACTGCTAAACTTAGAGATACTTTAGAGGCTGAAGTTTTAAAGAGAATAACTGATGTTAAAATAAATGGTAAAGGAGCTAATAGAGTAAGCAATACAGCGAATATTAGTTTCAAAAATATAGAAGGCGAAGCCATACTTCTTTTATTAGACGGATATGGAATTTGTACTTCAAGCGGAAGTGCCTGTTCATCTGGTACATTAGAACCTTCCCCCGTGCTTCAAGCTATGGGTGTGCCTTTTGAATATGCACATAGTTCTACAAGATTTTCTTTATCATTGGACAACACTATGGAAGAGATAATGTACACTGCCGATGCTATAGAAAAGATTGTTAAAAGATTAAGAGATATCTCTCCTTATAGAAATTAAAAATTAATATTTTGAAATTTTTAAATAGCCTGTCATATTATTATGATGGGCTTTTTTATTAGATAGTTTAAAATTTTAGTACTAAATAATACTAATTTTTTTATAAATATATAATTTGAAATAATTTATTTAATATTGACTTAATGATTAATATCTATATACTATTAAAAAATAATTATTAAGGTAGATAAAATGGATTACAAAAAATTAAATGATATTATAGTTTCTATGAGAAGAGATCTGCATCAAATTCCTGAAGTTGGTACAGAACTTCCTCAGACAAAAAATTATGTTATAAATAAATTAAAAGAATTAGGACTTTCTTATAAAGAATCTTCGCTTGACAGCGGATTAGTTTGTGATATAGGAAGCGGTGATAATGTGGTGGCTATAAGAGCAGATATGGATGCTTTACCTATACAAGAAGAAACTGGATGCGAATACGCTTCTAAAAATGGTAATATGCATGCATGCGGACATGATGCACATACTGCATGTCTTTTAGGTGCAGCTCATTATTTGAAAGAAAATGAATCAAGATTGAAAGGAAAAGTAAGATTAGTATTTCAGGCTGCAGAAGAATTGGCTGTAGGGGCACATAATATGCTTAATTCCGGACTTCTTGAAGGAGTTAAAGCTATAGTAGGTACTCATATAGGTACATTGTCTGCTGATACTCCAAGCGGAGAGTTTATATTGAAGGAAGGTCCTTTAATGGCTTCTAATGACAGAGTATTTATTAAAGTTATAGGAAAAGGTGCACATGGAGCATATCCTCATCTTTCTATTGATCCTATGCTTACAGCAAGCCAAATAGTGCAGGGTATTTATAATATAAAAAGCAGAGAGATACTTGCAACAGATCCGGTTATAATATCTATATGTATGCTGCATGGCGGAACTCAGTATAATGTAATACCTACAGAAGTAAATATCGAAGGTACTTTCAGAACTTTCAGCGAAGAGAATAGAGCATTTATAACAGAGAGAATAAAAGAGGTAGCAGAATCTATTGCAGCAGCTAACAGAGCTAAGGCTGAAGTTGTTATAAAAAGAAGAGGGGCACCTGTTGTTAATAATGCAAAAATATATGAGCAGTTAAATGAAGTTTGTAATGAACTTGGATTTAAAAAAGCATCTCATTATAGTTTATCAATGGCAGGTGAAGATTTTGCTGATTATTTAGAGAAGATTGACGGAGCTTTTATATTATTTTCTACTATGACAGAAAAGAATATACCTCATCATAATAGTAAATTTGAGATAGATGAATCAAAATTATATCAGCCTCCTGTTTTGATGAGCGAATGGGCTATTAAATATTTAGAAAATAATAAATGATAATAAAATTTGATTAATTAAAAAATATTATTTTAGTATATACTAAACAACTATATTTTATCAAAAATTATTTTTTTATTTTTGTTATTAGTGGGGACTAGCACCCACACCCCCACTTCTTTTGTTCCACAAAGAAGCAAAAAGGCTATATTTTAGCTTAAATTTAATATTTTATCTTACATGTAAGACAAAATTAATATTATTTAGTGCTAATTTTATACTTGCACTTTCGCCGTAGGCGTACTTCGTATGGTTCTTTGATGAAGTCCGCCTCGCTGTGCGTGCCTTCGGCAGGCGTGCGGCGGGAAAAAGAACAATAAAAAATTGACAAAGTTAAAAATTTTTAGTATATACTAAAAAATATCGGGATATACTGTGAACTATAATGAAAAACATTTAAAAAATATAGATGAAGCTTTAGTAAAGGCAGAACTTCTTTATGATAAGTGTATTTGTTGCGGACATATATGCAATGTTAATCGCAATAAAAACAAAATAGGAAGATGCAAAATTTTTGAAGATACCAATCATATAAAAACTGCATCTCATACTTTGCATTTCGGTGAAGAACCTATGCTTGTAGGTGAAGGCGGAAGCGGTACGGTATTTTTTTCAAGCTGTAATTTAAGCTGTGTGTTTTGTCAGAATCATCAAATAAGTTCTGACGGAGTAGGTGAGATAATTGATATTGAAACATTGGCAGATTATTTTTTGGATTTAGAAAAACAAGGTGCAGAAAATATTAATCTTGTAAGTGCAACTCATGTTATTTATCCTGTATTAAAAGGTTTAAAAATAGCTTTTGAAAAAGGGCTTAATCTTCCTATAGTTTATAATACTAATGGTTATGATACTAAAGAATTATTGGATTGTCTATACGGTATTGTTGATATATATTTGCCTGATTTAAAATATGTTTTTGATGACAAGGCTTTTAAATATTCTAGGGCTGAAAATTATTTTAATACTGCAATAAATGCAATAGAGATAATGAAAGAACAAGTAGGCGATTTAATTGTTAATGAAAAAGGCATTGCTGAAAAAGGTATAATAATAAGGCATTTGATACTTCCAAATAATGAATCAGATTCTTATGATGTATTGATAGAACTTAAGGAGAGAGGTTTTTTAAATACTACAATATCTTTGATGTCGCAGTATAATCCTAAATTTAAAGCCTGCAATTTTGAAAGTATAAACAGAAAATTATACAAAAAAGAGTATGATGATTTAGTTGATTATGCTTTGGATTTGGGATTTGAAAATTTACTTGTTCAGGAAATGGAAAGCTCTGACAATTATAATCCTGATTTTACTAAAGAAAAGCCTTTTGAAATGCAGTAATTTACATATTGATACAATTATATTTTAAATTTAATTAAATAAGTTTTATTTTTGACAAAAATATCATATGATGTATAATATATATTAAGTATAGTATTATTTATTAGATTTTAAGGAAGAAACTATGAATGAAATTTTTGCACTTTTAGAAAGCGAAGAGGTTGAAAAAAGACTTGAGGCTCTTGAAGAGTTAGCAAAAAATGTAGAAAATTCCGATAAAATTACTGTAATTAAAGCTTTAAAGCCGCATATATTAGATTGGGATGAAAATGTTCGTCTTAAAGTGGCTCAAGTATTAAAATTGTATACAGGACAATAATTATGGGAAGAATAATATCTTTTTCTAGTGGAAAGGGTGGTGCAGGCAAAACTTTATGCTCAGTTAATTTCTCTGCAGAATTAGCTTCTAGAGGATATAAAGTTTTGGTTTTCGATATAGATATTAACTGTTCAAATGTATTTATTTTACTTCATGTAAAACCTCAATCTAAACTTCAGGAATATTTTGAAGGTACTTTGACATTAAAAGATTGTGTTATAAAAAGTGAATATGGTATAGATGTTATCAGTGCCGGAGTTAATATACAGAGATTTGTTCAGTTTGAAAATGACTTCAATTTATCAAATTTAGCTAAAGATTTGAAAGTATTATCACAGGAATATGATTATGTTATTATAGATTATGCTGCTGGAATTACTCAGCCTATGATGCGTTTCTATGAAATGTCTGATGATATAATACTTGTTGCCAATCCTGAAATTACAGCTCTTACAGATCTTTACAGACTTATGAAGATGATATATGTCAATAACATGACAGATAAGATGTATTTGATAGTAAACAAAGTAAAAAATATAGATTGGGCTATCAATTTATACAGAGAAGTAAAAAAAGTAACATCAAAATTTTCTCTTGATATTAATTTGGTTCTTTTAGGGCCTGTTTTGTTTGACGAAGAAAAGGTTATGATATCCGTTCAAAAGAGAACACCTATAATAATATTATATCCTAAAACACCAATCAAAGGCGGTTTTTCATTAGCCGTTACTAGGTATTTATATGATATAGGCGTAATGAAAGATGAAAATGCAAGAGAAAAAACTTTCTCTGATTTCTTCTGATTTTTATATATTTATTATCTATTGTGCTTTCTTTTCAGCATAACTAATTTCTGATTTTTATTAAAATTGTATCATATAAAATGTAGTAATATAGTCTTTTATTTTTTAATTTAATAGCAATAATATAAAATATTTGCATATAATATAAGAAAAGAAGTTGTTTAAATTTGACAAATACAGATAATATTGGTAAACTATTAATATAAAAAATATGAGGTATATGCTTATGAGTAAAAATATTGTTATAACTATCAGCAGAGAATTCGGCAGCGGCGGAAGATATATTGGAGAAATGGTTGCTAAGGATTTAAATATACCTTTTTATGATAAAGCTATAATAGAAATGGCATCAGATAAAACAGGATTTTCTCCGGAATATATTAAAGAAAATGAACAAAAATTAACAGGAGCTTCTCTTTTTAATTTTGCTATAACAGGTTCTTATGCCGGAAATATGGTATTTGGTAATGGAGAATCTTTACAAGATACTATGTTTTTTGCGCAAAGCAATGTTATAAAAGAAGTGGCATCTAAACATTCTTGCGTTATAGTAGGAAGATGTGCTAATCATATATTAGAAGGAATGGATAATTGTATTAATATATTTATTTATTCTGATATGGAAAGTAAGATAAAAAGAGCCGTTGAAGAATATAAATTAGATAGTGCAAATATAGAAAAAATTTTAAAAGAAAGAGATAAATTAAGGGCTAAACATTATAATTATTATACAGGAAAAAATTGGGGAGATGCGAGAAATTATCATGCCTGTTTGAATAGTGATTTTATAGGCATAGATAATACAATAGAATTAATAGAAAAAATAGCTAAGTCAAAGCTATGATAAGGTATTTATTATGAATATAATAGCCGATTTGCATACTCATACTTTAGTTAGCGAGCATGCATATAGTACAGTTGATGAAATGGTAAATTCAGCTAAGGAGAAAGGTTTTCTAGCTTTAGCTATTACAGATCATGGCCCTGCTTCTAGTGATGGAGCTAAATCAGTACATTTTAAGGCTATGCATGGCCTGCCAGATTATATTAATGGAGTTAGACTTCTTAGAGGATGCGAGGCAAATATAGTAGATTATAGCGGTAAGCTAGATTTGAGTGAAAATGTATTAGAGTATTTAGACTTTGTTGTAGCTTCTTATCATGAAGATGCTATAGGTCCTCTTACTGTAAAAGATCATACAAATGGATATGCAGAAGTTGTAAAGAATGCTAATGTTGATTGCTTAGGTCATGTTGGTAATCCTAAATTTAAATTTGATATCGAATATATAGTTAAATTATGCAAAGAGCATAATAAATTAATAGAGATTAATTCATCATCTTTTAAAGTTAGAAAAGGAAGCAGCCCTATATGCCGTGAAGTTGCTTTAGCTTGTAAAAGATATGAAACTAATATTGTAATAACATCTGACGCCCATTCAAAATATAAAGTAGGTGATTTTAAAGATGCTGTAGAATTATTATTATCTATAGATTTTCCAGCAGATCTTATATTAAATACTGATTATTATAAATTGATGGAATATCTTGGTATAGAAAAATGATAGTATTTTTTTTGATTGTAAGTTTATTAGCATCTGTAATAGGTGCTATTTGCGGAATAGGCGGCGGTATTATAATAAAGCCTGTACTTGATTCTCTAAATGTTCTTGAAGTAAGTAAAATAAGTTTCTTATCATCCTGTACTGTTTTATCTATGAGTTTATATACATTTGTAGTATCTAAGATAAAACATGATAGTCTTGTTGATTCTAGAGTGGCAACTCCATTAGCTTTGGGCGGTATTATAGGCGGAATACTTGGAAAAATGCTTTTTTCTTATGTTATAACACTTTTTAATAGTGAAAATATAGCTGGTATTTTTCAATCTTCTATTTTAATATTATTAACATTTTTTACTTTAATATTCACATTAAAGAATATGGGTGATAAAAAGATAAAATCTATGCATATACAAAATATATTTTTATGTATAATAATAGGTTTGATTCTTGGTCTTTTATCATCATTTTTGGGTATAGGAGGCGGTCCTTTTAATATAGCTTTTCTATATTTTTTCTTTAGTATGGATTCTAAAGTTGCTGCTCAAAATTCACTTTATATTATATTATTTTCCCAAATTTCAAATGTATTTATAAGTGTTGCTGATGGAGATGCTTTAAAGGTTAATCTTTCCTATCTTATAGTAATGATTATAGGAGGAATATGCGGCGGTATATTGGGAAGGTTTATAAATAAAAAAATTAATTCTAAAATAGTTGATAAATTATTTATTATTTTATTATTAATTATTATATTAATAACATCTTACAATTTATATAACTTTTCTGTTAATATATAATATATATTAAAATGTGAGTGCATTATGTTAGATATAATTATAAAAAATATAGGTTCTATTGCAACAGCAGAAGGCAGCACATCATTATCTGGTAAGAATCAAGGAAAGATAAAAGTATATAATAATGTTTCTATAGGCATAAAAGATGGAATAATAGAATATATTGGTGATACTGTTAAAGGAAAAGCTAAAAAGACATTTAATGCTAATGGAGCATTAGTTACTTCAGGACTTATTGATTGTCATACTCATTTTATATACGGCGGTTCAAGAGAAGATGAGATGTATAATATAGTAAGCGGTCATATGAGCTATTCTGATATAATAAAGTCTGGTTATGGAATATTATCAACAGTTAGGGATACTAGAAGTCAAACAGAAAATGCACTTTACAAAAAATCGATACCTATATTAGATAAAATGATTCAGTATGGAACTACTACAGTAGAAGGTAAAAGCGGTTATGGATTAACAGTCAAAGATGAAATAAAAATATTGAAAGTAATGAAAAAACTTAATGATAATCATAAAATAGATATAGTAAGTACATTTATGGGCGGACATGTAATACCTGATGAATATAAAAATGATAGAACTGCTTATATAAATTTGATATGTAATGATATGATTCCCGAGATATCAAAATTAGGCATAGCTGAATTTTGCGATGTATTTTGTGAAAATTGCGGACTTGATATGGAAGAAACTCATAAAGTTCTTAATGCTGCTCAGGAATACAATTTAGGAATTAAAGTTCATTCAGATCAATTGGAAACAAGCGGCGGATCATATTTAGCAGCAAGATTTAAAGCTATAAGTGCTGAACATTTGATTATGTCTGATGACAGATCCATAGATGTTATAAAAAATCAAGGTGTTATAGCTGTACTTTTGCCTAATGCTTCTTTTTATTTAAATATGCCTTATGCCAGAGCTAGATATATGATAGATAAAGGAGTTCCTATAGCATTGGCTACAGATTATAATCCAGGTTCTAGTCCTTCTTTGAATATGCAGTTTATAATGAAGCTTGCATATATTATATATAGGCTTACTCCTGAAGAGATATTAAATGCTGTTACTATAAATGCAGCATGTGCTATTAAGAGGGGAGAGGAAATAGGAAGTATTGAGATTGGAAAAAAGGCAGATATTATAGTATGGAATTGTGATAATCTTAATTTTTTGCTTTATAGTATGGATAATAATATGTGTTCTATGGTTTTTAAATCCGGAGAGCTTGTATACCATAATTAATATATTTTTTATTGTTTTTTACTCTAAAGAGTATTATTTTCTCTTGACAATTTATCTTTATTTGATTATATTATAATAATATGCGTATATATCTCTGTACGTTTTTTAGCTTTAAGGGAGTAGTTTATTTTAAATATAATGGAAGAGGAATTATTTTCTAGAAAAGAGTCTGTCAAAGATATTTTCAACATTATAGAAACTAAATTAAAGCAGGGGTTATTTACAGAGTCTATGGAAGATTTTGATAGGATTATGTCAAAAGATTTTGAATGTGAAAATCTGTATGAAAATATATCCTGCGTTAAATTTTGGATTAACAGACTTGATAAATTTAAAAGCGTAGAGAGAAATTGCATAGAATACTGCAAACTTTTGGATTCTACTTATAAGAAATTCAATGTATTCGTACATGGAAAGTCTTATGATGAGAATTTGATATCGATTAACGCTATTCATTATTATGTATATAATAAGATTATAGAGTTAATAATGCAGCGCAGCACCAAT
Source organism: Brachyspira suanatina (assembly GCF_001049755.1). Classification (NCBI taxonomy): domain Bacteria; kingdom Pseudomonadati; phylum Spirochaetota; class Spirochaetia; order Brachyspirales; family Brachyspiraceae; genus Brachyspira; species Brachyspira suanatina. The sequence goes on along the minus strand of NZ_CVLB01000001.1, from coordinate 1,785,246 downwards.
GATATTGAAGGCACGGAGGAATTACGTTTACTTTCTAATGCTTTTATAGAGTTAAAGGATTATTCTAGAGCATTAAAATCTTATGAATATTTAAATACTATAGAGCCGTACAATTCTAGGACGCTTAGCTATATCGCTATGATTTATGATAAATTGGGCGATGAAAAAAAATGTAAAATGTATATAAGAGAAGCGTTATTTTATGATCCTTTAAGTATAGAATTTGAAAATATCAGCATAGAAGTAGTGAGAGAAATTAGAGATATAATAATAAAAAGAGGAATCCATAATAATAGTCAGGAAGAGATAATATTATGGATGAGTGCTTATGGCGAACTTATGAACATATTGGATGTGAAAAGACCATTAAATGAACAGGAGGAGTTTGATCTTAGAAGAAACATATCCAGATTAGAAGCAGATTACAGAAAAATAAAGCTGAGAGAGACTACAGCGCCTAAACTTTTATCTTCATATGCATTTTTAACTACATATCTTATTATGAGGCAAAATGATTCTGATGTTGAAGAGGTTAAGGTGTGGGGAAGAAAGATGGCTGTAATAGATAAAGATTTGCTGCAATACTACATAAAAATATTAGATAAGGAGTGATAATATGTCAGAAGCTCTACAAAAATTAGAAAATGTATTTTCAGAAGAAACATTTACGAGAAGACCTCTTCTTAATTATACTGCTAAGTATTTTGTTGATTTGTCAGGTATTCTCAATGATATAAATGATACTAATGATATAAATTCAGCTATAGAAACAGCTAAAATGCAATTGGATAAAAATCCTAATCATATATCAGCATTATATGCAAATGGATTTTTAAATTTAAAAATTGCAAATTATTCAGAAATGAGTTTGGAAAAACTTTTGGGTATTTTTAAGAATGCTAAAAAATGGAATATAGTAGAATTCATATCTCAAAAAATTTTAGATGAATACTATGAGAGCGATTATGCTTTAAGATATTTGGCTAGCTATTATCAAAGTACTAATAGAGATTCTGAGGCATTAGAAATTTGGGAAAGACTTATAAGATTTGATGTATCCAATCCTGAACTTCCTGAAAAGATAGCACATACAAAAGAAATGGCAGGAGATATAAAGAGTGCTGTGCATTATTATAAAATTGCTTTTGAAAGAAATCTTATAAGAGAAAGAAATAATGCAGAAAGCGATATTAAAAAAGTATTGGAATATGAGCCGGATAATTATAATTATTTGCTTAAATATGAAAATGCTTTAAAAACTCTTGTTGATTCTAATATAATGATAGATGTATGGAAAATAATATTCTTCTATTATTTTGAAAATAACAGATACAATGATGCTTTAAAAACTATTAAAAATTTGCTTAATTATGAGCAGGATATAGTAGCACAGAATAATAAAAAGGCAAAATTTTTCAGACATAGACTTGTAGATGTTTATAAGGCTTTATACCCTAATCATACACTTTTTGAAAAAATAGAAGAAATATCTGCTATTACAAATGTCAATAAAAAGCCCAAAGATTGTATAGAAATATTTGAAAAGTATATACAGTATGATGTTGATAAATATGTTATACATAGAAATTTTGGTGTTGGTAAAATAAAATCAATAGATATAAATAATGTTAATATCAAGTTTGTATCTCAGGAAGATATTAGAAAAATGACTTTTGATATGGCAATACAATCTCTTACAACATTGCCTAACGATGATATTAATGTTTATAAAGCTTATAGACTTAATGAAATTAAAAAGATAGCAGAAGAAAATCCTACAGAGCTTTTAACTATTATTTTAAAATATAAAAAGACAATAACTACAAAAGATTTAAAACAGGAATTAACTTCAAAGCCTGATGTTGTAGTGGCCGAGTCAGCTTATACTAAGTGGCTTGAGAGTGCCAAAAAATCTGTAAGAGCTTCTACTACAGTTAAGTTTGATAAAAATACTTTCCTTTATAATGAAGAAGCTGAAACTTATGATGCTGAAAGTTTATCTAAATTTAATAAGACTGATAATTTCTTTGAGAGATATCAAATATATATGGAATATTTAACTTATACTCCTAATTTAAACTCTGAAGAAGCTAAAGAGATGAATAATTATTTTGTTAATATTTCTAAAGATAAAAAAGCTCCTAATGATGAAAGAATTATAAGTACAATATATTTGAGAAGTCAGTCTAATGCCGACAGCAGCATACCTTTACTTTCAGATATAGTTAAAAATATTGATGATTACACTCATGTTTATGAGGTACTTCCTTCTTCTAATTACAGAGAGAAATTTATAAAAGCTATTTGGGACGGCAGAAGAGATGATTATTATAATATAATACTGAAAATGCTTTATTCTCCTCAAGTTAAAAATAATTATCTTATAGTAAATAAACTGTTTGAAGACGGCAAAACAGATATGCTTGCTAAAACTATAGATGATATTTTCCTTCATTATAGAGAATGTCCTGAATCATTTGTTTATTTTGCTCAAAAGATACTTGACGGAGAGTATTATGATGAAACAGCAGGAGATATAAATATAAATAAAAATTCTCTTATGATAGGTTTATTAAGTATAATACCTCATTTATCAAAAATGGTTGATAAAAAAGAAACATCTGCACAGGCTAGAAAACTTTTAAAGGTTGTGTATGATTTGGTATTTGATAAAGCTTATTTGCTTAAATTTATAGAAAATGAGTCTGAAGAAGATGTTAAAATAATCTTTGGAGAATTCCAAAAATTAGTAAATTTAGAACAGCATTATAAAACTGATATTATTTCTGCTGTTATAAAACGTTTCCCTGATTGGAAAATATAATAAATATTAGTTTGATAAAAATTAGGGAGATTTAAAAAATCTCCCTTTTTTTGTATAGTTATTTTAAGAAAATATATTGATAAAAAATCAAAAAATAATATAGCATTATTATGAATAGTAGTGTATAATATATAACAAATTTTTTAAATGGATATTATTATGAAATTAAGATTATCAAAAAGAGCATTAAAAGAAGATTTTCAAAGCAGTTTTGTAAAAATTATGCTTGAAGTTGCAGCTAAAGGTGATTTAATATCATTTGCAGGCGGTTTGCCTAATCCTGAATCATTTCCTGTGGAAGAGATTAAAGCTGCAGCAAATAAAGTTTTAGAAACTAAAGGTGCTTATTCTTTACAATATAACAGCACTGAGGGATATGGTCCTTTAAGAGAGTTTATTGCCAATAGATATAAAAAACAAGGTATTGAAATTGAAGCCAGCGATATACTTATAGCTAATGGTTCTCAGCAGGCTTTAGATATTATTTCTTCATGTTTAATAGATCCTAATGATGATGTTTTAGTTGAAGATCCATCTTATTTAGCAGCTTTACAATCATTTCACCTATATAATCCTAAGATTCATACAGTTAATTTGAATGAAGATGGCGCTGATATAGATGAGTTTAAAGAAGCTGTAAATAAATACGATAATAAATTCTTTTATTCCGTACCTAATTTCCAAAATCCTACAGGTATAACATATACAAATGCTGTAAGAGAAAAAATAGCAGAAATAATGAAAGGTAAAGATACATTCTTTGTAGAGGATAATCCTTATGGAGAATTAAGATTCAAAGGAGAACATCAAAAATCATTTGGGGCATATTTAGGAGAACAGTCTATATTGCTTGGTACATTCTCAAAAACTGTAGCACCAGGTATGAGATTAGGCTGGATTGCATGCAGACAAAAAGAGTTATATGCTAAGATGAAAGATTATAAACAGCTTATAGATTTGCATACAGGAACATTTGCCCAAGTAGTTGTAAGTCAGTATCTTGAAGATAATGATTATGATGAACATATCAAAAAAATAATAGACTTATACGGCAAACAATGTAATTATATGCTTGAAGCTATGGATAAATATTTACCTAAAGATATGCACTGGACACATCCTGAAGGCGGTATGTTCATATGGGCTACACTTCCTAAAGGAATAGATGCTGTTGAGCTTTCAAGAAAAGCTGCTGAGGACGGTGTAGTAGTAGTAGCAGGAGAGCCTTTTTATGAAGCTAAAAGAGGCTTAGGTACTTTAAGATTAAATTACACTAATTCTAAACCCGAAGATATTGATAAGGGTATATCTATATTAGCAAAAGCTATTGAAAAAATGAGAAAGTAAAAATAATTTAAATAATGTTTTTATATAAGGCAGTAAATGTAAAATTTGCTGCCTTTTATTATTTTATATGATTGTTTTTTATATTAAAGTTAGTATATGTTAACATTATTTTACTATATTATATTTTTTTTGTAAAAAAATGTTTATTTGTTTTACTTTTTTATGTATTAAAGGTTATATTAGCTATATGTTGCCTCGCATATAAACAAAAAAACAAAAAACTCTATATTAAAAAAGGATAAAAAGATGATTAAAAAATCAAGTTTATTTATTTTGTTCTTATTCGTTTTTGCTGGTCTTGTATATGGACAAACAGCTAAATCTACTTTAGATGGTATGATGCAGTCTTATAATGGTGAGATGAATGCATCTGCTAGCTATGCTGAATATGCTAAAAAAGCTCAAAACAAAAGTGTTGCAGCTTTATTTAAAGCAGCTTCTGCTGCAGAAGCTTTACATGCTAAGCTTTTAAACGATATGGCTTTATCTTCTAAATTATCAACTAAAGCATTAACAGCTAAAATCAATGCTATTAAAACTGGTACTGATGTTGATAATTTAAAAAGCGGTATAGCTGGTGAAACTTATGAATATACAAAAATGTATCCTGCTTTCAGTAAAGTTGCTGCTTCTGAAAACAATAAAAATGTTTCTGATTTAATGAACAGAATAGCTTCAGTTGAAAAAACACATGCTGAATTATATAACAAAACTATACAGGATTTAAATGCTAAAAAAACTTTACCTACAGTTTATTATTTATGCCCTGTTTGCGGATATGTTGAAGCAGGTTCAGCTCCAGCTAAATGTCCATTATGTAATGCTACAGCTAGTTCTTTCCAAGCATTTAATTAATTAAAAAATAATTGATTCGTTAATTTTTTTATAGAGGCGAAAGCATTGATAATATTTTATTATCAATGCTTTTTTTATACCTTGAAAAAATCTTAATAGTTTATATAATATTCTAAATAAATTTTATATTTGGAGAAATTGATAAATGCAATCTACTATGCCGTATATGAATATTATAATAATAGCATGCAGTGTACTTGTAGTACTTTTGATTTTAGTTTTGGTGTTAATGAAAAAATCTAAAAAACCTAAAGTTTCATTAACAAGTTCTAAAAGTAAATTTTCACTATCATCACTATTTAATACTTCATCAATCAATGATGAATTTTTTGCAAGTTTAGAAAATACATTAATAACAGCTGATGCTGGTGTTGAAACTACAAAAGATATTATTTCAAAACTTAGAGATGTAATAGAAAAAGAAAATATAAAAGATCCGTTTGAAGCTAAAAAACATTTAAGAGAAATTTTAATATCTAAATTCATTTCAAGAAAAATAGAACTTAATGGTAAAACTATACTTTTTATAGTAGGTGTTAATGGAGTAGGTAAAACAACTTCAATAGCAAAATTAGCTAATATATTAAAGAAAGATCATAAAGTTATATTAGCAGCAGCAGATACATTCAGAGCAGCTGCCATAGAACAATTAGAAGAATGGGCTAATAGACTTTCTGTTACTATAGTTAAAGGACAGCAAGCCGGAGATCCTGCAAGCGTATTATTTTCAGCATTAGATAAAGCTAAGGCAACAGATGCTGATATAGTTATAGTTGATACTGCAGGAAGATTCCATAATCAGGAGAATTTGGTAAGACAGCTTGAGAAGATGAAGAAAATCGCTACAGAGAGATTTACAGAGTTTAAATTTGTACCAATATTAGTATTAGATGCCAATGTTGGACATAATGGAATAGAGCAGGCTAAAGTATTTACTAATGCTTTAGATATACAAGGAGCTATAGTTTCAAAGTTGGATAGCACAGCTAAGGGTGGGGTAGCAATAAGTGTAGCTCATTATTTATCTCTGCCTATATATTATGGAGGCTTTGGAGAGAAAGTTGAAGATTTTAAAGAATTTGATGCTGAAAGTTTCGTTGATTCTATATTAGCATAATTGATAATAATTGGAGTTATATTATGTCTTTAACTATTAAACCTTCAGAAATTTTCGGTTCTATTTATATTCAAATGAGTAAGAGTGATGCACATAGAGCTTTAATAGCATCTTCATTAGCTAAAAGTCCTAGTATAATAAGACATTGGATTGATAATGTTAGTGTTGATGTGGAAGTTACAAAAAATGCTGTTTCTAATTTTGCTGATTTAGAAATAATTGATGATGGAATTAAAGTTTTTCCAAAAAAAGAATATAAAAAAGAATTAACTATAGATGTTAAAGAGTCAGGAAGTAGTTTGAGGTTTTTAATTCCTATAATGTCTGCATTTGGTATAACTTGTACTTTTACAGGTTCTAAAAAATTATTTTCAAGACCTATTGATGTTTATAAAAAAATATGGAAAGAAGAGGGACTTGAATTCATTCATTTAGAAGATTCTATTAAAGTATCCGGACAATTAAAATCATCAAATTTTAAAGTATTAGGTAATTTAAGCAGTCAATTTTTAAGTGGGCTTTTATTTGCATTGCCTTTGCTTGAAGGTGATTCTAATATCATAATAGATGGGGAGTTAGAGTCAGAACCTTATGTTATGATGACTTTGAAAACACTTAAAGCAGCTAATATAGAAACTTTAAGACATGATAATAATATAATAGAAGTATACGGTAATCAGGAGTATTCAGGTATTGATTATGAAGTAGAGTCAGATTGGTCGCATGCTGCTTTTTTTGCCGCTGCTGGTGCTTTGGGAGGAGAGACTACATTATATGGTCTTAATAAATATTCTATTCAAGGTGATAAAGAAATACTTAATATATTAAAATTTATGGGTGCTTCTGTTTCTTATAATGATGATAATTCTATTACTGTGAAAAAAACAAATAGATTAAATGCTCTTGATATAGATATGTCCAATATACCAGATTTAGGTCCTATAATAACAACTCTTGCTGCCACAGCAAAAGGTAAAACCAGATTATATAATGCAGGCAGATTAAGATATAAAGAAAGTGATAGAATAAATGATTTAATGGATAGTTTTTCAAGAATAGGGGCAAATATAGAAGTAACTGAAGATGAAATATTAATAGAAGGTGTTGAAAGACTTAAAGGAGGAAATACTACTTCTCATAATGATCATAGAATAGCTATGGCACTTGCAGTTGCTTCTTCTATTTCTGATGGAGATATAATTATAGATGATGCAGAGTCTATAAATAAATCATCATTTAATTTTATAGAGCAATTTAGAAGTATAGGTGCTAGGATAGTATTATAAACTATTTAATATATTTGTAAGGATTGATAATTGTATATAGTTTGTTACAGGTAGAGATTTTTTAATAATATTAGAATTTAAAAATATATTTTGCTGTGCTTCATACCATTTTATCATTTTTCCTGAATCACATGCATTTTTTATATCTGATGAAGAAAACCATATTCCTGTATCTATTTCTTTTTTTACTGATTCTATATCATTTCCAGTAAGTTTTGCTGTAATTTCTACAGCTTCATATATATTATTTTTTCTATAATCCATAGCTTTTAATATTGCTCTTGAGAATTTTTTTACGGTATCCGGATTATTGTTAATATATTCTGATGTTGATACAAAACTGCTTGTTAATATAATTTCATTACTATAATTTGCAATATCAGCCAATATTTTATAATCATTTGGAATTTTTTCAGTAATTTGTCTGGTGTATGGATCCCATATTGAGACAGCATCAACTTCTTTATTTATTAGAGCATCATCAAGATTAGTGATATTAATATTTGTTAAATTTATATCTTCTAGTTTTATATTATTCTTTTCCAATATCGCATTAAGCATAGTGGCACTTGAAGTACCAAAATGAGTTGCTATAGTTTTTCTTTTTAAATCAGAAATGTTATTAATACCTGTCCATTTTCCTGTTATTATTTTTTCGCCTTTGCTTATTCCATTTGGTATTAATATTTGTACATCTCCGTTTATAATTAGCGAATGTGCTGCATGTCCTATATATGTAAAATCTATTTCTTTAGAAACCATAGATAAAATTGCAGCATGACCATTGAAAAATTCAAATAGTTCTGCATCTAGATTTTCTTCTTCAAAAAAACCTTTTTCTTTTGCTATTGCAATTGCAGAAGCTCCGGCAAATTCATACAAATATCCTACTTTTATTTTGATATTTGTATCTTTACTTTCATCTTCTTTTTTAATATTACATGATATTAAAAGAATTAAAATAGAGAAAATATAAATAATTTTATTCATAATATATTTCTATATTATACTATAAAAAAAATTAAATGCAATAATTTGACATTATAAAGTTATATTTTGTATGTTTATTATTTTTAATAAATTAAATTTATATACTTAATTTATTAAAGACAATGTAATTATATCTAATAGAAACGATATAAAAATAATTTTTAGAATATTTTATAAAATGCAAACCTTCTCTTCATAAACTTCTTTAGCTTTAGAATAGAATTCTGCTGCCTTTTCATAATTTCCATCAATAAATTCAATATTGCCTAAATGGAAATAATCACTTGATTCAGGATTTTCTTTTATTTTATTTGTATATTTTTCTTTACTTTCTTTTAAATTAGGATAATTGTCTTTTAATGTTTTGCTTCTAAGATTTTTAAGAGCCAACACTTCAGGAGTATCAGCTGGATACATAGCTAATGCTTGCAAATACATATTTTCTGCTTTTTTATAATCTTTAATTTCATGCAAGCAAACTCCATAATAATGGTAGTCATTATGATCAGCAAGCTTATTATCAACTAATATTTTATAAAAATTCATAGCTTCTTTATAAAGTTTATTTCTAAAGAAATAATTAGCCATATAAACCAAAGCAACTCTATCTTTAGAATTGATTTTAAGTACATTTTTAGCAGTTTCCAATCCTTTATCTTCTTCTTTAAGAAGTGTACATAAAGATAAAAACTCATAATAAGGATTAAGGTTTGATGAAGTATATAAAGTAATACCTTTTCTGTAAAGTTCAAAAGCTTCTTCTAATCTATATTCTTTTTTAGCAATAGCTCCTAAAATGAAATATGCTTCGGCTGCCATCCAATATTCTAAAAAAGTATTTAAAAATATTTTAGCATGTTCATAATCGCCGTTTTCAAATAAAGAAACAGCAACTTGTAAATATGCTTTCATATCATCAGAAGTACTTAATCTCATACTTCTTTTCAAGGCTTCTATAGCCTCTTCATTTACTCCTTTTTTTAATAATTCTTCGGCAAGATTACTTAATTTCATTGCTTTAGTATTAGTAGACACGTTCATACTCCTTTTTATTGAATTGGTCTTACATAAACTTCTTCAGAAAAACTGCTTTCTATATTTCCGCCCTCTCCGCCTATAGCTGTAACGGTAAAATAATAAACCTTTCCTTCTTCAAGTCCTTCTATTATATATTCATTTACATTTTCTGTTATTATAGGCGTATATTGTGCTTCATTATATACTCCTGATTTTGTTCCATAATAAATTTTATATCCTGATGTATTTTCATGAGAGCCATTCCATTTTAACATAACAGAAGTTCCATTCATTGCAGTAGCTGTTAAATTAGATGGTACTAAAGGCTTTCTTGGATTATGATAATTTATAGAAACATTATTCAATACAGGTGTAACATTTCTATCTACATTGCTCTTTAATACTGCTCTAACTTGAACATATCTAGTCATTGTATTTGTCATTATATTAGTATGATTTTTTAAAGGCTCCCAAGCTATATTAACATCTTCAGGGGCAAAATAATAATCTGAAGTTCTATAATATAAATCTATATAACTTCCATTTGTAGAATTTCCAATATAATTTATAGAGTCAATAAATGTATTTTTATTTTCAAAATCTATAACTTTACTTATTATTTCACCATCTGCTGTATAAGGATATAAATTAAAAGTCTGCTTATAACGAGGTGTAAAATAAAAAGCATCTAGTCCACCTATAAAACCATTTCCTAAATATAAAGGATCCAATTTTATATTATCAAATTCTATAGTATAAGGAGAACCTGTTTCATCGCCAGTACTAGTTAAATATATCACTTGCTCTTCAAGTCCGTCTATATATTTTACTAATTTTCCTGTAGCAGCATTGAAACTTACACTATGATGTCTCCATTCATTCTCTTTTAAATATTCTCCTTGAGTTAACATAACATTTGTATATACACCATTATAAGAGAATAAATTATTAAACTGCCAAACTAATCTTCCATTAACAATATTAGCTTTTATGCCTGAAGATTTTGTAATACCGTTTTCATTATATATAGCTGTTTTTGATAGTACTTGAGAATTCATTCTTATTTTATAAGGATTCAAATAAAATTCCAAAGTAAAACTTGTCATAGTATCTTCAAAGTTATGTGTACCATCTCCTGTATAATAATCAAGTTTTATATAAGATTTAATATTATGAAAAAATACAGCATCTCCTCCATTGGCACCTTCTATACTTTTAATATCTTTACTGTATATAAGTCCCTGTAAAATACTAGAATCAAGTGCAGTGTCTCCTGTTAAGTAGTTAAGTGCCGAGTCACTATCATATAATATATAACTATTAGTAAAATTATTTAATGTACTATAATAAATGTTATTTGTATTAGAAAAAACATCATAAACAACAGCATTTAAGTTGGCTGTAAAATATAAAATAAAAGCTATTAAAAAACCTATATAATGCACTTTCAAGTCCCAATTACTATTATATTTCTTTAATAATTATTCGGATATTTTTTAAATATCATTATTAAAAATATAATAAAAACTCTATTTATAATGTACTTTTATATAGTTGTAAAAACTATAATTAAACTATATTAATAAAACTAATCAAAAAAAGATTTGTTATATTTAAATAATGAATAAATTAAATATATTTGGAGTAATTATGAAATTATTTTTTATATTTGCTTTTATTTTATATACGAATATTGCTTTATTTGCAGATACTAGAAGTGATTTTTTTTCTGCTGTACATAGCGGAGATATTAAATCTGTAAAAGAATATATAGAAATGGGTATAAATGTAAATTTACAAGATGAAAAAAAGAGAACCCCTTTAATGATAGCTACATATAAAAATTATGTAAAAATGGTTAAGCTTTTAGTTGATAATGGTGCTGATGTTAATATACAAGATGCAAAATTAAATTCACCTTTTCTATATGCATGTGCAAATGGAATGCTTGATATAGTAAAACTCACATATGAAAAAGCTGATACTAGAAATGTATTAAATATTTTTGGCGGAAATGCCTTAATACCAGCATGTGAAAAAGGACATCTTGGTACAGTAAAATTCCTTCTTGAAAACACTGATATAGATGTAAATCATATAAATCATTTATCTTTTACAGCTTTACTTGAAGTTACTATACTTGGAAATGATAGTTTAAATTATGTAGAAATAGTTAAGCTTTTATTAGAACATGGTGCTGATAAAACTATAAAAGATAAAAATGGGCATGATGCGCTATATTATGCTAAAGCAAGAAATTTAAAAAATATAGAAAAATTATTAACTGATTGATAATTATATAAAAAATAAAGGCAAAAGTCTAATATAAGACTTCTGCCTTTTTTGTTTATTAAATTTTATAAAATAAAATTATTAGTCTTTTTTCACCTCAGTACCTGTAGAAGCGTATCTTTGTAATTGAACAGCAGCAGCTTTAGGATTTTTAACTACACAAGGTCCTCCAACACAGCCTCCATTACAAGCCATAACCTCAACAAGATTAGGTGTATCATCTGTAACAGGAATTTCTCCAGACTGAACCTTTCCATAGCCTTTTAGCTGTTTCATACCTTCTTTATCAAGTCCGTTAATAACAGTAGCTTTCAATTTTTCAGGGTGTTTTAATCTTACTTTAACAGCTTCGGCAACACCTCCACTTACAGCATATTTTCTTCCGGAAGCAGTAGGAACAGTTTCTATATTTAAATCAGGTTCTTTTGCCACATCTGTACCTGTAGCTATGAATAAAGCATCAAGTTCTTCCATAGATAAACAATAATCTACTAAATCATCATCTATACTTTCCCTTCTTTTAGCAAGACAAGGTCCTATAAATACATTAACAGCTTCAGGATCATCTTCATGCATCATTTCAGCTGTATAATGCATAGGAGTTCTAGTCTCAGATACACAAGGAATAAGTTCAGGTACATGCTTTCTAACAGCTTTAACATAAGCAGGACAGCATGAAGTGGTCATTAATTTATCTCCTCTTTCCATTCTCTCTTCGAATTCTGCAGCTTCTCTGTCAGAAGTAACATCAGCACCCAAAGCAACTTCCCAAACTTTATTGAATCCTATTTTTAATAAAGCACTTTTTAATTGCCCAGGTTTAGCATTAAACTGAGAAGCTATAGCAGGAGCATACATTACATTAACTTTCTCATCTGCCTTTAAATGCTTAAGTACATCTAAAAGCTGTCCCTTATCCATCATAGCACTGAAAGGACATTCTCTCATACAGTTTCCACAGAATATACATTTATGATAATCTATTACTTCTTTTCCCTGATCATTCTTATTAATGGCACCTACAGGACAAGATTCTTCACAAGGTACAGGTATATAAATGATTGCATGATAAGGACAGTTTTTTAAACATAATCCGCAGTTTATACATTTAGAGCTGTCTATATGAGCTCTTTTTTCATCTAATATAGTTATGGCATCTTTAGGACAGTTAACCATACAAGGTCTAGCCAAACAAGCCTGACAAGCATTAGTAACCATAAAATTAGCTCTTACACATGCATTACAAGCCTCATCTAATACAGTAAGCATAGGCCAAGTAGGTTTATCTCTATCTAATGCCAATTTAGCATATTCAGATAATGGTATTCCGCTATCCTCTTTACCTTCAACACTTATTCCAAGTCTTGCCATAATTCTATTTTTGATGATTTCTCTATCGTTGTGTATACAGCATCTTATAGATTTGCTATCTCTAGGTATTATCTCTATAGGTAATCTGTCAATATCTTCTATAAGTCTATCCTCAATAAACATTAATGCTATCTTTACCAAAATCTCTTTTTTTAACTGAGAAGCGTTATTATTAATATTCACTTTTATACTCCTAATTTGTTAAGTGATTTTTTTGTTTAATATAAACACATAATATGTATATATTATTGAATATTATAATATGAAGATTATTTTTTTCAAGTATAGTATGAAAATAATGTACATTTTTTTGTTATATATGTAATATATAAATTACTATCAAATAACAAATATAATAATTAATATACAATAATTATGAATAAGTAAGTTTATTAGTAAAAATATTTTAAATTAATCAATTTTTAGTATGATTGTAATGTGTAAAATTTTACTGAAAACATTTATTAGTAAATATACTAATTAGTATTGTTTATATTGATTTTATATAATTAAAAAAATTTATTTTGAAATTAATTTATCTATTAATTCATTATAATTTTTAGTCATAATATCATACCAATAATCTAATTTAGCATTATCATCGCCATTTATATCTTTGAAATAGAAAGGTTCTAAAAATCTAACAGTTATCTTTTTAAATGGAGTAATTTTAATAGTTCTAGCTTTCATAATATCTTTAGTACCATATATAACTACAGGCAGAACAGGTATATCTGAACATCTTTCTGCTATTTTTAATATTCCTCTTTTAGGTTTTTTTATTTCACCAGTAGCGCTTCTTGTTCCTTCAGGATAAATAACCACACTTATGTTATTTTTTAATCTGTCTTCCATATCATCTATAGATTTTACAGCACCAACAGTACCTCTTTTAACAAATATATAATTAGAAAGCGACATACCAAAACCAATTAAAGGTACTTTTCCATAAGTATCCTTTGAAACGAATGCAAATGATTTCTTAAATATGCTGAAGCATGCAAATATGTCAAATGCACTTTGATGATTTGGTGTTAATAAATAAGTTTTACTAGGATCATAATTTTCTTTTCCTTCAATATTGAAAGAAATAAATGCCATTTTCATTAATGAGCTTCCCCAAAATTTCGCCATACTATGAACATATTGTGAAGCTTTTCTTTTAGAGAATAATCTTATAAAAGGATAAGCTGAAAATGCAATAATTACGCATAATAATGTAAAAATAAAACTTAATAAAAAATAAATTAAACTAAATAGTATCATAGTAGATAGTTTATTATAAAAATAAAAAATTATCAATATAAAACTTGATATATTGATAACTGTTTGGTATAATTAATAGAAATTTTTTTTAATTAAATCAATATTAATAATTATGAACAATAGAAAAAAGCAACAAATAGGAATCATAGTTAATGTTCTTAGAACTGATACTGATGGAATTTTAAAAAAAATAAATAGTATAATAAAAAAATATAATATAGAAGCTATAATAATAGATTATGATATATCATCTCACAATAATATAAAAAAAGCAGCAAAAGAATTAAAAAATGTGTCAATGTTAATATCAATAGGTGGAGATGGAACATTGCTTTCCGCTTTGAAAATAGCTATAAAATACGATATATCAGTTCTTCCTATATATAATGGTACATTAGGGTTTATTTCAGAAATACCTCCTGAAGAAGCATATTTAATATTAGAAGAATATTTTGAGGATAAAAAAACATTATATGAAATAGAGCCTAGAACATTATTATCTGTAAATATTTATTCAAAAGGAAATAAGGCATATAAAGAATATCTTGCTGTAAATGAATTAGTTTTAGGAAAATGTGACGGCAGAGCAATATATATAAACATTACAATATCGGGTAAATTAATATCTTCAATAGTTGGCGATGGTGTTGTAATAGCAACTCCCACAGGTTCAACAGCTTATGCTTTAAGTGCCGGAGGTCCTATACTTGCCCCTACCATTGATGCAATATCTTTTGTACCTATAGCGCCTCATTCATTGACTTTCAGACCGCTTGTTATTCCTAAATGCGATAATATAGAGTTAGAATTGACAGAAAAATCATTAAAGGCTATGATAACAATAGACGGATATGATATATGTCAATTTAAAAATGATGATAAGATAATAGCAAAAATCAGCAATAAAAATTGTTATATATTTCAAAGTTCAAAAAGACTATTTTATGATATACTTAGGAATAAACTTAATTGGGGTAGATAATGCTTAAATATCTCGAAATTAGAAATTTTGTATTAATAGATAAATTAAAAATAAATTTCAGCAGCGGTTTTAATGTGCTTACAGGAGAAACTGGTGCTGGTAAAAGTATTATAATCAGTGCATTAGAACTCATTACAGGTGAAAAAGGCTCTACTAGAATGGTTGGAGCTAATGGAGACAGATTAATAGTCTCAGGAAATTTTTCTCTTCAGTCATCTGCAGATATCGTAAAAAATAAATTAAAAGAATGGAATATAGAAATTAATAATGATGAGCTTAATATAAAAAGAGAAATTACTAAAGATGGAAAAAGCAAATCATTTATAAATAATGTAGGCGTTAAAGTTGCTGAATTAAAAGAGCTTGGTGATTTAATAGTAGATATACATGGACAGCATGAACATCAGTCTCTTTTTAATCCTGCTAATCATTTAAACTTTTATGATAGTTATTTAAATATCGATGATAAATTAGAAAATTATAAAAATCATTATAATAAGCTTACAAAATTAATAAAGCAGCATAATGAAATATCTCAGAATAAAAATAACATATTAAAAGAAAAATCTTTTTTAGAATATGCTATAGATGAAATAGAAAAAGCTAAATTAAAGCCAAATGAAGATGATGATATAAAAAATGATATTACTATGATGTCAAATGCAGAAAGCATAGCTTCATCACTTTCTTCTATTAATAAGGATATATTTGGAAGCGAATCAGGAGCTTATACAAAATTAACAAGAAGTATTTCAGCATTACAAAGCATATCAAAATACGACAGCAGACTTTCAGATATTGCATCACAGATAGAAGGTATAACATTAAATCTTGAAGATATAAAAACTGTTTTAACAGAAATAAGATCAAAAACAAAATTTGATCCTGAAGAACTTCAATCTCTTAATGAGAGACTTTTCTTCATTAATAATCTAAAAAAGAAATATGGTTCTAATATAAAAGAAATAATATCTTATGCCAAAGAAGCTAAAGAAAAATTAGACTCTCTCAATTTCTCTGAAGAGGATATTGAAAACTTAAAAAAAGAAATAGAAGAATTAAGAAAAAAAACTTCTATACTTGCAAAAGAAATATCTGATATAAGACATAACAGAAAAGATGATTTTATTAAAGCAATAGAAAGCGAGATGAATGATTTAGGTATGTCATCTACGAAATTTGATGTTGAAATAACTTTAGATGAAGATGATGACGGTATACTTAATATAGACGGATCTAATTTAAAAGCTAATTCTACTGGTATTGATAATATAGAATTTATAATAGCGCCAAATAAGCAAAGTATGTTTCAGCCTCTTAGAAAAATTGCATCAGGCGGTGAAATATCAAGAATAATGCTTTCATTGAAAAATGTACTTTCTTTAGGGGACTATTGTGAAACTTGTGTATTCGATGAAATAGATGTTGGAGTTGGCGGAAGGATTGCCGAAGTTATAGGTGAAAAAATAGCAGCATTATCAAAAAGAAAGCAGGTGCTTAGCGTTACTCACTTGGCACAGATTGCAATATATGCTAATAATCATTTTAAAGTTACAAAGAATGAAGGTGATGATATCGTTACATCAACTATTGAAGAACTTGATGATAGTATGAGAGTTAAAGAAATAGCAAGAATGATAACAGGAAAAGAAATCACAGAAGCAAGCATTAAACATGCTGAAGAAATGCTTGAACATGCCAAAAAATAATATATAAGTTTTAAATCTCATACAAATATTTATACAGTTTTTACAAATATTAAAATACATAAATTAATTTTCAAAAATATATTAAAAAAATAATTTTTCATATATATTTTTTATACCTTTAATGTATAGTTTTTAACAAAATAATTTAACAAATATTTTGAAGGATAATAGTATGTATACATTAGGGATAGATTTAAGTACACAAAGTATCACTTTAAGCATTATAAATTGTGAAAATTATAAAAATGAATTAAATATTTCTATACCATTCAATTCATTGGAAGAAATGAAATATTCAAAAATGAATAAAAATACATTGTTAATAGATTCAAATATAAAAGGAAAGGCTGAACAGGATATAAATATTTTTTTAGCAGCATTAGATAAAGCTCTGTTACAGCTCAAACAACAATTCAATACTAAAGATATAAAAGCAATACAAATATCAGCTCAGCAGCATGGACATGTTTATCTTTCAGAAAAATATAAATCGAATATAGAAAAATTAAGGGAAAAATCATCAGTAAATAATAGTTTAGCTGAAATATTAAATAATTCATATTCCTATGATTATGCTCCTATATGGAGAACTTCATGCACTCAAAAACAGGCTGAAGAATTGAGAAATGCAGTAGGCGGAAAGGATAATATGATAAAAATAACAGCTTCAAATTCTCCTCTTAGATTTACAGGTGCTGTAATAAAATATAATTTTGATAATAATCAAGACTTATCAAAAAACACATACAAAATATTTTTATTAAATACATTTATAGCATCAATATTAACAGCAAAAGATAATATACCTGTAGATTTTGGAAATGCTTCAGGAATGAGTTTAATGGATTATACAAAAAGGGAATGGAATGACACTTTATTAAATACTGTATCAAATGATTTAAAAGAAAAATTAGGAAGTATAAATGATCCTTCTAGTTTTGCGGGATATGTAAGCGAATATTTTATAGAAAAATATGGATTTGACAGCGAATGTATAGTTGGAATAGGAAGCGGTGATAATCCTCAAACAAAGGTTTTATATAAAGGAGATATATTATCATTAGGAACTAGTTTTGTCTATATGCTTGATATTGATGAGAACAGCAGAGATTATTCTGGAGTATCAAATGCTATGTATGATGGAATAGGAAATCCTTTTATGATATTCTGCCGAACTAATGGTGCTATATTATGGGATGAAGTCATGAAATTATATACTAGAGATTATAAAGAAATTACAGAATCTTTAGAAAAAAATATTGACAATATGCCTCTTGTTCTATGGCAGAAAGAAAATGAATCAGTGCCTATAAGCAGAGCATTCCCTATAAAAAGATATCATTCAGCTCCTTCTTTTGATAGTGACTATAAAGGAATAGTATTAAGTTCTTTGGGATTAGTAGCTTTATACTCTGAGCAATTTACTTCTTCTCATAAAATAGATATTGCTGTTACAGGAGGTCCCACAAAAGATAAAGAAATATTAAAAATAATAGCAAATATTTGGAAATGCCCTATAAAAATACTTCCTTCAGGAGGTGCTTCTCTTGGTGCTGCTGTATCTGCTGTTTTATTATTAGGAAAAAAAATTTCATTAGATGATATAAGAAATTCTTTGATTGGCAGTACAATCATAGAACCTGATGATAATCTTGCAAATAAATATCATGATTATATGATGCTTTTAAAAGAAAAATTTAATGAAATAAATAAAGCTATACTATAATTATATTACTTTATTTAATTTAAGTACAAAAATTATCAAAATTTATTATTATAAAATACTAATATAATAATGTAGAAATAAATTCACTTGACAGATTTTTGTTTAAATAATATATTATTAAATTATAATTTAATTTTTAGTTTAAAAAGGAAAAAATTATGCCTACTTATGAATATAAATGTGAAAAATGCGGACATGAATTTGAAGAATTTCAATCAATAACCGCTGAAGCTAAAGCGACTTGCCCTGAATGCGGAAGCGAGGCAAAAAGAATGATATCTTTAAATAGCGGTATCATTTTTAAAGGAAAAGGATTCTATGTTAATGATTATAAAAATAAAGGCGGCTCTAGTTCATCAAGCGGTAATTCAGGAAGCACTCCTAATAAAAGCTGCTGAGGGGTTAAATAATAGCTTATAGGTTATAAGCAATAAAATATTTTTATAATACGATGAATTTTTAAAAATTAATTAGCTGATAGCTTATGAATAATAATGTTATCAGCTATTATAATTTTAATACAGTTAAAGAGGTTATTAACTATTAAAATATGGCTAAAAAAATATCTATAATGAATGTTTCAGAAGATGAATTATCTAAATTCTGTATAGAAAATAATTTTCCTAAATTCCATGCCTCACAAATACTTAATTGGATATATAAAAAGTATGCTATAAGTTTTGAGGATATGAGCAATATACCTAAGAATTTGAGAAATTTATTAGATGAATACTATTTTATTCACAATTCAAAAATAGAAACTATATCAGAAGATGAATATGGAACACAAAAGTTGCTAATTTCCCTGTACGATAAGAAAAAAATAGAATCAGTTATATTGAATAAAAAAGACAGGGTAACTTTCTGTTTATCATCTCAGGTAGGATGCGGTTATGGATGTGCTTTTTGTGCTACAGGAAGTATGGGACTATCAAGAAATCTTACAGCTGATGAGATACTTGCTGAATTTTTACTTATGAGAGCTGTAACAAAAAAGGTAAATTCTATAGTATTTATGGGTATGGGGGAGCCTTTAGCTAATACTAAAAACCTTTTTAAAGCAATAGATACTATAAATTCATTTAAAGGTTTTAATTTAGGCATAAGACATATTACAATATCAACATCAGGAGAAGTTGCAGGAATAAAGCAGTTAATAGAAAGAGATTTGGATTGCAGATTGGCTGTTTCTTTACATTCATTAAAAAATGATGTAAGAGATAAAATTATGCCTATTAATAAAAGATATCCTATAGAAAATCTTATGGCAATACTTAAAAGATACAGCAGAAATGGTAAAAGAATGATTACTTTTGAGTGGGTGCTTATAAAAGATGTTAATGATTCTGTTAATGATGCATACAGACTCGTAAATTTAAAGAAAGAATTTCCTTTCAAAGTTAATGTTATACCTATGAATCCTGTGGAACATGCTCCTGAATTACAAAGACCTAATAAAGATATTATATTAAGATTTAAATCCATATTAAAAGATAATGGAATAGAAGTTGTGGAAAGATTTAAACAAGGTCAAGAAATATTAGCAGGATGCGGACAATTAGCAGTTAAAAACATGTAAATTAATATAGTATTTATTATTTGCTTGATTAATAGTATAATAATAATGATTTTTAAAATACATTAAAGAGTAATTTATGGAAAAATTTAATAGTTCTCTATTTAGTAAAAGGTATGAAGGATACAACTTAGAAAAAGAAATATGTATTATCAATAGAGGAATAGTAGAAAATGATATATATGCTTTGGATTTTCTAAGAGAGGCTAATTATACTTATAATAAAGATAAAGAATATTTCTATTCATTATATAAAATATTAGAGACTAGTAATAACTGCGGAATATATTTAATATTAACAGCAATCCTATTAAGAAATGAAGATGAAAAAGCTAATTTAAAAATTGCTGATAAAAAAATAGATTTATTGATGCAGAAAATATATGACTCTTATTATGTTAAATATAATGTAGTTGAACATTTAGGTACTCCAAATAGTATTACTGTAATAAATGATGATATAATATACGAAGATGATAAGAGATACGATTTAATAAAAAAATTCCATGTAAAAAAATCAGCATTCGGTTATTTCAGTGCTTTGAAGCCTTATACGCCGTATCATATAAAGAAAGCACCTAGTAATAATGATATAGAATTTATAAAAAGTTCAATATTAAATAATTATAGAATATATTATATTTTGTTATTGTCAGATTATTCAAAAAAATCTAAAAAACTTCTTAATATAATACTTAAAACAAATAGTTACAAGGCATTAACCTATTTGATGTTGATAAGAAAAGAAGGATTTGCTACAACATATCAGGAAAGTTTAGACTATTTAACTAATCTTAATGTAACTTTGGCTGATATTATTATTTCTTATATATTCTTTTATTCTTATAATGATAGAATATCATACTATGATTCATTTGCTGTTCAGATAAAAAATAGAGAGTTTAATAGTTTCTTTTACTCTCTTATTAAAAAGAATTCTGAATATTTTGAAAGTTTATTTACAAATAAAAATTTTGTTAAAAGAGTTACCAAAAACAGTAAAAACTTTATACCATTTTTAAATGAACTTTACAGTAAAGAAATAGATTTCGGATCAAGTAAAATATTATGCTCACTTTTAGAAAATAAATCTCAAAATATAAGAAAAGCTGCAATAAAAATAATTAACCGTAAGAAAAAAGAATCCTATGAATATTTAAAAACTTTGGATAATGATTTAGCCAGAGATATATTAAAAAGATGGAAAAATAAAAAAATAATTAATTCTGGTTTTAAAGATATTGACAGTATAGTAAATTTTGTAAATAAGAACTATAATAAAAAATTTGAAAAAAATTTATTATGCTTAGATGAATCTTTATTGTATGGAGTAAAAAGCAAAGATTCTAATCAAAATATACCTATAATTATAATTAAATATATATATTTAGAATATTCAAGATTAAAAGCTCCTACAAAAATAAAAGATCTAGATAAAATAATCTCGTATTTTGATTTTAATTCATTTATTAATGTAATAAAAACTATATATGATAGATGGATATTTGAAGGTGCTGACACAACCTATAAATATGTAATGATTCCATATTTAGTATATGAATCAGACTATAAAATAGAAAAAGTTGGATATAATTTGAAAGAATGGTGCGAATCAGGAAGAATATCTCTAGCTAATTATGCAATATCTACATTAGCTTTTAATGGAAGTCTTTATTCTCTTATTCTTATTGATTATATATCAAATAATTTTAAATATTATCAAATAAAAAATACTTCAAAATTAGCATTTAAAGCTGCAGCAAAAAAATTGGATATTTCAGAAGATAAACTATCTGATAATATAATACTTGATTTTGGAATAGACAAAGAAGGTAAGAAATTATTAAAAGATGATTATTATTCTTTCACATTGTATATAAATGAAAAATTAGATATTGAAAAAATATTCGATAATAAGAAAAAAGAATATGTATCCAAAATAGATAAATATCATAATATAAGTAAAAATTTATTAGATGAATTTTACAGCATAAAAAATAATATAAAAGTTACATATAAATTTCAAGCATCAAGACTCAACAAAGCATTAATGACAGGTAAAAAATGGATCTCAGATGATTGGAAAAAATTATTTGCAGAAAATTATATTATGAGTACATTGGCAGATATTTTTATATGGACTATATATAATAAAAATGACAAAATATTACAACAAGTTAAATATGATAGAAAATCAAATACCTTCTTTTCAATAGAAAATAATGAAGAAGTTAAATTAAATAAAAATTATAAATTATCATTGGCAAGTCCTGTAGAAATGACAGATGAAGAAATAAAAAAATCTAAGCAGTTATTAACAGATTTTAAAATAAAACAGCCATTTAATCAAATGCAAAATATTAATTTCTCTTTTGAAGATGATGATATAAAAGAAAATATTATTGTAAAATATAGAAATAAAGAAGTAAAAATAAAAACTTTTAAGAATTTGAGTGATTCTCTTGATATGGAATTAGATTATGAGAATTCATATATAGTTGGATATAAAATCATAGACACATCTATATCAGTTGGAATAAAAATCAATCTAATGGGTATGGATAATGCCATAGATGATAATGATATTATTCTCTTTGGAGATATTGTATTTTATACTATAGATAATAATGAAATATTCTCATATAAAAATATAATAGATCCTAGAACATCATATGTAAGGTATGTTAAATATATAATGTTTAATATAGATAATTATATTAAAAAAAATGTGCAAAAAACAACAAAAATACAAAAAAGGAATAGGAGAGAATCAGATATAAAATGAAAGCCATTATAGTATTACCTACATATAATGAGAAAGATAATATAGAAAAAATGCTTAATAAAGTATTATCATTACCTGAATATATAGAAATTTTAGTTGTTGATGATAATAGCCCAGATGGTACTGCAAGTGTTGTAGAAAAATATTTATCAAATAATAGAGTGCATTTGCTGAAAAGAGAAAAGAAAGAAGGATTAGGACCTGCATACATTGCTGGATTTAAACATTCATTTCAATACAATCCTGATTATGTAATAGAGATGGATGCAGATTTCTCTCATGATCCTAATTTTGTTATTATATTTATAGAAAGAATGGAAAATGAAAAATTAGATTTATTAATAGGATCAAGATACTGTAATGGTATAAGTGTTGTAAATTGGCCTCTGAGAAGACTTTTTCTTTCATATTATGGAAATAGATATGCATCATTTGTGTTGGGTTCTAAAATTATGGATATTACTGGCGGATTTAAATGTTTTAGAGTATCTGTATTAAAAAATATGAATTTTGATAATATACTTTCAGCTGGATACTCTTTTCAGATAGAGATGAATTATTCTTTTGAGAGTAATGGTTATAAAGTAGAAGAAGAACCTATAATATTTTATGAAAGAAGAAGCGGACAATCAAAAATGTCTAAAAATATCATAGCAGAAGCTTTATTTAGAGTTGTACGTTTAAGATTTAGAAATAAGAAGAAATATTTTAATAATCAATCAAAATAATAATTTTTGAATATTATAAAATTTGTTAAGTTTATTTATCTATAATAGAATAAAATAATTGATTTTATTAGCAATAAGATAAAATTATATAAAAAGTAATTTTGTTATAGTTTGATAAATTTATTTATAATATATTTATCATTGTAATAAATATATTATAAATAGTATTAATTTTAAGGCTATAAACGAGCAGCTGATAACTTTAGTTACCAGATACTTTCAAAATAAAAAAATGTGAACATCTGGCAAGTTTACTTGTCAGAGATTGTGTGCGAACAATTTTTATTAATAATAAAAAGTTTATAGCTAGCAATAATAAATAATTTTTAAAATAAAAATTGTGAACATCTGGCAAGTTTACTTGTCAGAGATTGTGTGCGAACAATTTTTATTAATAATAAAAAGTTTATAGCTAGCAATAATAAATAATTTTTAAAATAAAAATTGTGATCGTCTGGCAAGTTTACTTGTCAGAGATTGTGTGCGAACAATTTTTATTAATAATAAAAAGTTTATAGCTAGCAATAATAAATAATTTTTAAAATAAAAATTGTGAGCGTCTGGCAAGTTTACTTGTCAGAGATTGTGTGCGAACAATTTTTATTAATAATAAAAAGTTTATAGCTAGCAATAATAAATAATTTTTAAAATAAAAATTGTGAGCGTCTGGCAAGTTTACTTGTCAGAGATTATGTGCGAACAATTTTTATTAATAATAAAAAGTTTATAGCTAGCAATAATAAATAATTTTTAAAATAAAAATTGTGAGCGTCTGGCAAGTTTACTTGTCAGAGATTATGTGCGAACAATTTTTATTAATAAAGGAAGATATAATGTCATACTTTGAAAAAGGTTTGCAATTATTTAGAGAAACTCAGTTTGAAAAAGCATCAGAGTTATTCATTAAAGCATTAGAAGAAGATGTTAATAATTCTGAAATATATAATTATTTGGGACTTTCTAAACAGGCTATGGGCTTATATGAAGAATCTATTAATTACTATAGTAGAGGTATAGAAATTGATGAAAACTATTCTGAACTCTATTATAATAGAGCAAATTGTAAATGCAATTTAGGTTATTATGAAGAAGCTATAAAAGATTATGATAAAGTTATAGAACTAGTACCTACTCATTCAAAGGCTTATGATGATAGAGGATATGCTAAAGGTAATTTAGGTTATTATGAAGAAGCCATAAAAGATATTGATAAAGCTATTGTGTTGGATAGCAGAAATATAGATGCTTATATAGATAGGGCATTTATAAAATTGATGTCAAAAAAATATATTGAAGCTATAGAAGATTATAAAAAAGTGTTGGAGTTAGATGATACGGAAGTATATGCCTATAATGGAATAGGGGATGCTAAGAGAAGTATAGGATTATATGAGGAAGCTATTACTTATTATAATAAAGTTTTAGAAATTTCTAATGCCAATAGTTCTTATGCTTATAATAATAGAGGAGCATGCAAAATAGGATTAGGTTTGTATAATGAAGCTATAATAGATATAAATAAAGCATTAGAAATATATGATGAATATATAGATGCTTATAATAATAGAGGAACAGCAGAATATAATTTAGGACTTTATGAAGAAGCTATAAAAGATTTTGATAAAGCTATAGAATTATCACCTAAATATTTTTATGCATACAATAATAGGGGAAATGCAAAAAGTGCATTAGGTTTATATGAAGAAGCTGTAGAAGATTTTAATACAGCAATAAATATAGAGCCTAAATATATTGATGCATATTATAACAGAGCAGTTGCAAAAAATAATATGGAGCTTCATAATGAGGCTATAAAAGATTATGATATAGTAATAGAATTAGATAATAATAATGTAAATGCTTATTATAATAGGGCTCTTTCATATTATAATTTATCAGATTATGAAGAGGCAATTAAAAATTACGATAAGGTTATAGAATTAACCCCTAAATCTGCAGATGCTTATAATAACAGAGGATTTGCTAAATATAGTATTGGATTATATGAAGAAGCTGTAAAAGATTATGATAAAGCCATAGAGATAGATTCTAATTATGAAAAGGCTAAGAATAATAAAGAAGAAGCTTTAAAAAAATTGTCTAAATAGAAACTTACTTGAATAATTAAAGATATATGTTATAGAATAATAAAAAAACAAGGAGAATTATTCCCCCTTGTTTTTATATTTTAATATTAATTATTTTTTGCTCTCCAAGTCTCTTTTTCAAACTCGCCTTGTATAGGTATCAAAGATTCATCTAAATCTATTTTTAATACAGCATTGAAATTATTAGTAGCCATCATTTGAGCTGCAAAACCAACTATAGTAACTATTTCAGAATCATTGAAATGTTTTTTAAGATTATTCATAAGTTCATCAGTAACACCATTAGGGTCTTTAACCATCTGCATACCTAATTGTGATAATAATTGTTCTTTTTCATCAAGTTTAAGATTTTTAGGATCATCTCCTATAGCTTTTAAATCTCTGATAAAGAATAAAGAACAAAGCATACATCCGTTAGTAGTAGAAACAGAATGAGCCAATATCATAGCAGCTCTTTTACCTACAACTTCTACTAATCTATCGAATGAAACATACCAACCCATAAATGCTTCATAAGTAGCATAGTCATTTAATAATGCTTTTTTCATATTTGTAACATTGCCGCTTTTTTTTAATTGATAATCGAAAGCTTCTTTTACTTTTCCCTGAGCTTCCTCATATTCCATAAATTTAACTCTAGCCATAATAAATACTCCTTTTATTAAAACATATTATTTTAATATAAAACAAATAATATTTTATATAGTATAACATGAATTAATTATAATATAAATACTATATTAATAAAAACATTTTAATTTTTTTATTAATATAGTATAATATAAACAATATTTTTATATGGGGTACTTTATGAAAATAAGTATAATAATTCCATGTTATAATGAAGAAGAAGTCTTAGATACACTTTATGAAAGAAT
Organism: Brachyspira suanatina; assembly: GCF_001049755.1. Classification (NCBI taxonomy): domain Bacteria; kingdom Pseudomonadati; phylum Spirochaetota; class Spirochaetia; order Brachyspirales; family Brachyspiraceae; genus Brachyspira; species Brachyspira suanatina. The sequence goes on along the minus strand of NZ_CVLB01000001.1, from coordinate 1,758,389 downwards.
TAATAAAGTTTCTGAAAAGTTAGTTAATTATGAATGTGAATTTATTTTTGTAAATGATGGAAGTAAAGATAAAACAGAAAAAATTATAGAAAATTTTAGCGTTAATGATAACAGAGTTAAACTTTTTTCTTTTTCTAGAAATTTTGGGCATCAGGCTGCTGTAAGCTGCGGTATTCATAATGCTTTAGGAGATATTGCTGTTATAATAGATGCTGATTTGCAGGACCCGCCTGAAATTATACCAGATATGATAGAAGAATATGAGAATAGTAAAACTCCTATTATTTATGGAAAAAGAATATCAAGAAAAGGCGAATCTATTTTTAAAAAACTAACAGCTTCAATATTTTACCGTTTGATTAATTTATTATCAGAAGTTAAATTTCCTGTTGATACTGGTGATTTCAGATTGATTGATAAAAATGTTATAGAAGCATATAAATCTTTTGGAGAAAATCCTAAATATATTAGAGGTTTAATAAGCTGGATGGGATTTGAGCAGAAAGCTTTTGAATATGAGAGAGATGCAAGGGCAGCAGGTAATACAAAATATACTTTTAAGAAAATGTTAAAATTAGCTATTACAGGTATTTTATCTTTTTCTGTTAAACCTTTAAGAATATCTCTTTTTTTTGGTATATTGGCAATATTTATTGCTATAGGATTTTCTATAAGAGTATTTTACCTATATTTGTTTGATTCTCAAGAATTAGTTAAAGGATGGGCCTCTATTATAATAACAATTCTTTTTGTTGGAGGAGTACAGCTTATTTCATTATCTGTTATAAGTGAGTATCTTGCCAATATTTTTAATGAAATGAAAAAAAGACCTGAATATATAATAAAAAAAATAATTAAATAACTATTGTAAAGGATTTGAAAAGTGAAAAAAAATATAGCTATATATAGTGCATTTATAATTCCAGTAATTTTAACAATAATAATACATATTTATGCTTTTCCAAAAGCTAAAGCAGATTTTGACCAATTTAAGCAATATGATGATATGGTCAGTTTTTATAATAATGATACATTTCCTACAGTAGGAACAAAAATGTGGAGTGCCGATGCTGATTATACACCTAGAATGCCAGGAGGATTTTATTATATTGTATATACATTATTATATAAAATTACGAATGAAAATTTTGTACTATCTCGTGTAATATTTATGATTTTATGCTTGTTTATTTTAGCGATATTTTTATTTTGGTTTTATAAAAGATTTGGAAAATATATGGCATCCGTATTGTCAGCTTTAATATTATGCAATGCATATTTATTTTTTGCTAGTATAGATATTTACAATCCTAATATTATGATATATTTATCATTTATATTGTTTATATTATTTTGTGAATATGTTATCGATGGTAAATATTCATATATTTCAGCATTATTGATGTATCCTGTAATTGCTTTAATGGCGCAATGTCATTTTGGAGTATTTTTCTCTATAGTACCAACATTAATAGTATATCATATAGTAAGATTTAAAAAGCTTACAAAAAAATATATAGTTCCTCTTTTACTTAGCGTATTTATATCATTTTTATTGTATTTGCCTTATTTAATTAGTGAGATTAATAACGGCTTTTCCAATACATTATCAATGATCTCATTTAGAGAGGGAGGAAAATTTGTAGGTCTTCCTCAAATCTACTGCATGCTTATATATCCTACAACAGAAATGTCTATATTTTATGGAAGAACTAATGCAATACTTTATTTCTGGTTTAAAAATAATCCTTTTTTACTTTTTGGTGGATTGATGCTATTACTTACAGCTGTATTTTCTATATATTCATTCATATATTCTACTAAAAAGCTATTATCAAAAGATTATAAAGTTAATGATATTATAGATATTATGCTGAAAGAAAGTATGATATTATATTTAATATATGTACCTACAACATTATTTGTATTTTTTATAGCTAAATCAAAGCCGGGTACTTTTCATTATATTTATAATGTGTTTGCTTTATCTTTTGTACCTATGTTAATTTGTATAAAGAATATAGAAGAAGGTAAATTAATAAAATTAAAAACTATTTTACCTATATTGGCCATTTTAGTGAGTGTTGCTTTCTCGCTTCAAATTGTAAGATCTGTAAATCTATATATGAAACAGTATAGTTATGATAATCATAAGAATTTAATGGAGGCTATAATCAAAGATGCGAATGGTAATGAGTTTTCTTTAGGCAGCATAAGAACTCTTTCTACTATCGCAGAGCTTTATAATTTAGCCTCAGATATGTATGGAATTAGTGATAAATGGAATATGAATGAAAATGCAAAATTAACATATTTTATTTATAATAGAGATATGTATTTTTTTGAGGGAAAATGGGAGGATGTAAAAGAAGGAAAAAATAAACCTATACCGCAAAATGCTGTTAAAATATGGGGCGATGAAGTTTTAGCTGTATATAAATATATAAAAGAGTAATAAATATAAAATTAAAGCTATGATATTTATTATATATAAAAATCATAGCTTTATAATATTTAAGAAAAATCTTTTAAATGCCCTTTTGATACTTTTTTAAATGCTCTTAAATAATATTTTATATCATCTAAATCTCTAATGGATAATACCTTATGCATTAAAAATTGAGGAGTAAAACTAAGATTATAAAGTTTTTGTATCCAGCATTTTATTTTTTCTTCTCCTACATTAGTTTTCATTATAGCAGTACGCATATCATAATCTTCCCAATTTTCTGTAGTAAGCCAATTTTCTCTTTTGCATTGATTAAATAATTCAGTACCAGGATATGGAATTATTATTGTTGCCTGCATTGTTTTAGCATAACCTTTTAGAAGAAGTTTTTTAGTAAGCTCATAAGTTTTTTCAATATCTTCTTCAGTTTCCCAAGGATATCCAAGCATTACTGTAATATGTGGAGAAAGTCCTGCATCAGAAGCTGCTTTACAAGAGGGAAGTATTTCTTCAACTTTATTTCCTTTTATGAGTCTGTCTAATGTATTTTGACTTGCAGATTCTAAACCAAATAATAAAAATCTGAATCCTGCTTTTTTCATTAGTCTGTATTCATCTTCATTACAAGCTCCAAAACGCATATTGCAGTCAATATTAACTTTTTTATTAAGCTTCTTATCTATCATATAATTACAGAAATCATTAAGCCATTTCTTTACAGGAAAACAACCTGTATCGTCCATTATCTCTCTTATATTATATTTATTGTAAAGAAAGTCTACTTCATCAACAACATTTTCAGCGGTTCTAGCACGGAAATTTGTATATATGCCAGTCCAAGAACAGAAGGTACATCTATGATGCCAGCAGTCTCTTCCAGCCATTATATAAGTTCCTGGTATGCGTTTGAAGTTTCCATTATCATAAGCGTATCTTTGCCACTGAGTCAAATCTCTGTCTATGAATGGAAGGCTTTTTAAATCATGTCTTAATTCAAAGAATCCTGTATTTTTTATAGTATTTGATTCTCTGTAATATATGCCTTTTTCTAATTGAGCTTTTCCATTTAAATATTCTATTAAATTTAAAAGCAAGAAATCATAATCTCCGCCTGTAAGTAAATAATCCACTTTACAGTTATTCATTGTTTCATCAGGCATAGCAGTAACATGATCTCCAGCAATAACAACAATCATATTAGGATATTTTTCTTTCAAATCATCAACTATTTTCCAAGCTTTATATATAACAGGAGTCTTAACTTCAAAGAATAATAAATCAGGTGTATTTGCTTCTAAATATTGATACCATTCTTTAGTAGTCATATTTCTAGCTATAGCATCAATGAAATCTACATTATAACCTGCATTTTTAATCATAGTTGCAGCAGTTGCAGGAACAACTGGATAAATATATGTAGGGCTTTTGAACCATTGAAATTGTCTGTTCTGTGATAATAATGCTACTCCTCTGTCGCTTTCAAATGGAGGATAGCCTATATATATTCTATTTATTTTATTCATAAATTAATTTGCCTTTATAATTATTAAATATTATGTTTATTTTTTTAATTATACTTTAATTGACAAAAATGTAAATAATATTAAATTTCAAAAAATATTTATTTAATGCATTGTTTTTTATATTATTTATTATACAATTTTTCTAATTTTTAAGGAGTGTAATTGAAATGAAAAAGAAAATAGATGTTTTAGATTATGCAAGCCATATACTTAAAGAAGTAAAAAAAGGTGTTCTAATAACAACTAAATCTAATGAAAAAGTAAATAGTATGTCTGTTTCTTGGGGATGTTTGGGAATAGAATGGAATAAAAATATATTTATAATCTTTATAAGAGAGAATAGATATACAAGAAAACTATTAGATGAAAATTCTGAGTTTACAGTGAATATTCCTGTTGATAATATAGATAGAAATATCATAAAAGTATGCGGCACTAAATCAGGACTTAATGCAGATAAAATTAAAGAACTTAATTTAACTTTAGAAGATTCTAATATAGTTTCTGTTCCTGGATTAAAAGAACTTCCTTTGACTCTTGAATGTAAGGTTATATACAAACAAAAACAAGATGATTTACAAATACCTGATAGTATTAAAAAATCTTTCTATCCTCAAGATGTTGAAAGCAGTTTCTACGGTTCTAATAAAGATTATCATATTGCTTATTATGGTGAGATAGTTGACAGCTATATCATAGAATAATTATGTTATAACTAAAAATTGATAGTGAAAATTTCTGTATAATTGTAAAAGTCGCTTGAATATAAAGTGATAGAATCGGCTATAAAAGATAATGGAGTAAATTCTGTTTCTTCAATATTTTCTTTTAATTTTTCATTATCATAAACTTTTTTAACTCTTGCTAATGTGATATGAGATTTAAAATCTTTTCTGTCGTATTTAAGATTTTTTATATTATATAAATTGCTTCTTAAAGATTTTACATAGTTTTTTAATTCCTCGCTTACTGCTTTTACAAATATTACATTTATGTCTTTGAATTTATTTGTAAAGTAAGAAATATTTTCAAAGTTTATATTAAATGGAGTAGGTGAGGAGTTTATCACTTCTTTTTTTATTAATTCTATTTGTTCTTCTTTTATATTATCAAAGAATGCTAATGTTATATGCATTTTATCTTTTGATACTTTTTTTAATTCTGCTATATTTTCATTTATTCTAAGTATATTAGAATATTTATTTTTTATTTCTTGATTTAAGTTTAATGCTAAAAATGCTCTCATACTATTACAGCTCTATATTTAATGATTTTGATATTGTATTTTTTATTATATATCTATCTTTTAATAATTAATTATTTCCAAAATATAATTATAAATCAAGACTCAATAATTTTGATATCATATCCATTGTAACATCTTCGTATAAAATCTTATTAGGTACTACATTACCATTAACCTGTTTAGCAGTAGTTGTTGTTTCATTAGTATTTGCTGTGCTGCTATTATCAACAAGTTCTACAATCATGCTAGCTTTATCTAAATATATTTTTTTGTCATCATTATATTTGAATGTTATATACATTTTTAGATTAGACATAACAGTATGCTCTACAGTGAAGAAATTATCTTTATAAACTATATTTCCAACAAGTCCTTCTGTTTGATTAAAACTTTTAAAAGCAATAGTTCCGATATAATTGTATTTATTGTTTTGTTCTATTTGAAATAGACTGTAATAATACCAATAATTATTTTTTAATATTATCATTTCATAAGATGATTTATCTGTGAATCTAATTTTCCTAATGGCATAAACAGATAAATTCCTATTGTTTTTCAAATTACCATCATCAGTGAAGTAATTTTTATTTATTTTCATAGGCTTATCATCAATATTTTGAGAATAAAGATTAAAAGAAAATAATATAACAAACATTAATGCTAATCTTAGCATATATAAAAACCTCCAATTATCATAAATGAAGTTATACCCTATAAGCCTTTATTTGTCAATATTAATTTATTAAATTCAGTTAAAATAAAAAAGCCGCTTCTAAATATTTAGAAACGGCTCATTATTTTTAATATAAAGTTTTATGCTCCCATATCCATTATGCCTTCATTAAGCATAGCGTCATTATTCATCTCATCAGGTAAATAATTAGGGAAGTCATTAGGTGAAGAAGGTACTGTATTATTTCCAGGATTAGATCTTGCTTCATATTTCTCTAATATTCTAGCAGCAACATTCGGATCCATCAAGCTCAAAAGATAAGAAGTTGTACTATTTCTGCCTTCAGCAGCAGCTATAGAGTCCATTTCTAATAATACATCTATGATCAAATCATCAGATCCATTAGCAGCTAACTGATTAAGTAAAGCAACAGAGTTTTGAGGAGGCATACTATTGATTTTATTAGCTAAATCTGTCAATACTAATTGATACTGAGAAGACTCGTCCATAGTAGCTTGATAATTAGACCAAGCATTTAAAAGATTTTGTCTGTCTTGTTCTATCAATTCAGATTGAGTATTCAATTCTATTGCTCTGCTTGCTATTAAAGACTCCTGAGCCTGCAAATCTTTTTCTCTTAAGTTGAATGACTCTCTCATTTTATTTAGATCTTCTCTTGCTAAAAGAGTCATATCTTCTACTCTAGGTTTTTGAGTGAATTTTGTTAAAAAACCTGGTACATTTGGTGCTATTTTATTACGCATTAAAGTATAATAATTAACAACACCGAATATATCAAACATATATAATAGTGCTATAAATGCTATTAAGTTTACTATAGTTAAAATTCCTATTTTTAATTTCATAACCTTTAATCACCTTATTGCAATAGATAAATATTATAATAACATAATATAGAAAAAACAATAATATGTCAACTAATATTTTGTTATCATAATTATTATCGTAATAATAAAATATTTAGTTATCATATTTTTTTATTATTTAGATAAAAATATTATATAAAAAAGGCCATATATAATTACTATATATGACCTTATATGACCTTTTTTACTATACTATTTTTTGAATATTCCTAGAGGTTTTCCAACAGGTAATACTACTCTTCCTAAGTTTTTATTTAATACTCCGGCAGCACATCCATAAAAACCTATTAAAGCAGTAACAAATTCAGCTATTCCAGCTATAAGTTGAGTTTCTTTAGGGGCTATTCCTAAATAATTTAAAGCCATAGCTATAAGTAATACATCTACAGCAAGAAATATAAAGAATAAAACTTTATGAGCTTCAGCAGCGCCGAAAGTTAAAGCACCTACAAGAAATAAATATCCTATACATACCACACCAAATTGCTTCATATCAAGAGAATTTTTCATAGCTTCTCCAAATACTCCCATAGATGTAAGCCAAATAAATGCCACTGCAAACCAAAATACTCCGAAAGCTCCGAATACAGTTGCCCCAAATACATTGTCTTTTTTAAAGTCAACAATGGCTGCTACAAATTGAGGAATACATCCTAAAAATATAGCCCAAGGTATGAGACCTGATACACCTGTAGTAATACCCAATTTTTGTGTGGATGCTACAAATGTGATTACAGCAAGACCAAATAAACCATACGGCGAAGGGTCTGCTAATGTGTGTGTTACTTTTACTTCATTGTTCATTTACATACTCCTATACTCCATTTATTAACTTAGTATAGAAAAATATTTTTACATGTCAATTAAATATGTAAATAAAATTTGATTTTTTATAAAAAGATGCAGTTATTGTGATATAATATATTTTATATTGATTGATAATGTATGATTTGTCTTTTTATTTAATTAGTTCTTCTTAGTATTATCATACTTATATCATCTGATAATATATTATCTGAAAATGATTTTAATTCTTTTATTATACTGTCTTTTATTACATTAACATCTTTATGTGAATGTTTTATGAATACATTTTTTAAAAGTTCATCTCCAAACATTTTACCATCTTTATCAAATATTTCATAAGCACCATCTGTGAATATGAACAATATATCATTATGATTTAATTGTATTTTAGTTTCAGTGTATTCAATATCTTCTGTCATTCCAATTAAAGGGCCGCCTATATCAATTTCCTGTATTTCATCTTTAGATTTAAATAGCGGCCTAGGAGATCCTGCAGATGAACATATTAATTCTCCTGTTTCATTATTATATGTAGCATAAAATACAGAGGCAAATAGATTTTTATCAAAATTTTCTTCTATAAAGAATTGATTTAACTCTTTTATAAAATTGGAAGGAGAAGTATTATGAGAATTAGTTACAATATGTGAATCAAAAAAAGATTTTATTAATATAGTAAGCATACTGGCAGCTACACCATGTCCGGAAACATCTGCTAAAAGTATGGCGTACCAACCATCATTAATACTCTTTATTCCGCTGTAATCTCCGGAAACCTCATTAGGAGCATAATGAAAAATAGATATATCATTTTTAGGTATTGAAGTATTTCCATAAGAGAGTATGGATTTCTGCAATTTTGATGCATATTCAATATCCTGTTTTAACATATTCATATACATTATATTAGATTCTATAACTTTTTTTAATCTTATATATGATTTAACTTTTGATAATAGAATATCTGTATCTAATGACTTTAAGAAAAAACCATCCGCACCGCATTCATACGCTTTTAGAAATTCAGATTTGCTGTTAGTTGCTGTTAAAAAAAGTATAGTGATATTTTTTAATATATTATCATTTTTTATGTGCTGTGAAAGTCGGCATGCTCCGGCATTAGGAAGCATATAATCAACTAATATACAGTCAGGTATTTTATCATAAGACATATTAATAGCCTCTTCATAAGATAAAGCTATGTATGATAAATATCCTGATTCTTTCAAAAAATTCTGAAGGAATTTAGCATAGTCTATATTAGAATCTACAATTAAAATTTTTTCTGTCAAAATATTATTTTTCATAACTCAAACTTTTAATGAACATACCTTCTTGCTTCTACATTAAATATTAAACCTATTGATATTGCAAAAGTCCATATAGATGAACCACCGCTGCTTATAAAAGGCAAAGTCAATCCTGTGATAGGCATCATTCCCACAACCATTCCTATATTAATAATAACATGGCATAAGAACATAGCTATAACTCCTGACACTATCAAAGCTCCGAGTCTATCCTTAGCAAAATATGCAGCCATTGTTCCTCTTATAAATATAACAGCATAAGCTAAAACTACTAAAGCACTTCCTATAAATCCCCATTCTTCACATATATTTGAGAATATGAAGTCATTTACCTGCTGCGGAATGAAGTTTAATTGTGACTGACTTCCATTCAAAAATCCTTCTCCAAATAATCCTCCGCTTCCAACAGCTATAAGAGATTGTATAATATTATAACCTGAACTTAATCTGGTTAATTGAGGGTTCATAAATACTAATAATCTTTGCTTTTGATACTCTTTTAATCCTATGTCAAAAGTTAATGCTGCTCCCATACATAAGAATAATACAAAGAAAGTAAATGCTAATAATCCTACATATTTACTATTCATATAGAAATTCAATGTAAGGAGTAGAGCCGATACAAATAAAAATATACCTGCTAAATAACCTATATATATTCTTTGAGATAAGAAGTTAAATAAAATATTATCTATATCATCAGACATTCTTTTATATTCAAGAAACATAGGTATTGAAAGTCCTATAACACCTATACTTATTAAAGCTATAATATATCTTGTAGGAACGCCGCCCACAAAAAGCATTATGAATACTATAAAACAATATACAAGTACAGTACCCAAGTCAGGTTGAAGCAATACTAATCCTATAGGTATTGAAATAAAAAGTCCAGCTAAAGCAAAATATTTAATCTCTTTTATTCTATCTCCTATTTGATCTAAATAACCTGCTAGGAATATTATAACTACTATTTTACCAAATTCTGAAGGCTGCATACCAAATAACCAGCTGCTGCTGCCGTTTACTGTAGTTCCTACTCCAGGTATTAAAACTAGAATAAGAACTCCAAGCATAGGTATATATAAAGACATTCTATGTTCTGCTAATTTAGTATAATTTATAAACATACTTATAAATATTAATACTATACCTGTGGCGCAGAAAAATATAAATTTCAAAAACATCCAGCTAGTTTTTCCAGATTCTGGAGAATATGTAGAAGAATATACCGCTATAGCCCCAGTAACCATTAAAAATATAACAGCTGCTAATATTTTCCAATCGAAGACAAATAATTTTTTTAATTCTTTTTTATCATTCATATTTTATCCTCTCGTCTTCTTCAGTTTTTTCTTCTTGTTTTTGCTGTTCCCCATTAATATTTTCTAAAGTTTCTCCGTTTTCCTGAGCTTCTGCCTCTGCTCTCATTTTTTCTCTTGCAAGTCTTATCTGTTGATATATATACTGCATTCTAGCATAAATAACGTTTCTAGCTTCTACAGCATCCTCTCCGCCTAATATAGAACGAAGCATTGCAGTAGCAATAGGGCCAGCAGTAGTACCGCCGCCACCACCACTATGCTCAAGCATAACTGTAACGGCTATCATATCATCAGTAGGTCTAGGATTATAAGGTCCGAATATTGTCACCCAAGTATGGTCTTTACCTTGTGCGTTTTGAGCTGTACCTGTTTTTGCAGCTAATTTAATATTAGGAGACCAAGCACCATTTCTAGCAGTACCTCCTGTTACAGCCATTCTCATACCTTCTTTTACTACTGTAAATATATTCTTATCTATATCTAATTTCTTTATTATTACTTTATCATTATTGTATATAAGTTCATCTGTTTGAGAACTTCTTATTTCTTTAACAACATGAGGTCTGTACATTACTCCGTCATTTATTATAGCTGAAGTAGCCATATGTACAGCTATAGGAGTAGCAGACATATATCCTTGTCCCATAACGTATTGAATAGTATCACCATCCCACCAATACTCCCCAATTTTTCTTCTTTTCCAATCAGCACTAGGAACAACACCAACCTTTTCACCTGGTAAATCTATGCCTGTAGTATCACCGAAACCTAACATTTCAGCATATCTTTTAATGAAATTAGGTCCTAATTCATAAGCTAGGTTATAGAAATATGTGTTGCATGAAAACTGAATAGCTTTATACATATTTACATAGCCATGCTGTCCTGTACATCTATAGAATCTATTTTCAAGAAGCATACCGCCTCCACAGTATCTTGTAGTATTAACTCCTATTCTTTTTTCAGTTAATGCACCTACAGCAGTTACAAGCTTGAATGTAGACCCCGGAGGATATCTTCCTCTTATAGCTTTATTCCAGAATGGGTTTGCTGGGTTATTTATAAGTTCTGCATATTTTTGTCTGTCTATTTTACCTATAAAGATGTTAGGATCATACCAAGGAGAACTTACCATAGCTAGTATTTCACCTGTAGTAGGTTTTGATACTATTATAGTTCCTACCTGTCCTTTTATTAAATCTTCCGCATCTTTCTGTACTTTAGAATCTATACTTAATATGAGTTTTTTTCCCGGTATAGGCTTTCCTATTGCTGGAGTTATAGTTTCTTTTACTCTGTTTCTTGAGTCAACTATCCATTGCTCATAACCGTCTATTCCTCTAAGTTCTTTATCGTAAAATTGTTCAACTCCTTCTTTACCTATTACACTGTTTCTTCTGTATCCTTCAGCCTGTTTGCTTTCAAATTCTTCCTGAGATATGTTTCCTATATATCCCAATACATGCGTCATTGTTTCACCAAGAGGATAATGCCTAATGGACTTACTTCCATAATATACTCCAGGATACTCTTCAGATCTTTCAGCCAAATAACTCATTTGAGACATAGATATATTTTCTGATATCTCTACTGATTCATAGCTGTTTTTTGATACTTTTTCTAAACTTGATTTTATATGTCCTAAATCTATATTAAATACTTTAGAAACTCTGTATAATAATTCTTCTCTTTCAAAATAATTTTTAGGTAAATAAACAGGTATCATATACATTGTGTATGTTTTGATATTTTCTGCTACTATAACACCATTTCTATCGTAAATTTCTCCTCGATATGCATCTATAGGTATTATTTGTTCTTTATTGTTTCTTGCTAAACTGTCATAATGCTCATTTTGTATTATTTGTAAATAGAATAATCTTATTAATAATAAAGCAGCAACCAATATTGATATTATAAATACTACTATTAATCTTTTCCTATATTTAAAATCTTCGCTTATTATTTTTTTATCTTTATTTAATTCTATTTCTAAAAAATTCATAAATAAACCTTTTACCTCTTAAGAATTATTATTAATATTATATTAACAAAAAATTTTTATCAATAGTATAAATAACGGTATTTTTTAGTATATTTTTTACTTATTAATTTAATATTATGTTAATTAATTTTAAAAAAAATGATACATCTTTTTACACAAAATTTAAATACCTAAAATATAAAATTTATAATTTTTAGTGATTTTGCAGTATTATAAATGATATTAAAAAAATATATAAACTATTGAAAAATTATTGATTATAGTATATTATGTTTATAATTATAATTTTTAAGGATATAATAATGACTACAGACAGAGAAGAATTAGAAGCTCTTTTATATCAAACAAGATTAAGAATAGAAGAAAATCAAAAAAATGAAATGTTAGATAGATTAAATAAAGATTTAGAATTTATAGAAGGATTATTTGAAGTTAATGTTGATGGTATTGATCCTTTATATCATGTTATAGATTTACCTGAATATTTAAGAGAAGATGTTCAAGGTCCTACATTGGATAATGAAGTAATAATGAATTTATGCAGAAGCGGTGAATACGGATATATTGTAGTTCCTGCTGTTCCTGCTGCTTTAGAAAATAGCGAACATCAGGCTAAAAAATCATAAAAAATTTATTTTAATTACAGAGGTCATCAATTATAGATGAATTATTCTTATGATAGAGAAGAATTAAAAAAAGAAAAAATTAATGCACTCAAGGCTGTATTAAAACCTTTTATTTTTATATATTATAGAAGCAATAGCCTTCTTTATAGGGTAGTTGCTAGATTGATATTAGGATTTATTATTGCTTTTGTTTTATTTGGTATTTTTACTTTATTTATAAGAATTGATAGAATGAAAAGTTCTACTATGATGAATACTATAGAACCTAATGAAATATTAATAACATCTAAATTAAGATATGGTATTGCATTGAAACCTTTTGTATCATCTCTTACAGGAAAAACTATTGTTTTTTCAAGGCCTAAAAGGGGAGATATTGTATTTATAATAGATCCTAGAACTGAAAAAGAATTCTTTTTAAAAAGATTTGTTTCATACTTTGTTTATTTTATAACTTTTGGAAATGTTAATATCTCAAATACTAGATATTTAATAAAAAGAGTTGTTGGACTTCCTAATGAAACTATAGAAATAAGGAATAAGGTTGTTTATATAAACGGAGAAGTTCTCAATGAGCCTTGGGCTAATGTGGAATTTGACGGCAGGATATTAGATGCTGAAGTGTCCACAAGAGATAATTTCAGCCCTTATATAATAGGTTATAATGAATATTTTGTACTTTCTGATAATAGGGATTATGGTTATGACAGCAGAGATTTTGGTAATGTTCATTTTTCTAATATAGATGGAAAAGTTATTTCTAAATAAAAATATTTTTTTAATATATTATTTTCTATGAAACTTAATTATACTCATACATTATAAAAGTATTTGATATCTAATTGATGTATTATGCGAGTAATTTTTCTGAATATTCATTGTATACAAACTTACTATTACAAGAATATATTGATAAAAATATGTTCCTTATCTATATAGTATTATTAGTTTTTATAAAATAAAATCTTTTCATAAAGAATAAATAGTTATGTATGAATATTTATCATTCATACTATTGATATTATTTTTTTATTTAAAATCATAAAAAATAGGTTTTTGAATATTAAATAATAATAAACAAAAACCTATAAATAAAAAATATATAATTGTGAGGTTAAAATTTGTGAATGTCTATATTTTTCTCTAATCTTTCCAATTCACTTTTTAAGAATTCTTTCCATTTATCAGGTCTGAAAATAGGAGAGGTTATGAATATATCTTTATCTCCTCTTCCTGACATATTAACTATAATAACATCATCTTTACTATATTGCTTGGCATATTCTATAGCCTTAGCACCAGCATGGGCACTTTCTAATGCAAATATAACACCTTCATTTTTAGCAAATTCTTTTACAGCGTTTATTGCTTCTTTATCTGTAGCATAAGTGAATTCTATTCTTCCAGACTCTCCTAAATATGCAAGCTGAGGACCAACTCCAGGATAATCAAGTCCTGCAGATATAGACATAGTTTCAGATATTTCTCCGTCTTCTTTTAAAATAAATTTACTCATATATCCCTGAGCAGCAACATCTTTAGCATGAGGATTTGTCATTCTAATAGCATTCTCTCCAAGATTCATACTTATTCCGCCAGCTTCTACAGCTATTAGTTTTGGATTTTCTCTTTCTATAAAAGGCTCAAAAAATCCTATAGCATTAGAACCGCCTCCAACGCATGCTATCAATGCTTTAACATTCAAATTTTTTTCCTGTATTTGTTTATCCAATTCTTTTCCTATTACAGATTGAAAAGTCCTTACAATATCAGGATAAGGGCTAGGACCTACAGCACTTCCAAGTAAATAATGAGTATCTTTTAAATCTTTTACCCAATCTTCTAATGCCGCATCAACAGCATCTTTAAGTCCGCGTCCTCCTTTAGTAACGGATACTACATTGGCACCGTATAACTCCATAGAGGCTACATTAGGCTGCTGTCTTTTTACATCTATCTCACCCATATAAATAGAACATTCAAGTCCTAATTTAGCACAAGCTGCTGCGGTGGCAAGTCCATGCTGACCAGCACCAGTTTCTGCTATAATCTTTTTCTTACCCATCTTTTTGGCAAGCAATGCCTGTCCTATAGAATTATTAATCTTATGGGCTCCTGTATGAGCAAGTCCTTCTAACTTGACATATATCTTTGCCCCTCCAATTTTCTCAGACAAGTTTTTAGCATACATTAATGGAGTAGGTCTTCCTATGAAATCAGCTCTTAATTCTTCAAGCTCGCTTAAAAATTCCTTATCATTTATATAATGCAGGAAAGCTTCTTCCAATTCAATTAATAATTTTTCTAATGCTTCCGGTACGAATCTCCCTCCGAATTTACCGAAAAAACCTTTATTACTGTTTTTCATATATATAAAATCCTTAATTAAAATATTTTTATAAGTAATAATACTTTATGTAGTAATATTAACATTTATAAAAAAATTGTCAATAGTATTTTTATATTTTATATAATTAAAAAATAGTTTATAATAAAATTATATACTAATAATTTGGGAATTATTTATGCTAAAAGATAAAATAGATAGTATGTTCATTCAAGCGAGATTTCATTTTAATTTAGAAAAATATTCTTCTGCTCTTAGGATATATTTAAAAATAATAAGTTATTTTGAAAATGATTATAAAGATTTTGATACAAATTATAGAGATAGATATTTTGCAAGAAGCTGTTATAAAACTGCATTAACATTATATTATTTGAATAGATATGAGGAATCAATAGATTACTATAATAAAGCAATAGAAATAAATCCGCTATATGAGAAGGCTTTTATCAATAAAGGTATAATACTTGCTAAATTAATGGCATTTGATGAAGCTTTGTATGCTTTCAATATGGCATTAGAAATAAATGATAAATCTGAAATATCCTATTTTAACATAGGAATAATATATTCAAAATTAGAACGTTATGAAGATGCATTATTTTATTTTAATAAGGCTTTAGAACTCGGATACAATTATGCTTATTTGAATGTTGCTATGGTTTTAGAGAAACTTGGAAGAATAGATGAAGCATTTAATATTTATGATAAGGCTTTTGAAATAAATAAATCTTTGGAGGTATTGTATTTAAATAAAGCTAGTCTGCTTATAAATATAAAAAGATATAAAGATGCTATAGAATGTCTTGATAAAGCACTTTCTATTTTAGATGAGAATAATTCAAAAGGAGATACCATAGTAAAAAATAAAGAGTATATAGAATTGAATGTTATGAAAGATGATACTATATATGATAGAGTATATTTTTTAAAGTCAGAAGCATTGATAGGATTAGAAGAGTATGATTACGCTTTGACTTTACTTTTGGACATTAAAGAATCTAGAAATGTTACTATATTTAATATAATATCAAGATTTATAAAATATATAAACATAGAAAAAATTATTGATATAGTATTGCATGAAAATAGTTTTTGGACTGAAGAAAAAGAAGAGTATTTTAATTTTATAGCACGTGATATAAAGGATACATCTAAATTAAAAAAACTTTGGGTATTGCAATATATATTTTTATATTTAGTTTCTGTAAAAGACGATGATAAAGTTAATGAGATATCACATTATACAAGCATAGATGTTTTCGATGACATGGCTTTTGATAAGAGATATGATAAATCAGATAATTCAAAATATAATACGTATTTAAAGAAAAATAAATTAAGAATGACAAGTGTAAAGAATGCTAATGATCCTAAAGAGGGAAAAATATTGATGCAGCTTCTTAGAAATAACAAATTAAATTCTAAATATGGAAATATTAATAATTTTATTGCCTTGCAGACATCATTCAGCAGATGCAAAGATTCTTTAACTATGTATAGATTATATGGTAAATATGATAATAAAGAGGGTACAGGATGCTGTTTAGTATTTGATAAGTCATTTTTTGATACTTCTTTTAATAATTTAAATAGCAGTATAGTATTTTCATTCTCTTATGATAAAAATAATTATTCTAATATAGAGTTTTATAATGAACAGACATTACCTTTGTATTTTGTTTTATATTATAATTCAAAAAATAATGAAATAATATTCAATCCTTGTGAATCTGATTATGATAATATTATTATTGATTTAAATAAAGAGTATAATGTTTGGAGCTGTGATAAAAAAGTTTATGAAAAATTAAAAAATAATATAGGTTATATATTTAATTCTATATTTAAAATTATTAAAGATTTTAATTCAGAGGAATTATCATTATCATATCAGCTTCTTATGAATATTCAATATTTGATAAAGGATTCGTCTTTTATAGAGGAACAGGAAATGCGTATAATACAGCTTGTAGAATATGGCAGTAATCCTTTACATATAGATGATAATATGAAGCGTTCTTATAAAAATTATCTTTATATATTTGATAATAAAGCATTAAAAGAAGTAATACTAGCTCCTAAAGTTGATGATGCTGATTTTTTGGTTGAGAAGTTTAATGATAGACTTGCAAAAGCCACAAGTATATATAATTCAAAGAATACAAAAAATAAGTATAAAGTGAATGTTTATATATCTAATGCACCTATATCTTGACAAATATATATTAATTATTATAATTATACAAAAAATTATGAGGATTTGTATGATGAAAAATATTATATTTTGTTTAGTTATTGCTTTATCAATATTTGCTTTTTCATGTGAGAAGGATAAAAGTGTAATAGATAAGGCAACAGATGCTATAAATGAAAAAATAGATGATGCATCAAAAGCTGCACAAGATGGCGTGAAAAAAGCTGGAAATGTTACAGAGAAAACATTAGACAATGCTTCTAAAGCTGTAGAAGATGCTATGGAAAAAGTAGATCCTTCTAAAGCTATGGATGAGGCTTCTAAGTCTATAGAGTCCGGTTTGAAAAAAGCTGCTGAAAGTATTGATAAAGCAAAAGAAAATATATCTGATTCTGTAAAATAATAATATTTATTATAATTAGTGATAAACTGCTTGATAATACATCAATGTTAGTTTATCACTTTATTTTTATTAATAAAAGTATAATCAATCTTATTTTCCTCTGCTAAAGAAGGACCTTATCATAAGAAAACCTCCCATAGCAGCTAAGACTATATTCGGAAACCACATAGCAATAAGCGGAGATACTTTTTTACCGCCAGCCATTAATTCTGCAGCAGTAATAAGTAAATAATATATAACAACTACTATTACAGATAATCCAAATCCAAATCCTTTACCGCTTCTTTTTCCTACTATACCTAAAGGAGCTCCTATTAAAACCATAAATAAACATGCTGCAGGTATTGAAATAAATTTATGAAACTCTACATAGTAAAAATAAGGGACAGCTTCTTCAATTGCTTTTTTTCTTATAGATGTTAATTCTGCTGAATTAGTTTGTATATATTCATTAGAAAATGAAGTGATATTAACAGCATTAGTGTCTATATTATTATAAGCATTAATTATCATTCCATTTATTTGTTCATTTACAGATTTATTTGCCTCTCTTTTTGTTTGATTAATTTTTTCCATTATTTTCCAAGAAGGCATTTCTCTTAATCCTCTTTCATGGGAGGTTAATGTGCTTACATTTCTTACAATATTTATATCCATAGAGTCAAATACTGTATAATCATTTGATACAAAACCATATCCAGGCATCTCTTGCACAACACCGTCATATAAAGTTAAAGTTACCACTTGAGCATTAGCTTCATTATTTTTCCAAAGCCCATATTTGGCAGTTATAACTCTTTTAGTTTCAGATCTATCATATATTACAACGTTTGACATACCTATATCATCAGCATATTTAGATCCTATTGAAAGTCCCATATCTGGAATGTCGGAAAACTCTAATTTTCCAACGGCTATAGAAGGTTTAATATTTACCATATATGAAATTAAAGCTCTGTATCTGTAATTTGCTTCAGACATAATTACATTATTAAAAAATAATGAAAAAATAAATGTAAAAATTCCCAATATTATAATAGGTACATATATTCTCATATGAGGAAAACCCAAAGCACGCATTACTATTATTTCATTATCTGAAGAAAGCCTTCCATATCCTATTATGCTTGCCATAAGTATAGACATAGGTATTGTTATAGCAATATTGAAAGGAAGCATATATACAAATACTTCTAATGACATAAATAATGGAGCACCATTATTAAATATAAGTCTTATTAATTCTGGTAAAAGCTGAATTACAAATATAAATGTAAAAAACAAAATTCCTGCTAGAAAAGGACCTATAGTTTCAAGTATAATATATTTATTAATTTTTTTCATAATTAAATATAACTAATAATAGTTCCAAATATTAACACTCCTAATGATATGTAAGTTAAATAATCACATATTATAGGGGCAATTAGAACTAAAAATGATTTAAATGAACTATCTATATTAAATGAATGTTTTATATTATTAAACATTAATACCATATAATATAATCCTAATATAAAAAACATTATAACTTGAATAAAGTAAAGAGATTTAAATCTGCTGAACAATAATGTTATAGGCAATATAAATATAAATATGCCAAAGATACCAAAGCAATTATTAATAAATTTTTTTATGTCATTACTATTAATCTTGAAAAATAATGATACTGTAAGATTAATAACAGCTATTTTTATTATATTTGATATTGCCATATATGCTGCTATTCCAAAAGTGAATATAAATAAATTTAATATATTAGATTTATTATCTATTACATATATTGCAGATATAGATATGCTTAAAGATGCTAATAAATATACAAAAAAAGAATATTCAAAAGTTATAGATTTTTTTATAGCTTCTTTAGGTTTTAATATGTAGTAGTATATAGCTTCATGTAACTGCATCAATTTACTCCATTATAATTTGGAATATAAATATACATAGGAACTCCAATATATTTTGTGCTCATTATTTCATCATAAGGAAAAGGAAGGCTTGATTTTGGTTTAATAGCTTCTGAAATATTTGCAAAGAATAAATTAAATACATCATTTTTTTCTTTAGGTTTCTTTATTATATAAGGCTCTTCGTCTTCTATTCCTCCCATTTCAGCTGCATCTTTTATAGCATCATGTAAAGTTCCTATAGAATCTATAAGACCTATTTCTAAAGCTTTTTTTCCGCTGAATACTCTTCCATCAAATACATCTTCTCTATTTACTTTTATTTTATCTCCTCTTGACTGTTCAACTACATTTGTGAATTGTCCTACAAATTCATCTGTCATATCCTGCCAATAAGCTAATTCATCTTCTCTAGGTTCTCTGAAAGGGGATAGAGAATCTTTATTTCTGCCGCTTTTTATTGTGTACATTTTTACGCCATATTTATCCATCAATTCTGATATATTAAAGAATTGTGATATAACCCCTATACTTCCTGTTAGAGTGGATTCATTAGCATATATTTTATCAGCTATCATAGATATATAATATCCTCCGCTTGCTGCCATTGATCTGAAAGATGCTACTATTGGCTTTGGATATTTTTCTTTTAATTTTTGCAAATATTTTAAAGCTTCCTCACATGATGTCAAAGAACCTCCTGGACTATCAACTTGAAGTACAATAGCTTTAACTTTTGGATGTTTAAAATAATATTCAAAATCTGAAATAAGTTTTTCTGTTACTGAAGGATATTCTATACCTAAACTGTTTTTTCTACTGACATGAGTTATTACTCCATTTAAATCCACTATTGCTATTCCATCTTTTAATGCAGTCTGTGCTTGTATAGAAGAATTAATGTTGCCTGATATGCTTATATTTTTATTTTCATTTTTTAAAAATATACTTGCAGCTCCAACGATTATTGATATTATTATAAGTATTGTAAATATTAATTCTCTTTTACTGCTTTTTTCTTTTTTGATTTCAATCTTTTTATCTGCGATGTATTCTTCTTCGCTACTGTTTTCTTGATTCTCTTTTTCTTCTTCGTATGACATTTTGTTTTCTCCTCATCATTATTGTTTTCTGTTTCTATATTTTCTATATTGTTTTTAACAGCATTATTATTTTCATCATTATTATTATATGATTGTTCTATATAAATATGATCCATATATAAGCATACAAATATTACAGGTTCTCTTCCTATTATTTGAATAAATTTCTTACGAAGTGCTTCTCTCACTTCATATTTTATTGTAGAAGGAGTCCTCTTATTTCTATTTAATAATTTTCTAACAGCTTCTATTGCTGAACTTATACCTTCTTCTCTTAACTGTTCTGTTTTATTTATTATACCTTCTTTTTCTCCGCCTGTATATGTAAAACCTTTACTTTCTAAATCAACTTTTATATCATATTGACCAGCAGCATTTTTCTTTGCTACAACATTAGCAACAACCACTCCGTTAAGAGATAATTGTTCTCTATCATAGAATATACTTTCTTCTAAATCTCCTACGCCTTTTCCATCAACATATATATTTCTTATCTCTATAGGCTCTGTAATTTTAGCCTCTAAAGTTTCATCTATTTCAAGCACATCTCCATTGTAAAGAAGGAATCCTTTAGTATCTAATCCATTTAAATTTTCAACTAATTTTATATGAGTGATTAAATGTCTTTTCTCACCATGTATAGGAATAAAATATTTAGGTTTTACTAATCTGTACATTAATTTTAAATCTTCGCTTGAAGCATGTCCTGATACATGAAGAAGTTTTTTATCCTCTCCAACCATTTTAGCGCCAAGATCAAACAGATTATTTATCATTCTAGTAACAGCCATTTCATTACCAGGTATAACGCTTGATGAGAATATAACCATATCACCATCTTCTACTTTTATATGTTTATGAGCTTCTGCGGCTATTAGAGATAGTGAAGAATAAGGTTCTCCCTGTGTTCCTGTAGTTATACATACTATTTTTTCTCTAGGATATTTGTTTATTTTATCTATTGGTATAACTATATCATAAAGATTTAAATAACCCATATCCTGAGCGATTTTAGTAAACTTTATTAAACTTCTTCCAGAGAATGCCACGAATTTATTATTAACTTTTGCAGCAGTTACTAAATCCTGTATTCTTTCTATACTGCTTGCAAATACTGCAACAATAATCATACCGTCTTCATAAGCGAATAGGGGAGTCATATTGTTTTGTACAACACTTTCACTCATAGAAAATCCATCTCTCTGACAGTTTGTAGAATCTGCCAGCATAAGAAGAACTCCGTTTTCTCCGTATTCAGCAAATTTATAAAGATCTATAAATTTATCAGTTGTAGGGTTTAAATCTATTTTGAAATCGCCTGTATGTATTATAACTCCAAGAGGTGTTGTTATAGCTATTCCAACTCCGTCAGGTATACTATGATTAACCCTTATAAACTCTATATCAAAATTCATTCCCAACTGTATTTTATTTCTAGGCTCAACTTCATGTAATTTTGTATCTTTATATTCATTTTTATAATCATTTAATTTAGCTCTTAAAAAAGCTAAAGTAAGTCTTGAACCGTATATAGGAATATCAGGAAATTTTCTAAGGAAATGAGGTATAGCACCTATATGGTCTTCATGTCCATGAGTAAGTATAAGTCCTATTATATTTTTATCTTCTAAATATGAAGTATCAGGAATAACATAATCTATACCTAGCATATGGTATCTTGGGAACATAAATCCGCAGTCTACTATTAAAACTTCATCTCCATATTCTATAACAGTCATATTCATACCTATTTCTTGTACTCCGCCAAGAGGTATGATTCTTATTTTATCATTATTATTCATTCATTAACTACTTTATATTTAAATTACTATAAACAAAATTCAAATTTATTTTTTATTTTAACTATAATCAAAATTAAGTCAAGTTATAATTTTTTATAAGAAATAGATTTAAAAACATAATGCGTAAACCTTATTCAGATTTACGCATTAAAATATAGGTAGAAGATTATAATAACTATTGTTGATTATTTACTATTACACCATTTTTTATTATAAAGATATTCTTTCCGTCAGATACTATTGATAAAGCATCTTCCTGATTATTATCCATAGCTGATACATAATCATATCCGCCGAATTCTCTTCTTACAGAATTATTTTTATTTAATATAAAGTAATAATGTTTTCCTAGTCTTTCTGCTGTAAATGCAAATGAATCTCCTAAAAATTTGAATGAAGTTATTCTGTTATAAGAAGGACTTTCAAAGTCATTTGCTATTATATATTCTCTTTCGTTCATAGAAGCATTATAAACCAAAGTATTATTTGTAGAGAAATATATGTCATTTATTTTATCAAAGTTTCTAGAAAGTCTTTTACCATTAACTACTAAGAATGATACATTATTTGTTTGTGCAGAGTAGGCTAATATTGTACTATCATCGGAATATTTATAATTATGTATCATATCATAATTAGTAGTCATATTTCCGCCAACATATAACTGCATAGTATTATTACTATTAATATTTACAAATACTAATGTTTTACCGTCAGGAGAGAATGACATATTAGTTACTGAATTAAATTCTCCGTAATTTCTTCCATTAGCTATAACGCTTGTCATAATAAATTCATTGCTTATAATTGAATTTGTAGAAGCTGCAGCAGCTGGAAGATCTGCTAATTCATTGTATCTTATATTTGTTATTACATTTGTTACAACCATTAAAGCTATAGTATTTGATTGTCCTTTTACTGTTACGCCTTCTTCATTTGTATATACACTCATATTTGAAAGATTATAATTTGTTACAGTTGTAGTATTAGTTACTATTTCATTAGTCATATCATTAGTATTTGTAATGAAAGTATTTGACATAGAATCATTTGAACTAATCATATTTGTTGAATTAGTATCCATTGACGGCATAGCTTTTACAGCATAAGCTATACTGTTATCATTGAATGAAGCTATATCATCCACTAATCTGAAACCTTCACTGTCGGTGCTTCCTGTAAATATAATTGCATTTCCTTCATTTTCTACAACATATACTATATTATTTCCATCATTTGAGAATTTTAGTCTGTCTGCTTTTGCTGATACCTGCTTTTCTTCTCCGTTAATATTTACAAAATATTGTCCGTCTCTTGAATAAGAAAAGGCATATGAATTATCATTGATAACACTGTCATATAATTCAGAATACTGCACTTTAGCTTCTCCATTTATAACAGCTACTCCATAATTCATTAATCTAGTAAATATTATAGAATTATTTCCGGAGTAAATTTCTCTTTCTATAGAATCGAATTCCTGTTCAATATTTCCATATATTACAACCCACATATCCTTACCAAGGGAAGTTTTTAGCATAGTGGCAACTAAAGTTCCATTAGGAAGTATTTTTATATTTCCTGCATCCTTATAACCTGTTAATCTGGCATCTTTATATATTATATCAAAAGTTTTTCCAGAATTAGCACTGTTTTTTTCTATTATGATTGCATAATTTGTTTCTGATAAAATATATGAGTTATTTAGTTTTTCTCCAATTTGAAATGTGTATATTTGAGTGAAGCCTCTTGCACATAATAAAAGAAATACTATAGATATAATGTACAATTTTTTCATAATAATTCCCGCTGCTAATATTTATTTATATATTTTTTTATATGATCGGAACTATTATACTCTAAAATTAATAATTATGTATAATTATATGCTTAAAAAAAATAAAATTTTGACGAATATTTTTGAGAGATATTTTAAATTTGGAGGATATATGAAATACGGCTATATAATTACAATAATTTTGGCTTTACTTATATCATGCAAATCTGCTGAAAGAACAGTTTCTATCAATAATAATGTAAATTTTAATGAAGGCTGGGTTAATGAGAATAAATTTATAGCCACTTCTATAGGATATCCTAATGGTTATGCTGTAACTAAAGATGAGATGGAAACTAGTGCCTTCAATGCAGCATTGGCATTGTCAAAGGTAAAAATAGAAAATGCTTTTGCCAAAGAACTTCCAAATAAAAAATATGAAAATGATGAATTAAAAAATATAATAGAAAAATATATAAAAGTAGAATATTCTAGCTTTGTAGATGATAGATACTGTCAAATAAAGACAACTGTAGAATATAATAACTTATTGGGACTGCTTAGAAATGGAAATATAAAAAAAATGTTAAATTAGTTTTACAAACTTTTTACTTTTTTTTACTTATGAAGTTTTAATAGACAACTATATTAAAAAGGGGAAGATGTATGAGTCTTAAAAAAGTTTTATTTTTGGTAGTTACAGTTCTTTTTGCTGCTAGCTTATTCCTATTTGCTCAAGGAAAAATCGACTTGGCTAAGATACCTGACGGTACATATTTAGGAAATTACAAAGCTACTTACAAAACAGCTAAAGGTGACTATCAAGCTAAAGTTACTGTTGCCGGCGGTAAATTAACAAAAGTTGTATTAACAAAATGTGCACATAGCACTGGTCCTGCTAGAGGAAAAGCTGCTTATGACAAAATGATCAAAGCTAACAACATTTATGTTGATGGCGTAAGCGGTGCTACTTGGGTTGCATTAGTAGAAGATGCTTTAACTAAATTAACTCCTGCTAAGTAATTAAATTAATAAGAAATTCACTAACCCTGGCGTATCTAATTTTTTAGATACGCTTTTTTTATATATTCTTTATTTAATCTATTGATAGTTTTAGTATATTTATTATAATTTTTAATAACAATATAATTATATTTTTTATGATTGGATTATTTTATATGAATTTAGAAAATAAGCTTAAATCTGCAATATTAGGTATAGCTGTTGGTGATGCTTTGGGTGTTCCTTATGAATTTATTTCTAGGGATATTATTAAAAAGAATCATTGTATTGATATGATTGGATACGGCACTCATAATAAAAAAGCAGGCACTTGGTCTGATGATACAAGTTTAACATTATGTTTACTTGATAATTTGAATAATAAAAATATCAATTATAATAATATTATGAATAGTTTTGCTATGTGGTATGATAAAGGCTATTATACAGCTGACGGAAATACTTTTGATGTTGGAATAACTACAAGAAAAGCTATAGATAATCATAAAATCGGAAAAAATCCCATAAAATGCGGACTGTCTGATGAATATAGCAATGGAAACGGCTCTTTGATGAGGATACTTCCAATTGCTTTTTATATAAAAAAATATTTTGATAGTCAATTATTTGATAATAGCGAAGCGATAAATATAATATACAATATTTCTTCGCTTACTCATTCTCATAAAAGAAGTTTAATAGCTTGTGTAATATATACTGCCATAGCATTAAATTTAATAAATGACATGAACATTGAAGAAGGTATTAATAAAGCATTAAAAGATTCTTTTGATTATTATAAAAATGAAAAAGAGATTAATAATTATAAAAGGATATTTGAATCTGATTTTAAAAAACTTAATGTAAATAAAATAGAAAGCAGCGGATATGTTGTTCATACATTGGAGGCTTCTATATGGATATTATTAAATACTTCAAATTATAAAGATGCAGTATTAAAAGCAGTTAATTTGGGAGATGATACTGATACTACTGCGGCAGTTACTGGAGGACTTGCAGGTTTATATTATGGTGTAGATAATATTCCAAGTAAATGGATTGATAGTTTAGTTAATAAAGAATTAATCATTAATATTTGCAGTAAATTTTTTTAATAATTATATTTATTGGAATTAATATGACAAAAATTAATTTTTCTATAGTATATAAAATAATAATAATTATAATTGGTGCTTTTGCTGTGCTTCATGGATTTTTCTATGATAATTTTAAACTTGATATAGAAACTGCATACTATTTCACATATCAAAGCAATATACTTGTAATAGTTTATTTTATTTTGGATATTATTAATATTATAAAGAAAAAAGAAACATTTTATCCAAGATTTAAAGGTGCCGTTACAATGTCGATAACTGTTACATTTTTAGTATATCATTTTTTATTAAGTCCAACAGCAGAAGATTATAAAGGACTTTATTATATAAGAAATATTATACTTCATTATATACTTCCAATTATGACTATTTTTGATTATGTTATTTTTGATAAGAAAGGAATTTATAAAATAATTGATCCTCTGCTTTGGATTATAATTCCATTTGTATATTTTGCTTTTATACTTATAAGAGCTAGAGTAGGAAGTCCTTTTTCTGACGGAAGTTATTATCCTTACTTTTTTGTAGATATAGATAAATACGGACTTAAAGCAGTTTTAAGAAATGTATTTTTTATAACTTTGTTTTTTGCTTTTTTGGGTTATATAGAATATTTTATTGACAGATTTTTTAACAAAGTAATTAGTAAACATAATAAATAATTTTACTTTTTTATTTATTTGTATATAATAGCTTACATATAGATAAAAGTTTTTTTATGATTATAAATACTATAATAGAAAAAGATGAAAATGGATATTTTGCCTTTGTACCAGAACTTAAAGGCTGTGTAAGTGAAGGTGAAACTTTTGAAGAAGTTAAGTCAAATATAAAGGAAGCTATAGAACTTTATTTAGAAAGTATGAGCGAAGATGAGTTAAAGCAATTAGAAAATAAAGACTATTCAATAACTCCTATAGAGGTTGCAGTTGAAAGATAAATTACCTAAATTAAACGCTAAAGAAGCTGAAAAACTTTTATTTGATAATGGTTTTGTTTTAGATAGACAAAAGGAAAGCCATAGAATATAAAAAAGATAATAAACGAATGGTTATCAGTTTTCATACTTCCAAAATATTGCATCCTAAAATAATAAAAGCACTTTTTGATATTATAGAATAATTTTTTAAAGTGCCTGATTAAAAGCTTTAACCAAGCACTTTAATTTCAATTAATTTTATTTATTAAATTCATATTTTGGCTTTAATTTAATAAATTATCTTACAAGTAAGACAATTTTAGTATGATATAATATTAATTTTATACTTGCACTTTTTGGTTCTTTGACGAAGTCCACCTGTGGCGTGCGGCGAGAAAAAAACAACATAAAAATTGACAAAGTTAAAAATTCTTAGTATATACAAAAAAATCATAATTAAATTCTTATTCATTATTAATATTTATAAAATATTTTATACTAAAATAATTTTTAAGTTTTAATCAAACATTATTAAAAAATATTTTGACAAAATCTAATCCTTTAATTATACTTAACTAAGTAAATAAAAATAAAGTATTGGATTTTATTATGGATTTTTATGATAATACTTACCCATCTAAGAGAAATGTGGTTTTTGGAAAAAATATAGTTTCTACAAGCAATATACTAGCTTCTCAGGCAGGTCTTGAAATATTAAAGAAAGGCGGAAACGCTATTGATGCGGCAATTGCAACAGCAGCAGCTCTTACAGTTGTTGAGCCTACTTCAAATGGTTTGGGAGGTGATGCTTTTGCTATAATCAATTTTGAAAATAATTTATATGCAATTAATGGAAGCGGGTTTTCTCCAAAGAATTTAGATGTTAATAAAATATTATCGCTTAATCTCGATCAAATGCCTACTTACGGACTTTTTCCTGTAACGATTGGAGGAATACCAGCAGCTTGGGCAGCACTTGTAAAAAAGTTCGGTAAATTAAATCTTATAGATGTACTTGAACCTGCTATTAGATATGCCAAAGAAGGTTATGCTGTTCAGCCTCAAGTGGTTCTTGATTGGAAAGAATCTTATTATGTATATTTAAAAGAATCTGATAAATTAAAAAAAGAAGAGTTTAAATATTGGTTTGATACCTTTACTTTTAATGGAAGAACTCCTGAACTTGGTGAAATAGTTAAACTTCCATATCATGCTAAAACTTTAGAGGATATAGGAAACACAAATGCAGAATGTATTTATAGAGGAGAATACGCTGAAAAAATAGATGCATTTATGAAAAAGTATGAAGGATATTTATCTAAAGAAGATTTAAATGAATATTATCCAGAATTTGTTACTCCAATAACTACTAATTATAGAGGTTATGATATTTATGAGATTCCGCCTAACGGACATGGAATTACGGTATTAATGGCTTTAAATATTTTATCTCATTTTGATTTAAAAGATTTGACACCATTAGAAAGCGTACATTATAAAATAGAGGCATTGAAATTGGCATTCATAGACACGAAAAAATATGTTGCTGATATTTATCACATGAAAACTTCTATTGAAGAAATGCTTTCAAAAGAATATGCTATTAAAAGAGCTTCATTAATAAGAATAAATAAAGCATTAGAACCTATAAATCATATATTCTCATCAGGGGATACAGTATATCTGGCAACTGCAGATAGTTACGGTAATATGGTTTCTTATATACAAAGTAATTACTGTGCATTCGGTTCTGGTATAGTGATTCCAGAAACAGGCATAGCATTGCAAAATAGAGGAGCTAATTTTTCACTAGATCCTAATTCAGATAATTTTATAGCACCACATAAAAAGCCTTATCATACAATAATACCGGCATTTATATGTAAGGACTCAAAACCTTATGCAGCTTTAGGGGTTATGGGAGCTTTCATGCAGCCTCAGGGACATTTACAGGTTATGAGTAATTTAATAGACCATAATTTGAATCCTCAAGCAGCATTAGATAAACCTAGATGGCAATGGGTAGGGGAGAAGAATATTGAATTAGAATACAATTTTGATGATGTGTTATTTTCAGAACTTTCATCATTGGGACATAATATTACTAAAAAGTCTCATATAACAAATTTCGGATATTTTGGACGAGGTCAAGTTATAATGAAAAATGATAATAATGTTTACTTTGCAGGATGTGATGGAAGAACTGACTCAGGTATTGCCGTATTTTAATTTAATAAAATATATTTTTTATATTTGAATTTGTATTTCAATAATAATTGTAATAATATTTAAATTTATTTTTATTGCATGTAAAATAAAAATATATTATATTATATTATATTATAAATATATATTTATTATGGTAAATTATTATGAGTAATAAATTTTATTCTATAGCTTGTGATTTTGGTTCATCCGGCGGTAAAATATTCTTATCTAAATTTGAAAATAACAAAATGACTTTGGAAGAAGTGCATAGATTCGCACTAAGTATTATTAAAGTAAATAATTATTATTTACTGATTTCTTATTTATGTATAATGAACTTTTAAAAGGTATGAAGAAAGTTGTTGATATGGGTATTCAGCCTTCTTCTTTGGGTATTAATTCTTGGGGAGTTGATTACGGATATATAGATAAAAATGGAGAATTATTATCAAATCCCATAAATTATAGAGATATCAGAACAATAAATACTATAAAAAAATTAGAAAATATTGGATTGGGGGCTAAAGAATTATACAATATAACAGGTATATCATGTATGCCTTTTAATAGTATAATGCAGATATATGAAGATATAAAAGAAAGATCTTATATAGTTAATAATGCTAAATATTTATTATTTATCCCTGATTTATTTGGATATTTTCTAACTGGTAATATTTCTTCTGAATATACGGTATCTTCAACTTCTCAATTGATAGATATAAATAAAAAAGTATGGTCTGAAGAAATTTTAGAAAAAATTCATTTTGATATAAATAAATTTCCAACTTTTATTGAAGCTGGTACAAAAAAAGGTTTATTAAAAAAAGAAATAGCAGATTATCTTGGATGTAAGCCATTTGATATTATAGCTGTTGCATCTCATGATACTGCTTCTGCTGTATTGTCTTCACCTATTTTAGATGATAATACGGCATATTTATCTTCTGGTTCATGGTCATTGCTTGGGGTAGAATTAAAGGAACCTATATTAACTGATGAGGCTTTTGAAAATGGTTTTACAAATGAAATGGGTTATAATAATACAATAAAATTTTTAGAAAATATAAATGGGCTTTGGATAATACAATTGCTCCAAAAGAAATATCAAATTTCATTTAATGATATTGAAAAACTAGCAAGAGATAATATTAAAGATGATCATAGAATAGATATTAATGATAATAGATTTTATAATCCAAATGATATAGAAGAAGAGATATTAAATTATTTTAAAGATACAAATCAAGATAATGTGGAAAAAAAATCAAGAAGTGTTATAATAGCCTCCGTATATAATTCTTTAGCAGATAGCTATGCCAAATATATTAGAAGTGTTAAAAAGCTTGTAAATAAAGATATTAAAAAATTATGTATAGTAGGCGGAGGCAGCAGAGATAAATTAATATGCGAACTTACTAAAGAGAGAACTAATTTAAATATTTCTATAGGTCCTATAGAATGTACAGCTACAGGAAATATATTAGCACAATTTAATTCTTTAGGAATTGTAAAAGATGTTAAAGAAATGAGAAAATTAGTTATAAGTAGTTTTGAAATAAATGAAATATAATTATTTGATTATTTTAAGGAGAAAATATGTCTAAAAATAATAGAAAAGATTTATCTAAAAGTATAATAGAAGCTTGTTTAAATATGAGAAAAGATGGGGTTAATCAAGGTACAGCTGGAAATATTAGTATTAGATTTAAAGATGGAATGCTTATTACTCCTTCTGGTATGCCTTATGAAATTATGACTCCTGATGATATTGTTTTTGTTGATGAAAATGGAAATCCTGAAAAAGATAAAATACCTTCAAGCGAATGGAGATTTCATTTATCAATACTTAAAGATAATCCTAATTTTAATGCTGTAATACACAATCATGCTGTTTATTCTTCTATGGTTTCTATATTAAATATAGACTGTATACCGGCTGTTCATTATATGGTTGGGGTTGCTGGCGGAAATAAAATTCCTTGTGCTAAATATGCTACTTATGGTACACAGGAATTATGTGATAATATTTCTGAAGTTATGAAAGGGTATAAGGCTTGTATATTAAAAAATCATGGATTACTTGCTGCTGATGAAACTTTGGAGAAAGCATATCATGTTATGATGGAAGTTGAGAATTTAGCTAGATTATATATTGGTGTCAGAAGCATTGGTGATTATAATGTTTTATCAGATGCTGAAATGGAAATAGTATTAGCTAAATTTAATAATTATGGACTTAATGTACAGCATAAAACTAAAACAAAATCTAAATCTAAAAAATGAATTAAATCTTCTTACAATATGAAGATATAATAAAAAAATAAAAATATAGGAGTAATTTTATGGCTAGATATATTTTAAATGAAACAAGTTATTTTGGTATCGGTATAAGAAGCGAACTTGCTACCGAAATTAAAGCAAGAGGATTTAAAAAGGCATTATTAGTTAGTGATAAAGTTTTGGATTCTTGCGGCGTACTCAAAAAAGTTAAAGATGTTTTAGATGGTGCTGGCATATCTTATGATACATTTTTAGATATTAAGCAAAATCCTACTATTAAAAACTGTAAAGACGGTTTAGCAAAATATAATGAATCTGGTGCTGATTTCTTGATTGCTGTTGGAGGCGGTTCTGTAATGGATGTTGCTAAAGCTATAGGTATTACAAAAAATAATCCTGACTTTGCTGATGTTAAATCTCTTGAAGGTGTAGCAGCTACTAAAAATAAAAGCGTACCTATTATGGCTCTTCCTACTACTTGCGGTACTGCAGCTGAAGTTACAATTAACTATGTAATCATTAATGAAGAAGAAAATAGAAAAATGGTTTGTGTTGACCCTAAAGATATACCTATAATTGCTTTTGTAGATGCTGAACTTATGGCTTCTATGCCTAACAGTCTTGTTGCTGCTACTGGTATGGACGCTTTAACTCATGCTATTGAAGGTTATATTACTAAAGGTGCTCATACCATTTCTGATATGTTTGAATATAAAGCTATGCAGCTTATTTCTAAACACTTAAGAGGAGCTGTTAAAGATAAAAATATGACAGATATGGATGGAATGAGTATTGCTCAGTATGTTGCTGGTATGGGTTTCAGTAACGTAGGACTTGGTATTGTTCACTCTATGGCTCACCCTCTTGGAGCTATATTTGATATACCTCATGGTGTTGCTAATGCTGTACTTTTACCTACTGTTATGGAATTTAATATGCCTGTTTGTATAGATAAATATGTTGATATAGCTGTAGCAATGGGTGAAAAAGTTGATGGATTAAGCAAAGAGGAAGCTGCTAAATTGGCTGTTGAGGCTGTTAGAAAACTTTCTAAAGATGTTAATATTCCTGCTAATTTAAGAGAATTAAAAATTAAAGAAGAAGATTTACCAAGATTAGCAAAAGATGCTTTAGCTGATGTATGTACTGGCGGAAATCCTAGAGATGTAACATTAGATGATATATTGGCTTTATACAAAAAAGCTTATTAATAATTTAATTATATATTGTTTATTAGGCTGCTATAATGGCAGCCTTTTATTATATATAAATATACGATTTGTATTTATTTTTATTTCATATTATTATGATTATATAAAATAATATTTAAGTATATTAAATATTTGGAGTATTTATGAATATTTTAGTTATCAATGGAAGCCCTAAAGGAAATAACAGCATAACATTACAGACATTATTATTTTTAGAGAAATTATTTATAGAACATAAATTTGAATTTTTAAATGTGGGACAGAAAATAAAATATTATGAAAAAAATTTTAATGAAATAAAAGTAGCATTTGAAAAAGCAGATATAATAATTTTTTCTTATCCTGTATATACATTTTTAATTCCTTATCAATTGCATAGATTTATAGAATTATTAAAAGAAAATAATATAGAAGTTAAAGATAAATTTGCAACGCAGTTTTCTACATCTAAGCATTTTTATGATGTAACTGCTCATAAGTTTTTGGAGGAAAATTGTTTGGATTTAGGATTTAAATATATAAAAGGGCTTTCTGCTGATATGGAAGATTTAATGAAAAAAGAAGGGCAGGATGATGCTATAAACTTTTTTAATTATTTAATTTTCTCTATAGAAAATAATCTATATACACAAAGCATTAATTCAAAATCAAAAGATAAAATTATATATAAAAGAAGATTTAATGATAATATTGAAAATAAAGATGCTAGTAAAGATGTTTTAATATTAAGCAATACTTCAAAAGATGATGAGAATTTAATAAATATAATAGAAGATTTTAAAAATATTTTTCCATATAAAACAAGAGCTATAAATATAAGAGAGTATAATTTTCATGGCGGATGTTTAGGCTGTTTCGGATGTGCTATAACAGGTAAATGCGTTTATAAAGATGGATTCGATGATTTTCTTCGCAATGAGATACAAAAAGCTGATGCGATAATATATGCATTCACTATAGAAAATCATTATACGCATTCTAGTTTCAAACTTTATGAAGACAGACAATTTTGCAATGGACATAGAACAGTTACAGAAGGTATGCCTATAGGATATATTATAAGCGGTGATTATGACAGCGAATATAATTTGCAGACACTTATAGAATCGCGTGCGGAAGTAGGAGGAAATTTTTTAACTCATATCGCTAATGATTATAATAAAGATATATATAATGAACTTGAAAAATTATCCTCTGTTATGAAATATGCCATAGATAATAAATGCACTCGTCCTAAAAATTTCTATGGGGTAGGAGGCATGAAAATATTCAGAGATTTAATATATGTAATGCAGGGGCTTATGAAAGAAGATCATAAATATTATAAGAAACATAATATATATGATTTCCCTCAGAAGCAGAGAATGAAAATGCTTCAGATGAAATTAGTAGGTGCTTTAATATCTATTCCTTCAGTTCAGAAGAAAATGAAAAATAAAATGAATGAATATATTTTAATGCCTTATAAAAAAATAATATATAATGCCAAACATAAATAGACTAGAATTATAAAAAATTAAAATAATTATCATAATTATACATTTACATCAATAGTACTAATATAATTATTAATAAAATAAAAATTGTCAGTGATAATATAGAATTTTTATAAAACTATTAGTATAGTAAATAAAATTATTTTTTATATAGAAAATTTATACAATATATATTATACTATAAATCCGTATTATAATTATGTAAACTTATTATGAGGAGAAATTGATGAAGAAATATAAGCCTGAAACAAAACAAGAATTAGAACAATTAGTATATACTGACGGAATAAAACTCTATGATGTAGATACAAGCCTTATTACAGATATGAGCGAACTTTTTCATAACAGCACCAGAAAAGATTTTGAAGGCATAGAAGATTGGGACGTTTCTAATGTTGAAGATATGTCCTATATGTTTGCCCATATGAGTTATGATAGTTATGAAAACCGTTCTAAAGCTAAGTTTAATCATAATCTTAATAATTGGAATGTTTCCAAAGTTAAGCATATGAGCTTTATGTTTTATTATTGTCAGGATTTTAATCAGCCTTTAGATAAATGGGACGTTTCTAATGTTCAGGATACATTTAGAATGTTTGATAATTGTAAAAAATTCAATCAGCCTTTAAATAGTTGGAATGTATCAAATGTTACAAATATGAGCGGTATGTTTCAGGTAGCAGAAAATTTCAATCAGCCTTTAGACAAGTGGGACGTTTCAAAGGTTACAACTATGAGAGCTATGTTTAATTATGCTAAAGCATTTAATCAAGATATAAGTAATTGGAATGTTAGTAAAGTTGAAGATATGGCTTATATGTTTAGTATATGTGTTAATTTTAATCAGCCTCTTAATGATTGGGACGTATCTAAAGTAAAAACTATGGAAGGTATGTTTAGAAATGCTTTCAAATTCAATCAGCCTTTAGATAAATGGAATACTTCAAAGGTTGAAAATATGAATCAGATGTTTAATGAGGCTTTAAAATTTAATCAGCCTTTAAATAGCTGGAATGTTTCCAATGTAAAAACTATGGAATCTATGTTTCGAGGTAGTGAATCTTTTAATCAGCCTTTGGATAAATGGGATACAAAAAAATTAAAAACAATGTTTGGAATGTTTGACTTTGCCGAAGGTTATAATAGTTTTGACTCATTAGCAAACTGGGATTTGAATAAAGTATCAGAAATGAGTAATTTATGCTTTAACAGGTATGAAGAACTTCCTTTAAGAATTAAAGCATATCTTCAGGCATTTTATGGTTCTTATAAAGATTATTTAACTATCACAAAAGAAAATGTCAAAGAAGTATATGATTTAATATCAAAAGATACAAATAAAAAAGTTTTGTCATTAAAAAAAAGATTAGAAAGTGAGTTTAGCGAAGAACTTTCATCTGTTACAGATAATTATAATTTTAATACTATAGAAGAAGCAGAAAAGTATATTGAAGATAATTATAATAAAAAAGATGATAAGAAAGTTAGCTTTATAAATGATTATAAGGTTTTGATAAAAGATAAATCAAGAGAAGTTGCAAATAAAGTTTTAAAATATATATATTTGGAATATTTGCTCCTTAAAAGAGATGTTAAAAAATTAGTACAGATTGATAATATAGTTAATTTACTTGATAAAGAATCATTTATAAATTTTGCTAAAAATATTTATGATGAAACTAATAAAGAAACAGCTGCTTTTATTTATGGCATATATGGAGGAGATGAGGCTGTAAAAAATATATATAAAAAAGAAAAAGACACTAAACTTTCACTATTAATAATTAAATTAAATATGCAAAGTAAATATGCTCTTAGATTATTATATGAAATATATTCAAATACAAAAAAATCTGAAGTCAGTTATGAAGCTGATAAGTTGATTGATGAAGTGATGGAAAAAATGGATATTAGTTATAATGAATTCCAATTAAGATATTCGTATGATTTCGGATTTAATTCTCAAGGTGAAAAAGTATTGAATGAAGATTATAAATTAATTTTGAATAGTGATTATTCTTTGAGCCTTTTTGATATAAAAAATAATAAGGAACTTAAAAAAGCCCCTCAAAACCTTTCTGAAGATTTAAAAGAAGAAATAACAAAATTAAGAAAAGAAATTCCTTCATTTATGAAAAATACTGCTTCTCTTTTAGCTGTTTTATTAGCAAGCGGAGAAAAATACAGTTATGATTTATTCAAAGAGATTTTTATTGATAATGCTATGATGAATAGATTTGCTTCATCTTTGGTATGGAATCTATATGACAAAGATAATAATTTTGTAACTACTTTCAGATATTCAGGCGACGGAAGTTATTCAAACTGTGAAGATGAAGAAGTAAAAATCGATGATAATAGTTTTGTAAGTTTAGCAAGCCCTATAGAAATGGACGATGACACTATAGATAAATGGAGAAAACAGCTTGAAGATTATGAAATAGCACAGCCTTTACAGCAATTAACTATTATAAAATTAGATAAAGATAATTTGAAAAGCGAATTAGAAAAAATAGATAATTTAGAAATAGCTTATGGTACTTTCAAGGCTTTCGGTGCAAGATATGGAATGTATACTGAATATATAGGCTATGATGTAGTTTCAAGTTATTCATTAAAATCAAAGAATGGAGATACTTTTTCTATATATGCTAATGTTAATTCTAAAACTGATTTTCATGACAGAGTGAAAATAGATATTTATTTTACTAATGAAAATGATGATGGGGTAAGTAAAAGATTTATTTTTACTTTATTAGTATTAATGATTTGGGATTTTAGATTGACAGATTTATTTTAACTATATTAAACTAAAACAAATGTACTTTGTAAACATCTACATTTTATATAGATATTGTCTACTTTTTTGCTGAACACGCTCTGCGGACTTCGTCAAAGTAGCGAAAAACGCATATATTACAGCTTGATATTTTAAAAATATACATCAAACTTAGTGTAATACCCTAGTTTTATGTAAAAAGTGCAGTCTTTCGCGAAGCGTATCCGAGCCTGTTGAGGATATAGGTTCTCGCCTGCCGTAGGCACACTTCGTGAGGCGGGCTTCGCCTGTACCAATACCGAAAGGTACCTTGCCTACGGCACGCAGAGCGTCGGTAAAAGAACTGGGGGCGCGGCACGACTGTGTACTTCGTAGGGCTAGTCCCCGCAAATAATTAAGATAAAAAATGATTTTTTGACGGAACGTAAAATTTTCAATGTATATCAGTATTAAAATCAGGAGGAATTAATGAAGAAACACAAGCCATTAACTAAAGAAGAATTAAAAAATTTAGTATTTACAGACGGTATAAAGCTTAGTGATGTGGATACAAGCCTTATTACAGATATGAGCGAGCTTTTTCAGAAAAGCCAAAGAAAAGATTTTGAAGGCATAGAAGATTGGGATACTTCTAATGTTGAGAATATGTCTTGGATGTTTAGAGAATGTTTTAGTTTTAATCAGCCTTTAGACAAATGGGATACTTCTAATGCTACAAATATGAAAGGTATGTTTAGTCTTGCTAAAGCTTTTAATCAAAATATAAATAATTGGAATGTTAGTAAAGTTGAAGATATGAGTTATATGTTTAATGCATGTGATTTATTTAATCAGCCTATTAATGATTGGGATGTATCCAATGTAAAAACTATGGAAGCAATGTTTCATTCTGCTCTTTCTTTTAATCAGCCTTTAGATAAATGGAATACTTCAAAAGTTGAAAATATGCATGAAATGTTTTGCCGCTGTAAACAATTTAATCAGCCTTTAAATAGCTGGAATGTATCTAATGTAAAAACTATGGAAGCAATGTTTTATTCTGCAGATTCTTTTAATCAGCCTTTGGATAAATGGAATACAAAAAAATTAAGTAAAATGTACTCAATGTTTAAATATACTGACAGTTATGATTGTTATGATTCATTAGCAAATTGGGATTTAAATAAAGTATCAGATATTAGTGATTTCTGTGCTAACTATGAAAGATTCTATGAAAAATTACCTTTAAGACTTAGAGTATATATGCAGGCATTTTATGGTTCTCACAAAGTTTATGTGCCTATCGAAAATAATGAAGAATATGATGATGATGAATATGATTTTATATCAGAAGAGTATGATTTAGTATCAAGAGATTATGTAACTATCACAAAAGAGAATGTAAGAGAAGTATATAATGCAATATCAAAAGATACAAATAAAAAAGTTATGGCATTAAAAAAGAAATTAGAAACAGAGTATAGCAAAGAGCTTTCATCTGTTACAGATAATTATAATTTCAAAACTATAGAAGAAGTAGAAAAATATGTTGAAAATAATTATAATAAAAAAGATGATAAGAAAGTTAGCTTTATAAATGATAATTATAAGGTTTTGATAAAAGATAAATCGAGAGAAGTTGAAAATAAAGTTTTAAAATATATATATTTAGAGTATTTGGTTCTAAAAAGAGATATTAAAATATTAACACAAGTTGATAATATAGTTAATTTACTTGATAAAGAATCATTTGTAGAGTTTATTAAAAATATTTATAATGAAACTAATAAAGAAACAGCAGCTTTTATTTATGGTATATACGGAGGAGATAAGGCCATAAAAAATATATATAAAAAAGAAAAAGATAGTAAACTTTCTCTTTTAATAATCAAATTAAATATAGAAAGTAAATATGCACTTAGAATATTACATGAAATATATTCAAATACTAAAAAATCTGAAGTACGTTATGAAGCTTATAATTTGATTGATGAAGTTATTAAAAAAATGAATATTAGCTATAATGAGTTTGAATTAAGATTTTCTCCTGATTTCAGCTTTAATTCTAAAGGTGAAAAAGTATTAAATGAAGATTATAAATTAATTTTGAATAGTGATTATTCTTTGAGTCTTTTTGATATAAAAAATAATAAGGAACTTAAAAAAGCACCTCAAAACCTTCCGGAGGATTTAAAAGAAGAAATAACAAAATTAAGAAAAGAAATTCCTTCTTTTATGAAAAATACTGCTTCTCTTTTGGCTGTTTTACTAGCAAGCGGAGAGAAATACAGCTATGATATATTCAAAGATATTTTCATTAATAATGCTATTATGAATAGATTTGCTTCATCTTTGATATGGAATCTATATGATAAAGATGATAATTTTGTAACAACTTTCAGATATTCAGGCGACGGAAGTTATTCAAACTGTGAAGATGAAGAAGTAAAAATAGATGATAATAGTTTTGTAAGTTTAGCAAGTCCTATAGAAATGGATGATGAAACTATAAATAAATGGAGAAAACAGCTTGAAGATTATGAAATAGCACAGCCTTTACAGCAATTAACCATTATAAAATTAGATAAAGATAATTTGAAAAACGAATTAGAAAAAATAGATAATTCAGAAATAGCTTATGGTACTTTCAAGGCTTTCGGTGCAAGATATGGAATGTATACTGAGTATGTAGGCTATGATGTTGTTTCAAGTTATTCATTAAAATCAAAGAATGGAGATACTTTTAGTATATATGCTAATGTTAATTCTAAAACTGATTTTCATGACAGAGTGAAAATCGATATTTATTTTACTAATGAAAATGGTGAGGAAGTAAGTAAAAGATTTATTTATACTTTATTAGTATTAATGATTTGGGATTTTAGATTGACAGATTTATTTTAATTTTTGATATTTTATAGAGTAGGCATAATAGTTTTGTGTCTGCTCTATAAATAATAAATACACATAATTAATTTTTGATTAAATTATGAAGAAGTACAAACCAGCAACAAAAGAAGAATTAAAAAATTTAGTATTTACAGACGGTATAAAACTTAGTGATGTAGATACAAGCCTTATCACGGATATGAGTTATCTTTTTCATAAAAGTGAAAGAAAAGATTTTGAAGGCATAGAAGATTGGGATACTTCTAATGTAGAGGATATGTCTGGAATGTTTGATAAATGCTATTTATTCAATCAGGCTTTAAATAATTGGAATGTATCTAATGTCAAAAATATGAGCGGTATGTTTCAGGCAGCTATGAAATTTAATCAGCCTTTATATAAATGGGATACTTCAAATGTTAAGACTATGAGCTTTATGTTTAATTATGCTAAATCATTTAATCAAAATATAAATAATTGGAATGTTAGTAAGGTTGAAGATTTAAGTTATATGTTTTGTGAGTGTGAAGCTTTTAATCGGCCTCTTAATGATTGGAACGTATCTAATGTAAAAACTATGGAAGGTACATTTAGGAGAGCTTATAAATTCAATCAGACGCTTGATAAATGGGACACCTCAAATGTTGAAAACATGCATGAGATGTTTGTACAATGCAAAGCTTTTAATCAGCCTTTAAATAGTTGGAATGTATCTAATGTAAAAAATATGGAAGCTATGTTTTGTGATACTCTTTCATTTAATCAGCCTCTTGATAAATGGAATACAAAAAACTTAAAAAAAATTGATTCAATGTTTAAGTATGCTAAAGTGTTTGATTGTTATGATTCATTAGCAAATTGGGATTTAAATAAAATATTAAATATGAATGAATTATGCGATGATAAAGAAAAACTACCTTTAAGAATCAGAGCATATCTTCAGGCTTTTTATGGTTCTTATCAAAATTATTTAAATATCACAAAAGATAATGTCAAAGAGATATATGATTTCATTTCAAAAGATACAAATAAAAAAATTGTGGCATTAAGAAAAAAACTTGAAAGTGATTTTTCTTTGGTACTTTCATCTGTTACAAATGATTTTAAAACTATAGAAGAAGCAGAAAAGTATTTTGAAAATAATTATAATAAAAAAGATTATAAAAAAGTGAGCTTTATAAATAATAATTATAAGGTTTTAATAAAAGATAAGTCAAGAGAAGTTAATATTAATGTTATAAAGTATATATATTTGGAATATTTGTCTCTCAAAAGAGATGTTAAAAGATTAGTAAAAATTGATAATATAGTAAATTTGCTTGATAGAGAATCATTCATAAAATTTATTAAAAATATTTATGATGAAACCAATAAAGAAACAGCTGTTTTTATTTATGGAATATATGGAGGAGATGAGGCTTTAAAAAATATATATAAAAAAGCACATGACACAAAACTTTCACTTATAATAATTAAATTAAACAATCAAAGCAAATATGCACTTAAATTGTTATATAAAATATTTATGACTACTAAGAAAACAGAAGTTAGACTTGAAGCAGAAAAAATAATTAATGAATTGCTTAAAGAAATGAATATTGATTATACTGAATTTAGATTAAGATATGCTCTTGATTTCGGATTTAATTCTAAATATGAAAAAGTATTAAATGAATATTATAAATTAATTTTGAATAGTGATTATTCTTTGAGCTTGTTTGATATAAAAAATAATAAAGAATTGAAAAAGATTCCTAAAAATCTTGATAAAAAGTTAAAAGTAGAAAT
This sequence comes from Brachyspira suanatina, assembly GCF_001049755.1. Lineage (NCBI taxonomy): Bacteria > Pseudomonadati > Spirochaetota > Spirochaetia > Brachyspirales > Brachyspiraceae > Brachyspira > Brachyspira suanatina. The sequence continues at coordinate 1,716,327 of NZ_CVLB01000001.1, read as the reverse complement.
AACAAAATTAAGAAAAGAAATAAAAAAGTTTATTAAAAATAATTCTAATCTTTTAGCCATTACATTAATAAATGGTAATAAATACAGTTATGATATATTCAAAGACATTTTTATTGATAATGTTATGATGAATAAATTTGCTTCATCTTTGATATGGAATCTATATGACAAAGATTCTAATTTTATAACAACTTTCAGATATTCAGGAGATGGAAGTTATTCGAACTGTAAAGATGAAGAAATAAAAATTAATGATGATAATTTTATAAGTTTAGCAAGTCCTATAGAAATGGACGATTACACTATAAATAAATGGAGAAAACAGCTTGAAGATTATGAAATAGCACAGCCTTTACAGCAATTAACAGTTATAAAATTAGATAAAAATAATTTGGAAAAAGAAATAAATAAAATAAAAAATATTAATGCAACTTATGCTACTTTTAAGTATTTTACTAAAAAATATGAAATGAATATTAGTAATGTAATAGGATATGATGGTATTATAACTTATTCATTTTCATCAAATGACGAAGATATTTTTACTATGACTTCAAAAATTCAGGGGGAATATGATGAGCAAGTAAATATTACTATTGATTTTAAAAAGAGTAAAAACAAAAAAGAAATAAGTAAAAGATTTGTTTATACTTTATTAGTATTAATGATTTGGGATTTTAGATTGACAGATTTATTTTAATTTTTATATGAGTAAGAGGAGGCATGAAGTTTTTGTAAGAAACATTCTGTATTTTTTTAATAATAAGATATATAATTAATTGTTAGAAATTGTATTTAATGTTATATACTGAAACAAATATATTTTGTCAAAAATTATTTTATTATTTTTATTATTTGTGGGGACTAGCCCCCACACCCCCACTTCTTTTGTTGCCACAAAGAAGCAAAAAGGCTACATTTTGGCTTTAATTTTATGAATTACCTTACATTTAAGACGATTTTAGTATGATTTAGTACTAATTTTATACTTGCACTTTTTGCAACTTTGACGAAGTCCGCAGAGCGTGTGCGGCGGGAAAAAGTTGAATAAAAAAATTGACAAACTTAAAAATTTTTAGTATATAAATAAGTATTATTATTTGTAGTTAATTGATTGCTACTATTTACATATATTAAAATTTATAATGAGGATATGAGATTATGAAAAAATATAAACCAACAACAAAAGAAGAATTAAAAAGATTAGTATTCACCAACAACGGTATAAAACTTGGTGATATTGATACAAGTCTTATTACAGATATGAGCGACCTTTTTAATGAAAGTAAAAGAAAAGATTTTGATGGCATAGAAGAGTGGGATACTTCTAATGTTGAGAATATGTCTTATATGTTTGCATATATGAACTACAATGTTTTGGGACAATATTCAATGACAGAGTTTAATTCTAATTTAAATAATTGGAATGTATCAAAAGTGAAAAACATGATTTATATGTTTGCTGGTTGTACATATTTTAATCAGCCTTTAAATAAATGGGACGTTTCAAATGTGGAAAATATGGCTGGCATGTTTTTTGGTGCTAAAAAGTTTAATCAGCCTTTAAATAATTGGAATGTATCTAAAGTGAAAGATATGAGCGATATGTTTCATAACTGTGAAGCATTTAATAGACCTTTGGACAAATGGGATGTTTCTAATGTTAAAGATATGTCTAATATGTTTAATGTGGCTTTGAAATTTAATCAGAATATAAATAATTGGAATGTATCTAATGTTGAAGATTTATCAAAGACTTTTCGTTATTGTAAAGCTTTTGATCAGCCTCTTAATGATTGGGACGTATCTAATGTGAAAAATATGCAACATATATTTGAGGACTGTGAAAATTTTAATCAGCCTTTAGATAAATGGGATACTTCTAATGTTGAAAGTATGGAATTTGCATTTAGAGCATGCGGTAAATTTAATCAGCCTTTAAATAGCTGGAATATGTCTAAAGTAACAAATATAGAGCATATGTTTGCTTTTACAGAAGAATTTAATCAGCCTCTTGATAAATGGGATACAAGAAATGTCATTAGTGTAATGTTGTTGTTTGCCTATGCACGCAAGTTTGATCATTATGAATCTTTAGCAAATTGGAATTTAGACAGTTTACAAGCTATAAGTATAATTTGTGATGATAAGTATATGGATAAATTACCTACAAGAATTCAAGTATATAGGCAGGCATTTTATCCTAAGGACGATATTATAAGTATAACAAAATTTAATGTTAAAGAAATATATGAGCTTATTGCAGATGATAAAAATAAAAAAGTTGTAAGATTGAAAAAAAGACTTGAAAGTGATTTCTCATCAGAGCTTTCATTTGTTACAAATAATTATAATTTCAAAACTATAGAAAAAGCAGAAAAGTATGCTGAAAGAAATTACAATGCTAAAAAATATGATAAGAAACTTGAATTTATAAAGAATTGTCATGTATTAGTAAAAGATAAATCAAGAGAAGTAAATATCAATCTTATCAAGTATATATATTCAGAATATTTGTCTTTAAAGAAAACTATTAAAAAATTAGAAAAAATTGATAATATGGTTAATTTGCTTGATTTAAAATCATTTGTGAATTTTACTAAAGAGATTTATTTAAAAAATCAAGATGAAGTTATCACTGCTTTTGTTTATGCTATGTATGGAGGAGATGAAGCTTTAAAGAAAATATCAGAATTAATGAATACTATTGAATCAAAAAATCTACTTACAATGATAAGCTTCAATATAGAAAGCAGATATGCTCAGAGTTTATTATATAAAATATATCTAAATTCAACTAAAAGTGCAATTCGTAAAGAAGCAGTAGAAATGATTAATGAGTTACTTGAAAAAATTAATATAGGTTATACTGAATTTAGATTAAGATGTATGCCTAATTTGGGATTCAATTCTAAAGGTGAAAAAAAATTAAATGATGATTATAAATTAATTGTCAATAATGATTATACTTTAACTTTATTTGATATAAAAAATAATAAAGAATTAAAAAAAGTACCTCAAAATCTTGATAAAAAATTAAAAGATAAAATAAAAGAATTGGGTAAAGAAGTAGATAAGTTCATTAATCATATCTCACATATTTTAGGTATTATGTTAATAGACGGTGATATATTGAGTTATGACTTGTTTAAAGAAGTTTTTATTGATAACTATTTAATGAATAAATTTGGTTCTAGTTTAATATGGAACTTGTATGATAAAGATAAAAACTTTATAACAAATTTTAGATATACAAGCGATGGAAAATATTTAAACACAGAAAATGAAAAAATAAAAATTAATGCTGATAATTTCATGAGTTTGGCAACTCCTATAGAAATGGACGATGAAACTATAGATAAATGGAGAAAACAAATTGAAGATAGTGAATTATCACAGCCAATAAATCAATTAACATCTATAAAATTAAATAAAGATAATTTGAAAAAAGAAATAAAGAAAATAAAAAATATAGATATAAGCTATGGAGCTTTTAAGTTTTTTGCTCAAAAATATGATATGCATACTAATGATGTATTAGGAGATAATGACACTATAACATATACATTCACATCAAATGACGGAGATATTTTTACTATGTCTGCAAAAGTTGATGAGGAAGTAGAATATGATGATTTAGTAAATATTAGTATTGATTTCAAAAAGGGTGAAAATAAAAAAGATATAAGCAAGAGATTTGTTTATACATTTTTAGTGTTTATGATTTTTGATTTCAGACTAACTGATTTATTTTAATTTTTATATGTTACAGAGTATATAGCTAAACAACTATATTTTGTCAATTTTATTTTTTATATTGTTATTATTTTCGGGGACTAGCCCCCGAACCCCCAACTTCTTTTGCGACCATAGGGAGTGCCTGTGGCATTGTCGCAAAGAAGCAGGCACAGCCCGCCTTCGGCGAAGGGCTATATTTTAGCTTAAATTAGTAAATTACCTTACATGTAGACAATTTTAGTATGATTTGGTACTAATTCTATACTTGCATTTTTTGGTTCTTTTTGCGGCGGGAAAAAGAACATCAGAAAATTGATAAAATATAGTTGTTTAGGATGTACTATTTATTTGTAAAATATATTTTATCTGAAGCAAACAATAATAAAAATACTAAATTAATTTTGACAAATTCTATTTAATTTAGTATAGTACTATATGATTATATTTAATTTTTTATGATTAGGATATTAGATTATGAAAAAATATAAACCAGAAACAAAAACAGAATTAAAAAAACTAGTATTTACTGACGGTATAAAACTTTATGATGTTGATACAAGTCTTATCACAGATATGAGTAAACTCTTTTATGAAAGTAAAAGAAAAGATTTTGAAGGCATAGAAGATTGGGACGTTTCTAATGTTACTAATATGGATATGATGTTTGCTTATATGGGATATAATGCAATGGTAAGATACTCAAATATAGATTTTGATCATGATTTAAGTAATTGGAATGTATCCAAAGTGAAAAGTATGAATAATATGTTTGCTTATTGTTCTAATTTTGATCAGCCTTTGGATAATTGGGACGTATCTAATGTTGAAGATATGAGATTTATGTTTTGCGGTGCCAAAGAGTTTAATCAGCCTTTAAATAGCTGGAACACATCGAAAGTGAAAAATATGAGAGGCATGTTTGAGGAATGTGAATTTTTTAATCAGCCTTTGGATAAATGGGATACTTCTAATGTTGAAGATATGTCTAATATGTTTATTAGGGCAAAAAGATTTAATCAGCCTTTAAATACTTGGAATACATCTAAAGTTAAAGATTTATCGAGTATGTTTGCATATTGCGATAATTTTAATCAGAATATTAATGATTGGGATGTTTCTAATGTTACTAATATGGATTCTTTATTTAGGCAATGCGACAAATTAAATCAGCCTTTTGATAAATGGGACACTTCTAATGTTGTAAACATGGAAAAGACATTTTTCTCATGTACTGAATTTAATCAGCCTTTAAATAGTTGGAATGTGTCTAATGTAGAAAATATGGATATGATGTTTTATATGGCTCAAAGCTTTAATCAGCCTCTTGATAAATGGAATACAGAAAAAGTAATAACTGCAGTAGGATTATTCAGATTTGCTTATAAGTATGATTGTTATGAGTCTTTAGAACATTGGAATTTAGATAATTTGGAAGAAGTTGGTACTTTTTGCGATGATGAGGAGAAATTGCATACAAGGCTTAAAGTATATATGCAGGCCTTTTATCCTAAAGAAGATTATATAACTATAACAAAATTTAATGTTAAAGAAATATATGATCTTATTGCAAAAGATAAAAATAAAAGAATTGTGAGATTAAGAAAAAGAATTGAAAGTGATTTTTCATCAGAGCTTTCATTTGTTACAAAAGATTATAATTTTAAAACTATAGAAAAAGCAGAAAAGTATGCAGAGAAAAAATACAATGCTAAAAAAGAAGATAAAAAACTTACATTTATAAAAGATTGCCATGTTTTAGTAAAAGATAAATCAAGAGAACTAGATATTACAGTTATAAAGTATATATATTCAGAGTATTTATCTTTAAAAAGAACAATTAACAGATTAGAAAAAATTGATAATATAGTTAATTTACTTGACTTTGAATCATTTTTAAAGTTTGTTAGAGATGTTTATTTAGAAAATCAAGATAAGGAGATTGCAGGCTTTCTTTATGCTATGTACGGAGGAGATGAAGCTTTAAAAGAGATATCTGAATTAATATCATTAGGTATTGATTCAAAAGTTTTCCTTATAATGATAAAATTCAATATAGAAAGCAGATATGCTCAGAGTTTATTATATGAGATATATTCAGATACAAAGAAATCAGAAATTAGACGTGAAGCTGGAAGAATGATTAATGAATTGATTGAAAAAATGAATATTGGTTATACTGAATTTAGATTAAGATGCACACCTAATTACGGATTTAATTCGCAAGGTGAAAAAATCTTAAATGATGATTATAAATTAATTGTTAATAGTGATTATAGTTTAACTTTATTCGATATAAAAAATAATAAAGAATTAAAAAAGACTCCTCAAAACTTTGATAAAGAGTTAAAAGAAGAAATAAAAGAATTAAGAAAAGAAGTACAGAAGTTTATTAATCATAATGCCCGTATTTTAAGTATTACATTAATAGACGGAGATATATACAGCTATGATTTATTTAAAGAAGTATTTATTGATAATTATTTAATGAATAGATTTGCATCTGCTTTAATATGGAACTTGCATGATAAAGATAAAAACTTTATAACAACTTTTAGATATTCAGCTGATGGAAGTTATTCAAACTGTGAAGATGAAGAAGTAAAAATTAATGCTGATAATTTTATAAGTTTAGCAACTCCTGCAGAAATGGATGATGAAACTATAGATAAATGGAAAAAACAGCTTGAGGATTATGAATTAGTACAGCCTATAAATCAATTAACAGTTATAAAATTGGATAAAAATAATTTGAAAAAGGAAATAAAGAAGATAAAAAATATAGAGGCAAGTTATGGAGCTTTTAAATTTTTTGCTAAGAAATATGATATGTATACCAATGATGTAGTTGGCTATAATGAGACTATAACATATACATTTCCTGCAAATGACGGAGATATTTTTACTATATCTGCAAAAGTAGATGCTGATACAGAATATGATGAGCCAGTAGACATAACTATTGATTTTCAAAAGAGCGAAAACAAAGAAGAGATAAGTAAAAGATTTGTTTATAGTTTTTTAGTATTTATGATTTTTGATTTCAGATTAACTGATTCATTTTAATTGTATATTAATAATAGAGTAGGTATCATTGTTTGTTATCTGCTCTTTTTTTAATAATAGAATATGTAATTAATTTTTAGAAATTGTATTTAATTTTAAATATACTAAAAATTTTATAGTTTGTCAACTACTAGGCGTAGTGGCAATCCGCACAATATATCATAATATTATGGATAGTCCTTTATACGTGCGGCTGATTACTTATTATTATACAAAATAAATAAATATTACATGTAAAACATATTTCTTTAATATTATATAATCTTTTATTTTATAAAAAATTATAATTGAAATAAGGATTAATTTATGAAAAAATACAAACCAGCTACAAAAGAAGAATTAAGAGAATTAGTATTTAAAGACGGCATAAAACTTGATTGTGTTGATACAAGCCTTATTACAGATATGAGTTATCTTTTTCATAAAAGTAAAAGAAAAGATTTTGAAGGCATAGAAGATTGGGATGTTTCTAATGTTGAGGATATGTCTTATATGTTTGCCTCTATGGACTTTAATTTTATTTTAGATTTATCAAGAATAGATTTTAATCCTAATTTAAATAATTGGAATGTATCTAAAGTTAAAAAGATGAATAATATGTTTGCCTATTGTTCTATTTTTAATCAGCCTTTAGATAAGTGGGACACTTCTAATGTTGAAGATATGTCCTTTATGTTTAATTTAGCAAAAAACTTTAATCAGCCTTTAAATAACTGGAATGTATCTAAAGTAAAAGATATGAGAGGTATGTTTAAGTTAGCAGAAAGTTTTAATCAGCCTTTAGATAAATGGGATACTTCTAATGTTGAAGATATGTCATTTATGTTTAATCTGGCAAAAAATTTCAATCAGCCTTTAAATAATTGGAATATTAGTAAAGTTGAAGATTTATCAAATATGTTTAGTTGTTGTACATTTTTTAATCAGCCTCTTAATGATTGGGACGTATCTAATGTAAAAAATATGGAAGATTTGTTTAATAGCTGTGAGAATTTTAATCAGCCTTTAGATAAATGGAATGTTTCAAATGTTGAAAATATGTGTAGAATGTTTGATGATTGTAAAAAATTTGATCAGCCTTTAAATAGCTGGAATGTGTCTAATGTAAACTATATGAGCTGTATGTTTTTTTCAGCAGAAAGTTTTAATCAGCCTTTGGATAAATGGAATACAAAGAAAGTAACTAATATAGAGTTTATGTTTAGATATGCAGAAAATTTTGATCATTATGAATCTTTAGAAAATTGGAATTTAGATAAATTAAAAGATATAACTTTAATTTGTGATGATGAAAACAAATTGCATACAAGACTTAAAATATATATGCAAGCATTTTATCCTAAAGAAGATTATATAACTATAACAAAAGATAATGTCAAAGAAATATATAATCTTATTGCAAAAGATAAAAATAGAAGAATTGTAAGATTAAGAAAAAAACTTGAAGAAGATTTTTCATCAGAGCTTTAATTTGTTAGATTTTAAAAAATCTGAAAATAAAAAAGATATAGTAAAGATTTGTTTATAATTTATAATTTTAGATTAACTGATTTATTTTCTTTATTCAATAGTATAAAATACATTACAATTTAATAAAGTTTAACAAGTAAATTATTTTATTCGTTAAACTTTTTTAATTATTAAACTCTAATTCTTCAAATGAATCTTTATCTACTAATTCGTAATGATATCCTTGTTCTGTCAAAAATAATTGTCTTTTATGAGCAAAATCTTCTTCTTTTGTATCTGTAGTGATGATTGAAAAGAAGTAGCTTTTATTTTCACCTTTTTTAGGACGTAGTACTCTTCCTAATCTTTGTGCTTCTTCCTGTCTTGAACCAAAAGTTCCAGAAATCTGTATTAAAACATTAGCATCAGGCAAATCAACAGCTAAGTTGGCAACTTTACTTACTATAAGTATTTTTATTTCACCAGTTTTAAATTTCTTGTATATTATATCTCTTTCACTTTGAGGAGTTTTTCCTGTGATTATAGTATATCCTGTTCTTTTTTTCATCTCATTTAATTGATCTAAATACTGACCTATTATAAGGATATTTTTACCTTCAAGCTTTTCTATGATTTTTTTCACTATTGTATATTTAAATACATTTTCACTTGCTATTCTAAATTTAACTTTGTCGCTGGATACAACATAATCAGATCTATGAGAATCATCTAATGGTATTCTTATATCATAACAGTACGCTTCAGCTATAAATTTCTTTTCTTCCAATTCACGCCAAGGTATATCGAATTTTTTAGGTCCTATAAGACAGAATACATCTTTTTCAAGTCCATCCTCTCTTACCAAAGTAGCAGTAAGTCCTAATCTTCTCATACTTTGAATTTCACTAGTAAGTTTTATTATAGGAGCAGGAAGCAAATGCACTTCATCGTATATTATTAATCCCCAATTATGCTGAAAGAATAATTCAAAATGCACGAATGGAGATTCTTTATTTTTTCTGTATGTAAGTATTTTGTATGTGGCTATTGTTATAGGCTTTATTTCTTTATTGAGTCCGTTATATTCGCCTATATCTTCAGGAGGAATATCAGTTTTATCCAATATTTCATCTCTCCATTGACGGCATGCTGTAACACCAGTAACTATTATAAGAGTTTTTGTTTGAGTTTTATGCATTGCAGCAATTCCCACAACAGTTTTACCAGTACCGCATGGAAGAGCTATAACTCCAGCACCTCCTTCAGGTTTTCCGTCAGCATAGAAAGCATCTACAGAATTTCTTTGATAATCTCTTAAAGCAAAATCATCTCCGCTTGATGCTAATTTATCTCTCATATGAAAATGATATTCTTCTCCTGTTTTATATCCGGCTAAATCCTGAACAGGGTATCCTATATTTATAAGAGCAAGTTTGATATGTCCTCTGTATGTAGCATCTATTTCTAATTTATTAGGATTAATTTCCGCTTTTATATATTTAGTCATCAATTTATAATGCAGAATTTCATCTATAATATTTTTGTCTTCACTTATAAGATAGTATTTATCATCTTCTTTTATTATTTTTATTCTGCCGTATTTTTCTATACTAGTTTCAATCTGCTTTACTATATTTTTAGGTATTTCATAAGATGTATACTTCTTCAAAAAACTAAGTATTTGCTCTGATGTATAATTCAAACTAGCAGCATTCCACAAAGACACCAATGTTATTCTATATGTATGTATATATTCCGGGCTTTTTACCAATTCTGCAAATACTAACATAAAATTTCTAATTTCTTCAAAATGTTTAGTACTTACATCTAATAGAATAGTACCATCGCCCTGAACTATGAGAGGAGCATTCTTATTCAATTTTTTTTCCTTACTTGAAATATTTAATAATGAATAATTTTATTAATAAACATTATTTTCTATTAATGAGATGGTTTCTTTAAATAAAGAAAGATATTCAATATTATTAGTATTTTTAGTAGCCCAAGACTTTAATACATTTAATGCTTTTGTTTTATCATTTTGAGATAGATAAACATCAGATAATGTTAAAGTGGCCTGAGGTATCAAATAGCTTTTAGGATATGCTTTGATAAAGTTTTCTAAAGTAGATGCAGCTTGAGTATAATTAGTAAGACCTATTTGTGTATTAGCTAAATTATACATTGCTGTTTCCTGTAAATAGAATCCCCTTGAATTTGCTACTTCCTGATAGTATTTTTCAGCTTCTTTAAAATTATTTATATCATAATAAACACATCCTAATGCATATGCACTTCTTAATTTAAGATTATTGCCTTTAGCAGCACCATATACTTTTTGAAATCTTGATGTGATATCTATTATTAAAGCAGGATCATTTAATTGTTCTGCTGGTAATTGAGCATTTTGATATACATTATATAAAGCCAAAGCTGATTCAAATTCTACATTACTAGCAGCATCTTGGCTTTCTATATTTGCTTTATATAGTAGAATTCCTGCTATGATTACAATTATTAAAACAAAACCGGATATAAATATTATTCTATTATTATATATATATGTAAATATTAATTCTGCATTTTTTTGCAATTTATTTGTATTTTCAGACATAAAAATCCTCTTAAAATCTATTTGTTGAAATTTATTAATTTAGAATAAGCAATTATAATAATTAAACATAAAAAAATCAAGTGTTTATTTTAATAATTATTTTTTGATATGATGATGTTTTGGTATTGTTTATTATATTAGTTATGATATAATAACAGCCAGAATTTTTTATGATAGGTATAGATTTATGTCACAACAAAAAATAAGTCCAAATGATGAAGTACTTGCTATTAAAATATTAGCCGAGTATAGTGATTTAAACAAATACATATATCTTGTTTTCTTTATAGATAAATATAGTAGCACTTTGATAGATGTTGCATTTGTTATTTCAGATGATAAGAAACTTTTAATTTTTTTAAATGCGTATACTGATTTATTAGAGTTATATAAACATATTAAAATTTATAATAAATTAAACAGTGAGAAAAATTTATACTTTGATAAATTTAATGAAATTATATCAAATATCTTTAATGAAGATAAAAATATTAATAATATTATAATATATCAAAGCAATAATAATAGTATTTCTATTATTGATATATTTGCTAGTGCTATGAATAGATTTATGGATTTTCATATAGGTACATTTGATATAAATAGCAGTATTATTGATATTAATTCTGTACGTTTAGCTATAGAAGATGTTAATAAAGAAATGGAAGCTACAGATTCTATGCATGCAGCATATCAAAATACTAGTGATGGTACACAATCTGAAAACACTTCAAATGAAGAAGTTCATGCTCCTACTTATAAACTTATTAACGCCTCATTTGTGGTTGATCCTATAGGAGGAAAATCTATAAATGATATAGTTCCTGGTGATAAAGTTATGGTTACTATAAATTCTAATACAGTAGAAGAAAATATAATATATCTTGAACTCAAAGGAAAAAAAGATAAATACTCTAAATATTTAGTTCCTGCTGAAGTTTTAGAAAAAACTGTAGAAGAAAAATCTATTAAAATTTTATTAAAATTGATAGACGGATATTGCTGTTTCATAGAAGAAATTGAACCTATCAAGTTAAAATTATTCAATCCAGAAAAAGATGTATATACTGAGCCTACTATTGAAAATGAAGATAAGGGCCTATTTGAAAAAATATTTTCTAAAGTTAATACATTTAAATTAATGATGTTTGGATTGGGTGCTATTATAATATTTGTTTTTATTGCCATAGTATATGTATTTTTCTTTCAAACTTGATTTATTATAAATTATTGATTAATTTTATTTATTCAAACTTTTTCTATAAGTTTTTATAATACTAATTTTTATTTTTTGTATAAATATATTTAAAAACAATATACTAGTTTATCATTAAATATAATTATTTTTTAATTTTAAAGGAAATATTATGAGTATAGTTGTATATTCATTTTTAGATGATGAAGCAGAATTTTTTAAATTAATGGAAAAAAAATATAATACAAAATTTACATTACATAAACATCATTTAAATATTGATAATGTTAAAGATGCTGAAGGTTTTGATTCTATAGTTTTTAATGCAAGAGATGCTATTACTGATAAAGTTCTTGATAAATTGAAAGAATACGGTGTGAAATATATGAGTACTAGATCTGTTGGATATGATAATATAGATATTGATTATGCCAATAAAATAGGTATAAAAATAGCAAATGTACCTTCATATTCTCCTAATTCTGTAAGTGAATTTACTATTCTTTCTTTGCTTTCTCTAATTAAAAATTATAATAATCTTCTTATAAATGGCTATAACAGAAATTATACAAGGACAGGTCTTGTTGCAAAAGAGATTAGAAATTTAAATATTGGTGTTGTGGGTACAGGTAGGATTGGATCTTTAACTGTGAAACATCTTAAAGGATTTTCTCCTAAAAATATATTTGTATATTCAAGAACAGAAAAAGAGGAAATAAAAAATTATGCAGAATATGTGAGTTTGGATGAATTATATAAAAATAGTGATGCCATAATATATCATATACCATACAGCAAAGAAACTGAAAATATGATTTGCAAAGATTCTATAAATAAAATGAAAAAAGGAGTTTATATTATTAATGTAAGCAGAGGCGGAATAGTTAATAATAAAGATTTGCTTGATGGGTTAAAAAGCGGACATATTGGAGGAGCTGCTTTAGATGTATATTCTAATGAGATAGAATATGTTAATAAAGATATAAGAAATACTGTATTAAAAGATGAAATTATAGAAGAATTATTTAAAATGGATAATGTTATAATAACTCCGCATTTTGCTTTTTATACTGACGAAGCATTACTTAATATGGTGAGTATTTCTATTGATAACATATTTGAATTCAAAAATACAGGAAAATGTAAGAATCAAATAAAAAATATTTAATTCTGTTTGTAATTTTTTATATTTTTTCTAATTGACTAAGTTTGTAAAATTATATAAAATTAATTTACTAAGTTTAATTTTTAATGGAGTTAATTATGAAAAGTAGAAAGATTTTTCTGTCTTTTATTAGTATTTGTCTTGTACTTTTATTTGCAGCTTCTTGTTCTAAAAAAGACAGTGCTAATGATAAAGGTATAATCGTCAATTTAAGCGTTGAGCCAAAAACTATAGACCCTAGTTTGAATGCTCAAATATATGGTGTAATTTACATATCTCATGTATTTGAAGGATTAACAGTAAGAGATAGAAATAATAAAATAGTTCCAGGTGTTGCTGAGAGTTGGGAAATTAGTGAAGATGGAAAAACTTATACATTTTTCTTGAGAACTAATTCTACTTGGTCTGACGGAAAACCTGTTGTTGCTGGGGATTTTGTATATAGCTGGCAAAGACAAGTTGATCCTAAAGTAGCAAGTGAATATAGTTATCAGCATGAACCTGTAAAAAATGCTATGGCTATTACAAGAGGTGAATTACCTGTTGATTCATTAGGAATAAAAGCTCTTGATGATCATACATTAGTTGTAGAATTAGAAGCTCCTACGGCTTATTTCTTGGAAGTAATTGCTTTCCCTACATTTTCACCTTTAAGAAAGGACATAATAGAACAGTATGGAGATAAATGGACATTAAGCCCTGAAACTTATATAGGTAATGGACCTTATGTTATGTCTGAAAGAAATATAGATGAAAATATAATAATGGTAAAAAATCCTAATTATTGGAATGCTGATACAATAGTGGCAGAAAAAATAACATTTGTATTTATGCAAAACGGAGCTGCTGCTGTTGCCGGAATAAAAGACGGTTCTTTACATATGGCTTATGAACCTCCTCAAAAGGATATACCTACACTTACAGAAGAGGGTTTGATACAGATTAAGCCTCTTATAGCTACATACTATTATCCTATAAATGTTACTAATCAATACTTAAAAGATCCTAGAGTAAGGAAAGCATTATCGCTTGCTATAGATAGAAATTATATAGTGGAACAAGTTACAAAAGGTGGACAAAAACCTGCAGGCGGTTGGGTGCCTTATGCTGTTAATGATGTTAATGGTGATTTTAGAATCAATGGCGGAGATTTTTATGATATATCAAAAGAAGGATATGCTAAAAATATAGAAATGGCTAAGAAACTTTTAGCTGATGCTGGATATTCTAATGGAGAAGGTTTTCCTGTTATAGAATTTAAAACAGATCCGGGCAACCATGTAGAAATATTTGAAGCAGTACAGCAAATGTGGAAAGAGCATCTTAATATAGATTCTACTATTACTCAAATAGATAATGCTTTGCTTGGACAAACTTTATTAGAAAAGAATTTCATGATAGGAAGACTTTATTGGTCTGCAGATTATTCTGATCCTATGTCAATGATGAGTTTGTTTACTAGTTATAACACACAAAATAATGGTGGATACAGCAATAAAAAATATGATGAGCTTATAGGACAGGCTATGTCTACAGATGATAATAATATAAGAATGCAGGCTATGCATGAAGCAGAAAGAATTCTTATAGAAGAAGATATGGGAGCTATACCTCTTTATTTCTTCACAGAGCCTTTGCTTGTTAATCCTAAATTAAAAGATGTTGTATACAATCCGTTAGGATTCCACAAGTTTTTCTATGCTCATTTAGAAGAAAATTAATATTTATTAATTGATATAATAAATTAGTAGCTGATAACTTACTAAGTAGGTTGTCAGCTATTTTTTATCTACTTTAGAGTTAGTAATGTATATTATTTTAGTATTTATTATTTATAAAATAATAAATATCACTAATATTTATTATTTTATATCTATTGACTTTTTATTAATTCTAATATATTATTAATAACATCTAAAAGATATGGCGGCGTCGCCAAGTGGTAAGGCAGGAGTCTGCAAAACTCTTATCATCGGTTCAAATCCGTTCGCCGCCTCATTTTCCTAACTATGAATGACAGTCGAGTTAAAAGATTATATTTATTCCTTATTTGTTTTTTTATAGGAACGATAGCTATATTCATACAGTTATTTAATTTAACTATAAAAGAAAGAAAATCAGTATCATCATTAGTTGGACTTGACAGGCCAAGAGGAACTATATACGATTCTAAGATGCATCCTCTTACTATAAATATTCCTGCATATACTATTTATTTAGACACTGAATCTGTTTCTTTAGATGGCAATGATAAAACAGATATAAATGAAGCCTATTCTCAAATATTTAATATTATAAACATCACAAAAGAAAAATTTGCTGATTTGCTTAATACAAAAAGAAGAACTATAATGCTTGCCCAAAATATTAATTTGGATTCTTATAAAAAAATAAAGGATATAAAAGATAAATATAATGTTAAAAGCATTTATGGTATAGAAAGTTATAAAAGATTTTATCCTTATGAAGATGTATTTGCCCATGTTATAGGTTATATGAATAAAACAGAAACCGAAGGTTATGCTGGACTTGAAGCAACTTATGAAGCAATTCTTTCTTCAGAAAATGATAATCCAAAAGATATAGTATTAACTTTAGATAGAGATGTTCAAACTATAGTGAGAAATGAGGTTTTAAAAACTGTAGCAGAGAAATCTCCTCAGTCTGTAACTGTAATAGTGTCAGATGTTAATACAGGAGCAATAGTAGCTAATTATTCTTATCCTTCATTTGATCCGAATAACCCTTTTATTTATGTAAATAATGAAAGAATGGATAGAAGTATAATGAGTACTATATATCCTGGAAGTACAATGAAAATATTTGCTGAACTTGCGGCAATAGAACAGGGAGTTGTAAATAGTGATGAAGTTTTTCATTGTAAAGGCTATTATGATTATAGCAGACAGACCAGAATACATTGCGATTATCCTCATGGTGATGTAGCTTTTAATGATATATTGAAATACAGTTGCAACTTTGCCGTTGTAACTATAGCCGAAAGAATAGATAATAAGTTTTTTTATGATTATTTAAAAAGATTTGGATTCGGAGAACCTACAGGGGTAGGACCTTATAAGAATGAATGGAGCGGAATATATCACCCTTTAAATAAATGGCATAGATTTTCAAAAGGTTATTTAGCAATAGGTTACGATTTGAGTGTTACGCCTATGCAGATAGCTGCTTCATATTTACCTCTTTTAAATGGTGGATGGAAAGTACCTATGCATGTTGTTAATTCCTTCTATGATGGTATAGAGAAAATAAGTGCAACAAACAATTTAAAAAGAACTAGAATCATAGATGAACAGTATTCTCAAATAGCCAGAGTTTTACTTAGAAAAGGAGTTGAATCAGGATCTACAGGACATAGAGCTAATTTGCTCAATATAGATGTTGTTGGTAAAACAGGTACAGCAATAACAGAAGTTTATAGAAATAGTGAATCTGAAAAACCTGAAAAGTATTATCAATCAATATTTGTGGGAGGTTTTCCTCTTGAAGATCCTAAAATCTCTATACTCGTACTTCTTGATGACCCTCAAGGACAGGGATCTCAGGGAGCGGGTAGAGTAGCAGCTCCGCTTTTTGCTAAGATTGCAAATCAAATTATTCCTTATTTAGGGTTAATTGACGGAGAGATATATACAATAAATACTAATGATTTTTTAAGCTTAGTACCTCATTCAAATAATATTACAAACAATATTATGCCTAATTTGACAGGGCTTTCTTTGAGAGATGCTTTAAATAGTATATCTTATATTGTATCAAATAATAATGCTAAAATAATGATACAAGGTGAAGGATATATAACAGATTTTTCACCGCAGCCGGGTACATCTGTTACTAATGATTCTATAATAAGATTATCATTAAAAGCACCTATTATTAAAGAACAAGATAATAAAGAATAAATAGGAGTTTATTTATGTTTAAAATACTAAGTTTTGGAGAACTTTTATATGATGTTTATGATAATGTTTCAGTTATAGGAGGAGCTCCTTTTAATTATTCTCTTCAGCTTTCAAGACTTTTAAATAAAGATGATAAATTAAAATTTATAACTGCATTAGGAAATGATGATTATTCCAAAGATGCTTTATCTTTTATTGATAAAGAAAATATAGATAAATCTTTAATACAGATTTCTAAAGATTATGAAACAGGAAAGGCTACTGTTTTTCTTAATGAAAAGAAAGTACCTGATTATATAATACATGAAAATGCTGCTTGGGATAATATAGAATATAATAATGATATAGAAAATGCTTTGAAAGAAAATTATGATATGTTCTATTTTAATATCTTATCTCAAAGAAATGAAAAGTCTTACAATACATTAAAAACTATATTCAAAAATATTAATGCCAAATATAGAGTCTGTGATGTAACATTCAGAAAAAATTACTACACTAAAGAAAAAATAAAAGAATCTTTAGAGTTTATAAATATATTAAAGATTAATGATGATGAGCTTGCTATTATAAAAGACTTTTTTTATCCTTCTTTACAAAATGATAATGAAATATTACTCAAAGCCATTAATAAAGATTTTAATATAGATTATATATTCTTAACTCTTGGTGCTGCAGGAGCAAGTGTATTATATAATAATGAATATATATTTAGTCCTTCAAATAAAGTTAATGTTGTTGATACAGTAGGGGCTGGAGATTCATTTTGTGCTGCTTTGAGCTATGCTATATTGAGAGGACTTGATATTAACAATGTATTGAAATTTGCTTCCAGCGTATCTGAAGAGATGGTTCAAGTAAAAGGCGGTACAGCAAGATATGATATTGAAAAAATGAAATCTCAATTCAATTTATAATTTATGTTCTCCCTGTAAAATATCTGAATTTATCTTTTGTGAGAAATTTTATAGAAGTAAATTTACCGGTATATTTTTCATTTTGTACTATACTATTTCTAATATCATCATAAAAAGCCTGTAGATTATTTTGCATCATATCATCTATATAACTTGAAGGATATTTGGATATATATTGATGTATTTGTCTATTTATTAACAAAGTGATAAATTTTTTAGGCGGTGTATTATAAGTAAGTAATGCTTTATATATTCTAATGTTTTGATTTATAGAATTTTTTTCAGCTTGAGTTTTTGCTTCTTTTTCTTGTCTTTCTAAATCATTTAATGTATTTTGAATATTATATATATTATTGCTGTATATAGTTTTACCTTCATCAGTGAAAATATAATTTGCATCTATATAAAATACATATTCTTTATTATCTGATGATAGTATTTTATCAAATTTTTCAATTACTCTAAATTTTATATTAAGATTATAATTATTTTGGGCAAAACTATAAGGACAAGTTATAAGAATAAATATTATTATTGTAAAATAAAATTTCATACAATATATTCGGAATTATTTTTATATTATTTCGGTATAGATGATAATAATCTTATAAAATCTCTGTCATTTGGAAATAATTTTAAAGCTTCTTCAGATATAACACTTGCATTATTGTATCTTCTTTGATTATATTCTGTAACAGCATAATTATAATATGAAACTTTTAGATTTCTTTTTAATACATCTGCACCTTCGCCTATATCGGATATTCCTATTTTATATGTTTCTATAGCATTAGGAAAATCTTTCTTACTTAAATAAGATGTGCCTATTGTATTGTAATAATGTATTTTATTGTTTTTGGTCATAGCATTATTAGAATCAAACACATAAGCTTCTTCCAAAGTTTTGTATGCAGCTTCAAAATTATTTTTACTTAGATAATCTAAAGCCAATCTATTGTAAGCATTAACTAAATTATCATTATACATTTTTGTATTTGGAGAAAGATAGTATGCTTTTTTAGCCATAACTAATTGTTTTTCTAAATCTTTTTCTATTTTCTTTAATGAAATAGAATTAGGGTATAATGTTGCTATTAAAGTAAGTATATCTACATTATTTCTATCTCTATAATTTCCCTGAGGCACGAAAGTAACTATTGTAGAATTTCCTGTATTTCTTATTTCTTTTTGTCCAGGATCGAATCCTTTAGATAAAGTAGTCTCTACATCAATAGATTTACCATCAGCATATACAGTACAGAAAGAATGACTTGAAGTTAATACTCCTGTAACCTCGAATCCGAATTCTTTATATAATAGAGAGTATAATATACTTGAGCTTAGGCAGTTGTATTCTCCTTTATATATTAAATCCTGAAATAGGGTAGATGTTTCAAAGTATTGTTTTAATGTTCCGCTTGTATAGAGCCAATTTAAGAGTCTTTTACCGAAAGCATATGCTCCTTCTTTGGTATATTGAGATAATTCTTTTTTGGCAAAATTTCTTATATCATCTAATTTTTGTCTATAGAATTTAAATTCATCTTCATCAGTAATTCCTGAAGCAATTATGAATCCGTCATAATGAAGTTCCAAGTCATTAGTTTCTCCATTATCAACTTTTGTGAAGAAATCGTATTCTAATTCTGTAAGTTCGCCTGCTTCAAATTTTATTTTATCAGACGGTTTTGAATATATTACTGAATAGCTAAATAATATTAAAAATAAAATTATTTTAATACAGTGTTTCATATATCCTCTATGATTATCATTATTTCTATTTATATAATATATGAAATATAAATAAATAATAGAAAATAAATTTATATTATTCTGTTAAATTATCAAGTTCATCTCTATATTTAGCAGCATCTTCATATCTTTCTTCTTTTACTGCCTGATCTAACAATTTCTGTAATTCCTCTTTATTCTTTTTATTATTATTGTTAATTGTATTTAATTGCTGATTATAAATATTATTATTAATTTCTTCAGGTTCTTTTTTTACGAATATATTTTCAGCATTTTTTTCTTTAAGTTCTTCTCTATCAAATTTTTGATATGTGAAAGGTATTCCTTCTTTTACTTTCATTAAGCTATCATTTTCTTCTAATAAGATACCAGCTTTTTCTATAACATGTTCTTCTATAAATATAGGAGCTTTTGATTTTAAGGAAAGTGCTATAGCATCAGAAGGTCTTGAATCAATAAATATATTTTTAGCGTTATGTTCTATAACTAATTTAGCAAAGAAAGTATCTGTATGCACATTATCTATTATTACATTTATTAATCTTATACTGCAGTTTTGAAATATGCTGTATATTATATCATGGGTAAGCGGTCTTTCTATTTTATATCCTATGAGACTGGACATTATAGACTGAGCCTCTAAATATGCTATTGATATTGGTACAACTTTATCAGATTTTTCAGGTTTTAAAATAACTACAAAACCTTTATCTGTAATTGCTAAATTAAGTATTTTTGCTTCTACCACTTTTTAACCCTCTTTTTATATACCTATTTAATATAATATTAATATATATATATTATTTGTCAAGGAAATTTATTTAATAATTATGCTTGTATATAATTAAAAATTGATGTATTATGATTTTACTATTTAATTATAATATAGTTTTTTGTATTAAATTTATATAAATAATTTCACAATATGATGGGAACTATGAAAAAAAAATTAATCTTTATTTTTACATTGTTAGTTACATTAACATTCAATTTATTTTCACAGACAAATGAAGAATTACCGCCTTATCCTCCAGAAAACCCTGAAATTATATCTATGGACGAAATTTATGAGGGAATGGAAGGGGTAGGATATACAGTTGCACATGGAACTAATGTAGAGCCTTTTAAAGTAAAAGTAATATCCATATTAAAAAAAAGATGGCGTAACTCAGATGCTATACTTGTAAGATGTGAAGGGCTTGATCTAGAACATTCAGGAATTGTAGCTGGTATGAGCGGTTCTCCTATATATTTTAATGGAAAATTAGCGGGGGCATTATCTTTTGGATGGGGCTATTCTAAAGATCCTATAGCTGGAGTTACACCTATAGAAGAAATGTTTAAATTATATAATGATACTAATTTGCAGCCTCCTCAATTAGCTTTTTCTGATAATAATTCGCTTAAAACACCTTTAATATTTTCTGGTGTAAGTACAAAAGCATTTGATACATATTCTTCTTCTTTTAATAAAAATGGGTTTTATCCAATGCAGGCAGGAGGTTCTGTTTCTGATACAAATCAGGCAAAGAAATTTTTATTCGGAGATTCAGTTGCATTAATTCTTGCTGACGGAGATATTTCTTTAGCAAGTATAGGTACAGTTACTCACACAGATGATGAGAAATTTGTTATTTTTGGTCACTCTATGTGGTCAAAAGGAAGCTTAAGAGCACCCGTATCAAGAGCGTATATTAATCATATGCTGCCTTCTTATGAGTCTTCATTCAAACTTGGATATGCTTATTCTAATTATTTAGGATATACTATTTATGACGGAGTGTTCGGTGTATCTGGTGTTTATGGAGAAGTTCCTGAAAATGTGATGGTTCCTGTAAAAATAGAATTAGATGATACAGATTTCCTTAAAAGAGATTTTAATTTTAGAGTATTAAATGATCCAGCATTTTTTACAGATATACTTTCTATGTCATTATATAATGCTATAAGTTCTGCTGCTGGAGAAAATGAAGAGGGGGTATTTAGTATAAGCTATGAAATAGAAACAGATTATTTTGAAGAGCCTTATAAAGTAAGTAATAGAATATTATCCTATTCTTCTGCTGATGCATTTAAAGATGCTATAGCTCAAGTAATATCTCCTGTTAGTTTCTTTATACGTAATAATTTTAATAGAGTTGGAATAAAATCAATAAAATTATCTATAAAAAGAAACAATCTTGAATATGTTTTTTTGAATGATATAACTTTGGTAGAGCCTAGAGCAGTTGCCGGAGAAACTATACATTTAAGATTGGGATATACTCCTTATGGAAAAGAAAAACAATATGTTGATATTCCTGTAAGACTTCCTGTTAATCTAAAAACAGATGTTTATACTATATATGCTGCTAATGAATACATATTTAATTATGCAGAGCAATTATTTATGCCTAGTAAATATGAAATAAGAAGTTTAGATGATGTTCAGCGTATATATGGAAAAAGTTATGATGACAGTGCTTTGAAAGTATGGCTTTATTCTTCATCAAGAGGTGTTCAAATAGGTAAGGACTTATATCCTACACTTCCACCTTCTAGATATGGAGCTATGGCTAAAAATGCTACATCAGATAAAGCTGCTGTTATTACTCCTATTAATGGAAATTATCAAATGGATAGTTCTATATTAGGAATGATGAAATTGGATATAATAATAGAAGGTGCTAGAAAATACGAGAATCGTTAAATTATTATTTTATGTTGAGATAAAAAATAGATATAAGAATGAAGGGGATAGAAAATATGAAAATTGTTAAGATTCTAATTACTTTGCAAATAATATTAATCTTATTTTCTGTTAATGGTTTTGGTGTTGTTACTAGAACATTATCAAGCGGAAAAAAAGGTTTTTATGATAATGGTGTTTATGACGGAATAATGCTTACAGAACAGGGAAGCTTAACTTTAGCTCCTATAATAGAACAGAATGGTGTAATTGCTGGTAAAGATATATGGAAAATGTATCCTGCCAATGATGGAAGTTTATTTGCTGCTATAAGCGGAAGCGGTGCTGAACTTTATAAAAGAACTGCTGATGATACTAACTTTACATTATTTGCTTCAGAGAAAGGTGAAAATGCTTTTACTGCAGTTATTACTGATAGTGAAGGAAATGTATATGCAGCTACAGGTCCTTATGCAAAAATAATAAAATATGACAGTCAAGGAAATGAGCTTTGGAGAAAAACTTTAGATGATACTTATATCTGGGATATGAAGTTTGATGATAAGGGAAATTTATTTGCTGCTGCCGGCGGAAATAATGCCAGAGTATTGAGAATCTCGTCTAACGGTAATATTAAAGAAGTATTAAAAACAGAAGAACAGCATGCTATGTCTTTATTATATGATGAAAATGGTAATAAACTTTATGTTGGTACTGCAGGAAGAGGACTTGTATTAGTTATTGATTTATCTACAAATTTAGAAAATCCTTCATACAATGTTCTTTATGATACTGCTGAAAATGAAGTTTATGCTATAACTATGGATAATATAGGTAATTTATATTTTGGAACTTCTACAAGACAGCCTGCTTATTTGCTTCTTCCTTCTATAATAGATGGAGATAAAAGACCTGATGAAAGTGAAAATGAATTTAGAAACTCTTTATATAAAGCTGATACTAATGGTACAGTTCAGAGATTATTTTTCTTAAATCAAACATTGGTTTTAGCATTAAGCAGTGATAACAATAATAATATATATTTTGTTACAGGAGATACTGCTGATATATATAAAATAGGAGGAAATGACGGACTATTATCATATATAGGCGGATTAAAAAATAAAATACTTTCTACATTTGCTGTTTCTGATGACGGACTTTATTTTGCCATATCAAAAACAGGTGAGATATATAGAGTAAAACATACTTATCCTAATCAAGGTACTTTTACAAGCGATAGTTTAGATTTAAAACTTTTAAGTAAATTAGGAAGTTTAAATACAATGTCTACTATTCCTGATGGCTCTTCTATATCTATTGAAGTGAGAACAGGAAATGTTGCAAGAGTTGATAATACTTGGAGCAGTTTTGTAGCTGTAGGTACTGATGGTAAAATAGATGTGCCTTATGGAAGATTTATACAATTTAAAGTTACAATGACAACTTCTGATACAGAAACTACTCCTGTATTAAATTCTATGGATTTTAGCTATATTGAAAATAATCTTTCTCCTGAAGTTTTAAATGGAGGACTTACTACTTATTATCTTCAGCAGAATGATTCTACTGAAACAGCTAAAAATCCTCAGCTAGAAGAAAATGAGGCTATGATTTATTGGAAGGGAACTGATCCTAATGGTGATAAACTTATATATAATTTAGAGTATAGATTAAAAGGCGAGAAAAATTACAGAAAATTAGCTGATAATTTGTCTACATCATATTTTAAGTTTGAATCTTATTTACTTCCTTCAGGAATTTATGATTTTAGAATAACAGCAAGCGACAGATATGATAATCCTATAAGCATCGCTAAGACTAAAACTTTAGAAGTGTTTAATATAAAATATGATAATGATCCTCCTGAAATTTTAGATTTCAATGTTACAGGAATCGGTGCAAAGAGAAAAATTACTTTTAGAGTAGAAGATAAATTATCTTTCATAAAAACAGTAAGATATTCTACTATAACAGGCGAATGGAAATATATTGTTCCTGATGACGGTATGTTAGATTCTATGAATGAAGTATTTACTATAAATATAGATGATGCTAATGCTGGTTCTGTTACTATTGAGGTAATGGATACTGCCGGCAATACTAAATATTATTCATTTTTAATATGATTATTTAATTGATAGATAATTTTAATAGGGCTAGTGAATTTATAAATTTACGAGCCCTTTATTTATATATAAGGTTTGATTTTATGAGAAAGTTATTTATTTTTATATCTATATTTATATTTTATGTTTTATCTTGTCAAAAGAATGAAATAATTATTCCTAATAATTTGAAAACTATGCTTATAAGTGATATTAATGATGATAGAAGTTTAAATCCCTTATATAGAGAATTCAGAGGCGCTTGGTTTTCTACTGTAAATAATATGGATTGGCCTATTGAGGGAAAAAGTGAGGAGCAGCAAAAAAAACTTGCTTTAAAATATTTAGACACATTATACAATAATAATTTTAATGCTGTATTTGTGCAGGTTAAGCCTGATGCTGGTGTAATATTTCCTTCAAAAATAAATCCTACAACTAGATATTTTTTCGGAAAAGATTCTACTAATGAAACAGATTATTATCCTTTTAAAACTGATATGCTTAAATTTATTATAGATGAAGCACATAAAAGAAATTTAGAAGTTCATGCTTGGTTTAATCCTTATAGAATAGCCGTAACTTATGATACTAATAAAAGCTATGCAGAGCAGTTTTCAAAAAAGAATTTCATTCATGTATATGCTTATTCCAACAATTTAACACCTATTCATTGGTATGATAATAAACTTTATTTAGATCCGGGCGAACCTATAAGTGCAAAATATGTGATAGATTCTATCATGGAAGTTGTTGAAAATTATGATATAGACGGGGTGCATTTTGATGATTATTTTTATCAGAATATGATTGATGATAAGACATACAAATATTGGCCTGATGAAACAAGCTCTTCGAAATATGCATCTAGTCAAGGTTATGATCCTTCCAATACAAATTATGATGATTATGGAGTTAATGGGATTTATGCTTGGAGGAGAAATAACATTAATACTCTTGTAAGTTCCATATATAAAGAAATAAAATCAAGAAAACCTTATGTAAAATGGACTATATCTCCTGCGGGAGTTTGGAGAAATAAAGAAAAACTTTCAGATTATAATGGTTATGAATATGGAAGCGATACTCAGTCTTATAATCCTAATTTTGATGCTTTGCATGCTGATGTACTTTTATGGATGCTTAATGGCGAGAAAACTGAATCATTAAAAAATGCCGCTGAAAAAGACGGAATAAATAAAATGTATGTTGATGCTATAATACCGCAGATTTATTGGAGTGATAAGCATGAGACTGCTCCTTTTGACATTATAGCTGATTGGTGGATTGAACAGGCTAAAAAGTCCACTAATGGTAAATTGGCAGATTTATATGTAGGACATCCTCTTTATAAAATGGGCAGGGATACAAATGTAGAGCCTTGGCAGGATACAGATTTGATGTCAAAACAGGTTGATTATATAAGGACTAATGGAAGAAATTATATAAAAGGTTCTGTATTTTTTACTATGAGAAATATGTATAAAGATGATATTCATACAAAAGGTTTTGGTTATAAAGCTTTGAATTATTTAAAAGAAAATAGTTATCCTTTTAAATCTATAATACCTACTATGAACACTATGAAAGATTTAAATATTACACCTTCAGGTTTAACTAATCTTTATATAACAAATAAATTCAATAGTGTAGAAATCACTTTCACAGATTCAGGAGAATACAAAACTGATAAATATAATTGTGCTGTAGAAGGTACAAGCGTTTATTATTCTATATACAGAAAAGATGTTGATGAAGATTATATAGTTTTGATTGATAAAATAAGAAGAACTAATTTCAATTCTAATTCTAACATAGTATATAATGATAAAACTGCAAATCCTAAAAAAACTTATATTTATTATATTACTGCTTTAGATAGGCTTCATAATGAGAGCGTGCCTATTATGATTACAAATAGATAAATATAATGTTTACAAATATTTGTTTATATGGTTTAATTATGTTAACAAAATAAATTAATTGGAAATATTATTATGGGTAATACTTTATTAAAAGATATAATTGCAGTAACAAAAGAATTAAACTCTAAATGCTCTAAAAATATAGAAGATTTAAATTTAGAATTAGAAATATCAACTGACAGCAGAGATAATTTTGGTGAGAGTAAATTATTTTTAGCAATTAAAGGCGAAAAGTTTGACGGAAATAAATTTGCATTAGAAACTTATAATAAAGGATGCAGATATTTTATTTTAAGCGATGCAAGTATAAAACTTCCAGATGATGCGGTAGTTTTTTATGCTGATGATACAATACTTTTCTTTATAAAACTCGCTAGAGAATATAGAAGAAGATTCAATATACCTGTGATATCAATAACAGGAAGCTGCGGAAAAACCACTACAAAAGAATTAACTCATTTATTTTTATCTACAAAATATAAAGCATTGAAAACAGAAGGCAATTTAAATAATGAAATAGGAGTGCCTAAAACAATATTTAATTTAGATAATAGTTATGAGATAGCAGTTATTGAAGCCGGTATGAATCATAAAAATGAATTATTAAGAATATCTGAAGCTATAGAGGCGAATACTGTTATAATAAATAATGTAGAGCCTGTGCATATTGCCCATTTAGGTTCTATAGAAAATATTGCATTAGCTAAATCAGAGCTTTTTAATCATACTAGAGAAAATGCTAATGCTGTAATTAATAAAAATACTAATTGCTTTGATATATTAAAAAAAGAGGCTAGTAGAAACAATATAAAAAATATAATAGAAGCTGATATAAAAGAAATAATAAAAAAAGATGATAATACATTTGAGTATAAAGGCATAACTTTTAAACATAATTTAATAGGAGATTTTAATTTGCATAATGTTTTATCCGCATTAAAAGCAGCTGAACTCTATAATGTTGATTTACAGAAATGTGCGGATATTTTGATAACTTATGAATCTCAAAAAAACAGAATGCAGATAATTAATATAAAAGGATGCAATGTAATAAATGACTGCTACAATTCAAATCCTGCTGCATTAAAAAATATGATTAAGTTTTTATCTCAAAGAAGAGAATCAAAAAAGATTGCTGTAATAGGTGATATGCTTGAAACAGAAACTGAAAATTCAAGCTATCATAAAGATATAGGAAAAATTATAAATGAATTAAAAAACATTGATACTGTTATAGCAGTTGGAAAGCACTCAAAGGATATTTACGATACAGTTAATTGCGAGAAATATTATTTTGAAAATGCTCAAAGTGCTGTAGATAAAGTAAAAGAGTTTTTGAAAGATGATACTGCAATGTTAATAAAAGCTTCATTGGGTATGGGATTCGCTGTGATAATAGATTCTATAAAAAATATATAAAGGCTTAAAAATGAATAATTTAATACAAAATAATTCTGTAATAGCTTTTATATTACTAGATGATAAAATGTTCAATGATTTTTCATTACAATTAAAAAAAGATTGGAATATAGATATAACTGTAGTAAGTCATAATAATAAAAATACATTTAATATTGAAACAATAGATTTTGAATATGAACTTGCTCCATTCAATGTGCCTGATAATGAAGCTGAAATATTGATGAATTATAATGATATAGATAATGCCACAAGAGAAAAAATACTTAGTCATAAATCATTTTTATCAATTAAGGTTAATAGTGAGAATACTAATTTCAAAGATATTGCTTTAACTTTTAGTAAGGTATGTTATTCTATAATAAAAGTAAATAATGTATCTGCAGTTTTGATAGGGGAGATTAATCTTCTTATTTCTAAAGATACTTATTTATTTGAGATGAATGAATATATAAAAAATGATAAATACTTTCCAACTCGTTTATGGGTGAGGGTTGATGTTTTTTCAGATAATAACGGAAATCATGCCTACACTGAAGGACTTAAAAATTTCGGTAAGTATGAGATTATGGCTTATAAAACTTTAAGAGAGGTTGAAAGCATAATCAGGGTATTGATGATATTATCAAGAAGCATTATAGAAAATAATCTTAATCTTGAAGACGGCAATACTATGCAGACAGATGATGATTATATAGGAATGTTTAAATTCTTTGATAATAAATTTATAATGCTTGAAAAGAGTTTAAAAGATATAAATAAAAATCAATAGATTTGACAATAAAGACACTGTAATATATACTTTGAAAAAATTATAGATAGGGTAGGTATTATGAAATTTGTATTAATTATAATAAGTTTAATTGTTTTAATGAGCTGTTCTAATAGTGAAGAAAAGAAAGAAAACAATATAAATCCTAATGTAAATACCAATTTAAACTCATCAGCACAAAATACGAATACAGTTATTACTAATCAAAATAATATAGTTACTAATAATGTTAATAATAAAAGTGATGTTATAGTAAGAAAAAATATATACCCTATAAAATCTTATACAGAAAAAGAACTTGATGAGATACTTTTATTTAGAGTTAATAAATTATTAGAGTCGTATGGAAATGATGAAGAAAATGAAGAGTTAATAAAAAAAGAAAAAGAAAAATTGAAACCTATAAGAGATTTGCTTATAAAAACTATCAATGCTGAAGATGAAGATGGTAATAATGCATTAATGCTTGCTATAAAATACAGTACAGACTCTATTGTTTATTATGATTTAATAAAATGGATTGTAGAGCATGGCATTGATTTATCAAGTGAAAAAATATTTAAAACATTATCTTATTATTATTATCTTAAAAAAACATCTTATGATCATATTGGCAGTAAAGAATATTCAGATATTGTTTATTATTTGATAGACTCTGGAATATATTTTGACTATAAAGATGTATATGACTTAATGGTTAATAATGGTGATTCGGATATTATTAAAAAAATGCTTGATATATTATACGATTATAATTTTGAAAAAGTTGATTATAACTTACAAAGTGATTTATTATTTACTTCCATACATAATCAGGATATTGATTTAGTAAAATATTTTCTGGATCTTGGTGCTGATATTAATTCTCTAAATAGAATGAGGGATGGTTCTATAGGAACTCCTTTAATGTATAGTGCATTTTTAGAAAATTATGATATTGCTGATTATTTATTGGAAAAAAATGCTGATGTTAATATTAATTGTTTTCAAGACAATCAAGAATTAGAAAACATTTGGAATCATTATAGTTATTATACTGATGAAAGAGATGAAATAATAAATAACTTTCCTGTTTTAAGTCCTACAAATTTGAATGGTACTGTTATTACAGGAAATAATTATTATGATTTGATTGTAAAAATATTAAATAAAACAGCTCAGAATT
This sequence comes from Brachyspira suanatina, assembly GCF_001049755.1. Taxonomy (NCBI): domain Bacteria; kingdom Pseudomonadati; phylum Spirochaetota; class Spirochaetia; order Brachyspirales; family Brachyspiraceae; genus Brachyspira; species Brachyspira suanatina. The sequence goes on along the minus strand of NZ_CVLB01000001.1, from coordinate 1,686,457 downwards.
TTAAATTAGCTAATACTTATTTTTACTATGAACCAACTTCTGAGTCTATTGTTAAATCTGATACTAATGATAAATATATGTTTATATCATCTCCTATATTAAATCAGGAATATATAGATTATCCTGATGATTTTACAAGCGAGGAGGATAAATATTTTCATTATATAACTATATGGAAAAAAGAGTATAATAAAGCTTCATTTATATCAGGGTTTTATCCTTTACAAGATGCATTTTATGAATATACATATTTAAGCGATTTTAATATTGTTGTATCAGGAAACTATATTACAATAGAACAATATGATAGTGCTAAAACATATTATTACACATTTATTATAGAAAATAATGAATTATATTTAGATAAATTTTCTATGAGTAAATCTAATCTTATATCAGCATCAGCTACTAATTTTTCAGAAGTATACAATGAAGAGTATTATTATAATTATAAATCAGATGCACAGAAATTTAATCAAACAAACAGAGTAAAACTCATTGATGTTGAAAAAGGATTTTTTGAACAGCTTATAGAAGACTATAATAAATAAATTATTAGCTTTTATACAATTATGTATGAGTATGATTTTCTTAAATACTGTTATTTGATAAGCATATACAAGTTATTGAGTATATACTGAAAATTTTTAACTTTCTTAATTTTTTTATTCAACTTTTTCCCGCCGCAAAAAGTTGCAAAAAGTGCAAGTATAAAATTAGTATTAAATCATACTAATTGTGTTTTACAGGTAAAATAAATTACTAAATTTAAGTCAAAATGCAGTTCTTTTGGTTCTCGCCGAAGGCGGGCTGTGCCTTATACCAATAAAAGAACCAAAAGAAAATATAATGTTATTTTTGACAAAATATATTTGTTTAGGTATAAACATTTCAAACTATTTTATAGTATAGTAAAGTTTAAAAAATTATATTAATAAAAAATTATTTTCCTTTGCATACTCTGTTTGATACTTCATCAAAACCTTCTTCTATTGTAAGCCCCCAATCGGTTTTGATTTTATACCATTCTCTTACATATTCGCATTGATATTCTTCATTAGGAGGAAGCCATTCTACCGGGGATTTATCACCTTTAGAACGATTTGCACCTTTTGATACAGCTACCAAATGATTTTCATTCTTCATATAATTGTAGTATTCATTTTTCTTTTCTTTGCTCCAATTACTAGCACCGCTGATATGGGCATTTTTTAAAGGTACTAAATGATCTATATCTAAATCTTTGGCATTAGTAAAATATTTTCCTGTAAACTTATCATACCATTTTCCTGATATCACTCTGTTATTAGATATTACAGGTTTTATTAATGATTCTCTGGCTAATACTTCATGCCTTGTATTAAGTCCATCATTATCTTCATCAGCCCAATCTCCCCAATCGTCTCTGTTGTATATAGTAACAGTTTCTTTTTTGGGCTTTTCTGTTTTTGATATTTCTTTTTTATTGTATACATTATTATAATAATAGTATCCTGCTGCTATTAATAAAATGAATAATATAAATAAAGGAGATGATTTTTTCTTTTTTCTTCTTGCCATAGTCGTTCCTATTATTGCTAATAAAAATTGTTCTCCGCTATGCGTCTGCCAAGTAAACTTAGCAGACGCTCACAATTTTTATATTTATCTTTTTTATAATATATTACTTTTTTATTATTTCCATACTCCATTCAGGACCGCTGTATACTTTATATTTGTCAGAGAAATTACCCATATTCACAGCAACAGAGAAATTAAGCTCTGAATTGAAATAAGCCATATTATCGCCTTCAGGTACATCTCCGAAAGTATTAACAAGTTTGACATCTCCGTTCCATACTAAATTTCCTTGATTGTATATAGAAACATTCAAAATATCTCCAACCTGTACTCCATTATCCAGCATTAATTGACGAGGAAGTGATGACCATACATTACCGTACTGTACATCAAGTATTGGAATATTAGCAGAGAATTTTCCGTTTTCAAATTTTGCTTTTTGATATTCTATTTTAGTAATATTAGTACCTAAAGATTTTCCAACCTGTTCAAAAGTTATTTGCTTTGAAGCTAGTCTTGCACCAGTATATACATAAACATCTCTGCCATGAAAAGTATATGATTCTTGAGAGTTAGTGAGTCTGTTTACAGCTTCATCAATTTCTCTTACTTCTTCTATACCTAAACTTTCAGCAACAAAAGTTAAAGAACCATTATCAGGAGTTACAAAATAATAATTGTTAGTAGTTTTCATAACAACTGATTTTCTATCAGTACCAACTCCCGGATCTACAACATTTACAAATACAGTACCTTCAGGCCAATATCTAGCAGTTTGATCTAGTCTTAAAGCAGCCTCCCAAATATTAAAAGCAGGTATCTCATGAGTAAGATCATAAACTTTTAAATCTTTATCTACAGTCAAAGCAACTCCGTACATACTAGCAACTGCATTATCCTTTCTTCCGAAATCTGTTTGAAGTGCAAGAGGTGATTTATCTACTGTTTTTGTACATGATACTATTAAAGCAAATAATAATATTAATATATATTTTTTCATTTCATTTCCTATTGATTAGTAAGATATTTTATTTTGATTAGTTAAATAATTAAGGGCATAAGAATTAACTCATGCCCTTAAACAATTTTTTTCAATGATTATTTAGTTTTAGCATTTAGAGCATCTTTTTGTCTTTTTATTCTTCTTAATGCTCTTTTGCGTTTAACTACTTTTCTATGTTGTTTTCCCACAGTAATATCTCCTTTAATTTTTATTATATTTTACCGTTTGAACCTAATACATTAATTATTTTATGCATATAAAGTTTTTTCATTTCATCACGAGCAGGTCCTAAATATTTTCTAGGATCGAATTCTTTAGGATCATCATGGAATACTTTTCTAATAGCAGCAGTCATAGCAAGTCTTGAATCGCTGTCGATGTTGATTTTACAAACAGCACTCTTAGAAGCTTCTCTTAATTGCTCTTCTGGAATACCTATAGCATCATCTAATTTACCGCCGTTTTCATTGATCATTTTAACATACTCTTGAGGTACGCTTGAAGAACCATGAAGTACGATAGGGAATCCAGGAATTTTTTTCTCAATTTCTTTAAGAATATCTAATCTTATTTGAGGATTTTGACCAGGTTTAAATTTATAAGCACCATGGCTAGTACCTATAGAAATAGCAAGAGAGTCAACTCCTGTTTTTTTAACGAAGTCTTCTACTTCTTCAGGCTGAGTATAAGTGTGATGTTCAGCTACAACATCATCTTCAACACCAGCAAGTACTCCCAATTCACCTTCAACAGTAACATCATATTTATGAGCATACTCAACAACGCTTCTAGTAATTTCTACGTTTTTGTTATAATCATAATGGCTTCCGTCTATCATAACAGAAGAAAAACCATATTCAATACAGCTTTTACAAAGTTCTAAACTATCGCCATGATCCAAGTGTAAAACTATAGGTACATTAACGCCTAATTCTTTAGCATATTCAACAGCACCTTGAGCCATATATCTTAATAATGTTTGATTAGCATATTTTCTAGCACCTGAAGAAACCTGAATTATAACAGGGCTTTTAGTTTCTACACATGCCTGTACTATAGCTTGAAGTTGTTCCATATTGTTAAAGTTAAATGCTGGTATAGCATAACCGCCGCCTATAGCTTTTTTAAAAAGTTCTCTACTATTAACAAGACCTAAGTCTGAGAATTTAACCATATTTTTCTCCTTATTCTTTTTTAAGATTATAAAAAGTACTTAATAATAATATAGTAAATATAATAAATTTTCAATAAAAATCCTAATTTTTTATCATAGTTGTTTTAAAATATGTATTAATAAATTTGTTTTATTGATTAGTTTAATTTTAGAAATTTTAATAATTGTATAATCAATTTGTTGACTATTGTTTGTATGTATGTTATAATTGTTTAAAATATTTGCATTAAATTTTTTATTAAATGTAAATAAAAGTATCAATTCAAGAGGTGTTATAATGTCAAAAATTAATTATTTAGGACAGTCTTATGATTTGTCCAATGGAGAGTCTTTATTAGACTTCCTTAAACAAAATGCTAAAAAAGATTCCAAAGATGCAGTAGCAGCTAAGTTTAACGGAACAGAAGTTGACCTTACATATACGCCTGAAACAGACGGCGATTTAGAATTGATACTTACCACCTCAGATGAGGGACTTGAAATATTAAGACACTCTACAAGCCACTTAATGGCTCAGGCAGTTAGAAGACTTTATCCTAATACTCAAGTTACTATAGGACCTGCTATCAAAGACGGTTTTTACTATGACTTTGATGCTGAAAAGCCTTTCACTGAAGAAGATTTGCCAAAAATCGAAGATGAAATGAAAAAAATTATCAAAGAGAATATTCCTGTAGTAAGAAAAGTAATGAATAAAAATGAGGCTATAGAATATTTCAAGAAAGCTAATGAACCTTATAAAGTTGAAATTATAGAAGGTATAGATGCTGATACAGTATCTTTTTATGAGCAAGGCGATTTTATAGACCTTTGCCGCGGACCTCATGTTCCTTCAACAGGTTATTTAAAAGCATATAAACTTATGTCTGTTGCTGGAAGCTATTGGAGAGGGGATTCTAATAATAAAATGCTTTCACGTATATATGGTACTGCTTTTGAAAGTAAAGAATCATTGGATAAATATCTTAAAAAACTCAAAGAAGCTAAAGAAAGAGACCATAGAAAATTAGGTAAGGAGTTAAACTTATTTAGTTTCCATGATGAAGGTCCTGGTTTTCCTTTCTGGCATCCTAGAGGAATGGTTATTTATAAAGCTGTTGAATCATATATAAGAAATGAAAATGAAAAACGCGGATATGTTGAAATAAAAACTCCTGCTATACTTAATGAAGAATTATGGCATAGAAGCGGACACTGGGATAACTATAAAGAAAACATGTATTTTACAGAAATTGATGAAACTAAATATGCTGTAAAACCAATGAACTGTCCAGGTGGTTTGATTGTTTATAATTCTAACATACATAGTTATAGAGATTTGCCTTTAAGAGTTGCTGAATTAGGTTTTGTTCATAGACATGAGCTTTCAGGAGCTTTGCATGGACTTTTCAGAGTAAGAGCTTTCACTCAAGATGATGCTCATATATTCTGTACTGAAGAACAGTTAGGCGACGAGATTATTAATACTATTGAATACTATTTATCTGTATATAAAGACTTTGGTTTCGAGAACTTTGAAATATTTGTTTCTACTAGACCAGCAAAATCTATCGGAAGCGATGAGATTTGGGAGCTTGCTACTAAATCATTAATCAATGCTTTAGACAAATTAAGAATAAGCTATAAGATTAATGAAGGCGACGGAGCTTTCTATGGTCCTAAGATAGATTTCAATATTAAAGATGTTCTTGACAGAAATTGGCAATGCGGTACTTTACAAGTTGATTTCTCACTTCCTATGAGATTTGAGATTAGCTATGAAGGTAAAGACGGTAAAAAACATACTCCTGTAATGCTTCACAGAGCTATACTTGGTTCTATGGAACGTTTTATAGGTATATTAGTTGAACACTATAATGGTAAATTCCCATTATGGTTATCACCTTTACAAGTAGCTGTAGTTAATGTACTTAATGAACAGCCTCAAATTGATAGGGTTAATGAAGTAGCTAAAGCATTGAAAGATTCAGGATTCAGAGTAGAAATTGATGAGTCAAATGATAATTTAGGTACTAAGATTAAAAAATATCGCTTGCAAAGAACTCCATATACAGTTATAATAGGAGCTGAAGAAGTTTCTAGTGGAAAATTATCTATTAGAACACGTTCTTCACAAGAAATTAAAGATATGGATTTAAATGAGTTCATAGAAAAACTCAAAAAAGAATCTAAGGAGAGAATGAATGATTCTATATTTACTACTAAATGAGGTAGATAAATAATGGCAACAGTAAAAAAAGAAGGAGAGAGAATTAATCAATTTATTACTGCACCAGAAGTTAGGGTTGTGCATGATGAGAGAGGGAGTCTTGGTGTAATGAGTATTAAAGATGCTCTTGCATTGGCAAAAAGTGAAGGTTCAGATTTAGTGGAGATAGCTCCTACAGCAGAACCTCCTGTTTGTAAGATTATCAATTATGGTAAGTATAAATTTGATATTCAGAAGAAGAGTAAAGAAGCTAAGAAAAAGCAAAAGTCAGTTCAGCTTAAAGAAATCAAGATGCGTCCTCAGATAAGCATACATGATTACAACTTTAAAATGAAGCATATTCGTGAATTCTTAGATGAAGGCAATAAGGTTAAGATTACTATAATGTTTAGGGGTAGGGAAATGGCTCATACTGAATTCGGCTATGACCTTATCAATAAGATTATACAAGATTTAGAGAATGAAGCTGCTACAGAGAAACCTGCTAAATTAGAAGGTAAGAATTTATCTGCAGTACTTAACCCTGTAAAAGTTAAGAAAACTGATTCTGAAGGTTCTGCCAATAAAAAAGAATCTTCTGAAACTAATGAAGGATAATAATTATTGCTTTAATTATGAAATTGAAGCATAGCAGCTATTTTTAATAAATAGCCCACTACCTATATGTACTTATCATACATATAGTTTGAGCATACAGTAAATATAATTAAAAGGATATTAGTTTATGAAACAAAAATTAAAAACAAAAAGCGGTGCAAAAAAACGTTTTAGATTTTCTAAAACTGGTAAAGTAAAATTTGCTCATGCATTTGGTAGCCACAAATTCTTAAGCAAAAGACCTGACACTAAAAGAAAGTATCGTAAGGCTAGAATAGCAGATGATACTAATATGTTAGAAATGCCAAGATTAATGCCTTATGGCAGATAATAAAAGGAGACTAGAATGAGAGCAGTTAGCGGTGTAGTAAGAAAGAAAAAAGTAAAAAAAATATTAAATATGGCTAAAGGTTACTATGGTTCTCATAGTAAGCAAATGAAACAAGCTAAAGAAGCTGTAATAAGAGGCTTAAAATACGCTTATCGTGATAGAAGACAGAAAAAAAGAATGATGAGACGTTTATGGACGTTAAGAATCAATGCAGCTTGCAGACCTTTAGGTATATCTTACAGCAAGTTCATTAACGGACTTAAAAAAGCTAATGTTATTATTGATAGAAAAGCTTTATCTAATTTAGCTATCGATGATTATAAAGCATTTGAGGCTGTAGTTGAAGTAGCTAAAAAAGCACTTGCTTAATATATTAGACTTAAAAAATATTTACTTATGTATAAAATCGCCGTTGGTATTCTTTAATAGAATCCAACGGTTTTTTATTACTATCAAATTATTATTCATTTTTTTATTAAAGCTATATATCTTTATTAATTAAATAATTATATATTTTTTCTAAATCTGAAGTATCATTTAATATATAAATATATTCTATTGAACTTTCTTTTATATAAATAAAATTATTTTCGTTGTATAGCGTTTTTATTAATTGGTTATTTCTAATTTGATGTACATTAGTTATACATATACTTCTATCATCTATATTATCACTTACTATTTTTATAAATCCAAATATATATTCTCCGCTTATAGTTTTTATAAACACATATGGTTGTTTATTTTTATCTAAGCTAGCTTCATAAAATATATGTTCAAAAATATATGTAAATGGTTTTTTTAGAAAATTTTATAATATATTTCATCACACAATTTTCTTATCTTTTTTAATCTATAAAATAAGTAACCTATTAATAATCCTAATATAAAAGATGATGAATAAACTATAATAAAAAAGTAAAAATTTTAAATTTATTTTCTAAAAAGTTAGTTTTTTCTAATTTTAATAATATATTTAAAATACTATTTACAGTATTATTGAAATAAGATATTATTATAATAATATACCATACACAAATTGTAGTAATTAATGATTGAAGTATTTTTGAAAAATTGCTAGTTTTTTTACATAAGTAAATAAATTTTTAACAGTTATAATAATAAATCCAGGAAAAATAAATATTATATCAGTTATTAAAGATGAAAAGTCCATTTTTTATTTATTTTTTTTATTAGAATTTTGAGTTTTATTTGCATCATTCAAATTTTTATAAGTTTTTCTATCTCTAGTTGTTTTGTAGTATCTAATACAAATTCCCAACTTTCTCTAGACTCATTATTTTTTGATTTCATATTCTACTACTTAATTGTAAATTAATATTTTTATGATAAAAAGTAATAAAAAAAATCAATATTAATATTTTTTATAAAAATACTAAAGTTAATTTCCAAGCGTCCGATAATATATTTAGTTGATTGGACTACCCCCCAATAACTATATTTGTAATAAGCCGCTTTGTTCATCCCACAAAAGCGGTTTATTTTTTTTAAATAATTCTTTTAAATTTCAATAAAATCTTAATTAATCAGTTAACACTTATAACATATCTTAATAACAATAAAATTGATTAAAAAATAGTTTTATTATATATTTTTTGTATTATTCAGACTATATAAGGATAAATTATGGGAAGCATAGAAAGCCATATAAAAAAAGTTACAAATAATAAAGATATTTCAAATGAGATTAGACATACTATTGAAGATTATGTGTATTTAAAAACTGATGAAGTACCTGAAAGAGTTCATTCTATAATGAATAGAAATGATTTTGATGCTTTTATTAATGATTTAAGTAAATGCCGACAAGATGAGAGAGAATCATATAAAAGACTGCTTATTCTTTATATACATAATAATTATGAATATAGAGAAAATAATACTTATAATATTATAAGATTTTATTATTTAGATGATTCTGTAAAAAATGGATTTCTTTATTATATTTTTGAAAACAAAGAAAATATTATAGGAATTCATTTTTTTATAGATTTTTTAAAATGTTATAATTTAATTTTTAAGGATTTGGTAAAAATAGATAATAAAATAAAAAATTCTTTTAATAGATTTATAGAAGAAATAAAAAATAAAACTGATGATGAAATAATCGATGAATATAAAGATTATCAAATATATTGTCCATTATATATTTTATCTCAATTAATAATACATACCAAAGATAAAAACTTGGCTTTTAAATTATTATCTATAATTTCCAAAATAGAAAATAATGAAAATATAATCATTAGAAATATTTTATGTTCTTTATTTTTAATTATTGATGTATCAGAGGAAATAAAAAATAAGTTTTTAGAAATTTTATCAAATAATAAAGGTTCGTCAGCTTTATTTATGAAGGATATTAATGTCTTTTATAAGAGTGAATATTTTATAAGATATATAATAGATATTAATTACACCACATCAGATAATAAATATAATAATGTAACTTTAACATATACATTTATTAATGAGCTTCTTGAAATATTACAGAAAATATTTTATTTATTTAAATCTAATTCTCAAAGTATAAAATTGGAATTAATAGAATCATTATATAATGATGATAAAGATAATTTCTATAATATGTATAAATTATATCAGGAATCTGTTTTGCTTGATTATAATAATTCTAATCCTCAATTAAAATATAATAACATGCATTTTGTAGATAATTGTATTGATATTTATTTGCTTATGTCTGCATTTTTATTTAATAAAAAAGAAAATGAAATTATAGATCATAATATAGTTGATAGGGCAGTAGATTTTCTATGTAATTTTTTAGATCCGCTTCCTGAATGTTATGATGATTATAATGATTATAAATATTTGATACATAATATATTTGAATATCATACTTATATGCTTGCTTTATTATACGATTATAATGATAAGGCTAAAAATTTTATAAAATCCACTCTATATTCTTATATTACAATAAATAGTTTTATTTCAGCTAGAAATTATTTATATGATAAAACAGTTTTCAATATTGTAAAAGAAATATTTACTCTAAATGATAAAGTAAACATAATAGATATTTATTTAACTTACTATATTTATACAAATGCCATATATTCGGCAGATAACAAGAAAAAAACATTATTAAATATATATAATGTCATAGAAATAGGCAATAATTATTTAGAAGATATTGATAAGTTTATTAATGATGATAAGTTTATAAAAAATATTTCTAAGGATATTAATTTCACCATACATTTTTTGAATACTTTATATAACAAAGAAAGTAAAATAGAAAATTATAAATTAGTGTTAAAACTTCTTGAAACATCAAAATCAAAAGAAATAAAAAAGACATGCATTAAAATATTAGAAAAATCAGAAAGCAAAGTAAAAGATGATTTAATTCAGAAACTTGATAAAGCTAAAGGAGAATTTGAAACTTCATTAAAAAGCATAATAAGAATTTGGGATATGAGCAGATTTAATGAAAGTTTTGAGTTTAAAAATATAGAAGAAATAAACTCTCATGTAGATAAATATTATAATGAAGGATATGAAGAAAAAATCAATAAATATAGCTTTATAGAAAAAGAAATATCAAATGTATTATTAAAAGATAAAAAAACATTAGTACCGTTAAAAGTAATGAAGTATATTTTTACTGAATATATAGCATTAAAAGAAATAAACAAATTAATAGATATAGAAAAAATAATTAATCATTTTGATATGGAATATTTTAGAAATGCTTTATCAAATATTTATAATGAATTTGTTAATTTGAAATATCCTATAGAATTAAAAAACATATATATTCTTTACTGTTTATATATGGATGATGAAGCAGTGTTAAAATTAAAAAATGAAGTTGCTTATTTAACTAATAATGCCAGAGGAGCATTAGCAGCACATATAGTACAATGTATGGCATTGAATGGAAATAAATTGGTTCTTGTTATGCTTGATTCTATTTCTTTAAAGTATAAAAATAATCAAGTTAAAAATGCTGCTAAAACTGCATTAGAAAATGTTTCTTCTATACTTGGAATTAGCAGAGATGAACTTATTGATAAAATAATACCTAATTTTGATTTTGACAGTAAAGGACAAAAGACTTTATCTTATGGAGGAGAGGCTCAAAGAACTTTTACTATAAGTATAAACAATGATTTTAGTTTATCAATTAAAGATAATCAAAATGATAAAACAATAAAATCTCTTCCTGCTCCAAATACTAAAGATGATAAAGATACAGCTTCAAAAGCAAAAAAAGAATTAACAGAATTAAAAAAATCTATAAAAAATACTGTAGAAAATCAAATTATAAGATTGAAAAAAGTATTATTAAATGGAAGAAAATGGAGCTATAAAGGATTTAAAGAAGTATTTGTGGATAATCCTTTGATGAATATATTCGCTCAAAAACTTATATGGGGCATTTATGATGATAATAATAAATTAATAGAGTCATTCAGATATACGGAAGATGGTTCTTTTAATACTGTACATGATGAAGAATATATATTTAAAGATGAATTAAAAGATAAAAAGAATATAACATTAATTCACCCTATAGAACTTGATAATGATATTTTATTGAAATGGAAAAATCAATTATCAGATTATGATATAGCACAACCTATAGAACAGCTTAATATGATTTATGAGCTTCCAGAAGAAAAAGATATAAATAAAAATCTTGAAATAGTATATCATGATAACAAAGTTAATCCTTATGCATTAATGAAATTTGCAGCTTCTCTTGATATGAAAAGGGGAGAGGTTTTAGATGCTGGAACTTTTTTTGAATATTCTTTGAAAGATGAAATAGCAAAAATAATGTTTGTTATTCATTTTAATTATTTGATGGTTGGTTATGTACAAGAAGAAGATGTTGACATTGAAAGAGCAGTATTTTATAAATTAGATGAAGATAATAATTTTGATTTTAATTGTCCAAGCAATCCTTTGGAATTGAATAAAAGATTTGTATCTTCTATGTGCGGTTTAGTAAAAGAGTTATAATAATTTTTAAAGGATAAAGTATGATTGATGATTTTTACAAATTAGCAAATGAAGCATTCGATGCAGGAAATTATGAAAAGTCAATAGAATATTATGATAAACTAATATTTTATAATGGAGATAATGCGGAAATTTATAATTGCAGAGGACTTGCAAAGAACAAGCTAGGTAAATATAAAGCTGCATTAAAAGATTTTAATACTGCTTTGAAATTAGATAATAATAATGCAGATATATATTATAATAAGGGTTTAACTGAATATGATATTGGTGATTATGAGAAAGCCATTAAAGATTACACTAAAAGTATAAAACTTGATAATACCATTAGCGATGTTTATAATAATAGAGGCTTATGTTATGGAGCATTAGGAGAATTTGAAAAGGCTATTGAAGATTTTACTTGTGCTATAAAATTAAATAAAAATGATGCAGAACTTTACTATAATAGAGGACTTTCAAAATCTAATTTAGAAGATTATAAAAATGCATTAGATGATTACGATAAAGCTATTGAAATAAATCCTAAGTACAGTAATGCCTATAATAGCAGAGGAAATGCAAAAAATGAACTAAATTATAATGAAGAAGATATTATAGCAGATTATGATAAAGCTATAGAAATTGATAATAATATAAATGCTTATTATAATAAGGCATTATATTATAATACTAATGAAAATTATGAGAAGGCTTTAAATCTTTATAATAAAGTATTAGAGATAGATGAGTATTATATAGAGGCTTATGGAAATAGGGCTATTGTTTTATATAACTTAAATAAAAACGAGGAAGCTATTAAAGATTGCGATAAAGCTATTGAGTTAGATAGTGAGTATTGGCTTTTATATTTTAATAGGGCAGAAATTAAACTTGAAGTTGCTCAAAAAAATATTGATGATTTCAAAAAATTAAATGATGAAGCATTTGAAGATATAAATAAATCTTATGAGTTAGCTTTAGAAGATGAAGATAATTTAAATGAATTTAAAGATTATGTATTAGAATTAGCGAATAAAAATTTTGAAGCAGCAATTAAATTTTGTAAGGAGCATAAATTATTATGAGTATGGAATCTCTTCCAAAATGGGATAATTATCATATAAATAATGATGAAAATTCTAAATTTCAGTTTGATAAAATAGAACGTCCTCCATTAACTGGAAAAAATAGATATGTTCCTAATGGACTTTATGATGAAAAATGGGGAAATGTTTATGATGCTTACGGCAAAGCAGATTTAACACCTTATTATATAGAAGCTTTAACTAGCGATGATGATAATGATGTTAATTTCGGAGTGTATGGACTTTATGCAGCAACTACCCATCAAGGAAGTGTTTATAAATCTTCAAAGATGGCTGTTTCTTATTTAGCAGATTTACTGAAGTTCAATAATAATGCTTCAGAATTGGCATGTATATTTTTAGCAAGAATAGCATTGGGAGAAAAGCATTTTATTAATACGCCATTCTTTTATAAAACTAAATATTATGGTACTGTCAAAAAATATAAAAATGAAATACTTGATTATTATAATAAAAGCAATTCTCTTGAAGCTATGAGATTATTATGTTTTATTCCAAACTCTTTAGACGAAATATTGAATTTTTCTTATGATGAATGTTTCAAATTAGAAAATGGAAATAAAAATAATGCCTATATTCGTCAGGCTTCAACTTTATTAGTACAAGGTTTTATAGCGGCACAGCATAATTATAAAATTTCTAATAAAGATTATTATAAAGAATATCCAAATATTAATGATATTAATAACATAAAAAAATTAAAAGTTAATAAGCATATTGAAGAAGTTTATAATATTATGAATAGCAGCGAATCTCTTTTGGTAAGAGGATCTGCAGCAATTTGTTTAGCTTATACTGGTATTTTTAATAAAGATATTTCTAATTTGCTTTTGTATATAATAGAAAATAATTGTGCAGGTGTTGATTGGGTATGGGACGATAATTTTTCTAATATAGCAAAATATGCTTGGGCTTATTCTAGTGATATTGAAACATTATTAAATACTGAGGGCATTAAAACAAAAAGTAATGTTACAGGTAATATTAATAGTGATGAAAAAAGTTATGATGATATATTAATAGAAGCCGTTACAAGAGTTTTTCCAAATAAAAAGAAAAAAGAAGAATTAATAAATCCAGATTTGAATGATATACAAAAGAGAGTATTAAGAAAGATTGTTGATAATGCTCCTAATTTATTTGGAAGTTATGAACTAGAAACCATTAATATGCCTTTAAATACCGAATCTGCAAAAAGACTTATAGATGATGATTATATAAAAAATAAAATTCTATGCAAAATAATTGATTCAAAACCTTTATGGTATATTATAGAAGAATCATTGATTAAAAAAGATGAAGAAACTATTACAGATATAATTATTAATAATAATATAGATGCAATGAAATTATTATTTGAAATATATGCTCCTATAAAAAATATTATTAATAGGGAAGTAATAATAAATACTTTGAATATATATAGCAGTTTTGATGATAAAAAGATATTAAATGAAAATAATAGTATTCTTTTATCTTCTATAGCGAATTGCCTAGCTAAAAGTATAGAAAACTATAAAAATGAAATATTTAATTATTTAGATGAAACATTAATAAAAGTAAATGATTTCAAAGATGATTATGATTATAAAGAAAAATTAGTTGGAGAATATGTAGGAGTATTTTTATTAACATTAGGACGTTCAAAATTATTAGATAAAAAATATTATAAATTGGTTCGTCCTTATCATAAATATATTCAATATTCAGTTTTTCCAAGTAAATCATTTTTTGAGCTTCTAAGTTATACATCTTTAGAACATCAGGTATTAATAAAAAAGCAGTTCAATATAAAAAATATTTAGAAATTCACTATTAAAAAAAATTATTTTTAATATATAATACTGATTCAAATTTTTAATTATTATTTATGGAGTCTTGTTTCATTATGAAAAAGTTTATACCTATTCTTCCTATATTATCCGGTATATTTTGGGGAGGCGGCGGAATATTTATAAGAAGACTTATGGAATTGAATATTAATAGTTTTACTGTTGTTTCTTCAAGAGTTATTGTAGCAAGCATAATATTTTTTATATGTGTGTTTTTATATGACAGATCTTTAATAAAAATAAAATTAAAAGATTTATGGATATTCGTTTCAGCTGGCATACTTGGAATATTGGGACTTAATATTTGTTATAATGAGGCAGTGAAGCAATTATCATTATCTTTATCTGCTGTACTTTTGAGTTTATCTCCTATATTTGTTTTGATATTTGCTAATATATTTTTTAAAGAGAAAATCACTGTAAAAAAAATTATTTGTATGATATTAGCATTGCTTGGCTGTTTCTTTGCAAGCGGAGTACTTGAAACTAATGAAACTATGCGTTGGACATATTTCGGTATATTTATAGGTTTTTTAGGAGCATTTTTTTACGGACTTTACAGTATATTTTCTAAACTTGCTATAATAAAAAATTATAATACATTAACAGTTACTTTATATGCATTAATAAGTATAGCTATAATATCATTGCCTTTTACTGATTGGAAAGCACTTTCAAATGTTGTAGTAGAAAATGGTTCTGGTATGTTGGTTTTTATGCTTTTTCATTCTCTTTGTACATCAGTATTTCCTTATGCATTTTTTACTATAGCTTTAGGACATATGGATGCTGGAAAGGCTTCTATATTGGCTTCAGGCGAACCTATAGCGGCAATGTTTTTCGGAATATTCTTTTATCATGAAATACCTACTGTACTTTCTGTTATAGGCGTATTATTAACATTGACTGCTTTGACTTTGCTTAGTTTGCCTGAAAAAAATAAATAGTTTATATACAAATAATACATTGCATTATATAATATATATTAATAATTTTTTGATTTTTATAAAAGGAATTATTTTTTATGAATACTAATAGATTAAACAGAGTTATTAACTCTATGAAAGAAAAAGATATTTATCAATTTGTTATAACAGACAGAATGTCTATATATTATCTTACAAATATTAATATACATTCAGGAGAAAGATTTTTAGGACTTTATATTAATCAGGATAATGAAGTTCATCTTATTAATAATCAACTTTTTCCATTAAATAATAATGATATAGATATTTTATATTATTCAGATACAGAAAGTGCTGTAAAAAAATTATCTAAATTTGTACATAAAGATAAAAATATTGGTATAGATAAGGTTATGACTTCCAATTTCTTACTTGAGATGATGGAATTAGATATAGCAAAAAAATATATAAATGCCTCTTCATGCATAGATTATGTAAGAATGCAAAAGGATGAAGAAGAGATAAAAAAGATGATTAAAGCTTCAGAAATCAATGATAAAAGTATGAAAGATATCATTGATTTTGTAAGAGTAGGTATGAAAGAAATTGATGCTTTAGAAGAATTAAAACTTATATATAAAAGAAACGGAGCAGATGGAGGATTTTCATTCACGCCTATAATAGCTTTTGCAGAGAATGCTACTAATCCTCATTATTCTACAGGCAATACTGTAATAGGGGATAATGGATGTTTAGTTATTGATATGGGATGTATGCATGACGGATATTGTTCAGATATGACTAGGACTATATTTTTCGGAGAGCCTAACGATGAAGCTAAAAAAATATACAATACAGTAAAAACTGCTAATGAAAGAGCCATTTATAAAGTAAAAGAAGGATTAAAATTTTCAGATATAGATAATGAAGCACGTTCTTATATTACAAAAAATGGATATGGAGAATATTTTACTCATAGAACAGGTCATTGTATAGGTATGGATGTTCATGAATATGGATATGTTAGTTCTGTTCATCATGCATTATTAAAAGAGGGTATGATATTTTCAATAGAGCCAGGTATTTATTGTGCTGATAAAAAGACAGGAGTAAGAATAGAGGATTTGATAGTTGTAACCAAAGATGGGCATAAAAATTTAAATAGCTTTACAAAAGAAATGATTATAAAATAAAAAAATATAAATTTAGTGTCTAGCAGTTAAAGTTGTTAGACACTAAATTTATATTGTTTATATAAACATATCTTTATAATTTAATTTTCATTTTTTAAATCCAGCCATTCTTTTTTTGTATTATTTGAATGCTGCATAAGTCTTTTTAATTCATCTCTATTTTTATTTTTTAAAGCATCTTTGAAATCATTTAAGCATTTAATATATTTATCTAAAGAATCATATAAATAATAACTGTTATATAAAAATAATTCGCTCCACATATTAGCGTCTATTGTACCAACCCTTGTATGATCTCCCAAGCTGTTTCCTTCAAATCCAATCGAAGGCAAAAAATGATCATGATTAACTATACCGCATGCCACTATATGCATAAGCTGACTAGTAAAAGCTATCATTTCATCATGTTTTTGTGCTGTTGTTTTTTTTATTTTTAAGCAGCCTATATCCTTTGAAAGTTTTTCTATTATATTTATATCATTTTCATTGGCATTTTCATTATTTACTATTATGGCATTTGAGTTTTTGAAAAGAGTTTCAGAGGAGTTTATATATCCGCCTTTTTCCTTACCAGCCATAGTATGAAGCCCAACATATTTTTTATCTTTTGTATTATTAAAAATATCAGTTTTAACTCCGCAGAAATCTGATAATATTTTACTATTATCAATTAAATGTTTATATTTATTTATTATATCTATTGCTATTGACGGAATTGTGCATATCATAATAATATCAGATAGTTCAATAAGCTCTTTTATATTATCATAATTAGAATATCCTTTTAATATATAATCTTCTTTTAAAGCTGATTCTATATTTTCTTTATTTGTATCTATGGCATATATATTGTAATTTTGATTGCTTAACTTTAATGCTTTAATTAAAGAACCGCCCATTAATCCCATTCCGATAACTGTTATATTTGACATATTCATTTCCTTAATATTATTGTTATTCATTATGTATATTTTCTAATATTTCTAATACTTTGTTTTTATCTTTCATCATAAAACTGTTTCCTTTATTTGTAAGTTCAATAGGAATATCCTTTTTAATTATATAGTCTATAAATTTACTTGGTTTTTTAAATTTTGTATTTTTTACAGCACTAGAATTATTGCCTATTTTAAATTTTTTATTTATCTCATTCATAGTGTTAGCAAGAGAAATAACAGCATTTTCTTCATAATTAGAAATTATTTCTTTGAAAGCTAATATGAAATTTTTCTCGCTAATTTCACAACTGGTTAAATTCAAAATTTTAGACATTACATTTTTGAATGTATTTATTTGATTAATATAAAAATCATCATTATTAATTGCAGTTTCTATTCCATTATGATTTAAATATTTAAGAACATTTTTCATTTTTTTGAATTGTGTTTGTTCTATAGCACTTTTACCTTTGTCAAAATTAAAGTCTTCATTTATTTTATTGCATATATCTGATATTGACATCTTTACTGTTTCTGTATTTTGTATATTATATATTTCTAGTACTCTATTATAAAAGAAAGTTAAAAATTCTATTTTATCTATATTATTTTCTTCTTTCTTAGTTTCATTTTCATGTTTTTCTGCTAATTTATAATCCTCAATTTTGAATATATGATTGCATGAATTTTTGAATATATTTCTTTTAGAATTATCAAATACTGTTACTATTCCAACAATGGCGCCATATCTTGAAAGTCTATCCATAACTACAGTATAATCAACATCTCTGCTTACAAATATTACTATATCAATTTTTTTATTTATTACAAAATCTTCAAATGCATCTATTGATGATATCATATCAGCCATATTTTTAGCTTTATTAACAGGCACAGAATAAACGATATCTATATGCATATCTCTTAGTTTTTTAGAATATTTTTTTATAGATTTTGCATCACCATAAGCTTTTTTTATAGAATATAGTATTTCTTTATCTTTTAAATTATTCTTATAAAAAGAAAATATATTATTAAACATTTGTTCAAAATTAACTTCATAGCTTAAATGTGATACATTTTCTAAGTCTATATATATACCTATTCTTTTCATAATTCCGCCGATATTTGTATAAGATTATTATATATATTTTATAAAAAAATTAATAAAAATACAATACTATGAAAGGTAATAAATATGATTAAGATAATTCATGTATAATAGCTTCTTCATAATTTTTCATAATATCTCTTATGAATATATCTTTTGTGAATATTGCTATAGGAATATTATATTTTTTTGAATATTCTCTTATAAATGATAATGCTTCTTTTGTTCTTTTATTATCAAATGTTATAAATGGATCATCTAATAGTATTAATCTTCCTTTTTCATGTATTTTAGAAAGTATAGATAGACGCATAGCTATATAAACAGCATCTTTTGTGGCAGAAGATAATAATTCTACATTTCTCATTTCATTTTGCTTATCTTTTACAATTATTTTATTTTTATCGAATCCAGACATTGAAATTCCATTATCAGATAGACTTTTACCTGTTATATGATTATATAGAAGTTCTGCATCGTTTGAAAGAGAATTGAATATATCATCATTTTTTTTATTTATTTTTGAAAGCATATTTTCAAGAAGTTCTAATGCTTTTTTTCTTTTGTTTAAATTTTTTATCTCTTCATTATTTTCTGCAAACTCACTCTCAAGATTTATTATTTCTTTGTGAACATCATCGCTGCTGTTAAGCTCCCCCTGAATATATGAAGCATTAGATATAACTTTATTCATATTTTCTTTTATAGAATTGATTTCTCTTTCTAATTCTCTTAATTTATTTTCTAATGCTTTCATTTCCATTTCATTAAAATCATCAGGATTGACTCCTTTTTCATCAAGCTCTTTTAATATTCTATTACAATTAGCTTCTAATGTTTTTATATCTTTGAATCCGAATTTTTTTGCTTCTATCATTAGTTTTTTAAATAATTCTTCAGTGCTTTTGTATACATTATCAAAATTACTTTTTATTTCATAATAATTTTCTTTGTTTTTTACATTTAGTTTATTAAAGAAATTATTTAATTCTTTTTGATGATTTTCTAAATTAATTACAGCTTCTTCCAATTCTTTTTTATAATTTTCTAATTCTTCATCATCATTTTTTTCAAGTATTAATTCTATTTTTGCCAATTCTCTAAGTAATATATCTTTTAAAGCGGATAGTTCTAAATTGTCAGAGTTTATATCTAGTTCAGGAAGAGAGTCTAATATATCATTTATAGATTTATCATTTTTACCTTCTTTGATGAGTAAGAATGGTATTGAAGGAAGTATTATTAAAAACCAATACGGATTTTTGAAATATAAACTAAGCAATGCTGATACTAAAACAACAGCTGCCAAAAATACTATCTTTGGTATTTTATTATTTTTTTCTTTTAAAGCATCTATTTTTTTTATTGCTTTATCTATTCTAAGCATTATGCTTTGATAATCTGTTTTATTTTTTTCTTCTGAAGATTTTTGAAGAGATTCTATTTTTCCTTTTAAATATGAAATTTTATTTTCGCTTTCATCTATTTTTCCGCTTAGAGCATTGATAGTTTTTGAATGATCATCTCTTAAATTGATATTCTCTTTTATGAATTGATCCTTTTTATAAAAATCATGTATCATTGTATTGATATTTAATAAATGATTTTTTTCTTTTGCTTTATTTTTTTCTTCTCTTACAGCATTTAATTTATTGTATTCATCAATTTTTTCTTTTAAAATATTATTGCTTTCTTTTAATAATTCATCAAGTTCTTTTAATTTATCTTTTTTATTAACTTCTGTATCAGCTTTACTGTATAAATCATTAAGTTCTTCTTCTATTTCTTCATTTCTGTATTTTGTATTTTTTAATTGTGCAGGTATTGCAGTTTGTGATTTTCCAGAATGTTCAGCTTTTATTTCTGATATTATTTTGCCTACATCTATATCTGAAGCAAATAATTTTTTCTTTATCTCACTTTCCCAATCTTTAGAATCTTTTTTACTGTCGGACATTTCAAATATTATTTCGCTTTGTCTTATAGAGTATAAATTATTATATGATTGAGGATGAAGTTTTATACTTTCATCTATTTCTGGTTCTGTATTTATATCTATATCATCGCCGTATCGTAATTTTATTTGTTTTGCGAATGATGAAGTTTTTTTGTTTTCTGAAAATAATAACATCAAAGAATCAAATATAGTAGTTTTACCTGATTCATTTTCTCCGTAAAATAGTGTAAGATTATCAGATATTTCAAAAGATTTATTTTTAAACTTTCCGAATTTATTTAAATTTAATATCATTGTAATTTTCCGTTTAATATTTATTTTTTATTATCTTTTATTATTTTGTAAGGCGGTATATAGTTTTTCTATGCCTATTCTTTTTGCAATTTCAACTATTTCTAAATCTTCTTCATTATTAGTATTAAATTCATATTCATCTGCTATTGATAAAAACTCTTTTATAATGCTTTCATTGTAAGCATTTTCAAGCAAAAATATATCCGAAGTTTTTATATTAAAATCTCTTACATATTTTGAATATTTATTTTTTATATTATTTATTTTTTCATCAAGTTCATTTTCATCTTCAGCTATTCCATAAATATTTATGTCTATAATATCATTTATATCCCAAGCGGATGCTTTTTGTTCTATATTTGATATATTATAAATATTGCTTTCATACACTCTATATACTCCGGCATTTTTTATATTTATAAATGTTTTTTTTATAGAATTGTTAGCAGTATCAATAGCTAAGCATCTTCTTATACCCATTTCTGATTTGCTTCTTCTCCAAACTCTAGCAGAACCTGTGTATATTATTTCTATATTTTCAATATTAACTTCCATTTGTTTATGTATATGTCCTACTATTGCTATATTTGGATCTATCTTTTTTATTATATCTATAGGGATGCTTGCAGTCTCTTCATTTTCTTCTATAGCCCACAATGTGCCTTCAACTATACCATGAGCTATTACTATTCTGTTATCAGCATTTAAACTTTCTATTTTTTTATTTATATCATTATCTATAATATATTTTTCACTGTAGGGAAGTGCTATAATATCAAGGTTGTCAATATTAAAAAAGCTTATATCTTCTATGACTATAACATTTTCAGGAAATTTTAATTTATTTAATGTTATGCCTTTAGCTTTTAAGTTTTCATGATTGCCTTTAAGTAAATATACTTCTTTTTGATAATCTTCCACTTTTTTTGAAAATATATCTTTTAATCCTTGCAGATCTTCAAATGTATTGAAAGTGTCGCCAAGAAGCATTAAAGCATCATAATCTTTTGCATATTCTATTATCTCATCTAGTACAGAAAGTGAGTATTCTTTTTCCTGTAAGCTAAGATGTAAGTCGCTTGATATTAATAATTTAGCCATAAAATTCTCTTTTGTTATAGTTAATAATATTATCGTTAATAATGATTAATAATTTTTATTGAAACTGTATTTTTGTATTATAAATTAAATATATTAATTAATCAATATTATTTATATATAATCGATTTTGGCTATAAAAATAAGATATATTAATTTTAAATATGATTGTATTTTTATTAAATATAGTATAAAATGAATAAAAAGAATAATAAAATTACTTGACTTATGTACATTATATATTATAATTCTTAATATGATTTAAAGGAGATAACATGAGCAGTGCCATATCAAATCAAATACTTGTATTTAAGATAAATAACGAATTATACGGAATAGATATATTAAAAGTTCAGGAAATATTAAACTTTATGCAGCCTTCTCCAATTCCGAATTGTCCTGATTATTTGAAAGGTATTATTAATTTGAGAGGTACTATAATTCTTGTTATAGATTTAAGAGCAAGATTCCATTTTGATGAACCTATGAATCCTGAAAACTGCGTAATTGTAGTTGTAGCTATAGGCGATAAAAAATATGGTTTGGTTGTTGACTCTGTATCAGACGTTCTTACTATAAATAACGAAAATATTCAAGAAGATATAGATATGCATGTGGGAATAGACAGCAGATATATAATGGGCTTAGTTAAAGCTAATGAACAAATGATTATTTTAGTTGATATAGATAAAGTATTCATTAAAGATGAGCTTGATGATTTGACTAATGCTGTTAATAATTCTATAGTAAAATAATAAAATAAGTAAATACTGTTATGTCCTCACATAGAATACTTAGAGTAAATGAAAATATTAAGCAGACTCTCTCTATGATTATAATGAGAGAGATAGAAGATCCTAGAATAAAAAATAATCTTGTAACTATCACCAAAGTAGATACTGCTAAAGATTTAAAGAATGCCAAAGTATATTTTGTATGCTTGCATGAAGATAAGCAAAATGAAGTTCTTAACGGACTTAATAGTGCTAAAGGTGTAATATTTTCTTATCTCAAAAAACAGCTTACTATTAGGTATGTTCCAAATTTAACTTTTCATTATGATAAAAATCTAATAGAAACAAATAAAGTTTTAACTGATATAAAAAATTTGGATATACCGGAAGAAATTCCTGAAGAAAATTAATTTTATAATAAAAACAATAAATTAAATATAAATAATCTATGGAAAATAATAAATTAAATGTATCAAAAAAAGAAATAATAGACAGGCTCTCAAAGTCTGAAAGTGTTACCATTACAGGTCATAGAAATCCGGATTGCGATTGTATATGTTCAGGACTTGGTTTATCTTTAATCATTAAAAATATATTTGGTAAAGATGCTTATGTTGTAAATACAGATAAGAGGCAGAGAGATTTGCAGAATGTTCTTTTTGTTGATAAAGTGATTTTTGAAGTTAATGAAAATACTTTGCCTAAGAAAGATGTTTTAGTTGTGCTAGATTCAGGAGATATAGATAGGATAGGTTGGATTTCTGAAATATTAAATGAGTATAATGAAGTAATATTTATAGATCATCATAAAGTTAGAAATATTAATGGCGTTACTATGTTTTATGATGATACTACTGCTGGTGCTACTTGCGAGATAATAGTTGATATATTTCAAGATTATTTAGAAAAGTTTGATCATAATATAGCAACACTTCTTTACTGCGGTATTTGTACTGATACAGGAAGTTTTATATTCAGCAATACAACAGATAGAACTTTGCTTTATGGTTCTCAATTAATGAAAGTAGGAATCATACAGGAAAATCTTGGAAATGTTGTTAGAAAGAGATATACTAAAAATGATGTAGCTGCTTTGATGGAAATATACAGAACTATGGTGATAGATGATAAAAATAAAATAGGATATATATGTTTGGGTGACAAGATTTGCGGAACTAATATGAAAGAGCTTGCTGTTAGTGCTTCTGATACGATTATTCAGATGGATGATGTATTAATTGGTTTTATAATCCATGAGGGAGAAGATAGTTTTAGAGTTAGTATTAGAAGCAGATGTCCTAAAAATATTAGAGAGGTTGCTGAAAGTTTTGGAGGCGGAGGACATCCTAAAGCATCAGGTTTTACTGTATCAAAAAAAGATTACACTAAAGAAAATTTAGTAAAAGAAATAAATGATAAATTGATTGATTTATTAGCTTCATAATTCGTTATAATATCAGATAAACATAAGAAAAATTCATGACAAAAGATAATATCATTATATACACAGACGGCGGATGCAGAGGTAATCCTGGGCTTGGTGCTTGGGCTGCAATACTTATAAGTGAAAAGCATAATATTCGTCTTGAGATTGGAGAAAGCGAAGATAATACCACAAATAACAGAATGGAAATGAAAGCGGCTATTAAGGCACTCGAGAGATTAAAGCATTCTCATAATATCAAGCTTCATAGCGACAGTGCATATTTAGTTAATGGTATGACTAAATGGATATATTCTTGGCAGAAAAATAATTGGATAAAAAGCGATAAGAAGCCTGTTGAAAATAAAGAATATTGGTTAAAATTAATAGAACTTTCTAAAAAGCATAATATAGAATTCATAAAAGTTAAGGGACATTCCACTAATAAAGAAAATAATCGTGCTGATGAAATAGTTAATATTCTTATGGATGAGCATACTGAAAGTGGTAAGGCAGCTTCGTTTAATGAAAAAACTGAGTATTGCTGATATCTAAATATCATTTATTTTATGGCGGTAAGTAACCTCTAAATTTAAAAAAATCTAGGGTGGGTATTATATTTTCTAAGTAAGCAATAAAAGAAATAGTAATTAAAAATTAAATATAAGTTAATAAGAAAATAGGGTGGGATTGAAATAAAGTTTTAAAACTTAATTACATACCCCGCCCTTTATTTTTTATAGCTTAATTTTGTAATTATATTTTATTTATATTTACTGCTGAATAAGAAATTTTAGTACTCAGCCAAGTTTTTATTAAATTTAAAAAATTCTTTAACGCACGATTGATATTGTTTTTATTATTGATGATATTTTTTAATGCAATTTAATTAATATTTTTATTAAGCTTACCGTGCGTAGCATTTAAAATTATTAAAGAAGTAACATAGTTAAATTAATATAATAATACTTTACAATTTTTATTATTTTTAGTATAATGCTTAAAAGGATTATATTATGTTTACTTATTTTGTTATTAAAAGAATTTTGAAAGGCATAATCATGTTTATAATACTTATGTTTATGTCTTCTGCTATATTTAATACTGTCAGTGAAAAAACTCTCAAGGCACAGATAGAAGAAAATATTAATGCTGAAGTTAGAGGACTTAGTAATATGCGTACTGAAGATGTGGAGAATTTTATAAAAGAGAGAAGGGCATATTATTATGATATATATTGGCTTAATAGAAGTATAGGAGAGAGAATATTCATAAGAGGAATTAATACAATAACTTTTCAATTCGGAAAATCTTCTATAATGATGGATTCAAACGGCAACAGAGATGTAATAAAAATAATAGGAGAAGCGCTTCCTCGTTCTATAATACTTTTCACAACAGCATCAGTTATACAAATGATGATAGGTTTGATAATAGGACTTATAAAGGCAAGAAAG
The DNA here is from genome assembly GCF_001049755.1 of Brachyspira suanatina. Taxonomy (NCBI): domain Bacteria; kingdom Pseudomonadati; phylum Spirochaetota; class Spirochaetia; order Brachyspirales; family Brachyspiraceae; genus Brachyspira; species Brachyspira suanatina. Next base: position 1,660,534 of record NZ_CVLB01000001.1, on the reverse strand, counting down.
GCAGGAGGATTATTTGATAGAAGTACAAGTATTATAACTATGATAGTTTACGGTATGCCTACTTGGTGGCTTTCAATGATACTTATAATGATTTTTGTTTATAAGTTTAAATTATTCCCATCTGGAGGAGTGCATTCCATACCAACACCTACAGGTATAATGTATTATTTGGATATGTTATGGCATATGTCTTTGCCTTTGCTTACATTAACATTAATAGGTTTTTGGGGACTTTCATTCGTTGTAAGAAATATAGTGTTATCAACATTGCAGGAAGATTATATAATGGCAGCAAGAGCAAGAGGAATATCAGAGAGGTCTGTTTTACTTGGACATACTTTAAGAAGTTCTGCTCCTCCAATAGTTACTATAACTTTGTTAGGTTTGTTTGGTTCTATTGCAGGATCAATTATATTTGAGGGTATATTCTCTTGGCCTGGTTTAGGTAATCTTTATTGGATATCAGTTCAGCAAAATGATATACCAGTATTAATGGGTAATTTGGCTATAACCACCGCACTTTATCAATTAGGATTAGTGATTCTTGATATATCTTACGGATTCTTAGATCCTAGAATAAAAGTTGGAGGCAAGATGTAATGGATAAAGCTGTTAATAAAATCAATATTAAGAAAAAACTTGCTCCTCTAATAGAATTTTTTGATGAGTTTAAAAAAGATAAAACAGGTGTTGTAGGTTTATGCATACTTGTTTTGGCTATTATGGTATCATTATTAGAGCCTTTGCTTTTAACTTATAAAGAAGCTCCAAAAAGATGGAGAGATATAACTTACTGGCAGGATAATCCCGCTTCGGCTGCTCCTGAATGGCTTAATTTTTTTCAGCAAGAAAAATCAGCTATCACAACAGATATAAAGCCTATAAGTGTTGAAACTAACTATATTGATGGAGAATTAAATTATAAAGCAATATTTGAATATGATTATAAATTTGATAAAGCTCCAGTGGATTTAATTTTTCATGCTAACGTTAACGGCTCTACAGGACTAATATGGAATGTTACAAGACCTGATGGGGCAGTAATTACGCTTTCTGATAGTTTACATAATATAAACGGAGATTTAAGAATATCATCATTCAATGATTCAAAAAATAGAATATTCAGGTTTTACAGAGAGTCAGTTCCTAGAATATTAGCAAGGCAGATTGACACTCTTACAACCAATCCTATGAAAATACTTTTTAATACAAAAAAAGATGATATGGCTAAAAATTTTCAAGCATTGAAAGGTGTTTATAAATTTGAAGTGAGCGGTAAATTTTCAGGAGATAATGCCAGCTTTGAAGATCCTTATATGGTATTGGTGGGCTCTATGTCAGGTATAATGGGTACTGATAATATGAAAAGAGATATATTTTCAGGTTTGGTATCAGGACTTAAATGGGCATTATTTATAGGAATAGCTACAAGCTTTATATCTGTTATAATAGGTGTAATGTATGGAATAGTTTCTGCATATTTCGGAGGATTTGTTGATAATACTATGCAGTTTATTTATCAAATATTTATAGGAATACCTGTACTTCCTGTTATGATAGTTATGAGTGCAATATTCAAGCCTAGTATATGGACCATGATTACAATGATGATATTTTTCTCTTGGACTGGTTCAGTTATGACGGTTCGTTCTATGGCTATGCAGCTCAAAGAAGAAACCTATATCGAGGCAGCACGCACAATAGGGGCAGGACATTTCAGAATAATATTTAATCATTTAGCACCATTGCTTTTGCCTTTCTCATTTGCTTCTATGGCTTTGGCTGTACCTTCTGCTATAGTTTATGAATCTTCTTTATCATTGCTTGGACTTGGAGATGCTTCTATAGTTACTTGGGGACAGATTCTGCATGATGCTATGAAGGGTTCTGCTGTTCTTTCAGGCCTTTGGTGGTGGATAATACCTCCGGGAATTTTAATTGCTATTTTGGGTATGTCATTTGCATTTTTAGGTTTTGCTTTGGATAAGATACTTCACCCTAAACTTAGAAGCAGATAATTGATTTTTTATTGAATATGATTTAATCTTAATTAGATATTTAATATAAGGATAATTATGAATTTTATAAAATCATTATTTTTAATTTTATTTATTACATTATTAATATCATGCTCTGATAATAAAAATGATAGTGAAAAGTTTGATATTGTACCGGTGGACTCTACAAAATCTTTTGCTGTTTTAGGATACTGTGTGCCTGTTCCTGAACATGCTATGAATGTTAAATATGCTATTGTTAATAAAACTATTGCAGAGTCTAATTTCGATTATAATAATATTAACTATTATTACAGAGCTTCAAAGAATTTAAATGATTTATTAGTATTTTATAATAATCTTAAAGAAGAGAGAAAAAATATTGATGAAGAAACAAATATTGAAATAACAATACAAAGTAATGATAAAAAAGAATATATAGCATATTGGAATGTCAATGGAATATATTATTCATTGTACAGTAATGAAGAAAATGGAATTTATGATTTAGCTTTGGTATTAATGAGAAATAAGGCTTTGAATTAATTTATAAATTTATATTAAATTTTTGTCCGTTAGATAAATCTTCTGCTATTATAGCATTATTATCAAAATATGCTTTATAAGTGAAATATAATTCATAGTTATATAAATCCAATACTGATTTTCTTATATCTATAAAGTTAACATAATTTTGACTTCTATTAATTCCATTAGAAAAGTCATATAATAAATAATTGAATACCCTTTTAAATGCTCCGTTCTCTGCTTTAGATAAATAAAATATATAAAAAAGAATTTTATTATTACAATACTCAGCGTCCATAAAAACAATGATGCCATTTTTATTTATTGGTTTATTATAATAAAAATTGAATTCTTTATTGGTTTTATTTAAATCTATTATAGAAAAGCCTGATAAATCTCTATTAAAAACAAAATATTCATTGTTATTATGATTTATTATTTTAAACATTCTGGCATCATCGCTTCTGTAATTGTAAATAAGTTTATTATCATGATTAGTGTATAGGCCTCTTTCATATCCTATAATATCTTTTTGATGAATGTATCCTGAATATTTTTTATGTATGATATAATAATCATCATTTAATATAGTTTTATTTTCACTTTCAAAATATTTATCTGAGAATAATATTCCGTATTTATTCCAATGATTTTTATAATAATCAGTATAGTATAAATTTTCTAATATCATATTATTAATTATATTTATTAGATTATATTTGTCAATCATTTATTATAGTAAGGTATTCGCTTTCATTATGTATTCTGTCCAAAGCTGTAACATAATATATATAAGTTTGCTTTGAATTTACTGTTTTATCTTTGTATCTCACTTTTGCATTTGTATTAAAATCGGTTCTTCTTATTTTGTCTATTAATTCTATTCCTGATTCTCCTATAGTTTCTCTGTATATAGCATAGTATGAAGAATATGAAGGTAGAAGATGTCCGTATTTATCCAGCTTATATTCATTAGGATCTGTAAATGTTATTTCAATTCCTCCGAAAACTTTTTTAATACTTGGGTTTTCTAATTTTAAAGGAGCTTTATTTATATCTTTCATTGTATTCATTGTTGGTACTATTGCTTTGAATATATAATTATTTTCTCTTACATATTCAATAGCATCATTTCCAAAATTTCCTGTATCTCTGTCTTTTCTATACATATTATGCATTGTGAAGAATGCTGAGCCTTTAATATATCCTTTACCTACATCTCTTATATAATTTATTTGTCTTGACATCAAATCAATATCATGCCAAGGTTCTATATTTGTGGCACTTCCCATTCTGTATAGAGCATGTCCTATATATATGTCTGCAAGTTTTCCATTATTTGATTTTTTTGCTTCATCAACCCACCATTTTACTATTTTATCAAAAGGTGCTGTTTTATGTTCTGAAGTCCAATATACTTGCGGTATTATAGCATCGATATACATTCTATTTAATCCGTCTTTTCTTGTGGCATTATTCAAAGTAGTTGTTTTTTCTCCGTTAAGCATCCATAAAAGAACATCAGCATGCAAAGCATCAAAATTAGGATTATATGATCTTGTTTCGCTTCCATATTTGCTTCCAGGATATTCTGCTAATTTATCTTTATTCCTCCAAACTCCTGCAGGTGAAATAGTCCATTTTACATAGGGTTTTCTTGATTTTATTTCTCTGTATAAATCGCTTACAAGCCTGTTGATATTATCTCTTCTCCAAGCATAAAGCCCATTCACTCCATAATCATCATCAGATTTATTTGTTATATTATATCCTCTTTTAGCTCCGTATTTTTCAGCACTTACTTCATCGGGCCAATCTTTATAAGTTTTTCCTCTTGCAGCATTCTGATAAAAATAATCATCAAAATGTATGCCGTCTACATCATAATTTTCAAGAACTTCTATAACTGAATCTGTTATATATTTTGCACTTATAGGTTCGCCCGGATCCAAATAAAGTCTGTTATCATACCAATATATAGGCTCAAGATTATTAGAAACATAAGTATGAATAAAATTCTTTTTGGAGAATTGTTCTTCATAGCTTTTAGTTTTATCATAAGTTAAAGACATTCTGTAAGGATTAAACCAAGCATGAACTTCTAAATTTCTTTTATGAGCTTCTTCTATTATAAATTCAAGCATATCTGTTTCAAAAGGATAATCATCTTTTTCATCGCTTGATTTTGAACCTAAAAAATATCTTGTGGCTGGATTTATTTCTGATTTAAATATTACTCCTGCATCCGGCTTCACCTGAATGAATAAAGCATTAAAATTATTTTCATATAATGTATCTAAATGTTTTACAATGAGTTTTTTCTGCTCGGATTCGCTTCCTCCTTTCAAAGGCCAGTCTATATTAACTACTGACGATATCCAAGCTGCTCTGAACTCTCTATAAAAAGGATTTTGACTTCTATCTTCATCAATATTTTTAGCAAGCATTTTTCTTACATCATTTGGTATAATGATATTCAAAGTTTGACAAGATGTTGCTAATAGTATGATTAAAGATATTATTACAATGATTTTATTCATAATTTTAATTTTTATTATTGATAAATATTTTAGAGATTATATATTTAATGATAATAACAGTCAATATATGAAAAAAGGCTTTTGATTATGTTTATAAATATTAAAGAAAATATTAATTATGCTGAAGATATATCAATGATGATGACAGAAGCATTTAATAGTTGCTATAGCATAGATGATGTAATTGACTTGATTAATAAGTCTTTTATTTCTTTGGGATATATAGAAAATAATATATTGATAGGATATGCAGGACTTTTGAAAATGTATTCAAATATAACATGTGAACTTCACCCTTTAGTAATAAGATTCGGATATAGAAATATCGGTATAGGCTCTAAGTTATTAAAAGAGATTGAAAGAGAGGCTAAATCAAAAAATGTACTTAATATAATGCTTGGTTCAGATGATGAAGATTTTAGAACTAATTTGCATCAATTTGATTTTAATCATACTGATATATCATATATATTCAATAATATAAAAAATATTAATAATCATCCTTATGAATTTTATCAGAAAAATGGATATAAAATTGCAGGCATTTTTCCTGATGCTAATGGTATAGGTAAGCCTGATATTTGGTTGTGGAAACAATTAGTATGAAGTATAATACTTGACAATATTTTAATTTATAATTATATTAAAAAAATGCTTAGTGATATTTTTATAGATATACAGAAAAATAAGAAAGAATGGCTCAAAAGTAAAAAGGGAAATGAATTTGAAGATAGATTTGAGGCTTCATTAAAACGTTATGGCTTTAATAGAAGGGTTCCAGAGGATATTGATCATATACTTTCTTGTATTAAGAAAAATATTTTGGATAAAAAAAGCGATTCATTGCTTGATAATATTTATGCTTTAGAAGATAGAAGTATGGAAAATTGTTTTGTATGCCAACCTTACGGCAGTCAGGAATTTCCAGATTTTTTAATATTTGCCAATAAAAAGATTATAGCTATAGAAATAAAATACAGCAGCGGTAAATCTTCAAAACCTATGTGGAATAGTAATTTACCTAAGGCTAATGCTATTTATATATTTGGTTCTTACGGACTTTCTGATGTTACATTTTTTTTAGGTAAAGATGTACTTAGTATGGAAGAGAGAATAGAGCTTATAGGTTTTTTTGAAAATAATGCTAAGAGATTAGAAGAAGAGTTTAGAAAAGAAATGAGAAACAAATTGGATAATATGAATTATAAGTTTGATAGGGGATTTGATGTTTATATTAGAACTGCTTATGACCAAAATAAGAATATAAATAAAGATGCCAATGTAGATTATTTTTCTCATATAGATAGAATAAAATGCGAAAATAATGTTATTGAGTTTTGTAATAGTTTGTAAAGAGTAAGATATATATGCAAGAAGATTACACGAAAGAAAGTTTTGATTATCTTAAAAATACGGATATAGAAAAAAGAAAAAAATTAGGGCAGTACTTCACTCCTAAAACTATAAGAGATTTACTTTTAAAAGAATTAGTATCTATTTCAGAGAAAAAAGATAATGTAAAAATACTTGATCCTGCATGCGGAAGCGGAGAGTTTCTTCTATCTTGTAATGAGTATTTTAAAAATCATAAATTATATGGTTTTGATATTGATGAGAGTTTAGTTGCTATATCAAAAAAACTAATAAATAATGCAGATATAAAATGTTTGGATACTTTGAAGCTTGATACTGAAAAATCTATTAAATATGATTATGTTATAGGCAATCCTCCATATTTTGAGTTTAAACCTGATAAGGAATTAAAGAAAAAACATAATGATATAATAAGCGGAAGAGTTAACATATTTGCTATATTTATAAAATTAGGTTTAGAACTTTTAGAAGACGGAGGATATTTAGCTTATGTAGTGCCTCCTTCTATGAATAACGGTGCTTTTTTCAGTAAATTAAGAGAATATATTATGAACATAAGCAGTGTTGAATATTTGCATATTGTAGACGGCTCTGATAATTTTTATATGGCCAATCAAAAGGTTATGCTATTAATACTTAAAAAAACTAATAGTCATAAAAATAAAAAATATATATTCTCAAAAAATGATATTACAATATTTACAGAGGATAAAGCATTTTTAAATAAAGCGTATAAAGATACTATAAGCTTGAAAGAAATAGGTTATGAGGTAAAAACAGGAAGCATTGCTTGGAATAAGTATAAAGAAAATCTCACTGATGATAAAAATAATTCTATACCTTTAATATATTCATCTAATATAGTTGATGGAAAAATACTTATACCTAATAAAAGAAAACTTCAGTATATAAGAAATATTCCAAAAGAATTTATTATAAAGAATAATGTTATAGCTGTTAATAGGGTAACAGGTTCACACAAAAATATAAATATAAAATCGGCAATAGTAAAAGAAAAAGAGTTCGTATGCGAAAATCATGTGAATGTTATATATCCTTTAAGTAGTTACAATAAAGATTATAGTTTAGAATATATTTATAATGCCTTAAATGATAAAGATAATATAAAGGTGCTTAGTCTTATAACAGGAAACACTCAAGTATCAAAGACAGAATTAGAAAGGCTTCTTCCTATAAAGATTATTGATAAGGTATAAATCTAATGAAATACAAGCCTAAATATAAATTCGGATTATTGGATTATATTAAAGATGAAAATATAAACCTTTCTGATATAGATACAAGCGATATAATTGATATGTCATATTTATTTGAAGATAGTAAAAGAAAGAATTTTGACGGCATAGAAACTTGGAATGTATCTAATGTAACTGATATGAAATGCATGTTTAAAAATGCTGAATATTTCAATGCTAATTTAAGTAAATGGAATGTGTATAAAGTTATTGATATGAGTGAGATGTTTAGTAATACAAAATATTTTAACTGTGATTTAACTTCTTGGAATATTGATAATCTTAAATACTTTGAAGATATTTTTGAAAATGCTGATTCTTTTAAACATACAAAAAGTGTTTTAAAATTTTATAATAAATGTAAAAGCAGAAATTATAAAAAGAAACTTCAGTTAATGTTAGAAACTCTTGATATAAAAGAGCTTTATAAAGAATTAAAAAATGATAAAGTTAATTACAAGAAAAATAAAGATTTCATAAAAAAGCTGGAAAATGTTTATTATGATGATATTAAATAAAATATATTGTGAAATAAAGTTTTAAATATATTTTTAATAATTAATAAAAAAGGTTAGTATCATAATAATACTAACCTTCATTGATCTACTCGAATTTACTTATTTTTTTAGTTTTCTTCCTTCCTTATCAGTAAATTTGTCCAGTATGATCATTACGATGTCAATAATGTACCATATACCCAATCCGCCAAATGTAATAAGATACAATATGCCTGTTCCTATTTTTCCTACATAGAATCTGTGTACTGGTAAAAATATTGCTAAAATTAATGTAACAACCCAGCTCTTGTCTGAAATTTCCATAAATCGCTCCTTGATTTTTTTTACTATACCATAGTATACTATATTTCTAAAAAATCAATATGAAATAATATTGCTCAATAAAAAATATTATTCTCATTATTTTTTTTATTGTTCCGATAATTTAAAAATAGATTTATTTTACAAAGATATTACAATTTTAGTTTTTATAAATATATATTATTGTAAGGAGAGGTGTTTATATGGCAACAAGTGAAGCTTTTCTTGATGAAGTATATAAAAATGCAGTAGAAGCAGAGGTAAATAAAAGAAGCACCACGCTTTCTAATTTGGCAGATAATGCTAGAGATTATCAAAGACAAATATCTGCTTATGAAGATTTAAAAGCCAGATTGGATACACTTGCTACAGCCTCAAAAGAACTTTACGGCTTTCGTTCTCCTTTTAGAAATTATATAGGTACAGGAGAAGGTATACCAGATTACTTCACTGTTACAGCCAATAGATTAGCTAATACTACCACTTATGATATAGCCATTAAAGATATAGCGGCTAGTCAGAAATTTTCATCAAAGGCTTTCAATATGACTGATACTCTACCTGCAGGAAAGATAGTTCTTAAGATAGGAGAGGAAGAAACCACTATTGATTTTGCCGGCGGAAGTTTGGTAAATTTGCAAAAAGCTATAGATAAGGCTTTCGGTAAAAAAATAAAAACTACAATAACTCAAAAATCAAGAAATTTACAAGTTCTTACTATGGATTTAGTAAAAACAGGATCTAAAAATATAGTAGAAGTTGTAAGCGATGAATCAGGTATATTGAAAGAACTTAATATGTTTACTAGACGTCCTTACAGGCATTTGGGACATATATTTAATGAACAACTTTTGAGTAAATGGGAAGATGAATCAGATAATTTAACTACTAATTATATGGTTAAAAATGACTTTATAGTACTTAAAGGTGAGAATAAATTATCTCTTCCTTTACATAGAGAAGCAGAGGCTAATGAAAATATTACTTTATCTATAACAGCTAGAGTTTCTGATACTTTAGATGATGAAGAAGCTCCTATTATGCCTCCTACAGTTGATTTGTCTATACCTGATACAGGATTAACTTTTAATAAAATAGACAGTGTAATATATAAAGATGTTGAATTATACGGAGAAGGTTTATCACCTGCAGACAGTTCTAGAACTTTTGAAGATATAAAGAAATATAAAGATGCTTTAGAAGCTGAAAGGAAGGCAAAAGAGGGAGTTGAAGCAGAAGCTCCTGAACCAGTAGATGATACAGGATTTAATTCTGAGATTATAGGTGTAAAATATATAAATAAAGCTGGAGATGAAGTAGAAAAATTCTTTGCTTTACCTACTATAAGTTCTTCATGGCAAAGACTCAATATTCCTATAGGCGGACAATTTGAACCTGGCGATGTTATAACAGAAGTTGTTCTTATAAATAAAAATGCTGGTTATAATGTATTTTATAAGGATTTATTAGTTGAGGATATGGGTAAAGAGGAAGATGCTCCTAACTATTTGGTATCAGAGGCAACAGATGCTAGAGCTTCTATAGACGGAGTTGATGTATTAAGCGAGAGCAATGAATTTAATGATGTAGTTAATGGACTTAATATCACAGCTAAAAAAGTTACTCCTGAAGCATTTGCCACTACTATTGAAGTTGATAAAGAGGGTGTTGTTAATGCTATAGCTAATTTTATAAGGGCTTATAATGAAGTTATAGACCTTCTCAATGATACTATGTTAAGACCTTTAGCTAGAGATATAAGAGACGGACTTGAAACTATGAATAGAACCGACTTGAATGATTTGGCTACCACTTTAGGAGTAGAGTTTAATCCTGATATGTCAGATGATGCTCTTAGAAAGAAACTTTATTATGTAGGAGTATTCAGCGGAAATACTCTTGTAAGTACTGTATCTCAAAGGGTAAGAATGATAGTTGCTGATGCTTATGAAACAGAGTATGGTGAGGAATTGGCTCTTCTTGACCAGATAGGAATAAACAGAGGAAATGCCGGAGAAGATTGGTCTAAAGTAAAAAAAGGTTTCTTACAGGTAGATGAAGAAAAATTTATGAATAAGATAGAAACTCAGATGGATGGTATAGAAGAATTATTCTCTAATGATACTACAGGCGATGATATACCTGATACAGGAGTTGCTTATGTTATGAGCGATTTTATAACTCCTTATTCTCAGACAAGAGGTATCGTTGAAAATAGTATTGCTATGACTAAAAGCCGTTTAGATGATAATAAGAGAAGAATGGACGATGAAAAAGACCGTATAGAAGAATACAGACAGCAGAGACTTGCTTCATATTATCAAATGCAGGCAGAATTGCAGCAGGCTGAAAGAGAAAGAAAGAGACTTGAGTCTTCACTTAATCAGAATAATGGCGGTAATTAATCAATTATTAATTATTGCTTAAATATTATGCTATTGTGTATTTGATATGCAATAGCATTTTTTTTAATTAAATTAGTATATTTGAGTTATGAAAAAAATCGGACTTGTATTAGGCGGAGGAGGAGGCAGAGGTGCTTATCATATAGGTGTATGGAAGTATTTAAAAGAATCCGGTATATATGATAAAGTTAGTGCCATTTCCGGAAATTCTGTAGGTGCTTTGAATTCCTGCCTCATGGCTATGAATGATTATGAAGCAGCGGAAAAGGTTTGGACTAAAGAAATAGAAACAAAGATTCTTACTCCAAAAAAAATTAAGGACTATTTCAAAATTGAAAAATCTTCTATATTTGGTATATTTTCAAGAGAAGGCTTAATAGAAGTTATAGATAAATATATTGATCTTAATATTTTGTCAAATTATCATTTTAATATATATGCTTCCTGTACGGAATATAATGCTCCTTTTTTTATAAAATCAAAATATTTCAAATTAAACGGCAATTCTAATGAAAGAATAAAGAAAATACTTTTAGCTACTTCTGCTCTTGTAACCGTATTTCCTACAGAAAAGATTGATGATAAATTCTATCTTGACGGATGCTATACAGATGATTGTCCTATAGAGCCGCTTTATCTTTATGAAGATTGCACTGACATAATAGTAATTCATTTGGATTATAAAAAGCCTGTTAAAAAGAAGGATAATGTCAATATTTATGAAATGTATCCTTCAAAAGATTTAGGAAATTTTTTTCAGGGTGTGCTTGATTTCTCTCCTAAAGGTGCTGAAAAGAGAATAGAACAGGGCTATAATGATGCTGAAAATTATTTTAAAAATTTAAATATATTCTAATAAAAGATATAAAAAACAACTATAAATATATATAATGTTAACATAATCTAGTTATCATAATATATAAAAAACTATTCTTTTTTACATATTATCAAAAATCATGTTTTTTTATACAATATATGATATTGACTTTTTTAATAATTCTATTATTATAAAAGCCTCAAAATAATGTGTATAAATATAGTAAGGTTATGGGAATGAATACTAGGGGTAAGTCTAAAAAGAAAATTAAGGAAAATGATAATCCTTTTTTAAATTTAAATGCCAATGCTAAAGAAAATGATGAGCTTGCAAAGGCATCTATAAAAACTATAGCCAATAGTGTAGTTATTACAGAAAGCGATAATAAAAGAATAGACAGAAGTAAGAAAGAAGATTCATCAGAAATAATAGACCCTTCAAGAAAAGAATGGCTATATTATACCAGATCTCCTTTAATGGATAATTACAGGGATAATCTTTATAGGGAGTATTATAGTTTATCAGTATTATTATCATTAAGAGGCGACAACAACAATGAAAGAACTTTGGGGCTTTCTTTAAAATTAATAGATTTAGAAAATAAAAAAGAGTATAGAGTAGGCGAGCTTGAAAGTTTCTTATTTTCATGTGTTATCGGAGAGAAACAGAATATAGAAGATGATGAAAGAGTAATAGAGCTTGAAGATTTCAGCAAGGCGGAAGCTAAATTAATAAGATTTTTGAATAATTTATATGCAGAAGCTAAGCAGATACAAGAAAATGGTAAATTATGGTTCAAAGATTATAATGCATATCAATGTTTATCGCTTTTAAAAGATGTTCCTAATATAAGACTTGAAAGCAGAGTAATTACATTCAGCGATGAAGTGTTAAATCTACAGCTAGAAAGCTATTATAATGAAAATAAAGATTTAGTGCTTAATCTTAGTATTAAAGATGTTGATTTAAATAGAGTTTATACATTCGGAGAAAACTGCGATTTTGTACTATATAAAGATATTTTTTATGAGACTAATCCTTCATACCCTAGAATAAAAAAGAATATTTTTAAAGACAATATAGTGGTAAAAAAAGATTATATAAAAGATTTCTGTTCAAGGGTTCTTCCTAATCTTAAAAAAGATTTTGATAATATAGAACTTCCTGAAGATATAAAAGAGAATGATATATTAGCTTTCCCTGCTCAGGCATTGGTATTTTTGGATTATGACGGAACTAATGTATTTTCTACTATAAAGTTTAAATATGGTTCTTTTACTGTTGATCCTTATTCCGGAAAGTTCACAAGCAGCAATATGTTTGATAATGAGGTTACAGAGATTTACAGAGATACTGAAAAAGAAGAATATTTCTGCAGAACTTTATCAAAATATTTGGAGAAGGTAGGAGATTATACATTTGCTACTTCAGATGATGAGAAGATATTCTATTTATGTTATAAAATACTTCCTGCACTTCAGGATAGGGGCTGGACTTGTTATTATAGTGAATCTTTCAAATCATTGAAATTGAATGTTAAGCCTCTTAAAATGAGAGTTTCTTTAACTAAAGATATTAACTTCTTTGAGATTAATTTTTCTTTTGAAGGGGTTAAAGAACTTCATGATTTATCAGAAATAGTAAGAGCCGTAAAGGTTGAAAATAAAGAATATATAAGACTTCAGAATGGTTCATTTGTACCTATAGATTTGGAAGTAATTGATTATATAGCCAAGATGTTCAAAGAAAATCCTATAGAACAGAAAGAAGATAATAGATATTTGCTTCCTATGTTCAGTGCTCCTTATTTCGCTGATATGCTTGAGAAACATAGCGGAATAGAATTGGATTTAGATGATAATGCAGTTGATACTATAGCCAATATAAAGCGTGTTGAGTATGATGAAACTCCTCCTAAAGATATAGTAGGCGAGTTCAGAAGCTATCAGTTAATAGGTTATAAATGGCTTAGAAAATTGGCTGATATGTCATTAAACGGTATACTTGCCGATGATATGGGACTTGGTAAAAGTTTTCAGACTATAGCTACAATATTAAAAGAAAAAGAAAATGGAAATAAACTCACTTCTTTGGTTGTTGCTCCTACTTCATGCGTTGCTAACTGGGAATGCGAGATTAAGAAATTTGCTCCTTCTCTTGAAGTTATAGTTTTATCAGGTAATTTAAAAACTAGAATGAAAAAGATTAAGGCTGTAAGCAATTATGATGTTGCGGTAATATCCTATTCTACATTAAGACGCGATGTAAAAGCATTAAGTGAAAATGAGTTTAACTATCTTATACTTGATGAGGCACAGCATATAAAGAACGCCAATACTCAGAATGCCAAAATGGTAAAGAGTTTGAAATCATTAAAAAGACTTGCTTTAAGCGGTACGCCTATAGAAAACAGCATAAGTGAGATGTGGTCAATGTTTGATTTTCTTATGCCGGGATTTTTGGGCAAGCATAAGGATTTTGTCGAAGATTATGAAGCTCCCATACTTGCAGGTTTGGATAGTTCAAGCGAGGCATTGGATAATTTAAAAACTAGAATAGCACCTTTCATATTAAGAAGATTAAAAACTGATGTACTTACAGATTTGCCTCCTAAACATACAGTTGTAAGCTACTGCGATTTAACTAAAGATCAAAAAGAACTTTATATGTCTATACTTGAAGCGGCTAGAATAGAGATATTTGAAACTGTTAAACGTAAAGGTTTTGCTCAATCACATATAGAAATATTTTCAGCATTAACAAGATTAAGACAGGTTTGCTGCCATCCAAGATTAATGCATGATGATTTGAGAGGTGAGAGTCATACAAGCGGTAAATTCCATATGTTTATAGAGATGATTAAAGAAGCCATTTCAGGTGGACATAGCGTATTGGTATTCAGTTCATTTACTAGAATGCTTAATCTTATGCGTTCAGCCTTCAAGAAACTAGGAATAGATTATTTTTATTTGGACGGAGCCACAAAGGACAGAATGGATTTAGTTCATAGATTCAATGCAGGAGAGGCACCTATATTCTTACTTAGCCTTAAAGCAGCAGGTACAGGACTTACTCTTACTCAGGCGGACACTGTAATGCATTATGATTTATGGTGGAATCCTGCCGTTGAAGATCAGGCCACTGATAGAGCTTACAGAATAGGACAAAAACGCGTTGTAACTAATTATAAGCTAATCACAAGAGGCACTATAGAAGAGAAGATACTAGAACTTCAGAATAAAAAACGTTTATTGATTGATACTGTAGTAGGCGATTCTATGGGCGATATAAATAAATTAAGCTGGGATGAAGTGAAGAATCTTATTAATTAGAATTTAAGCGGAATAGGTTTTTATTGTATTTGTTTGCCTTTTATTTATGGGATTGTATTATAATATTTTTTTAATTTTTTATTATTATAATTCACTGTATAATGAAAGGTATGATGCCGCATACCCTCACCTTGCCAAAGGCACGCTTTGCGGGTGGACTTCGTCCGGGTACTTCCTTCGGTCGCGTACATTGTACTATCTTAAAGGTTGAGCAATACTGTGTGGGTTGGTGGCGCGAATCGTACCTGCGGTAACAGCTCGTACAAGGTAATTATAATATTAATACATTTTATTTCTATAATTAGTTATATAATATTATAGCTTTTTATATTGTATAATGAAAAGTAATCAGCCGCACTTACATAGGGCATTTGATAAGAATAAGCAATACCGTGCGGTTCGCCACTACGGCAAATAGTTTTATAAAAATATAATATTTTTTTTATTGATAATTTTAAAACATATTATAGAATAGTTAGAGGTTATAAAATATTAAAAAGGAGTTTATCATGTCTATAATAAAAGAGGATACTATTAAATTATTAAATATTCAGTTAAATAAAGAATTATATTCTGCTAGCCTTTATTTTAATATGGCAGGCTGGTGTGACAAAAAAAGCTTGAAAGGATGCAGCAGCTTTTTATACGGACACTATAAAGAAGAATTAGAGCATTTTGAAAAATTTAGAGATTTTATAAATAAAGTAGGTGGACAGGCTGTTATAAGCGAAATGCATGCACCTCAAAGCGATTTTAATTCAGTAGAGCATTTATTTGAAACTATATTAAAACATGAAGAGTATGTAACTTCATGTATAAATGAATTAGTTGGAAAAGCTATGGAGAACAAAGATTATATTACATCTAGGTTCTTAGATTGGTTTATACAAGAACAGCTTGAAGAAGAAGAATTATTTAATGATATTATTGAAAAAATTAAAATGCTTGGCGGCGGTAATTTAGAAGGAAGAAACCTTTATACATTTGATAAGGCTATGAATACTTTAAATACTGAAAAGCATTCAAGCGGACTTGATATAAATGTACAATAATAAAAAATAAATAATAATAAATAAAGAGAGGGTATATGTTTAGTAAATTTCTTAATATTTTTAAAAAAAAAGATGATACAAATTTTATGCCCTCTAATAATGATCCGATAACGGCTGAGAGTTTCTTTAATTATGATAAATCAAATCCTTATGAGATAAGAGCTGTTAATCTTACAAAATATTACGGAAAAAGAAAAATAATAGGCGATATTTCTTATAATGTAAAACAGGGTGAGGTTGTTGGTCTTTTAGGGCCTAATGGAGCAGGAAAGACAACAAGTTTCTATATAACTGTAGGATTCGTTACTGCTACTGCTGGAAATGTATATCTTAATGATCTTGATATTACAAAACTTCATATGCATCAAAGAGCTACTTTAGGAATAGGATATTTACCTCAGGAGGCTTCGATATTCCGTAAGATGTCTGTTGAGGATAATCTTCTTAGCATATTGGAATATAATAGAGCATTATCTGCAAAGCAAAGAATGGATATAACAGATATGCTTCTTAATGAATTTAATATTAACCATGTAAGAAAACAAAAAGGGTACACTCTTTCCGGCGGTGAGAGAAGAAGATGTGAAATAGCAAGGGCATTAACTGTTAATCCAAAATTTATATTATTGGATGAACCTTTTGCGGGAGTCGACCCTATTGCCGTTATAGATATACAGAACATCATAGCTTCTTTAAAAGAAAAAGGATTAGGAATACTGATTACAGACCATAATGTACGCGAAACTTTGAGAATCACAGATAGAGCATATATAATGGGTAATGGACAAATATTGGTAAAGGGAACACCTGATGAAATAATTAATAATCCATTAGCACGTAAAGTTTATCTGGGTGAATCTTTCACTATGTAATTTTTTTTCTTATAGTCATTACTTGGTATTAAAAAGGAGCTTATTAAAAAGCCCCTTTATATTTTTACTGCTTAAATATGATCAATTAATTATATTATTAATAGCTTCTACGAATGTTCCAAATGTTTTTTCTGTCATATAATATCTGTTATTATCATTGGGACTTACTATCTCATAATTATTATCATCAAGTTTATTTAATATTTCATAAGATATATTTCCATTCAAAGCCTGTATATTGATTTTATATAATGAAGTATTTTTATTTATATTATCATTAGTTATTAATCCGTCAGCAATTAAATTAGACAAAGTAAATATACTTGTATAAACATCATTTCCTGCTACAGTATTATTATTCCAATTTTTTATCCAAGTACTGTTAGTATCATTAGTATTTTTTGATAATGTATATGAGTTATTATTGTATTCTATAGTTATTTGTTCTATATCATCATTGCGTATTTCAGATATAGTTTTATTTATAAGATCATTTTCAGTTTTATCAAATATATCTTTGGGATTTAAAGAAGTATTTCCAATAAGATATATATTATTATCATTATTTATTTTAGCATATACGCTATTTCCAAAAGCTGCTTTCATACCGAATTTTATATTTCTTACTTCTTTTGAAGAGCTGTCTGATGCTAAAACGGTTAATGCTTCCTCATCAGATAATTTATATTTTGATATGCTGTTATCGTCTCCTCTTGAAACTATTTCTACAGGCTGTATAGTACTCAAAGCATTTGTAATTGAAGTTACTAAAGCTTCATTAGCATTATATTTATCATTTACAGTCCATTTATTATCATTATATTTTATTTGTATAGTTTCATTTGCTCCTCTTTTTATAGTGATTTCGGATATATTTGAAGTTATCTTTTTTAACTCAGGCAATGAATATCCTCTGTTTTTCATAAAAGTTATTGCAATTAATATAATAATTAGAATTACAATTATAGATGATAAAGTTATATATTTTTTGCTTATATTATTATTCATATTTTTATTACCTTTTTATATTTTTTATTAATATATATAACTATCTAATCATAAAAATAGTAAATAGTTATATTATTGATTTCTATTATTCATATTAAGTACATTCAAATAATTTTCTAATATTAAAGTTGCTGCAATTAAATCATTAGCTTTATTTTTAACTTTTTTCTTTTTGCCTCTTAATATGAAGTCAGCTTCTTTAGAAGTACCATATTCATCAACAAATACAATATCAACTTTTACACTTTTTAAAAGAAACTCAGAAAATCTTCTTATTTCAGAGCACCATTCGCTTTCTTTTCCTTCATCTGATAAAGGCAAACCGAAAACAACAGTGTCAATCTTTTTTTCTTCTATTATATCCATCAAAGCACGTTTTACTTTTCTGGCATTGCTTTCTTCTATAAGTTTGCATGGAAAAGGAATTTTTATATCCATATCCATGAATGCTGTACCTGTTTTTTTTCTTCCGAAGTCAACACCTAATACCATAATTTAATCTTCTTCTACAGTGATAATATCGTATTTTTTGAAATCATGTACTCCTGATTTTATATAGGCATTATCTATATTTCTAATATTATCAACTTCCACAAATTCATTTTCTTCCGTTTTTATAAATAGTTTGAATATGTTATCATTATGCTTTATGAAATCTTTTCCTATATACACTAAATTATCACCATTTTTTATAGTGTTGTATACTGTGATTTTGGCATATTCTTCACTGTCGTCTGCAATCATACCCATAAGTCTTCTGCCTTTTAAATATCCTTTGAGTGTAGGTTTTATATTATCTCTTCCAAAATAGAATCCTGTATCGCTTTCTCTTCTGCTTATAGTTTCAAGCTCTTTCAAATAACTTGCTATAGGTTCTTTTTTTATTGCTTCAGGATATGAATCATAACCGATTCTGTCAAGCAAATCTAATAATATTCTATAAACTCTTACAGTATTAGCCACATAATATACGCTTTTCATTCTTCCTTCTATTTTTATAGAATCAATACCGGCTTTCTGAAGTAAATGAAGATATTCAGCCATTTGTAAATCTCTGCTGCTTAATATTGTAGTATGATTTTCTCCTTCTTCAATTTCCATGAACTCACCAGGTCTTGTTTTCTCTTCTATATATGTTTTGAAATTCCATCTGCAAACCTGAGAGCATTCTCCTCCGTTAGCATCTCTGTTATTTAAAAAGTTAGAAAGAAGGCATCTTCCTGAATATGACATACATACAGCACCATGCACAAAACTTTCCAATTCTAAATCAGTATTATCTCTGATCTCTTTTATCTCATCTAAAGAAAGTTCTCTAGCTAATATTATTCTGCTTGCTCCTAAACTTTCATACATTTTACATGAATAACTATTTGTAACAGAAGCCTGAGTGCTTATATGAATAGTTGCTTCAGGTATTGTTTCTTTAACTATTCCAAGTACTCCTAAATCAGAAACTATGAATGCATCTATGTTTAGATTCTGTATTTCTTTTAAGTATGCTTTTAAATTATTTTTATCATATTCATGGAGAAAAGCATTTAAAGTTAAATACATTTTTTTATTTAAGTTTTTAGCTAATTGAGCACATTCAGCAAGTTCATCTATAGTTGTATTTTTGCTTTGATGTCTTAAATTAAATAAAGCTCCGCCTATATATGCGGCATCAGCTCCGTAATGATATGCTACTTCTAATTTTTCTTTATTTCCAGCAGGTGCTAAAAGTTCCATTTTTATATCCTATTAGTTTTTAATGCGGTTTATTTTATATCAAAATGAATAAAAAGTATATATTTAATTTTTTTATTGTTATATAATTATTTACAAATATATAGTATAATATATATTGTAAATATAGGGGTAAATTATGAATGAAGAAGAATTAATAAAATTAAAAGAAAATTTATTTAATGGCGAATATGCTGATATATTGAAGCCATTATCATCGGGAAATGTTTTTTTGGCCAAATCTGTATTAAATTCTTATATAAAAGATTTTTCATCTAAACGCAAACTAGAGGCTATAGCGTTATTCACTTCTAATAATTATAATTTTTATTATGAGGATGATGGAAGCGTTTTAAGGGTTATAAAAGAATTGATTAATAATAAGAATATAAGCGGTATAGACAATATAAGTTTCGATTTGACTGTTAATAATGCATTATTGTATGGAGACTTTGTAAGATTTGTATATGCGTTATATTTCGGAGAATTAAAAGAAGAACTTGATATTTTATTAAAAAGAATTCATGAGTTTATATTGATTATAACAAGCAATATTGTATTCAATTTCAAAAATGCCAATTTAGCCGATAGATTAAGTATATATCTTACTTCTTCTATATATAGATATATATTTGATGTATTCAGTGATTTTTATGCTATATATGGAGATTTAAAAAACAGAGCGGATGTAATGTATTATAAAAGCTATATAACATGCAATGTTATGTCTGATTATAAAGCTTTGGTAGGTCCTGATTTAATAAAAACAGCTTTATGCTTTGAAGATATACAAGATTTTGATAAGTCTGAGAAAATATATGAATCTGTTATAATGGATTTTGAATATGTATTATCTGATATAATTTGCAATTTCGATAATTATAATATAAAAAATAAAGCTGAGGATTATGTAGCTTTAATTTCTTTATGGCAGGCTTGTAATGGCATAAACAGATTAGAAAATATTAATAAATATGATTCTAAAATAGAGTCTATAGAAGAGGCTATAAATAAACTAAATTCTATTTGAATTAAATATTATGGATTATAAAATGGATAAAAGATTAGAGCTGCTTTTAAATGAATCTGACAAGATATTTAATAATATGAAAGAAGTACATTTTTTAGATGATAAAGAGGCAAATACATTTCTAAATAAGTTAGAAGAATATCCGCATGTATTTGTTTTAGGTTGCTTGATGGATGTGCAGATAAGTTCTGAAAAAGCATGGATTATACCATATAAGATATATAAAGATTTAAATACTTTTGATATATATAAATTAAAGGAAAAAGGTTTAGATTATTATAAGGACTTTTTTAATAAGAATAAACTTCATAGATTTAATGATGAAAAGGCAGAAGTATTTTATAATGCAATTAATATAATAATAAAATATTATGGAGGCGATGCTTCAAAAATATGGTTAAATAAACCAAATAGTTTTACTATAGTTTCTAGATTTTTAGAATTTAGAGGATGCGGTCAGAAAATAGCTAATATGGCAGCTAATACATTGGCAAATCAATTTAAAATAGAAATGAGTGATTATAAAAATATAGATATTTCTGCTGATGTTCATATTATTAGAGTTATATATAGACTTGGATTTATAGAATTTGAAAGATATAATCAATTAGAAGATGATAAAAAGAAATTATTAGTTATTCATAAGGCAAGAGAATTGAATCCTCAATTTCCTGGACAAATAGATTTTGTATGTTGGAAATTAGGCAGAGATTATTGCCATGAAAATAATCCTGATTGTGATAAATGTTATATGAATAAAGTATGTGCAAAAATGATAAATTAATATAATATTTATGAAAGTTTAATAAAATATCATTTTTACATTTTTGAATATTTTGGTATTATTTTATATAAGTTTGAATTTTTATATGAAAAGGAGTTAATATGATAATAGGATTTATTGGTGCCGGAGCTATGGGCGGAGCTTTAATAGAAGGTTTTATAAAATCTGGAATAGAGTATACCAATATTGTAGCAAGCGTAAAAACTATGGAGAAGAAAGATTATCTTGAAAAGAATCTTGGAATAAAAGTTTATACTGATAATAGAAAAGTAGCTAGTGAGTCAGATGTTTTATTTTTGGCAGTTAAGCCTTATATGATTCCTGCTATTGCCGCCGAGATATCATCATCTATTAAAGTTGGTGCTACTATTATAAGTGTGGCGGCTTCTGTATCAAAAAAGGATTTATCAAGATATTTTAATGGAAGCAGAATAGTGAGAATAATGCCTAATACTCCTGTTAAAACATGCAATGGTTTTATATCAGTTGTAGAAACAGAAAATAAAGTTGTTGAGAATGGTGTTGTTGAGTTACTGAAAAGGGTAGGAATGGTTAAAGTTATTAAAGAGGAACAAATACATGCTTATAATGCTATGGCAGGCTGTTCTCCTGCATTTATGTATATATTGATAGAGGCTATGAGCGATGCCGGGGTAGTAATGGGAATAGATAGAAAAACATCTATAGAAATGGCGGCACAAGTTTTTAAAGGAACGGGAGCTATGGTATTGGAATCTGGAAAACATCCGGCACAATTAAAGGATGGTGTATGTACTCCTGGAGGACTTACTATAAAAGGAGTTGAAGTTTTAGAAGAGAAAGGACTTAGAAGCGGTATTATAGAAAGCGTTATTGCAAGCTATAATAAATCTATAGAAAGTGAAAAAAAGTAAAATTTGTAGTATAAAATTCTGCTTTTTTACAATTATTTATTTGTAAAATATAATATTGTAATAATCAAAGTAAAAAATTCTATTTGACTTTTTTAACTCAATTATTATAATATGAGTATAAGATACTTGGAGAACATTATGCCTAAGAAGACAATTTTAGTTTTAGATGATGAAAAAAGCATTAGAACTCTTTTTGAAGAAGAGTTTAAAGATGAAGGATATGATGTAGTATCCACAGATAGCGGTGAGGAAGCTTTAGAAATGTTAGATAAAGGAGTTCCTCATATTGACTTAATAACATTAGACATAAAAATGCCTAAAATGGATGGCTTAGATTTTTTGGCTAAGGTTAGAGAAAAGCATAGAGAATTGCCTATCATAATATGTACAGCATATAACAATTACAGACATGAGTTTTCTGTATGGAATGCTGACGGCTATATATTAAAATCAGGTAACCTCACAGAGATTAAAGACAAGATAAAAAGACTTATAGGTTGATATTTTTATGCCCCATATCCGTAAAGACCCTGTAACAAAACAGTCCGTAATCATTTCTTCTGAAAGAACAGGAAGACCAAGCGATTATGTCAATTCATCTGAAAGGCATATCGCCAATTCTGAACTTAGCTGCCCTTTTTGCAGGGGACATGAAATGAAGACACCGGATCCTGTTTATACTGTTTATGCTGAACAGGAAGAAATTTGGCAGGTTAGAATCGTACCTAACAAATACCCTATAATATCTGAAACTCATGAAAATGAGCTTCCTAAAGAGAATGAGCTTTTTCATGCCAGCAGTTCTAAAGGGTTTCATGATGTTATTATAGAGCATCCTGATCATTACTTTAACTTTTATCATGCACAAACAGAAGATTTTTTCTACATTTTTAAAGCTGTTATGATGAGGCTTAAAGATTTAGGAAAAAATGAGGATATGATGTATAGTCTGTATTTTAAGAATTTCGGACCGGAAGCAGGGGCAAGTCTTTATCACTCGCATTCTCAAATTATAACAACTCCTTTTATACCTGTTCAGATGTATGAGGAGATTAGCGGGGCCTTGGATTATTATACTAAAAATGGAAGATGTGTATATTGTGATATTATAAAAGAAGAAAAATCATTGAATGAGAGAGTGATATGCGAAAATAATAATTTTATAGCTATATCACCATTTGCCTCAAAATCGCCATATCAAATATATATAATTCCTAAAGAGCATTCTGATAGTATTGTACATGTATCTAGTTCTAATATTTTAGATTTTTCTAGTATATTAAAAGATGTGTTTGATAGATTATATAAGCTTTTGGGTGAAGTTGGTTTTAATTATGTACTTCATACTCTTTTACCTACACTTGAAAATAAATATAAAACTTCAAGCCATTGGTTTTTAGATATAATGCCTAAAATGAGTAAATTGGCAGGTTATGAGTTAGGAAGCGGGGTATTTATTAATTCTATTACTCCTGAAGATGCTACACAGCAGTTAAGAAATATATTATAATAATACTATATAATCTCTAGTGATTACAGCATCGTAATTTTTGTACCCTAGTATTTTCAATATATCATCAGAGTGATGTCCTATTATTTTTTGAACGTCTTCAGAATTATAGTTGACTATTCCTCTTGCAAACTCTGTTCCATTTTCATCAGCAATGCTTACTATATCACCTTTTTTAAATGTATTAATTACTTTTGTTATTCCTATAGGAAGAAGACTTGATTCTTTTTCTAAAACAGCCTTTTTAGCTCCTGCATTAACTATTAATTTTCCTATTATAGTTGTGGCATAAGCAATCCATCTTCTTTTTGTTGAAAGCTCAGCATTTTCTTCAACAGGATAAAATATTGTTTTATCTTTTGTTTCAAAAATATCATTAAGTACATTAGGTCTTTTACCATTTGCTATGAATAATGCGCATCCTGATCTTGTAACTATTTTAGCAGCCTGAAGTTTTGTTTTCATTCCGCCTCTTCCACCTTTTGAAGCATCTAATCCTAAATTTTCTATTTCTTTTGTAACTTCAAATACCTCATGTATAAATTTAGCATTAGGATTAGTTTTCGGATTATCATCATAAAGCCCATTTATATCAGAGAGTATTATAAGTAAATCAGCATCCAATTCACTAGCTACCAAGGCAGAAAGTTTATCATTATCAGAAAAACTTATTTGAGTGACATCATATAATTGTTTAAGTTCATCACTTGATACAGTGTCATTTTCATTTATTATAGGTACAACTTTATATTTCAAAAGCATACTTAAAGTGGAGTGCAAATTTAAATATCTTCTTCTATTGGAGAAATCTTCTTCAGTTAGAAGTATTTGGGCAGTAACTATGTCAAATTTAGAAAATCCATCTTCATATATTGACATAAGCTGGGACTGACCTATAGCAGCACATGCTTGTTTCAAAGCAACTTCATCTAAATCTGTTGCATTAATTTTTTTAGCACCTAATCCCACAGCTCCTGAAGTAACTATTAAAACTTCTTTTCCCATTCTGTGAAACTTTGCTATAGCTTCTATAAATGAATATATTCTAGCTAAAGAGATATATCCTTCATCATTTCTTAAAACGTTAGTACCGAATTTGAATACTATTCTATTTACATTATTTAAATCTATATTTTTCATGCTAAGTATTATAAATGATATAATAAAAAAATAAAGATTTAATTTATAATTATTTTAAAATAGTTCTATTTATTTCCCCATACTCCTCCAAATTTAAAACTCATACCTAAATAAAAATCATTGTCTACAGTATAATGACCTCCATTTTTTGCTTCGTAGGATATAACACCAACTTGATATCTATCTTCTAATTCATAATATTGATAATTATTTTTATAAACCGGATCATAAGTAAATGTATCTGAAATCATTATTTTAAAGTCATCTGTTATATTAAATGTTATTTTTAGGAATGCTCTATATTTTAATTGGAAAATATCCTCGGCATCAGAATATATATTATTATCATGTATTCCAAAATGAGCAGTTATATCAAATTTCCATAATCTTCTAGCTTCAAAAAATATAAATCCGCTCATACCATAATAAGGACTATCTCCATTAAAAGTTTGTACAGAAAAATCAGTATAATATCCGTCATTGTAATGATGATCATTATTATTGTTTTCACCAGGAGAATATTCATTTTTTCTTCTTATACCATGTCTGAACCAGAAACCTTCTAATCCTACAGTGAATCTTCCATTCCTTCCATTTCTAAAATAGAAAAAAGCATTAACACTATCTCCCCATTCTTTTATTGGAATAGAACCTATTTCTGTAACTATTCCGGCCACTCCTGTGTTAATATAATCATTACTATAAGCTACTTTTGCCATTAAACCTTTAGATGAATTAGCATCAAGTCCTTCTTCACCATTAACCATACCTACACCTATAAATACACCAAAAAAGTTAGCTTCCACCATTATACCTGTATCATATCTAGGTATAAACTGACTGTCGTATCCTATAGGCATATCTCTAGGTCCTGAAAGTACTGTTGCTTTATTACTGCTTACAGTATGATAATAAAATAATGTAGGAAAATATGATGTCATAGGTATATTTTTTGTGTATGGTTCTAAAACTCCTGCTCTTATGCCTACATATTTGAAATTTACAAATATATTCATTTTAGAGAAATCAAATACAGGAGGAGACATATCTTTATAAAATCTTGCTTTATGTGATAATGGCTCATAGAATCTGGCATTGAAAGCAGCTTCTATTGAGGCATATTTATATTCTTTTATATAGTGTAAATCTCCGTATAATAAAACACCTAAAGTATCTTCATTTCCAGTCTGCTCTATTAAATCGCTCATTCTTCCATAAGCTACCATCTCTAAAGATGCTGATAATTGTCCGTATCTTTTTATATTATTAGTATTTGTAGTTTGAGAATATGCTTTATTACTCATAATAATTAACATAATACAAAAAATAGAGAAATAAAAAAAATTGATTTTACTTATTAATATACTATAGTGTTTTTTATTATACTTATTCATAAAAATCTCCTTTAAAATATTAAATATATTAGTTTATATAGGATAATATATCAAGTGGTATAATATGAAAATTATTATATTAATTGTTGTATATTTTTAAATATATACTATAATTTATAGAAATATAATATAGTTGAGGGTATTTCCATGAAAAAAATATTTGTTGTGGTTAGTTTGTTTTTATTTAGTTTTATATTATATTCACAAGACATAACAAATTCTGAAACTTCTCAAAATGAGTCGCTTACAAACTCCAACAATGAATTTTTTGATTATATAGAAAAAGGTGATATTGCTAAAATAAGAGAGTTATTAAGACAAGGAACAAATGTTAATAGTACAAATTCAGAAGGCTGGTCTGCATTACATGTGGCAGTTAGAGCAAATAATATTGCAGTAGTAAAAGAATTATTATCTCAAAAATGGATTGATATGAATCCTGTACTTCCTGTTGATACAATATTAATGGATGGAGATAACAAATGGTATGCTGATGGTCAGACACCTCTTTTGCTTGCTTCATATTATGGATATGCAGATATAGTTAATATGCTTTTAAGTTATGGAGCTGATGTACTTGCCAAAGATAGTATAGATGATGCTATGTCTATACATATTGCTTCAGCAAGAGGAAATGCTAATGTTGTTTCTGTGATATTAGATTCTTCTGCGGCAAGAAGTTCAGGTATAGATATAGTTAATGTAGGAGATAATACAGGAACTACTCCTTTAATGTGGGCTTCTATGAATAATCAGGTAACAGTTATAGCAGCATTGCTTAAATTTAAAGCAGATGTTAATTTCCAAGATGATGATGGATGGACAGCTTTGCATTTTGCTGCAGCTTCTGACAGTTACAGAGCCGTAGAAATACTTTTGAAAAATAAAGCAGATGCTAATATAGCTGATATAGAAGGTAAAAAACCTGTAGATATTACTACTGATACTGATATAAAAGAATTACTTAATAAATATACTTCTGCTGAAACTGAAAATAACAATACAGCAGAAAAATAATAATAACTATTATTAATATATAGATTTAATAATAATTTTAATTTATGGAAGCTAAAAAATTACAGAGATTTAGTGAATACAGCATGTCTACATATTTGCTTTGTCCTAGAAAGTATAGATATACTTATATAGAGAAGCCTTTTAAAAAGCAAAAGAGAAGTGTTAATGTTTATTTTATCTTTGGTAATGCTATACATTTGGCTTGTAAAGAATTTTATGAACAGCGTGCAGAAGAAAGAACTTTAGAGAATCTGTATAATATTTTTAGAAATGTATGGAAAAGAAGCGGTATAAGAGCATTTTTCAATAGCAGGGAAGAAGAAAAGGAACTTGGAGAAAGAGGGCTTTATATGCTTTCTAATTTCTTTAATTCATTTGGACAGAAAGTACCTTACAAAATAGAAAGCTATATGGAAAATAGAGTCAGAGATTATATTTTATTTGGAAGGATAGATAGAATAGATTTATCTGCTGATGGTACATTACAGATTGTAGATTATAAAACCACAAAGTATTATGATGTTGGTGAAGATAATGATGAGAGAGATAGAAAAACCATACAGCTTAAATTATATGCATGTATATTAGATGGGCTTAAATGTAAGGTTACAAGCGGTTCTTATTATCATTTTGAAGATGATAAATTAGATACTATAGAATTTACTCCTGAATCTATTAATTATTTAAGAGAATGGTTTGATGAAATAGTTGATGATATAAGGTATGACAGAGCTTTTGATAAAAAGGTTGGAAGGCATTGTGAGTTTTGTGACTTCTTCAAGTTATGTCAGGGTAAAGAAGATAATATTGATAATTTAGTTCTTCCTTCAGATGAATTATTTATGGCCAATATAGAAAATTCTAATAATAATTGATTATATTTGCTTTCATAATTTTATAAATTGACAATTATAAATATTTTTATTATATTAACTATGTATTATGTAAAATATAGGTAAAATTTATGAGTACTCATCATAATAAAGAAGATTCTAAAGAAAATATAATAAAGAAAAAGAAAAATAAATTTAGAATAAGATATTTAACATTAGAAGATTTAGATGATTTTAATAATTTATTAAGATATGCATTTCAAGTGAGCAATAATGAACTTATAAATCTTGGTTATGAGATTGATGAAATAAAACAGGCTAAATCTGCCGTATTAAGCAAGGCTAAAGTTTTAGGCTGGTTTGACGGTGAAAAGTTAGCTTCTCAAATTGCTGTTTATCCTATGAGAATGAATATACATGGCGTTATATATAAAATGGCTGGTATTACTGGTGTTGCCACTTATCCTGAATATTCTAATCTAGGACTTATGAATGATTTAATGATAAAGAGTATTGAGAACATGAAAAAAGAAGGTCAGACTATATCCGTATTATATCCTTATTCAATACCATTCTATAGAAGAAAAGGGTGGGAAATTATTTCTGATAAGATGAGTTTTGAAATAAAAGACACTCAGCTTCCTAAAACTATAACTAATAAGGGCAGGGTAGAGAGAGTCGCTTCCGACAGTGAGGATTTAATAGAGCTTTATAATGAGTTTTCTCATACAAGACATGGTGCTTTGATTAGAGGAGATTTAGAATGGGAAGAGTATTGGAGATGGGATGTAGATGATACTATAGTGGCTATATATTATAATGAAAAAGAAGAGGCTAAAGGTTTTTTAGTTTATGTAATAGAAAATGATATTTTTCATATAAAAGAAATTGTTTATCTTAATTTTGAGGCTAGGCTTGGACTTTGGAATTATATATCAGCACATTTCTCTATGGTGGATAAAGTTCATGGTTATAATTATACTAATGAACCTATTGCATTTTTACTCGAAGACAGCGAAATAAAAGAAACTATAAGACCTTATATAATGGCAAGAATTACTGATGTTAAAGGATTCATTAATGATTATCCATTTTTAAGAAAGCCTAAAAATAAAAAAATCAATTTAATAATAAAAGATAATATGGCTAAATGGAATAATGGAAGTTTTTTAATTTATTGGGACGAAAACAAAAATACTGTTTGTAAAAGACTTAATAAAGAATATAAAAGAAACGGTAAAGACAGATACATTATAAGAATGAATATTCAAACTCTTACAACAATGCTTATGAGTTATAAATCTCCTTCTTATCTGTATAGAATCGGAAGAATAGAATCAAGCATAAAAGGAATAAATTTATTAGAATCTATTATACCTAAAGAACAGGTTTATTTTTCTGATTATTTCTAAGTTTATAATATTATACTTCTTTGACAATTTATTATGTTTTTATTATAATAGTATTATGAAAGAGATTAATAGACTTAATGATTTATTTGTACGATACCTAATCGGAAAAGAGGGAGATGAGGATATTTTAGAAAATATTGTTAATGCTGTTTTGAATGATGCAGGTCTTGAATCTATCAGTAATCTTGAAATTATTAATCCTTATAACTTACCTGAAAATGAAAATTTAAAAGAGTCTATTCTTGATGTTAAAGCAAAAACTAAAGACGGTAAGAAAATACTTATTGAAATACAACTAGTTGGAAATAATAACTTTATAAAAAGAATATTATATAGCTAAAAATATAGCTTTAGAATTAAAAGAAAGTGATTTATACATTAATATAAGCCAAATGATTAGTATTAGTTTTATAAATTTTAATTTAGATATAGGAAATGAAACTGATATAAGAAAAGAACATAAATGTTTAACATTTGCTGATATTAACAATCCTAGCCTTAGACTGGACGATTTTCAGATACATTTTATATAGATTAAGAGGTTTGCAGAAATATTAAAAAATACTAGTATAGATGACTATAATAAAAATAAACTTTTATCTTGGATTGATTTTTTTACAACAAAAGATTTAGAAAAAGATATTAATAAACTTGCAGGAGGTAATGATATAATGTCAAAAGTTATGGATAAATATAAAAGATTTGTAGCCGATGAAAAAGAGATGTCTGCCTATAATGAAAGAGACACTTTTCTTTATGGACAGGCTGCTATGCTTCAATATGAGAGAGAAGAAGGAAAAAAAGAAGGTATAGAAATAGGTATTCAGCAAGGTATAAAAGAAGGTATTGAACAATGAGAAAAAAATAAAGCTTTATTATAGCTAGAAGTCTTAAAAAATCAGGTTTAGATAAGAAATTTATAAGTGAAAATACAGGATTAACTATAGAGGAAATAGAAAAACTTTAATATAAATTTTATGAAAGTTAAAATTATTGATACTGCTTATGGCGGATATGGAATTGCTAAAGATGAAAATGGAAAGGTTATATTTGTAGCCCATAGTGTTGAAGGCGATATATTAGATATCACTATAACTAAAGAAAGTAAAAAATTTTCTTATGCATCTATAAATAAAATAATAGAATCTTCCAAGTTTAGAATAAAACCAAAATGCAAGTATTCAGGTATTTGCGGAGGATGTTTATTTAATCATATAGAATATAATAAACAATTAGATATAAAAAAGAATGTTGTTTTAAATGCTATTAGAAATATTGACTTTAATAAAGATATACAAATAATTTACGGAAATAATTTTCATTACAGACTTAGAGTTAATATGATAGCAAATAATGGTAAAATTGGTTTTTATAGATTTAAAAGCAATGAGTTTGTAAATATTGATGAATGTATTATTTTAAAAGAAAGTCTATTTGAAAAGATAAAAAAAATTGCTTCTGAAAATAATATTACAGGAAGTATTTATGCAATAGAAAATAACAATGACGAAGCTCTTGCATTTATTGAACTTAATAAAAAAATAAATATAAAATGTTTTGAAAAATATTTTAAAGGAATAACAGTAAAGCATAATAAAAACATTAAAAGTTACGGAAGTGATACTATACTCTATAAAACTAAATACGGTAATATACCAATAGGGCATAAAACATTTTTTCAAAGCAATTTATATCTTCTTGATGATTTTCAGTATAATGTTATTAAATATTTGAATGATGATGATAGTACTATAGTTGAGCTTTATGCCGGAAGCGGATTTTTTACATCTGCTTTAAAAAATAAATTGGATAATAGAAGTTCTAATAATAATTATAAATTTGTAGCTTCAGAGATAAATAAAGACTCTGTGCTTATAGCAAATAAATATGGTTTTGATATAAAAAATGAAGATGCATTAATAACATTAAAAAATATTGATTATGATATTGATGCTTTGATAGTTGATCCGCCTAGAGAAGGAATTGATAAAAAAGTAATAAATGAAATAATAAGAATCAAGCCAAAAAAAATTATATATGTTTCATGCGATCCTATGACTTTTGCACGTGATATTAATTTATTGAAAGAGCATTATAATTTATTGGATTTAAATATTATAGATATGTTTGCTGATACTTATCATATAGAACTTATTTCTTTTTTAGAGTATAAAAATTGAATATAATATTTTAATTCTTGTTATTAATATGTTACATGATATAATTAATTAAATAAATATAAAATTGGAATAAATCAATAATGATAAATAAAAAACTGATAGAAAGAAATAATTTAGATACTGTATTAAATAAATATAGAGAAGAAAATAAAAAAATAGTATTTACAAACGGTTGTTTTGATATACTTCATCGCGGACATGTGGAATATTTACAGAAGGCTAGGGAACTTGGTGATTTGCTTATTCTAGGGCTTAATAGTGACGATTCAGTAAAGCGTTTAAAAGGAAATGACAGACCTATAAATAATGAAATTGACAGAGCCATAGTTTTAGCTGCTTTGGAATGTATTACTTATATATCTATATTCGATGAGGATACGCCTCTTGAATTAATAAAAATAGTAAAGCCGGATATTTTAGTAAAGGGTGGAGATTATAAAATAGAAAATGTTGTAGGCAGAGAATATTCAAAAGAAACAGTACTCATTGACTTTGTTGATGGATATTCTACTACTAATATTATCAAAAAAATTAATAGTTAATATAAAATAATAAAAATCGGAGGATTTAATATGATTATAGTAACAGGAGGAGCCGGATTTATAGGTTCTAATATAGTAAGAGGATTAAACAATTTAGGAATTGATGATATATTAATAGTTGATAATTTGAAAAACGCTTCTAAACATAAGAATTTAAATAGAATTAAATTTAAAGACTATATTGATAAAGAAGATTTCACTTTAGATTATTTAACTTCATTTGTAAATAATAATAAAGTTGAGGCAATATTTCATCAGGGTGCTTGTTCTGATACTATGGAAACAGACGGTAAATATATGATGAAAAATAATTATGAATATACAAAAAATATTCTTCATGTTTGTTTGGATAAGAAAATAAGATTCTTATATGCTTCAAGTGCCTCTGTATATGGAAATGGTGAAAATGGTTTTGAAGAAGATGAAAAAAATGAATATCCTTTGAATGTTTATGCTTTTTCAAAATATCAATTCGACAGATATCTAAATAAATTATTTAAAGAAAATAAAGTAAATAGTCAGGTTGTAGGACTTAGATATTTTAATGTTTACGGACCGCAGGAAAATCATAAAGGAAAAATGGCTTCTGTTGCTTTTCATTTATTCAATCAGATAAAAGCAGGTGAGAGAATGAAAATATTTGAAGGAAGCGAGAATTTCTTAAGAGATTTTATACATGTAGATGATGTTATATCTGTTAATAATTTCTTTTTTGCAAATCCTGATAAGTCTGGAATATTCAACTGCGGTACAGGAAATGCTGAAAGTTTTGTTGAAATAGCTAAGGCATTAAAAGAAGTTTATAAATCAGCTGAAATAGAATATATAGCATTCCCAGATGTTTTGAAAGGTAAATATCAAAAATATACTCAGGCAGATTTGAAAAAACTTAGAGCAGCTGGTTATGATAAGCCTTTTATGAATGTTAATACTGGTGTAAAAAAATATGCTGAAGTTTTGGAAAAAAGCGGCGGTTATTTAATGTAAAAAAGTTGTATAAAATGTTTTACGATTATAATTGATAATGATTTTATATCATATAAACTTTTTTAGGACTTTATTATGAAAAAAATTATTTTAATTACATTTAGTATTTTATTTTTAGCATTGCCTTTATTTTCTCAAGACCCTGAGCAGTCAGCAAAACTTCTTGATTTAATAAATGAAGAAAGGCAAAAAGCAGGACTTGAAGCATATCAAACAAATGAAGATTTACAAAATGCAGCAGCTATTAGGGCAGAAGAGATATCAAAAGTTTTTGAATCTAAAAGACCTGACGGAAGTGAAATGCATACTATATTTTCAGAAAATGGTATAAGAGTAGCATATTATGGCGAATCTATAAGAACAGGATATGAAACAGCGAGCGGTATTTTTAAAGCTATGATTAAAGATCCAAGCGATTCATCTTCTATATTAGATATGGATTATACTCATATTGGTATTGGAATATATAAGAATGCTAAAAATACATATTGGGCTATTCTTTATTGTTCATTGGCTGAATAAATAATATTTTTATTATTGAAATAAATCAAAATGGAGTAAACTCTTATGAAAAAAATTATTTTTATTTGTTGTATTGTATTATCAATGATTTTTATATCTTGTGAAGATGATAAAGTTGAAAAAAGTATAGACAAAGTTACTGACAAGATAGAAAATTCAATAGATAAAGCTGGAGACAAAATAGAAAAAGCCGGTGAAAAGGCTGAAAAAGCTTTAGATGAAGCAGGAGAGAAAATAGAAAATATTGTAGATTAATAATAAATAATATTAATTATTTAAATCTGTTAAATTAATAAAGGCTTGGGTTTTTTATGAACTCAAGTCTTTCATTATTGCTAGTTGATATAATTTATTATTTTTTAGTAAATGTGTCAGTAGTTTGTGATTCTAACTTTAATGTGAATAATGAATAATCAATTTGTTTTAGATGTTCTATATTTTTTATTACTTCATTAATATCATTTTCTATTGCTGATATATCTTTATGAGTCCCGGTTAAAGGCTGTCTTGTCATTTTAAGTATATTGTTATTTTCAAATTTTAAAGTATATTTTTCATACATATTATAGTATTTTTCAGCTTCATCAAATATCAAACCTTCTGCTGTAGAAGGATCTATTGTAGATGGTATATTCTTTTTTAAAGACGATGGATTCAATATATATTCATTTTCAGATAACTTTATTAATTTTTCAGTATACTTTTCATAATATATAACAATATTATTTTGTACTTGTATCTTAGTAACCATTCCATCAGATTTAATTTCAAATCCATATCCTTGTGAATTTTCATCATAATATATACCTACATAATCATTTGGTATATATCCGCTTATTTCTATTAAATTAGCATTAACATTATTATTATTAACTTGTCCAGATAATGATAAACTCTTGCCGCTTAAATTAAGTGAAACATCTATTGCATTCATATCAGCAGCATTTTGAGCAAACATTATTGATTTTGAAGTTGCTTATGAAGCGTCATATTTTATAGTAGGCATTTGACCTTTTATTGTATATTGTGAATCTGATATTTTAGTAACCATTTCTTTTTTTATTGTTAATAATCCATTTTCCATATTCATATAAATACTTCCATCTTCATTAATAAATAATGCAGAAGCATTTCCAAATGTTCCAAACGTGAAATTGCCTGTAAAAGATTGTGAATGATTGGCATTATTGTTATTATTGTTTGTAGGTTCTGTAGGTTTCTTTTCACAGCCAATGCTTAATATAGATAATAGCGTTATTAGAGTAAGTGAAAGTTTTTTCATATTTTTCCCCTTAAAAATATATTTTATTTATTAACTATTATTTATTAATGCTCATATATAACTAATATATAAAAGGCTTTCAATTTTGAATTAACTCAAGCCTTTTATTATTGTTAGTTTATATAATTTATTATTTTTTATTAAATGTGCTAGTAGTTGCTGATTCTAACTTTAATGTAAATAATGAATAGTCAATTTTGTTTGTATATGATCTGTCTTTTGCAACTTCTTCAATATATTTTCCTATAGTATTTACATCTTTATAAGTAGCTGTTAATCCTTGACCTGTCATTGTCATAGTATTATTTTCAAATTTTAGAGTAGATTTTTGAGATATATTATAATATTTTTCAGCTTCTGTTATTACAATACTTTCTGCATCAGCAAAACTTATTGTACCAGTGCTTGGTATATTTCTTTTGGCAGAATTATGATTTAATATATATTCATTTTCAGATAACTTTATTAATTTATCAGTATATTCTTGTTCTACAACAACAATACCATCTTGCTTTCCTTTCATAGTTATATAACCATCAGACCTTATTTCAATTTCAGTATTATTTTTATCATCACCTATATAATATACACCAACATAATCATTTGGTATATATCCGCTTACTTCTTTTAAATTAGCATTTACATTATCACTATTAACTTGTCCGGATAATGATAAACTTGTACCGCTTAAATTAAGTGAAACATCTACCGTATTCATATCAGCAGCTTTTTGAGAAAGCATTACTGACTGTAAAGCGGCTGATGAAGCATCATATTTTATAGTAGGCATTTGTCCTTTTATTGTGTACTGTGAATCAGATTTTTTAGTAACCATTTCTTTTTTTAATGTTAATAAAACATTATCCATATTCATATAAATACTTCCGTCTTCATTTATTGATAAAGCAGAAACATTACCAAATGTACCAAACTGGAAATTATTACCAGTAAATGATTGTGAATGACTGACATTATTATTGTTGTTGTTATCATTGTTTGTAGGAGCTGTAGATTTATTTGAACAGCTAATTGTTAATAAAGTTAATAACATTATTAATGTTGTAAAAAGTTTTTTCATATTTTCCCCTTAAAAAATATATTTATTAAATTTTTATTAATTAAAATTTTTGCAACGACAAAAGAAATGCAGTATTTTATTAATTGTGTATTTTTGATTGATGAATTATTAATATTATTATTGAAAATTATAAATTTATAGCTTGGAGCTTGGAGCTTGGAGCTTGGAGCTTGGAGCTTGGAGCTTGGAGCTTGGAGCTTGGAGCTTGGAGCTTGGAGCTTGGAGCTTGGAGCTTGGAGCTTGGAGCTTGGAGCTTGGAGCTTGGAGCTTGGAGCTTATTATAAAAATTATATTATTCATATAATATATTATATATTAATGTTACTATATGTCAATATATAAACAAAAGGCTTAAGTTATTATTAAACTCAAGCCTTTATTTGTTTTTTATTTTTATTAGTAATAAATTTTATTATTTATTTTCCTGATCTTTTTTGTATTCTATAGCTTCATGTACTATAGGAATTAAAGTATCAAAATCTAATGGTTTTTCTATGAGTCTGAATACTCCCTCTGCTATTATCTCTTT
The DNA here is from genome assembly GCF_001049755.1 of Brachyspira suanatina. Classification (NCBI taxonomy): domain Bacteria; kingdom Pseudomonadati; phylum Spirochaetota; class Spirochaetia; order Brachyspirales; family Brachyspiraceae; genus Brachyspira; species Brachyspira suanatina. Next base: position 1,623,674 of record NZ_CVLB01000001.1, on the reverse strand, counting down.
TACCATTTCAGTATTACCATAAGCTGTAATTATTATAATAGGTATGGAGCTTTTTCTTTTTTTCATCTCTCTTATAAGAGCAAGTCCAGTCATAGAAGGCATAAGCAAATCTGTGATTATAACATCGACAGGATTATGCTCTAATATAGTTATTGCTGATTTACCATTTTCTGCTGTAACAATTTCAAAATCATGAGGTTCAAAAGTGTATTTTATAAGATCCCTAATAGGTTCTTCATCATCTACAGCAAGTATTAAAGGTTTACCATTAATCATATTTTACCCCAATTATTATTAAATATACTTAGATAATCTGTAAAGAACATTTTTTTTGCCTAGAAGTTCACATATATGTGATAATTCGCTTCCGGCAGAACTTCCTGTCAATACATATCTTATTGGGTGATATAGATTAGGACCTTTTAATCCTGTTTCTTTCTGTGCTTTTTTGATTAAAGCTTTCATATATTCATCAGTAATTTCATCAGTATTTTCTATATCATTTTTGATAAACTGAAGAAGTTTTTTGCTTTCTTCTTTATTTACCATTTCTTTCATTTCATCAGTAAGCTCAAAATCATTTTCAAAGAATACAGGAACATATTTTACAATGTCGGATAAAACAACACAGTTATGTCTTATAACAGAAACAAGTTTTTTAGCCCAAGCATGTTCTTCTTCTGTATAATTTTCTTTTAAGAAACCGCCATTAACCAAATATGGAATAAACAACTCTGTAACTTCATCTAAATTCATATTTTTTATATGCCAAGCATTCAAATGTCTTAATTTAGCAGTATCAAAAATAGCAGGGCTTTTAGAGAATCTGTCTAATTTAAATGCTTTAATCATATCATCATCAACCATAGTTTCCATAGCTTCAGGGTGAGTCCATCCAAGTAAAGCCAAGAAGTTTCTCATAGCCTGAGGAAGGAATCCTTCATCTTTGTATTCCATTAAAGTAGCAGCACCATGTCTTTTTGACAATTTCTTTCTGTCATTACCAAGTATTGAAGAAGTATGTGCAAATCTAGGTACTTCAGCACCTAATGCCTCATAAATTAGTATCTGCTTAGGAGTATTTGATATATGGTCTTCTCCTCTAATAACATGTGTAATTTTCATTAACATATCATCTATAACAACTGCATAGTTATATGTAGGGAATCCATTTTCTCTTACTATTATGATATCTCCTATTTCATCACTATTAGTTTTTACTATTCCTCTAACAAAGTCATCAAAAGTTACTATTTGATTCTTTGGTACTCTGAATCTAATTTTAGCAGGCTCTCCATTTGCTACTCTTCTTTTAGCCTCTTCTAAAGGTATATCTCTACATTTACCATCATAAATAATAGGCTGATTAAGAGTTCTCTGCATATTAGATTTTTTCTCTAATTCTTCAGAAGTACAAAAACAATAGTATGCTTTTCCTTCTTCCATAAGTTTTTCAGTATATTTTTTGTATATATCTAGTCTTTCAGACTGAAAATAGGGACCATAATCCCCGCCAACTTCAGGGCCTTCATCCCAATCTATACCAAGCCATTTCAATGATTTTATAGCCATATCAACAGCTTCTTTAGTGCTTCTTTCCTGATCTGTGTCTTCTATTCTTAGAATTAATTTTCCTTTTATAGCTTTGGCATATAACCAGTTGAATAATGCAGTTCTAGCGTTTCCTATATGTAAAAAACCTGTTGGAGATGGAGCGAAACGAACTCTGATATCCGACATAATTTACTCCTTGATTTTTAAACTTGACTTATTATACATTAAAATAAATAAATATCAATTAATATAACATTTTTATGCAAAAATAAATTTTTAAGCAAATTTAGTTATTTTTTTGTGTTATATGTATTGTTTTTTTATTATATTATGTTTTAATTACTAATATATGAATATTTTTTATATAAAACTTGAAATATTTTTATTTATATAATATAATAAGTTGCAATTCTATATTTGGTGTATTATGAGCAATATCGTTGTTATTACAGCCCCTTCGGCAGCCGGTAAAACTACTTTAATAAAAAAGTATATGGCTAATCATTCTAATGCAGTTTTTAGTGTTTCGTATACCACTAGACCTAAAAGAGAAAATGAAGTAGACGGCAAAGATTATTATTTTGTAGATAAAGAAAAATTTGAACAAATGATATCAGATGGAGATTTCATAGAATGGGCATTGGTTCATGATAATTATTATGGAACATCATTCAAAGAATTAGAAAAAGCTGATGATGAAAATAATATTTTGATACTTGATATAGATATTCAAGGTGCCTTATATATAAAAAGCAAGGGAATAGATGCTAATTATATATTCATAACTCCTCCTTCTATGGAAATTCTTAAAAAAAGGCTTGAGGATAGGGGAACTGAAACTGAAGAAAGCATAAAACTCAGAATTTGGGATGCCAAAAGAGAATTAGAATATAAAGATAAATTTGATATCATTATAGAAAATGATGATGTTGAAGAAGCTTATAAAAAATTAGAAGAAGCAATCAATTCAAAATTATAAATTTAAAATATATGGAGTTTAATATATGGGTATAATACCGTTAGAAAAACTTATAGAATATAAGGGTAATCGCTATGAACTTAGCAAAGCTATGATTGAATTGGCTAAAAACGGCGGTACTCTTCTTAAAGGTGAAACTAAATACAGAGGCGGAAAATATATACCTACTGTTATGAAAAACATACTTGACGGAAAAATTAAGTATGAATATGAAGATGGTGTAGATATGACAGTAGATGAAGAAGCACCTTTTAAGCATTCTGAAGTTTCTTATGATGAAAATGAGTATGCTTCAGAAGATGATACTGTAGAAGAAGAAAACGAATCTGAATATGTAGTTGCCGATTCTGATGATGATTATGATGATGATTATTCTGAAGATGAAGAAAAATCAAAAAAGAAGAAAAAATCTTCAAAGAAAAAAGATGAATAAATAAATAGTGAAAAAGATCGTATTTATATCAGGAGCAACAGCTTCAGGTAAAAGCAGTTTTGCTCATAAATTGATAGATCAATATTTTAATAATGCCGCCATAATATCTATAGACTCTATACAGGTTTATAGATATATGGATATAGGCTCTGCCAAACCTTCCCCTCAAGAAATAAAAAAATACAATTATAAAATGGTTGACATATTAGAACCTTCAGTCAATTTCAATATAAAAGAATATCTTGATATATTTAAAAATGTAATAGAAAGCATAGATAATGTTCCTATATTCGGTGTAGGAGGTACAGGATTTTATATAGATGCTATTAAATATGGTATCTTTGATGAGGAAAATGATAATCAGGAAGCATCTCAAAAAATAAGAAAAGAGCTTTATGAAAGAATAGATAAATATGGGCTTGAAAGTTTATATTCAGAGCTTTTAGATATTGATAAAGAAGCGGCAGAGAATATAGACAGATTCAATGCAAGACGAGTTGTAAGGGCTTTGGAAGTTTATTATAATACAGGAAAAAAATTCTCAGAATTAAAAAAATTAAGAAAGCCTGTTATTGATTTGGATTATTTAAGCTATGTTATTGATATTGATAGAGAAACTCTTTATGATAATATTAATAAAAGAGTTGATATAATGTTCGAAAAAGGTTTGCTTGATGAGGTAAAAAAAATTATTGATATGGGTATAGACAATAGTTATACATCAATGCAGGCTATAGGTTATAAAGAAATTTATGATTATTTAATAAATGAATCAATGAGTTTAGAAGATACTATTGAACTTATAAAAAAACGTACAAGAAATTTTGCAAAAAGACAATTAACTTGGTTTAGAAGAGAAGAACATAGAAGAATTAATGAAAATGATATCGATAAAGTGGCCCATGAAATAAAGCAATTTTTTGGTATAAATTGAAAAAACTTATTTTCTGTAATTTTAAATTGTAATATCTTTTTAATATTTTTATATCTGTAAATTAATAATATTTATTAAAGTTTATATTTTATCAAACTAAATTAATAAAAATTTTATCATGTATTGACATATTTTATAATTAAATTATAATAATATTATTCTTATTTTCAAAATAATGAAAATAAGGAGGTGCCATGAATCATAAAGAAACAGCAATTTATGAAATATCCAAAGATATTCTATCTAGAAATATAGGCGATAACATAGATACTATAATGAATTATTCAGAAAGATTTGATATTTCATTAGGTACTATACATAAAGTATTACAAATATTGGATAGTAATAATATTGTTAAATTATACAAAAAAGGAAAATACGGCACTTTAATAGAAAATATAGAGTATTCTAAACTTTTTGAAATTCTTGGCTATAAATATTTGTTATGTGTAATGCCAATAACTTATTCTAAAATATATAAAAAAATAATGGATAATATAAATAATAGTTTTAATCTTCCTATTCCATTATATTTTTCCCATATGAGGGGAGGATATATTAGATTAAAATTATTGATTGAAAATGTATATCATTTCGGTATAGTGTCAAAATTAGCTGCTATGGAAGCTATATCATCAGGATTAAATTTAGAAATTATAGAAGAATTTGGATACAGATCTTATGTAACAAAACATATTATTTTAAAAAGAAAAGATCAGGAAATATCAATTATTGGTATGGATTATGATTCTAATGACCATTTATTTTTAACTAAATTTAATTTTCAAGATATGAAAGATGTAAAAATGATTGATATAAAATATTCAGAGGTTATAGATAGACTGCTAGATAAAACTATAGATGCTGCTATTTGGAATTATGATGATATTTTAGATAAGATGTTTACTCTTGAAAGCAATGGTATAGTTGTGGAAGATATTGCAGATAATGACAGTAATTTATTGGCTACTGAGGCTGTTATCGTTATTAATAAAGATAATGATATAGTTAGAACAATATTTAAAAAATTTTTTAAAAGGGAAAAATTTAAATTAATTTAATATTAGGATAATTATTATGAATTTAGAAACAAGATTAGAAATTTTACACTCATCATCTGTAATAGATACAGATACAAAAGATATAATGGTTAAAATTATTAATATGTTTAAAGATAAGTATAATATAATTTTAACAGAAGAAAATGCATCTATGATGGTAACTCATATATCTATGGCAATTATGCGTGTTAAGAATAATGAAGATATAAAATCAATAGATGTAGCTGCTTACCAAGAAGTGTTGGAAAATGAAAATTATGAAAAAGTTTTAGAGATTTATGATGATATTTTAGCAATATCAAATATTTCATTTCCAGAAGATGAGAAGAAATATATATTAGTTAATATTTGCGTTATATTAGAAAATATTTAAATAAATAAATAATAATGGAGGAATTTTATGTTAAGAATAGTTATAGGTGGTCAAATTGACAAACAAAAGCTTGCTGATTTAGTTTCTAGCATAGCTGGGGATAAGGCATCTGTTGTAGTAAAAACAGATATAGAAGCTGCTATGGATATAAAGAACAATGCAGCGGATATTTATCTTGGTGCTTGTAATACAGGCGGCGGCGGAGCTTTAGCTATGGCTATAGCTTTATTAGGGGCTGATAAATGTGCTACTATTTCTATGCCAGGAAATATAAAGTCTGATGAAGAAATAGTGAAAGAAGTAGCAAGCGGTAAAAAGGCATTTGGATTTACAGCTCAGCATATAGAACAAGTTGTACCAATAATTATGGGAGAGTTATTAAAATAATATAATTTTATAATTTGGAGAATAAATAATGAAATATGTAGTAGCAATTTTATTAGGTGCTTTAGCTAGTTTATTAGCAAATAGAGGTGTAGCAGTATTTAATGATGGTTTAAGACCTATTTTTCCTGAATATTTAGAGGGAAGAATGGATAGAAAAGCTTTGTTTGCCACTAGTTTTGCATTAAGTTTTGGTTTAGTTATAGGATATGGAATACCATTTTCACTAACTACTCCAATAATATTAATTCATAGTATTTTATTAGGAACTGATATTATAGGAACAATATTTCCAAAAGATAAGAAAGGTTTAGTTTTATCTGTTTTATCAGGGGGAGTATATGGATTATTAATAACAATCGGGCTTAATTGGGTTGTTGATTTATTTTCAAAATTGCCTGTTAACTTTTTGCCTTCTTTAGGTAAAGTAGGTTCTCCAATAATAGTTGCATTTTCTGTTTTCCCTTCATTAGTTGTTGGATATCAATACGGTTTCAAAAAAGGATTATTTAGTTTTGCACTTACAGTAATAATTAGACAGGTTATAGCAAAATACGGAACATTTGCTTTAAATGATAATAAAGTAGTTTTAAATCCTGACGGAATGGCTTTATTGGTGGGTATGATAATAATGATTGTATTTGCTGTAAGAGATAAAAAAGATAATACATCTAATTCTAATGAAATGCTTCTTAATATATTTGCAGAGAGAGTAAAACAGATAAAAAGCAATGTATTGATTTTAGGTTTAATGGGAGGAATCATATCATCTGCTGTAAGTCTTAATTTAGTTGCTGGAGACCCTATTTCATTAAATCTTTTAGCTGAAAATAAATTATCAGAGGCTGGATTAACTGCTTTGGCTAGGGCATTAGGTTTTATCCCATTAGTTGCTACTACTTCAATTGCTACAGGAGTGTATGCACCTGCTGGTATGACATTCGTATTTGCTATAGGAATATTTATAAGGAATCCTTTCATTGCTTTTGTAGTTGGAGCTTTAGTTATTGTAATAGAGATATTGGCTTTAGAAAATATAGCAAAATTGTTAGATAAATTTCCTGGTGTTAAAGAATGCGGAGATCAAATTAGAACATCAATGTCTAAAGTTTTAGAAATATCATTGCTTGTTGGAAGTATGCTAGCTGCCGGAGAAATGGCTCCTGGATTAGGATATTTATTTGTAGCAGGATTATATACTATAAATAAAACTTCTAAAAAACCTTTGGTAGATATAGCTGTGGGACCTGTAGCTGCAATATTGCTTGGTATATTCTTAAATATATTAAATTTAATAGGTTTATATTAAGGCTGTAAGTAAAGTGAATATAAAGATTTTATCTGGAATTTATAGAACTAATGAATTTATTGGTAAAAGTGTAAAAGAACAAAATCCAAATGTTATATTAGATTTATTTAAAATAGATTGTAAAAATTGGAAAACTTTTGGAGTAAAGAATACAACCCAAATAGACAATTCAATAATACAGATATTTTTAAATAATGATTATGTTTGGAATACTCTGGATAATTATTCAGATAGAGGACGTGCTATAGATTTAAAATTAATCAATCCTATAAGCGGAAAGATTATGTCAGGTTCATCAAGCGGAAGTGCTATTAATGTATTATATGGACTTAACACTATTTCTATTGCCACTGATGGGGGAGGTTCTGTTTTAGCTCCTGCTATATCATTAAATTTATATTCTATTTTACTTTCAGGTATAGGACTTAAAGGAAATTTAAAAAGGAAGTCAACAGATAATATAGATTTTGTACCCGGAATAGGAATAATAGCTCAGAATTTTGAAGATTTGTTTAATGCTTCGAAATTGTTTTTGAAGGAGAATTTTAATTCAGATGTTAGTAAAAAATTAAATATTTTATTAACATCTGAATTTGATTCCGGTATTATAGACAAATTAAAAGATTATGAATTAAATATTATAGAAGATAAAGATTTATTTTCTAGAGAAGATTTAATTTTAGAGTTAAATAATATTTTTTCTTCTTATGATATTTTTATTTATCTTGAAAAAGATATAGATGTTGAAGGTATTGGAGACAGCGTTTTTGGAATGATGGGAGAAAAAGCTTTATATATACAGAAAAAATCTAATAAAAAGTATATAAAAGTTTTGAATATGCTTAATTGTACGGCATTAACTATACCTACAGGAGAATTAGGTACTTCCATTGTTATAGCTGCTAAGGAAGGAAATGATGGCTTATACAATATTTTAGAAATAGCAAAAGCGATTAATCAGGAATTTCGTCCTAAACTTTTTATAGATTATTTTTTAGATTATCCATTGAAAGATAAGGATAATAGATTATTTAAAATATGAAAGGATAAATATTATGTTTAAAGATATAACATATATGCATGAACATATAACCATAGACTTATCTAAAGAAAAAAACAATATAGATTGTAAGCTAGATTTATTTGAAGATAGTAAGAATGAATTTTTAGAAATAAAAAATTTAGGTGTATCAAGAATAGTAGATGTATCAAATATCGGTATAGGAAGAGATGTTAACTATGTAATGAGAATGGAAAAAGAAACAGGCATAGATATATATATGTCTACTGGATATTATAAAGATCCGTTTTTACCAAATTATGTATCAGAATCTAGTATAGATGATCTGGCTAATATAATGATTAATGATATTGAAATCGGTATAGATAATTCTTCGAAGAAGGCTTCTTTTATTGGAGAAATTGGTACAGGTTTTGATATTGTTACTGAGAATGAGAAAAAAGTATTTATTGCTTCTGCATTGGTACAAAAAAAGACTGGAGTATTTATTACTACTCATACTAGTTTAGGTAAATTAGGACATGAACAGCTTGATATACTTAAAGAAAATGATGCTGATTTAGAACATGTTATATTGGGACATACTGATTTGGCAAATGATTTAGATTATATAAAAAGTTTGTTGGATAGAGGCGTATATATAGCTTTTGATACTATTGGAAAGATTAGTTATTTACCTGAAGAAACAAGAGTTAAATTTATAAAAGAACTTTGTGATAATAATTGGGAAGATAAATTGATACTTTCTGTAGATATAACTAGAAGATCTCATCTAAAAGTTAATGGCGGTATAGGTTATGCATATTTAATAAAAGAATTTATACCTAGACTTTTGGAAGCAGGTGTAGAAGAATCAAAAGTAAATAAATTATTAGTAGAAAATCCTAAAAAGATACTTGGATTATAATATAGGAAATAAAAATGAATACATATCCATTAGAATCTATAAAAATAGAAGAAGCAAAAGAAAAACAATTTAGATTAGTTGATATTATTACAAAACATTTTAAAGGAAGCGAAATATTAACTAGAGGAGATTTAGGAGTAGTAAGCGGTTTGAATAAGCCAGTTACTACATTAAAAGCAGAAGAAGTTATAGCAGAATTTTTTAATGCTGAAAAATGCGTTTTAGTTAGAGGTGCCGGAACTGCTGCTATAAAATGGGGATTATATAGTTTATTTGGAGATAAGGCTGTTAGAAAAATTCTTATACATAAAGCTCCAATATATCCAACAACTGAAGTGTCTTTCAAACTTATGAATATTGAAACTTTAGAAGCAGATTATAATAATTTGGAAGAACTTGAAAATATTTTGAAAAATAATCAAGTCGATGCTTCTCTAGTACAATATACCCGTCAAAGAATAGATGATTCTTATAAAATGAAAGATGTGATCAATATAATAAAGAAATATAATATTCCAATAATAACTGATGATAATTATGCTGTTATGAAAGTAAGTTCTATAGGTGTTGAATTGGGGGCAAATTTATCAGCTTTTTCTACATTTAAATTGCTTGGTCCTGAAGGAATAGGATGTTTGGTAGGAGATAGTAAGTATATCGATAAAGTTATAGCATCAAATTATTCAGGAGGCGGTCAAGTTCAAGGGCATGAGGCTTTAGATGTATTGAAAGGTCTTGTTTATGCTCCTGTATCCTTGGCTATTCAAGGTGAAGTTAATGATAGCTTATTAAATATATTAAATGATGGAAATATAAAGTTTATAAAAAAAGCATATTTAGTTAATGCTCAGTCTAAAGTTATTATTGTAGAATTTAATGAAGAAATAGCTGAAAATATTTTGAAATACTCTGAAAAACTTGGAGCTTTACCTAATCCTGTTGGTGCTGAATCTAAATATGAGTTTTCTCCATTATTTTATAGGGTTTCTGGTACTTTTATAAAAACAGATCCTACATTAAAAAAGAGAATGATAAGAATAAACCCAAACAGAGCGGGTGTAAATACTATAGTTAGAATATTGAAAGAAAGTTATGAGTTGTTAAAAAAGGCTGAATAATATGTTTTTGGATGTTGTAAGAAATAATAATTTTGATTTAATAAAAATTGCTTTAGATTTTCATAAGAGAGGATTGATATTACCTGATTCTTATGTTCTTGATGTTGATACTATTTTAGAAAATGCTGCAAGAATTTTAGAGGAAGCAAATAAAAACAATATAAAATTATATGCTATGACTAAGCAGATAGGCAGAGTACCATATATAGCTAAAAAGATTGTTGATATTGGGTATTTGGGTATTGTGGCTGTAGATTTCAAAGAAACTCAGGTGATGATTGATAATAATATAAAATTGGGCAATATAGGTCATTTGGTTCAAATACCAAACAAAATGATTGAAGAAGTTGTTAAATATGGTTCTGATATAATTACTGTTTATTCTTTAGATAAGATATTGGAAATAAATAAAGCAGCAGAAAAGATTGGAAAAGTTCAGGATATAATGATAAAAGTCATTGATAATAATGATACAATATATCCTGGTCAGTATGGTGGTTTTTATTTAGATGAGATAAAAAATCATATAGATAAGATTTTATCATTAAAAAATATTAGAATAAATGGTATTACTTCTTTTCCATGTTTTTTATATAATAGTGATTTAAATAAGATAGAAGCTACTAGAAATGTGGAAACAATACATAAATGTAACAATATATTAAATGAATTTGGTGTTAAAGTTGAACAGCTTAATATGCCGTCTACTACTTCATTAGAAAATATAAAATATATTAAAGAATATGGCGGTACACATGGTGAGCCTGGTCATGCTTTAACAGGAACTACACCATTTAATAGTAAAAATTTCGGACAGGAAAAACCGGCAATAATTTATTTATCAGAAATTTCTCATAATTTAAATTCCAAATCATATTTTTATGGAGGAGGTCATTACAGACGATCTCATATAAGTAAATTATTAGTTGGTAATGATATTAATAATTTGATGGATTTTGAAGTTAATATTCCTTCTTTAGATAACATAGACTATTATTTTGATTTTGATAATGATAATAAAAATGTTAATGTTGGTGATACTGTCATTTCTTCTTTTAGAACACAGATATTTGTTACAAGAAGTGATGTTGTATTGATAGAAGGGATAAAAAGCGGTAATCCTAAAATAGTTGGTATATACGACAGTTTAGGAAGAATAAAATAGGAGGTATTATATATGAAAAGATTTATAGTTATAGTTTTAGATAGTTTTGGAATAGGTGAAATGGAAGATGTTAAAGATGTAAGACCTCAGGATATTGGTTCTAATACCTATAGAAACGTATTAACAGGAAATAATGTTAATATTCCAAATTTAGCAAAACTTGGAATAGCTAATGCTGCTAATTTAGAAATAGATAATACAAAATTTTCTGAAGAAGCAATGTACGGTATATGTAAATTAAAACATGATGGATGTGATACATTTTATGGGCATCAGGAGTTAATGGGAACTGACCCTAAAAAACCTAAGAAAGAGGCATTTTATGAAAATATAGATATTATAGAAAATGAGTTAATAAAAAATGGTTATACTGTTGAAAGATATGGAAATGAGAGGAAAATATTAATAGTCAATAACTGCCTATCTATAGGTGATAATTTAGAAGCGGATTTAGGGCAAGTTTATAATATAACAGGAACCTTTGATAAAATTTCTTTTGATAAATTATTAGAAATTGGAAAAATAGTTAGAAAATTGGTAAAAGTTCCAAGGGTTATAACATTCGGCGGAGAAGATGTTAGTATTGAAGATATAAAAAATGCATATGAATGCAAGGATGGTGTTTTTGCTGGTGTGAGTGCTCCTAAATCTGGAGTTTATAATAAGGGATATAAAGTTCAGCATATGGGATATGGCATTAATAGTGATGTTCAGCTTCCAACAATATTGGGAAATGATGTAAATACTGTATTAATTGGTAAAGTCGCGGATATAGTAGAAAATAGATTTGGTAAATCAATATTTGCAGTTGATAGCAGATTAGTTATGGATAAATTAATAGAAGAAGTAGAAAATAATAAGACAGGATTTTTTTGTGCTAATATACAGGAAACTGATTTGGCAGGGCATCAGGAAAATGCTAAAAAATATGCTAGCGTATTAGAAATAGTTGATGAGAGATTATCCGTTTTGATGAGTCTTTTAGATGATGATGATATATTGATAATAACAGCCGATCATGGAAATGACCCTAAAATAGGACATTCACATCATACTAGAGAAATGGTACCTATATTAGTTTATAAAAATATAAAAAAAGCAAAATATATTGGTAAAAGAGAGACTTTAGCTGATATAGGTCAGACAGCTGCTGAATACTTTAATAAGAAATTACCTGATAATGGAACATCATTTTTAAGCAGTATTATTGAAGATTGATTTCGTAAATTTATTAAAACTATGTTTTATATATACAAAATATGAAACATAGTTTTAATCTATTAAATATTATACTAATTAAAACTGTATGTATTTTAATAAAAAGTGAGATGATTTCAATATATAAAATAATAATAGTAGTAAAAAATTATAATTATTTGTTTTTATTATAATTAATTATTAAATACATTTATTATTTTTTTTAATAAATTTTATTTTGGATTTAATCTTTTTGAATTTTTTTGATAATATAAATGTTATTAACATTTAAATGATGGTTTATTTGTATTTTTATCTTAAATATGCTTCAGACAAAAAATTGTAATGTATGAATTTGATAGCTTTATATATCATAATTATTTATTAATTCTTTTATAGCTTATCATTAAGTTTTTTTATTTAAATAAAAAATTATTATAAGTCAATTTCAGTAAAGTAAACTTGATATACTATAATAATTTGTATATTTGACTTTATAATTTTAAAAAAAATTTTATTTTTTATTTTTTATAATTTATTATGTTTATTAATATATACTTAAAATTAAGGTTTTTAATATGAATTATGATAAAGCTAAAGAAGTAGTTGAATTATTAATACAAAGAGGATTGAAAGTTACATCAGCAGAATCATGTACAGGCGGATTATTTGCAGCACATATAACATCAGTTTCAGGTTCATCTGAATGTTTTGAAGGCTCTTTTGTAACATATTCTAATGAAATTAAACATAAAATGATAAATGTTAGAGAGGAAACATTAGAAAAATACGGTGCTGTTAGTGAAGAATGTGTTTTAGAGATGGCAGAAAACAGCCGAAAAATAATGAAAAGTGATATATCAATAGCTATAAGCGGTATAGCAGGTCCTTCAGGAGGTACAGAAGAAAAACCCGTAGGCTTAGTATGGATATGTTTATCTGCAGAAGGATATATTAAAGCTTATAAAAATATATTTTCTGGAGACAGACAAGCTGTTAGAGAGCAAAGTGTTTTATTTTCTTTGAATTTAATTGAAAATTTCATAAAAAAATGTTAGTCTATAATAACATTAATGTTAAATAATAGAATTTAATAAAAAAATCTAAAAAGTCCAATATAAATTCAAAAAATATTATGTTTACTTGTTGACAAAAATAATTATGTAAACTAATATTCATAAAAAGAAAAAATAGTTATGTCAACTCAGAATAAACATAATTTTTTTATAAAGTAAACATAACTATATCCGATAAATTCTAAAGATAACTTTTATTAGGTGGTTTCTAATGCAGGACTTTATAAATAAATTAACAAGTCAAATAAAAAATATTTTTTCTAAGACAACAACATTGCAAAAAGCCGTGTTAATAGGTATTTTGGTAATAGGGCTTGGTGCAATAGTAGCGACAATAGTTCTCACATCTAGAAGAACAGGGACATTATTGTTTCAGCAGGCGTTGACTCAGGAAGATGCTAGAAATGTTATAGCAGTATTAGATGCTAATAACATAAGATATCAATATAGAAATGGTTTTATTACTCTTAATAGCGAAGCTGACAAGGCTAAAGCAGAATTGGAATTGGTAAAAGAGGGTAGAATGCCTACAGGAGTTGACGGATGGGAATTATTTGATGCTCCTCGTATTGGTATAACAGATGTTGAGCTTGATATTAATAAAAGAAGATCATTGACTAAAGCTATAACTCAGCTTTTAACTAAATTAGATTTCGTTCAGGAAGCTACAGTAGATTTGGCTTTTCCTAAGAAAGAATATTTAACAGATATAGATTCACCTGTTACAGCATCAGTAGTTATTAAAGCACAGCCTTTCAAAGAGGAAGTATTAAGAGACCCAAAAACAGTGAGAGGCTTGCAGCAGTTAATAGCTATGGGTGTTGATAAATTAAAACCTGAATTTGTAACAATCACAGATAGTACAGGATATGTATTAACTGATTTTACAGATGAAGCAGCTAACTTAAAATTGAAAGTAGCTCAGGAAGAGTTGAAAATAGTTGATAGAGAAAGAAAGAAAATTGAAAATAAAATAAGACAAACATTAGGAAGAATATATACAAACAGAGTAGAAACAACAATAGCATTAGAACTTATTTGGGATGATGTAAGTATAACAAATAATTTAGTTCTTCCAATAATCTTAAAAGAAGATGACCCTGCAACACCTTATGATGACAGCCAATTTACTAATAAGGTTCAGGTATCTACTCGTACAGTTACAGAGGATTGGAAAGGACAGCAATTTATACCTCAAGGTGCAGCAGGAGCAGAAGAAAATGTACCTCCAGGATATAAAGATAAAAGCGACAGATGGCAGACATATACAAAAACTGATTCACAAGATAACTATGAATTAAGTAAAAGATATGAAGCTATTAAAAAGGGAAGTTATCAGATAGGAAAAATATCAGCTGCAGTTGCTTTGGATGGAAGATGGACTAAATCTTATGATCAAAACGGAGATCCTATAATAACTAATGGAACTTCTTATGTAAGAGAATATCATCCTGTAACAGCTGAAGAAATAAGAAATGTTACTTCTTTAGTACAGGCTGCTATAGGTTATGATTTGAAAAGAGGAGACCAAGTAAGCGTAACACATATTCAGTTTGACCATTGGGATAGATTCAATGCTGAAGATGCTAAACTTATGAGAGATAGATTCATAAGAAAAACATTGATAATAACAATGATTTCTTTATTAATATTATTCGTATTAGCATTAGCAATAAGAGCTATACAGAAAGAGCTTGCTAGAAGACGCAGACTTAGAGAAGAAGAGCTTGAACGCAAACAAATGGAAATGCGCAGACAGGCTATGATGAATGCTAATGAAGAACCTATAAGTGAAATGAGTTTGGAAGATGCTGCTCGTAAGAAACTTATGGATGAAGTTATAAGAGTAAGTCATGAAAGACCTGACGATGTTGCTCAGTTGTTGCGTACTTGGATGGCTGATGATAAAAGCTAATTAAAGTTAATTTGTAAATAATAAAATTGAGTATAATAAAAATTAGGAGTATAAATTATGCCTGCAGATAAAGAAAAAGATAAAAAACAACGAGTGCTAAGCGGACGTCAAAAAGTTGCTATATTTTTAGTATCTCTGGGAATGGAAACATCTAGTGAGATATTCAAGCACTTGAGAGAGGAAGAAATAGAGCAGATAACATTTGATATTGCCAGACTTGAAAATATAGAATCCGCTGACAAGGATGCTGTATTTAGAGAATTCCAAGAGATGATGATAGCTCAGGACTTCATAACTCAAGGCGGTATAGATTATGCAAGAGACTTGCTTGAAAGATCTGTGGGTAGTCAGAAGGCTAGTGATATAATCAATAGATTAACTTCTTCATTACAAGTTAGACCTTTTGATTTTATACGCCGTACAGACCCTGCTCACTTGCTTAACTTCATACAAGGTGAACACCCTCAGACTATAGCACTTATTTTGGCTTATTTGGAAGCACAAAAAGCTGCTAGTATATTAGGAGCTTTACCTACAGAGATTCAGCCTGATGTAGCTAAGCGTATTGCTATAATGGACAGAACTTCTCCAGAGGTTTTAAGAGAGGTTGAAAGGGTACTTGAAAGAAAACTTTCTACTCTTGCTAGTGAAGACTTTACTTCTGCTGGTGGTATCGATTCTATAGTAGAAATCATTAACAGTGTTGATAGATCTACTGAGAAAAGTATCATCGAGAGTTTGGAGGAAGACGATCCGGAACTTGCAGAAGAGATCAAGAAACGTATGTTTGTATTCGAAGATATTGTATTGCTTGATGACAGAGCTATACAGAAAGTACTTCGTGAGGTTGATTCAAGCGACTTGGCTAAGGCACTTAAGAGTGTTGATACAGATGCTCAGGATAAAGTTTACAGAAACATGTCCAAACGTGCTGCTGCATTGCTTAAAGAGGATATGGACTTTATGGGACCTGTTCGTCTTAAAGACGTTGAAGAGGCTCAGCAAAAAATTGTTAATATCATCCGTAAGCTTGAAGAGCAAGGTGATATCGTTGTTGCTCGTGCCGGTGAAGATGAAATGGTTGTGTGATTTTTTAGGATAATAATTATAAAAATAATTGGGAGTAAATTATGCCAGAAAAGGTTTTTAAATCCAGAAGTATTGTTGAACTTACTCAAAAGGTTAATATTGCAGTACCTCATCATAAATCTCAGGAAGAACTTGATTATGAGGAATCTCAAGAGGAATACAGAGGTCCTTCCATTGAAGAAATTGAAGCTGAAATTGCAGGACTTAGAGCTCAATGGGAAGAAGATTTAAGAGATATGAGAAGAAAAGCTGTTGATGAGGCAGACAGAATTATTGAAGATGCTAAAACACAGGCTTTTGAGATATTTAAATCTAAACAAAATGAAGCACATGTTATTTCAGAACAGGCTAAAGTTGATGCTTCAAGAATAATACAAGATGCTAATGCTGAAAAAGAAAGAATACAAAGCGAATCAGAATCTATAAAAGATGCTGCATATAAAGAAGGATATGCAAAAGGTTATGATGAAGGTTTTGAAAAATCTTTCTCTGACAGCAATAATGATTTAATAAAATTAACAGAAAAGATGAAAAAAATCTTAGCTGAAACTATTAATAAAAGAAATGAAATAATAGATGCAGCAGAGGCTCAAGTTATTGAGGTTGCTGTGCTTATAGCTAAGCGTGTTGTAAAAATGCTGACTGAAAGAGATAAAGGTATCGTTATTAGGAATATTCAGGAGGCTTTAAGAAGAATTAAAGGCAGAACTAAAATCACTATTAGAGTTAATATTGATGATTTGGAAGTTTCTGCAAGACATAAAGATGAATTTTATCAAATGCTTGATAAGATTGAGGGCGTAACAGTATTAGAAGACCCTAATGTTGATGTTGGCGGTTGTATGATAGAAACAGACTTCGGCGATATAGATGCTAGAATAAATACCCAATTGAATGAAATAGAAACTGCTATTAAAGAAGTAGAACCTATTAAAGGTTTCTAATTATACTATAATTTATTTTAGGGCTTGATGATATTATGATAAAAGATGAAAATATAGATTTTGATAAAGAAGTAAAAAAGACATTTGAAAAGTATAGAAAAGTAGTTGATGATGTAGCTTTATTAAAATCTTATGGTAAAGTTAAAGAAGTTATAGGTTCATTGGTTATTAGTGAAGGACCATTTTGTAAACTTGGAGATATGTGCCGTATATATATGAATGATGACACTTATCTTGATGCTGAGGCTATAGGTTTTAGAAATCAAGATGTTCTTCTAGCTACTTTTGGACCAGTTAATGGAATAACTTTCGGTAATATGGTTTATTCTTTTGAAAGACCATTATCTGTTATGTGCTGTGATGAAATATTAGGAACAGTACTTGATGCAAGAGGAAAGCCGCTTGCAGGCGGAGGACATAATTTTTATGAAACTCCTATTCCAGTTTCACATAACGCCGTAAACCCAATGAACAGACCTAGAATAAAGAAACATATACAAACAGGTGTAAGAGCTATAGACGGACTTCTCACTGTTGGACAGGGACAGCGTATGGCTATAATGAGCGGTACGGGTGTTGGTAAGTCTACACTTTTATCTATGATAGCTAGAAATACTAATGCTGATGTCAATGTTATTGCATTGATTGGTGAAAGAAGAAGAGAGGTTCGAGATTTTATAGAAAGAGATTTAGGAGAAGAAGGATTAAAAAGAAGTGTATTGATAGTTGCTACAAGTGATGATGCACCACTTTTGAGAGTACGTGCTGCATATACCGCTACTACAATAGCTGAATACTTCAGAGATAAAGGCAAAAATGTAATGTTTATGGTTGACTCTGTAACACGTTTTGCTTTGGCTCAAAGGGAGATAGGACTTTCAAGAGGTGAGCCTCCTACAACTAGAGGTTATACTCCTAGTGTATTCTCTGAACTTGCTAAACTTTTGGAAAGAACTGGTACTTCAAATAAAGGTTCTATAACAGCATTTTACAATGTATTGGTAGAAGGTGATGATTTAGATGAACCTATTACAGATGCTGTTAGAGGTATATTAGACGGACACATAGTTTTATCTAGAGATTTAGCTAACAGAGGACATTTCCCTGCTATTGATGTTAATAAAAGCATATCTAGAATTATGAATGAAGTAGTTTCTAATATGCATAAGAGAGCAGCAAGAGAATTTTTAAAAATGAGTGCTGACTACAATGAAGCTAAAGAACTTATAATGATAGGCGGTTATGCTAAAGGAAGTATGCCTGAGGTTGACAGAGCTATTGATTATAAGCCTATGATGGATAGATATTTACAGCAGGACGTTTATGAAGTTTCAAGTTTTGCTGATAGTAAAGAGGCTCTTTTATCTATGTTCTATTCTCAGGAAGAGATAGAAGAAGATTTAGTAAACAGCGGAGATGTAAAAAAAGCAGCTGACAGAACAGATATTTCCGACAATGTAGAATATGCTAATGATGTTGTAATATTGTAGAAAAAAGATAATATAAATTGTTGGTAATATTATGAAGAAATTTGATTTTAAACTTGAGCCTTTATATAAACTTAGAAAGAATATAGAAAAGCAAAAACAAGCTGAAGTAGCTGAGGTTTCTGCCCTATATAATAAAGAAAGAGATGGAAAAGATGACTGCATTTCAAAAATCAATGATGGTATAAGAATCGTTGATAGTATGGAAGATAATAATGAAATGCTGACTATGAGTATTTATCTTGGAGAATATATAAGTGCTTTGAATTCTCAGATAGCTATTCATGAAGATAATATGGCTGAAATAAGTGTGGAACTTAGAAAAAGGCAGGAAGTTTTGCAGGAGGCTTCAAGGCAAAGAAGAGCTGTTGAACTTTTAAAAGAAAAGAAATTATTAGAATATAAAAAATTAATGAATAAAGAAGAACAAGCTAAGCTAGATGAATGGAAGAAGGAATATGTTTCTAGCGATGCTTATGAATATTGATAAAATTAAGAGGTATTATTATGATAGAGTCTGTACAAAGAATACATGCTAGAATAGGTGAGATTCAGGACACTTTTAATAAATTAGGTTTTGCTCCTATTAATACTCAGCTTCCTACTAAACCTTTTGCAGAGCATTTAAATGAGGCTATGGCTGAAAATAATACTGAAAACAAAATAAATAATATTGATGGTTCTATTATTAATGATACTAATAAAAAATTAGATAATGGAAAAGTAATTAGCGGAGATACTTCTTCTGATGCTTTTAAAGGAAATATATCTTTCGGTGTTTATGATGGTAATACAAATAATTTTGCTAAGGCTATAAATGCTTATAAAAAAGCTTCAGTAGAAAGTTTCCCTACTAAATATGATGATATAATTAAAGAGGCTGCTGAAAAATATTCTTTGCCTGAAAATTTGATAAAAGCAGTTATAAAGCAGGAATCAAATTATGTACCTACTGCTGTTAGTCATAAAGGTGCTGTTGGTTTGATGCAGATAATGCCGCAAACAGGTGTTGGATTAGGTGTTACTGATACAGAAATGCTTAAAGACCCATATACTAATATAATGGCTGGAAGCAGATATTTATCACAGATGTTAAACAGATATGATGGAAGACTTGATTTATCTTTGTCTGCTTATAATGCTGGACCTGCTTTGGTAGATAGATTACAGAGAATTCCTAATATAGAGGAAACTCAAAACTATGTTAAAAACATTATAGGATACATAAAGTAAGTTAACATATTACTTGACTTTTTTATTCTGTAATTTTATAATATTTTACAAATTTGCCCGCTTAGCTCAGTAGGTAGAGCATCACCATGGTAAGGTGAGGGTCGTCGGTTCGATCCCGATAGCGGGCTTTTGTTCACTATTATAAAGCAAAAATATCACAACTATAAAAGAGGATTTATGAGAATAAAACTTCTAGCTGGTATAGTATTATTTTTAATGTCTATATCGCTTTCATACACTTTCGACAAAACTCCATATTATGTAAACACAGAAACTTATGACTCATACAGAGAGTTATTGAGAGGGGTGCATTATTATAATCAGGAAAGATATGATGCATCCATAGCTAGTTTTAGAAACTCTCTTAATACAAATCCTACTGATAAGTTCATAAGATATTGGTATAGTAAGTCTTTATACAAAGCTGGATATATGTCTTTGGCTATTAATGAATGGCTTAATATTACAAGAATGGGGTATGAAGATCCTATAATACTTTCTAAAATTAACAAATATGATTCTGCAAATGTTAATGAAGAAAAAGAGGATACTTTGAGTAATTTCATTTATTTAAAAGCATTCTCTACTAATCTTAATTTTAGAAAAAATATAAATCAGCCTATACAAATAAAAGTAATGAATGATGGAAGTTTATATGTTTTGGATTATAGCGATTCTTCTTTAAAGAAATTTGATATTAATGGAAATTTAATAGGTAAAATAGCTCATGGAAAAAGATTGGAAAAACAGCAGACTAGCTGGTGGAGAAATTTACTTCAGTTTGTGGCTAAAGTTTATCCTTATGAAAAATTAGAAAATCCTAGAGGTTTTGATATAGATGCAAATGGATATATATATATAGCAAATACTAAAAAAGATAAAATATTAAAATATGATTCTAATCATAATTATATTACTAATATTGGGGTAACTGGAGTAAGTAACGGTCAGCTTCTTGGACCTTCTTCTGTTGCTGTTGATAAAGAAGGTAATATATATGTTTCTGATACTGGAAACAATAGGATAGTTATATTTGATATAGAAGGAAATTTCTTATATAGTTTTGGAAAACTTGGAGAGAATGCTGGAGAATTCTTTTCTCCTGCTGGCATAGCTGTTAATGATAGATATGTTTATGTTGCTGATATGGGAAATAAAAGAATACAGCAATTTGATTTGAGCGGAAACTATATACAAACTATAAAACATAATTTATTTAATGAACCTAGAGGTTTATCTTTTGCTAAAGATGGAAACCTTTATATAGCTGATGGAAGTAAGGTTTTCTATTATGATATAGATGAATCTGATTTCACTATATTTAATAATTCTGAAAGATATACTGTAACTCCTACTTCTGTTGATGAAGGGCCTGATGGAAATATATACTTAACAGATTTTATGTCTGGAAGAATTGATGTATATACTAGAAAAGAAGAATATTATGCTAATTTAGATGTGTTTGTAGATAGAGAATATTTAAATAGATTCCCTATTGTTGTAGCTTCTGTTACAGTAAGAGATAGAGCTATGAATCCTGTAGTTGGATTGACTCCTCAAAATTTCTTTGTTACAGAGAATTCAAGTGTTTCTCATAAAGTTGCTTTTTATGATGCTCCTGAATTACATGAATACAGATTTGTATATTTGATAGAGGATAGTCTTGCTGCTAAACAATACGAAGGTAAGATAAGAGAAGAAATTAGTAACTTTACTATGAACTTAACTAATAATGATGAGGTTTTAGTTATACATTATAATGATCAGGTTTATAAGGCTGATAATTATGATGCTAGAAATTTAAGAATACTTGAAAATGCTAATGCTTTCCATTTTACAGGAGGAATATCTGCTTTAGATGATGCATATTATGAAGCTATAAGACTTTCAGGAAATAGTTTTAAGAAAACTGCTATTATACATTTTTCTGTAACTAGTCCTGATGACAGAGTATTTGATATGATGAACTTTAATGATGTTGCAAGTTTTGCTAAAAACAATGCTGTATCACTAAACCAAGTTTATATAGGTACGAATAAATCTAATTATTTCTTAGATTTAATGACTAAAGATACTTATGGCTATATTATAGATGCTGATTACTCTATAAATTATACTGGCGAGCTTAACAAAATGAAGAATATAAATTTTGGAAGATATTTTATATATTATAATAGTTTCAAAAATATATCCCAATCAGGTCAATTTAGGGCTTTGAACGTAAAAGTACAATATAGAGATATGTACGGTGAAGAAGAAGTAGGTTATGTAGTGCCATAATAAAATTTATAATAAACAAAGAAAGGCTTTTCATAGTATTATATGAGAAGCCTTTTTTATTGTATTTGTTTTTATTATAAATCTGTTTAGCAAGTATTATGCAATATAGAAAAATATGGTAAAAATTATATTCTATTATATAATGTAAATAATATTTGTTTTGGAGTCTGTAATATGACAGAAGAAGATGTAAAACAGAAAATAATAACACCAGCAATTAAAAACTCAGGCTGGAAAGATAATCAGATAAATTATGAGTATGCATTTACCGACGGACGTTTTGTATTAAAGGGTAAAGATGTTGTAAGGGATAAACCCAAAAGAGCAGATTATTTATTATATTATAAGTCAAATATCCCATTGGCTATAATTGAAGCTAAAAGCGATAAACATACTTTGGGAGATGGAATTCAGCAGGGTATTAATTACGCTGAAATGCTTGATTTGCCTTTTGTATATAGTTCAAATGGTTCTGGTTTTTTGGAACATAATATGGTAACTGGTGAAGAGAGAGAAATTTCTTTATATGATTTTCCTAGTCCTGAAATATTATGGAATAGATATAAACAAGATGCTAATATAGATACTGAAAAAGAAAGAATAATTACAACACCTTATTATTACAGACAGGGAGCAAATAGTCCAAGATATTATCAAAGAATAGCAATAAATAGAACTGTTAAAGCTGCATCTGAAGGTAAAAAAAGAATGCTTCTTGTAATGGCAACAGGTACAGGAAAAACTTATACTGCTTTTCAAATAATTCATAGATTTAGGGAAGCTAATTTAGCAAAGAAAATATTATTTTTAGCAGATAGAAATATATTGATTGATCAGACTATGAGTCAGGATTTTAAACCATTTAAAAAGGTAATGACTAAAATTGAAAATAAAAAAATGGATAGTTCTTATGAAGTTTATTTATCTCTTTATCAGCAATTAATAACAAATGAAGATAAAGAAATATTCAGAGAGTTTAGTGAAGATTTTTTCGATTTGATTATAGTTGATGAGTGTCATAGAGGCTCTGCTAAAGATGATTCATTATGGAGAAGAATTTTAGAATATTTTTCTAGTGCCGTTCAAATAGGTATGACAGCTACACCTAAAGAAACCAAAGATGTTTCAAGTATTTCTTATTTTGGAGATCCTATTTATACCTATAGTTTGAAACAAGGAATAGATGATGGATTTCTTGCTCCATTTAAAGTTATAAGGGTCGGTCTTAATACAGATTTGGAAGGCTGGCGTCCTTATAAAGGTCAAACAGATATTGATGGAAATGAAATAGAAGATAGAGAATATAACATAAAAGACTTCGACAGAAATATTGTAATTGAAGAAAGAGATATTGAAATAGCTAAACGCATAATAGAATATATAGAAGAAAATGACAGATTTGCTAAAACTATAGTATTCTGTGATGATATAGAACATGCAGATCGTATGAGAAGAGCTTTAATTAATGAGCATGCTGAGTATTGCAAGAATAATAATAAAACTAATTTGGTAAAAGAAGACAGCAGATATATAATGCGTATTACAGGTGATGACAGCGAAGGAAAGAAACAGCTTGATTCTTTTATAGCAGTTGATAGTGTATATCCTGTTATAGTTACTACTTCAAAACTTTTAACTACCGGAGTAGACTGCAAAACTTGCAAACTTATAGTATTAAATAATAATATTAATTCTATGACAGAGTTTAAACAAATTATAGGACGCGGAACACGTATAAAAGAAGATTACGGTAAGAAATATTTTACTATAATTGATTTTAAGAACGTAAGCAGATTATTTGCTGATCATAAATTTGACGGCGAAGCATTAAGTATTCATGATGAATATTTGAAGAAAGAAGATGGCAATACTGAAGAAAATATTAATACTGAAGAAGATAATTATGACGGAGAAATATCAATTAATGATAATGAAAAAGAAGAAAAACAAAAAAGACAAAAGATAGTAGTAAAAGGTGTTGAAGTTGAAATATTAAGTGAAAGGGTGCAGTATTTAGATAATAACGGAAAAATTATAACAGAAAGTTTGATAGATTATACAAAAAAGAATATACTTGGAGAATATGCTACACTTGACAATTTTCTTCATGATTGGAATAGCGATAAAAGAAAATCTGTAATTTTGGAGGAATTATCAAAAAGAGGAGTATTTTTGGAAGCATTGAGAGAGTATGAACATATTGATGAAAATATAGATGATTTTGATTTAATATGTCATCTTGCTTATGATAAAAAGCCTCTTACAAAAAGTGAAAGAATTAAGAATGTTAAAAAAAGAGGTTATTTAGATAAGTATGAAGGAGTAGCAAGAGAAGTGATAAATGCTTTACTTGAAAAATATATGGATAATAGTATAAATGATATTACAGACAGAAGCATATTATTAAATAGCCCATTTACTAGATTTGGCTCTGCTGTAAAAATATTTTCATTATTCGGCGGAAAAGAAAATTATAATAAGGCAGTTAAGGATTTACAAAAAGAAATTTATATGGCATAAATATATATATAAACAACTGTTGACACAGGCTAAGCCGCATCGGTGATAAGCTATATACTTGACAAGCTCTGATACGCTTTGCTAAAGGCTATATTTAGAATATATGTTAATTAATATAATTTAGTATTTTTTTTACTTGCACTTTTTGGTTCTTTTTGCGGCGGGAAAAAGAACAATAAAAAAAATAAAAATTAAAAATGTTTAATATAAATAGAAAATGGAGTGAAATAAATGAGTTTAAATAATTTAGTAAAAAGACTTCAAGATATCATGCGTAATGATGCAGGCATAAACGGTGATGCTCAACGTATAGAACAAATGGTATGGATAATATTTTTAAAGATTTTTAATTATAAAGAACAGCAATGGGAAGCGGTTTATGATGATTATGAGTCTGTAATACCTGAGAATTTAAAATGGGATAATTGGGCAGTTGATAATAAAGACGGAAAGGCATTAACCGGAGATGAGCTTTTAAATTTTGTTAATACTCAACTTTTTCCTGCTCTTAAGAAATTAGAAATAGATGATAGTTCTTTAAAAGTTAAATCTATAGTAAAATCAGCATTTGAAGATAATAATAATTACATGAAAGACGGCATACTTTTAAGACAGGTTATAAATGTAATAAATGAAATAGATTTTGAAGATTATAAAGAGCGTCATGCATTCGGTGAAATATATGAAACTATATTAAGAAGTTTGCAAAGTGCAGGAAATGCAGGAGAGTTTTATACACCTAGAGCCGTAACAGATTTTATAATGAAGATTATTAATCCAAAACTAGGCGAGAGAATGGCAGATTTTGCATGCGGTACCGGAGGATTTTTAACTTCTGCTTTAAATATAATTTATAATGATTTGCAAGGGCCTGAAAAAAGAGAACTTTATAATAATTTTATTTATGGTATAGAAAAGAAAGCACTTCCTTTTTTATTATGTATTACAAATATGTTTATACATGATGTTGATAATCCTAGCATTTTTCATGACAATGCACTTGAATATGATGTGAGAGGCTATAAAGAAAGCGATAAATTTGATATTATAGTAATGAATCCGCCTTATGGAGGAAATGAAAAAGATAATATAAAAATGAATTTCCCTGCAGATTTAAGAAGCAGTGAAACGGCTGATTTATTTGTTACTCTTATAATGTATAGACTTAAACTTAATGGAAGAAGTGCCGTAATACTTCCTGACGGATTTTTATTCGGTACTGATAATATAAAAGTATCTATAAAGAAAAAATTATTTAAAGAGTTTAATTTGCATACTATAGTGCGTATGCCTCATAGTGTTTTTGCTCCTTATACATCAATTACAACTAATATATTATTCTTTGATAAAACTCATTCCACAAAAGAAACTTGGATTTATAGACTTGATATGCCGGAAGGATATAAAAACTTTTCAAAAACTAAACCTATGAAACTTGAACATTTCAATGAAGTGTTTGAATGGTGGAATAATAGAAAAGAGATTAGTGCAGACGGTTTTGATAAGAGCAAGAAATACAGTATTGATGAGATAGTGGAAAGGAATTATAATATAGACTTATGCGGATACCCACATGAGGAGGAGGAAATACTTCCGCCGGATGAACTCATAAAACAGTATCAGGAACGCAGAGCCAGTTTGGATGCGGATATAGACAGAGTACTTGATAACATAATGAATATATTGAAATAATTAAAAAATAAGGAAAAATAAAAATTAAATTCATCAATTGTTTGTTGTTCTTTTTCCCGCAGCAAAAAGAACCATACGAAGTACGCCTGCGGCGAAAGTGCAAGTACAAAATTAATACTAAATAATAATAATTTTGTCTTACACATGTAAGAATGAATTATTGGATTTGAGCTAAAATATAGCCTTTTTGCTTCTTTGTGGCAACAAAAGAAGTGGGGGTGTGGGGGCTAGTCCCCACAAATATATAATTTAAATACAATTTTAATAGATATAATAATAAAAGGCATTGCGACATGACAGCATCGGAATTAAAAAAATCAGTACTTCAAATGGCAGTTGAAGGCAAACTCACAGAACAAAGTAAAGAAGACGAACCAGTAGAAGACCTTTTGAAACGCATAAAAGAAGAAAAAGATAGCTTAATAAAAGAAGGCAAGATAAAGAAAGAGAAGACAATAAGCGAGATATACAAGAAAGACGGTTCATATTATGAAAGAGTTTCAGATGGCAAAAATATTTTGAAAGATGCTTGTATAGATGAAGAACTCCCATTTGAAATACCAGACACTTGGACTTGGGTAAAAATTAATAGTATATCTAAATCAATTACAGCTGGAGGAGATAAACCAAATAATTATTCAGAGTTTAAAACAGAAAAATTTACTATTCCTATATTATCTAATGGAAAAGAAAATGATGGGATTTTTGGTTATACTGATATTCCAAAAATTATAGAGCCTAGTATTACTATATCTGGTAGAGGTACTATAGGTTTTTCATGTGTAAGACGTTATCCTTATTTCCCAATAGTAAGACTTATATCTATAATACCATTTAATATTATTAATTTAGATTTTATTAAGATAGTATTTGATGTTTTAATTGAAAAAGGTGTCGGTACAAGTGTGAAACAACTTACTGTACCTATGTTAATAGATAAATTAATTCCGCTACCGCCAATAGAAGAACAAAAACGCATTGTTGAAAAAATCAATCTTTTAATGCCTCTTATAAATGAGTATGATGAGCTTGAAAAAAGTATTACTAAATTAAATAAAGAATTCCCTGATAATATAAAGAAATCTATTCTTCAATACGCTATAGAGGGCAAACTCACAGAGCAAAGCGAAAAAGATGAGCCAGTTGAAGAACTATTGAAACGCATAAAAGAAGATAGAGAAAAATTAATAAAAGAAGGCAAGATAAAAAAAGATAAAACTACAAGCGAGATATACAAGAAAGACGGTTCATATTATGAAAGAGTTTTTGAGGGTGATAATATTGTAAAAGATGTTTGCATAGATGATGAGCTTCCTTTTGAAATACCTGATAGTTGGATTTGGGTAAGATTAGGAGAGATATGCACTATTATAAATGGTTTTACTCCTTTACGTTCTAATAATAAATTTTGGGATAATCCAACTATTCCTTGGTTTACAGTTGAAGATATACATAATCAAGGAAGAAGAATTTATAAAACATTACAGGCTATAAATGAATCTGCATTATCGAAAAATAGTAATAGAATATTACCTGTAAAAACTGTATTATTATGCTGTACTAGTGCTACTGTGGGGCAATATGCCATAACAGAAATTCCATTAACTACAAATCAGCAATTTAATGGGCTTGTTATAAATGAATATTGGAAAAAATATTGTACGCCAGAATTTATATTTACTATTGCTCCTACTTTTAAGAGTTATCTTTTGCAAGTAGCTGGTAAAACAACATTTAATTTTATATCAGTAAAAAAATTATCTGAATTATTGATTCCATTGCCGCCGATTGAGGAGCAGAAACGTATTGTTGATAAAATTAATAGGGTCAATGAGGTTATTAATACTATTAAGATATAAGATTTTTACGAATAAAAAGGCTTCCTTATTAATTTAAGAAAGCCTTTTATTATTGATTAAATATTATTTTTTATTTCTTCTATCATTTATAAAAAACTTGTTCGTAAATAATCCCTGCCATTCTTACGAATGTCAGGCACTCACAAGTTTTTTATTTCCTCTATGCTCAAGCCTGTATATTTAGAAATTGTATTAAAATCTATTTTGTCTTTTTTCATGTTTTTTGCCATAGATATGGCTTTATTTTTTTCACCTTCTTCTCTACCTTTTATTCTTTCTTCATTTAATGCCAATATGTCAAAATAATTCTTCTCATATTCTGCATAATTTTCAAATAAATCTTTTGTATTTACAAATTTATTATATTCATCATAAACTTCTTTCATGATAGGATTTTTTTTAACTAACATTTCCATAATTTCCTCCATTTTTTCTCTTTTTCCTTTAATTGTTAAAAAATAAAACCAAGCATATAATTCATCTGTTAATCTAGAACTTGAAGATAAATATTTAGGAAGTTCTAGAAAATGCATTTCAAGATGATTAGTTAGTATGTGATTTGTTTCAAGTTCTTTAATTACATAACAGCTATGCTCTTTTTTTATATCTTTTAACAAATTAAAGTCTAATATATTAATTACTATTACCTGTTTCAAATCATTATATTTTTCATTATTTCTTAAATTAGATATATAGCCTTTAGCCCAATAATATAAACTTCTATAAACAAAAGATTGATTTCCAACTCTTTGTATTTCTATTAACACAGTTTCACCGCTTTTTGTTACCGCTCTAACATCAACAATAGACTGTTTATCACTAATTGTTTCTTTCAGATTAAAAGTATTAAGTACTTTCACTTCCTCAAAAGGCTCTTGATTGTAGTCAGTTCTTACTGCATTAATTAAATTTAATAAAATATGTTCATGTCCTTCTTTGGCAAACATGTAACGCATAAAATAATCATTCAAAACATTAATATTTCTCATGACTTTATTATACTAAATTAACTATAAATGTAAAGTTGTAGTCATTTTTTTAATATAAATAAAAAGGCTTCCTTATTAATTTAAGAAAGCCTTTTATTATTTTTTATTAATATTAATTAAATATTATCTTCTCTTTTTGGATTTTTTTCTTTCTTTTCTATTTATCCTGTCTTTTGAACTTCTTTTTCTATCTTTATTTGATTTACTTGATTTATGAGATTTTCTTGAATATATTTCTTTTTTGTTTTTCTTTTTCTTCAAAAAATCTCTGCTGTCTATTATATCTCTGTCATCGAAACTATTATCAAATTCACTTGCTGGTATGAAGTCAATGAATAATTCTTTTACATCAACTTTATAAACTACTATTCTTATTCTGTCGCCCAATGTGTACCATTTAGCATCTTCTTCGCTGTAGGCTGCCTGTTCATGTTCATCATATCTGTAATGTGATTTTAAAGTAGCATATCTTATTAAGCCCTCGATTCCTCTGTCTTCTATTTCAACGAATATTCCAAAATTTGTAACGCCGCTTACTATTCCGTTATATTCATTTCCAACCTTGTCTTTCATAAATCTTGCAGCTTTTACTTTATCCAAACTTCTCTCGCATTCAACTGCTATTCTTTCAGTCTTTGAACACCATTGAGCTGAATTTGTATAAAACTGCTGCATAGTAGGTTTTAAATTATTTACTCCTTCTAATGCCTGCTTTAAAAGTCTATGAGTTAATAAGTCTGTGTATCTTCTTATAGGCGAAGTAAAATGAGTATAATATTCAAAACCTAATCCGAAGTGACCTATATTATTGACATCGTATATAGCCTGCTTCATAGAACGTAAGAGTAGGGTAAGAAGTAATTTTTCGTCAGGCTTTCCCATTATAGATTCTATAAATGAATGGAAATCCAAATTACCGTCTGCATCTCTTGTAATTCTGTAGCCTCTGTTGAATGCTATTCTTGTGAATGTGTCTAGCTTTTCCTGATCTGGAGTATCATGCACTCTATAAATAGCACCTTTTATTTTCTTTAATTTTTTTGCTACTTCACAATTTGCAATAAGCATTAATTCTTCTATGATTTTATGAGTTTCTTTTCTCTCACCGATGAAGAAGTCTTTAGGATTTCCGCCTTTATCCAATATTATTTGAGTTTCATTAAGATTGAATTCTATACTTCCATTGTCTATTCTTTTTTGAAGTAGTATTCTTTTTACATCATCAGCATTTTTTAATAATTCTACAAGCCAATCTTCATCTTGTTCTATACCGTCCAAAACATCTTGAGCATAATCATAGGTTAATCTTCTGCTTGATTTTATAACGCTTTTATGAAAAGTACTTTCTTTTACATTTCCTCTATTATCTATTGTTACAAATACTGTCATTGTGAATCTGCTTACGCCTTCATTCAAAGAACATATTCCATTTGAAAGCTCATGCGGAAACATTGGATAAACTGTATCAATTAAATAAACGCTGTTTCCTCTCTTTCTTGCCTCTCTGTCTAAAGCACTTCCCATTACTACAAAATGACTTACATCAGCAATATGAATACCTAATTTATAACCGTCATTTAATTTTTCTATACTAATAGCATCGTCAAAATCTTTTGAATCTGCTCCGTCTATTGTTACAGTTCTTATTTCTCTTAAATCTATTCTGTCAAATTCTAATTCTACATTTTCCATGCTGTCTGGTAATAGCTTAGCTTCTTCAATACATTTTTTGGGGAATTCTGTTGGAACATTGTATGCTTTTGCTATTATCTCAGCGTCTTTCTTTGCATTATTTACATCTATTTTTATTTCAGGTTTTGGTATGCTTGTTTTTTTATTGCTTGTATCAGTTTTTTTATTTTTTGATTTTGATTTTCTCTCTTTTAATATATCTCTTTCTTTATCTGTTATCTGTCTTAATTCTCTTTCTAAATATGCTTTACCTTCATTAGTAAGTTTTAATGTATTAGATTTCTTCATAACAAGTCCCATAGAAACAGACTTTTGAAGCATTTTATCGAAGCGAAGTTTATCTTTTTTAGTTTCTACATATTTGTTTTTGTATTCTGATATCTCCAATTCTTTTTCTTTATTTATTCTTTTCAGCAATTTTATAACTTTCATTTTTTATTATCCGTAACAATTATTAATATTCTACATAAATAATATTATTTTATTATAGCAATATTATTTATAATGTCAAATAGTAATCTTTTTTTACATATTTTTAAATATGCGGTTTTATAGTATAAGAAAGCATTTATTTTTTATGCCCCCTCCATTTCGAGGGGGCATAAAATTTAATTAAATGAAGGTTATAAAATATAGTATCATATTAAAGATACAAAGAGCTTTATTTTGTTAGGTATACATTTTCTTTTGTTAGTGTATTCTAACATATTTTATGTTTATGTCAATACCATTTAAAATTATTTTCAATATAAATTGATCTATATTAATTATTATTTTTATTTAATTTGTTATTCAATCTCTGTAAATAATAAGGTATAAATATAAATAATCCCATTATAGATACATAATCCATAAAGAAAAATATTACAGGCTCTTCATAATTAAAGAAAGCAAACTCCACAAGTAAAAACATCTTATTATACAAGCCTCTTTTTATAAATGAAATAACTCCATATAAGGCTATCAATGAAGCTATTGCTATAGATATTTGCTTTTTTATATTAATGAATTTTTTGCTCATATTTATAAACATACCCCAATGCATTCCCAAATGTGCCGACATAAATATGAATCCCCAAGAATTAGAAATCATATGTAGGCGTCTTGTGAACATTCCACTATTATAAATATTAAGAAAACCTAATACCCTTTGAGAGAATAGTATACCGCTTATCATTAGTCCTGCCATACATATAAAAAGCATAGTGTTAATAAATGTATTCAATGCTCTGTTAAAACTATATTTTCCTTTAGGTAAGTTTTTATACCAATGAAAATTTAGTATATGATGAAGTATAAAAAATATAAAAAGTGAGAAACCTAAATATTCATGTATAGCATCACCTGTAAAATGATATGCCATTAAAATGAAAAAAAGCAAAGTCATTATTATATCTACTATTATTTTAATTATTTTCTTCATAAATAAGTTCCTCCTTTTTTATATAATATAATTGATTGTTTTTAGCATATACCTAAACAACTATATTTTGTCAAAAGTAAAGTTATATTTTTGTTTTGATATCTGGGGCTTTGCCCCAGACCCCATTTCTTTTGTTGCCACAAAGAAGCAAAAAGGCTACATTTGGGCTTTAATTTAATAAATTATCTTACATGTAAGATAATTTTAGTATGATTTATACTAATTTTGTACTTGCACTTTCGCGAAGCGTATCCAAGTTTATCGAGGATATAAGGTTCTTTGAGGAAGTCCGCAGAGCGTATGCGGCGAGAAAAAGAACAACAAAAAACTGATAAACTTAAAAATTTTTATTAATTTATTTTTCAAAAAACTACTATTATAATTTTAATAATTTAATTTTCTTACCCAATCCACAACTTTACTTTTTGAATTTTTTACTTCTGGTCTGTATACTCCTATAGGCTCTAATACTTTGCAGTTGGCTGGAAGTAATTTTTTTAAATCTCTTATTGTTCTTGAAAGTCCTCCTGTTCCGTGAGTACAAAAAGGTATTATAGTTTTTCCTGATAAATCATAGCTTTCAACGAATGTAAATACTGCCATAGGACATGTATACCACCAATTTGGAAAGCCTAAAAATATAACATCATAATCATCTATATTATTAACTTTGTCAGTTAATGCAGGTCTTTCATTATTATCTCTTTCTTTTCTAGCTTGATTCAAACATTCATCATAATCGCTTGAATATTTATTTTGAGTTTTTATACTGAATAAATCTCCTCCTGTTTCTTCCTGTATCCAAGTAGCTATTAATTCAGCATTGCCCGGAGAAAGTACGCTTGCAGAAGTTTCAGCGTCTACATCAATAGATGCCGGATTTTCTACTACTGTGTTATCTGACCAAGTGAAATATGCTATTAATATTTTTGAACCGCTTTGAGTATAATTTATATTTACGGTTTGTTTTTCTGAATTTTCAATATTAGAAACTATGTAATCTGTTTTTATTGTTTTTTCAGAATTATTTTTATTACTGCATGATGATAATATAATTATTGATAAAAGTATAAATATTAAATTTTTCATAAATCCTCCTTAAATAGATTTTTATAATTTATGATTAGTATTAAAGTTTTATTTATTGTTTGATAATTCTCCGTACCACCAAGATGCTGTTACACCGCCGTCCATAAGAAAATCACTTCCAGAAATAAATGATCCTCTATCAGTCATTAATAGTTCAGCAACATTTGCTACATCGTCCGGAGTTCCTGCTCTTTTAGAAGGGCAAAGATCAAGCATTCTTTTATACATTGCTCCTCTTGGGCCGTTCAATTCATCATTAGCTAATGGAGTGATTATTATTCCGGGACTTATTGAATTTAGTCTTGCTCCTCTTTTACCCCAATTACCAGATTCATACATTACTCTAAGACAATTGCATCTTTTTGATAATTGATAAGCTTTTAATGTATCAGAAGCTTTTTCTAGTATAGGCATAGATAATAATTCTTCTGTAGGTGTAGTTGCAAGCATTTTATTTTCTTCATCAGTTAAAGAGCCTAAACGATATCCAGATTGAGAAGATATTATTACTCCGCTTCCGCCTTCTTCTATTACTTTACCGAATTCCTCAAGAAGTACAGCTGTTCCATATAAATCAACTTTTAAAATATCTTCAATTGGTGCTTGAGAAGGTGAAACTCCAGCAGCATTAACAAAATATTTTATTTTTCCCAAGCCTTTTGAAAAATCTATAAGTTTTAAAATTGATTCTCTCGAAGAAATATCAGTCTCACATACTGATGTTTGAAATCCTGCATTGTATAATGTTTTGGATTCTCTTTCAGCATTTTTTATATTGAAATCGGCGAGTACTATATGTTTTCCTATGCCCATTCTTCTTGCTATAGCAATACCTATAGATCCGGCTCCTGTTAAAACTAGAACATCTTTATTATTATTCATTTCTATTCTCCTAATTATTAATTAATTTTATACTGTCATCAATTAATTAATAATAATCAATGACAGTAAATAAAAATCTTATAGTATATTTATATTTTCCAACCAGTTTTTTATATTATTTTCTGAACTATTAACACTTCCTCCAGATATACTCAAACCTTCTAGTATAGTTGAATTAGGACATAATGAAGTTATATCAGTAACGCTTCTTCCCATTCTGCTTCCGCCATGAGTACATAAAGGAGCGATTTTTTTACCGCTGAAATCATGAGTTAATAATAATTGTTTTACTGCCTGCGGAATAGTGCCCCACCAATTAGGGTAACATAATATTATAGTGTCATAGTTAGCTAAATTATTTATATTAGCACTTAACTTTGGTAAAAAATCATCATTTTGTTCTTTTCTTGCCTGATTTACAGTATCATTATAAGAACTTGGATATGCTTCAACAGTTTTTACTTCAAATATATCTGCTTGAGTAAGATTTTTTATCATATTGGCAGCTGTTCTAGTATTTCCGCCCCAAGAGAAATATACTATTAAAGTTTTTGAACTTTGAGCGTTTAAGCCTCCGATTAATAATGTACTTGAAATAAGCAATGACATTAATATTGTTTTTATTATTTTTTTCATTTTTGATCCTCCTATTTTATTATTCTTAAAGTTTTATTTTGAAAACATACACCTATTTTGCATTTTTTATTTATTATGCTTTATAACATATAGTTATTTGAAAATTATTGATAAATAAATTATTTTTTCTATAAAAATGCAGTCTTTCGCCGTAGGCGGGCTTCGCCGCTTCTTTGGGTCACCAAAAGAAGTGGGGGTGTGGGGGCAAAGCCACCACAATAAAATAAAAAACTAATTTTAATAAACTAAAATTTTTAATATTTTATCATTATTAATAATATATTTTTATTTTAGATTATTAATTATTGTTATAGCATTCAATGTTCTTGGATAGCCTATAAAAGGAAGACATTGAGTTACAGCTTCAAGCATCATATCCTTAGTATTACCCATTGATATATTAGCATTAGCATGTGCTGTTGCCTGAGGTTCTGCTCCTCCTAATGAAATAAGCATTATGAATGTTAAAAGCTCTCTAGTTTTTAAATCTAAACCTGTTCTTGTATAAAAATCTCCGAAACAGTTAGCTGATAAGAAATTCTGTATATGCTTCTGATTAGGTGCAGCATTTGAATGTGCAGCATGTATTGCATCTCCGAATATGCTTACCTGAGTTTTTAATCCTTTATCGAATCTAGTTTGTTCTGTAACTGTTGATTGAGATTCTATAGGAAGCGAAATATTTTTTTCTTTAAATACTTCATTTGCTTTTTCTAATGCAGCAAATACTCTAGGAAATCCAACATAAGGCGAACATTGATACAATGCTTCTTTTATCTCTATAGGGCTGGCTCCAACATTCAAAGCTATTTCTACATGATCTTTTATCATATCAGTACCTTGTGAGGCAGTTAAAGAAACCAATGTAACAAGCTCTCTTAATTTAGGTTCTAATGTTCCATGATTATAAACATCAGCATACAAGAAATTATTGAATATGCTTTCTAAATCTGCATCATTAGTTTTTGTTATAGATGCTTCTCTTTTTAATAATTCATTATATTTGTTTTTTGCTTTTTCTGTCATAGTTAAACTTTCTCCTTTATTTTGTGAATTTGCTATGCATGAAAATACTATCACTAGGATAGATAAAGATAAAATGATTTTTAATGTTTTTTTCATTAATAACCTCCTTAATTTTGTATTAATTTTTAATATTTTAATTTTAATAATTGCTTTATAAAGTCAGCATCATCATTAAGAAATATTATGTTTTTATTATTATCCAAAGTTTTTATAATATTCATATCATTATCATCTAATGTGAAATCGAATATTTTAGAGTTTTCTATTATCCTTTCTTTGTTTACACTCTTTGGAATAATTGGTATATTTCTTTGAGTAAGCCATCTTAAAATAACTTGAGCTACAGTTTTATTGTATTTTTTGCCTATACTTTTTAATATTTCATTATTGAAAATATTATTTTTTCCTTCAGCCAAAGGTCCCCAAGATTCTAATGTGATATTATATTCTTTCATTAAATTCTGATCTTCCCATCTTTGAAAAAATGGATGAGTTTCTATTTGATTAATTACGGGCATTATTTTACTATGTGCCGCAAAATCAATTAATCTATCTTTATAAAAGTTGCAGCAGCCTATAGCTCTTATATATCCGGCTTCATACAATTCTTCCATTGCCTTCCAAGCAGCATAATAATTACCAAAAGGCATATGAAGTAAATATAAATCCAAATAGTCCAATCCTAATTTTTCCATAGATATTTGAAATGCTTTCTTTGCCTTATCATAATCTGCATCCTGTATCCATAATTTGGTGGTGATAAACATTTCTTTTCTGTTGATTCCGCTTTCTTTTATGGCATCTCCAACAGCTTTTTCATTAAGATATATTGATGCTGTGTCTATATGTCTGTATCCTGCTTCAATGGCATAAAGACATGCTTTTTTGCATTCCTCATAATCTTCTACTCTGTATACTCCAAATCCTAGAATAGGCATTTCAACACCGTTATTTAATTTTATAGTATTCATAGTATCTCCAAATTATTAAATAAAATATTAATTTGCTTTTTCAATGCGTATATCAAAATCTCCTTTCATATTTGAAAGTTTTGATATATCTGATGCATTTTCAAATTTTCCTAAATAAATTAAATTATTTGAGTATCTGAAATTTTTATAAAATATGGCAATGTTGCCCCAAGGAGCATAATAAGTTATATCTCCAGCTTTAGGATTTATTCCGTCTGGTTCATTTTGAGTATTAAGTTTTTTACTTAAATAAAATATTTTTTCTGTGCTGTTATAATCTTCTGCTTTAATATTTAAAGGAAGTAATGATAAAAAATCATTTCCTGCTTTTGAATTTGTTATTAAAGCATAGATTTCATTGCTGCCAAAAGTTAATTTTATTCTTGTAGTTTGTGCGAAAGCGTTCATAGTAAATAATCCTATAAATAGTATAAAAGTTATGATAATTTTTTTCATAAATAATAATCCTCCTTTTTTTGTATGTACTAACAAATTGTATTCTGATTGTATCATTAGAGTTGACTCCAATGTCAATAGCTAATTATTATAATTTTTAATTTTTTGTAATTTTTATTAAAAAATATTTTTTGATGATATGCTTTATATTGAAGATCTTATATATGCTTTTAATTTTTATTTCTTATTATTTTTTTTATAATATTGATTTATATAATTTTTTAACATTTTATAAAAAAACTCTATAAAATCATTTGACATTGGAGTGGACTCTAATGCTATAATACTTTCAAAATTAATTAAAAAATGAGGTGTTATAAATGAGTAAAAAAGTATTGATAATATCATCTAGTCCAAGAAGAGGCGGTAATTCAGATACATTATGCGATGAATTTTTAAAAGGTTCAAAAGAAGCAGGACATGATGCTGAAAAAATATTTTTAAAAGATAAGAATATAGGTTATTGCGAAGACTGCGGAACTTGCTATAAAAATAATAAGCCTTGCGTACAAAAAGATGATATGAAAGATATATTGGATAAAATGCTTGAAGCTGATGTAATAGTAATGGCTACACCTGTATACTTCTATACAATGAATGCTCAAATGAAAACTTTTATAGACAGATGCGTTACTAAATATTTAGAGATTAAGAACAAAGATTTTTATTTTATTGCAACTGCTGCTACTGAAAATAAAGATGAAATGCTTAGAACTATTGACGGATTCAGAGGCTTTTTAGATTGTTTGGAAGAGGTAAGAGAGAAAGGATTTATATTAGCATATAATGTTTGGAAGAGGTAAGAGAGAAAGGATTTATATTAGCATATAATGTTTGGAATAAAGGAGAAGTTAACGATAAAGATTTTATGAAGGAAGCATACAATATGGGATTGAATGTTTGATTATTTTATTAAATAATAATTAAATTAATTTTTTGAGGGTTGGAAAGTGAGTGATATAAGTTATTCGGATTTAAATAATAATATAAAAACAAATTATATGTTTTCTAATAAATATCTTATGAAGTTATTTATCCCTCTTATTATAGAGGTGTTTTTAGAATATTTAGTGGGGCTTATAGATTCTATAATGGTTGCTAGTGTAGGGGAGTCTGCTGTATCTGCTGTATTTTTAGTGGATTTTGTAATTGCATTTCTTATAAGTATATTTGCAGCTGTTGCTACAGGAGGTGCAGTTGCAAGCGGTCAGCATATAGGAGCTAATAATATAGAAAAAGCAGATGACTCTATTAATCAGCTTATAAGATTTTTATTATTATTTTCTGTATTTATAACATTAATTATCTATTTATTTAAAGATGCTATATTTTCTGCATTGTTTGGAAGTATTACTGATGAAGTTAGAAATGAAGCAAATATTTATATGTTAATAGTTGCAGCTTCAATACCATTTTTGGCTGTTTATAATGGAGGGGCTTCAATGTTTAGAACTATAGGCAATTCAAAAATATCAATGAAGATTATGATATCTATGAATATATTAAATGTTATAGGGAATGCTCTTTTAATTTATGTATTTAAAATGGGTATAGCAGGGGCGGCGATATCTACACTAATTAGCAGAATAGGTTCGGCTTTAATAATTACAATATTGGGACTCAATAAAAAAAATCTTATATTTATAAAAAATAAAATAATGTATAAGATGGATTTAAACACAATAAAAAGAATATTATCAGTAGGCATTCCTTATGGTATAGAAAATGGAATGTTCTATTTAGGCAGACTTCTTATATTGAGTTTAATATCTACATTCGGAACAGCTTCAATAGCAGCAAATTCTGTTTCTACACTTATAGCTAGTTTGGAGGTTCTTCCAGGTATGGCTATAGGCTTAGGACTTACAACTATTATATCTCAATGCGTAGGTGCTAATGATTATAATCAAACTAAATATTATACTAAAAAGATTATAGCTATTATTTATGTATCTCAAACTATAACTAGTGCTATTATGCTTGCCATTTTGCCTATAATACTTAATATATATCATTTATCAGCAGAGGCTACAGGCTATACTTATAAATTATCATGGTATCATGCCATTATGATGATTATATGGCCTTTAGGTTATTCTTTGCCTGTGGTATTTAGAGCTTCAGGAGATGCAAAGTTTCCTATGATAGTAGCTTCTGTTTCAATGGTATTATGCAGGATAGTGTTGGCTTATGTATTCGCTTTATATTTCAAAATGGGTATGGTTGGTACTTGGATAGCTATGTTTGTTGATTGGATAGTTAAGGCTATAATATTTACATTTAGATATTTAAGCGGTAAATGGATAAAGTTTAAATATAGTTAATGATAGTTATTAAATGATATGTAATAAATAAAAGAAGATAAATTGGTATGACTTAATAATTTTTAAGAACATACCAATTTTTTATTATTAATTAAAGCTAAAACAATAGACTTTTTCAAAAGTACTTGACAAAACTAGTTATATAATTTTTAATTAATTTTATTTATGAAACAATGTTTGATATGTTATGTAATATTTAATTTTAATATGTAAAATTGCAGTCCTTTTGCTTCTTTGGGTCACCAAAAGAAGTGGGGTATGGGGCAAATCCCCAGTTATAAAAATACTAAAAATTGAAATAGTTCAAATATTTGTTTTGAAGAAATAAGTCTAATTTATAAACGTTTTATTACTTTAGCTGGATTACCTCCTACTATAGTATTACTTTCAACATCTTTATTGACAACAGCACCGGCAGCAACTATTGAATTTTCTCCTATAGTAACGCCCGGAAGTATAATAGCACCTGTACCAATCCATACATTTTTCTTTATTACAATTCTTTTTGGTATAAGTATATTTCTTTTATCAAAATCATGATTAGGAGTTATTATACTTACATTATGTGCTATCTGTACATTATCTTCTATAATCACTCCGCCTATATCCATTATAGTGCAGTTTTTATTTATAAATATGTTATTTCCGAACTCTATATTGCCTATGTCTATATGGAATGTCGGCATTATAATAACAGATTTATCAATATTAGTTTCAAAAATTTTATTTAAAATTTCTCTATTATTTTTATAGCTTTGAAATGTATTATTATACTGCCATAATAGTTTTTCTGTTTCCTGCATTTTATTTGCTATATTTATAAACTCTTCAGAAAACATATCTATTGATTTGCCTGAACTATAATCTTTTAAAAATTCTTTTATATTCATATACATTAATCTCCTTTTATAGATTATAATTATAACATTGGAGTTAACTCTAATAGCAATATGAAAAAATATTTTTTAATTAAAGAAATCTTTTTCTTCTAACTTTTTATTTAGTTTTTCTAATCTTATTTTCATTTCATTAAAATGATTCTGCATCAAATCTCTTTCATTTATAAGTATTGATTTTCTTTCGTTTATAGTGTTTTTTCCTTTTTTTGAAAGTTTAATATATTTTATTATGGAATCTATTGATATGCCTAAATCACGCATTGATTTTGAAAACTCTATGCATTTTAGATTATATTCATTATAGTTTCTGATTCCGCTTTTGCTTCTTCCTATTTCCGGTATTATACCTATTTTTTCATAATATCTTAAAGTATCTTTTGATAAACCTGTTAATTCGCTAACTTCTGATATAGTCATAATCTCCTCCCTTCTATTATTGTTTGTTTTATGTGCTAATTTTAAGTCATTATTTAAATATATCAAATACTTATATCTTATAATTAGTTATAATAAAAAGGTATTGATGAATATTGATATTTATGATATTATACAAAAAAAATAAAATAGGTATTTAAATGGATATAAAGTCTTTAACATATTTTTTAACTGCAGCCAGAGAAGGAAGCATTACAAAAGCAGCAAATTATTTAAACCTTACACAGCCTAATCTATCAAGACAAATAAGTAATTTAGAAAAAGAAATCGGTAAGAAATTGTTTATAAGAAGCAATTATAGCATAAAACTTACTCCCGATGGTGTTTTACTTAAAAAGAGAGCAGAAGAAATTATTGATATGATAGAAAAAACTAGAATGGAGTTTCAGTCTTCTGATGATGTTATAGCAGGCGATATTTATATAGGTTGTGCCGAAACTTATTATATAAAATTGATTGCAGATGTAATAAAGGGGCTTAGACAGTCTTATCCTAAAATAATATATCATATTCATAGCGGAGCATATTCTGAAATTACAGAGAAACTTGATAAAGGACTTTTGGATTTTGGAATACTTATAGGAGATATAGATTTATCTAAATATGATTATATAGATATTCCTTATAAAGAAGTTTATGGTTTATTAATGAGAAAAGATTCTCATTTATCTAAAAATAAATTCATAGAAAAACATGATTTATTTGATATACCTATAATATGTCCGAAAATATTTTTTAATAATAAAATGCAGACATCAAAATTTAGTGAATGGATAGGAAATGATTTTGATAAATTGAATATTATATTAAGTTATAATTTGATTTACAATGCGGCATTAATGGTTGAGGAAGGTATAGGATATGCTTTAACTATAGATAAATTAGTTAATACAACCAATACAAGCGATTTACACTTTATACAATTAAATCCGAGATTAGAAATAGAATTGAGGGTAGTTTGGAAAAAGAATCAAGTATTTTCAGAGGCTTCAAAAATATTTTTAGAAAAATTAAAAAATAAATTATGTCAATAATATAAACTTATAAGTGTCTTATTTTTAAAAGGCACTCATAAGTTTTTAACAATTTATATAATTAATTATTTATTCTTTTTATAAGCATTATACTCTTCATCAGTAACATGTTCCATCCAAGTAACATTGTTGCCATCTTTATCTCCAGTGATAGCAATATGTTTCATTTTGCAGTCTGGTGAAGCACCATGCCAATGTTTTTTATCTTTTGGACAGTAAAGAGCTTCTCCGGCATGAAATTCTAAAACTTCTCCGCCTTCTTCTTGAGTAAGTCCTATACCTTCAACTACAACTAAATGCTGTCCGCAAGGGTGAGTATGCCATGCGGTTCTTGCACCTGCTTCAAATGTTACATAAGCTACAGAGAAATGTGAATCTTCATTAGGCTCTGTAAGAATTTCTACTTCAACATCTCCTGTAAAATATTCTTTTGCTCCTTTGAATTTTTTACCTTCTCCGTTTTTTATAAATATAGTTTTTTCTGGTGATTTTGGATATTCATAATCTGACATTTTATTTCTCCTTTTTATTATTTTATTACATCATTTTATTTTTACAAATATATCTTTGATCCATTTCTTTATTTCATTTTCAGCACTTGAGGCAGAACTTCCGTATACGCTT
The DNA here is from genome assembly GCF_001049755.1 of Brachyspira suanatina. Taxonomy (NCBI): domain Bacteria; kingdom Pseudomonadati; phylum Spirochaetota; class Spirochaetia; order Brachyspirales; family Brachyspiraceae; genus Brachyspira; species Brachyspira suanatina. The sequence continues at coordinate 1,580,664 of NZ_CVLB01000001.1, read as the reverse complement.
AATATTTTAGATACTTGTTTAGATTTTGATTCTTTTTCTATATCTCTTTTAATGCTTCCTGAACCTCCGCCTCCATGAGTACAGAAAGGCATTATTATTTTATTAGAGAAATCAAAACTATTCAAGAATGTATTTACCGGAGGTGCAATTGTATTCCACCAATTTGGACTTCCTATAAATATAACATCATAATCATCTATGCTTTTTATATTGTTTTTTAATTTTGGTTTTATATTACTGTTTATATCTCTTTTAGCTTCGTTTAAAACTGTGTTATAACTTGGTGAATATGCTTTTTCTGGTTCTGTATAAAAAAAGTCTATTTCAGCATTTGCAAATTCTGATTTTACAACTTTTCCTATGAACTCAGCAAGTTTTTTAGTGTTTGATGAATGTGAATAATATGCTATCAATGCTTTCATTATAAACTCCTGTTATTGTTATCAATAAACTCGCTTTAAATTAGCTAATAACTAAAAGTTATTAGCTGCTCGTTTATTTTTATTGTTGCTTATTTTATTTAATATAATTATTTTTTAACAAATTAATAAGTATTTACTATATTTTATAATTTATACTAGTCATTACAAATAATTAAAATAATAAACAAATTTTTTATAAAATATAGTTTTTTATGTATATACTAAAAAAATTAAGTTTATAAATTTTTTGTTGTTCTTTTTCCCGCCGCAAAAAGAACCAAAAAGTGCAAGTATAAACTTAGTACTAAATAATACTAAGTTTTTTTACATGTAATATAAACTATTAAGTTTAAGTACACCTTTCCAAAGGCACGCAGAGTGAAGGTGGACTTTGGCAAATATAGCCTTTTTGCTTCTTTGTGGCAACAAAAGAAGTGGGGTATGGGGCAAAGCCCCAAGTATAATATTATAAATACAAAAAATATTATCTTCCTACTATTTCTAAATGTTCCTTCGGATATCTTTCTCCTTGTATAGTTATTTTTGATATTGCTTCATTTATTTTATTTAATTCTTCATTAGTAAACTCTACATTAACAGAGTATATATTTTCTTTTAATCTTTCTATTTTTCTTGTTCCCGGTATTGGTACTATAAATGGTTTTTGATATAATACCCAAGCTAATGCTATTTGTGATTTTGATACATTTTTTGTTTTAGCAATATCTTCTAAAATTTCAATCAATACTTGATTTTGCTTTAAATTTTCTTTTTGTAATCTTGGTACAGAACTTCTAAAATCATTTTTTGAAAATTCTGAATCAGCATTGAATCTTCCAGTTAAAAATCCTTTTCCTAATGGAGAGAAAGGAACAAAACCTATATTTAATTCTTCTAATAATGGTATGATTTCTTTTTCAGGTTCTCTCCAAATCATAGAGTATTCGCTTTGTATGGCTGTTAATTTGCATACTTTATCAGCTTTTTTTATAGTGTTTGCTCCGGGTTCTGAAATTCCCCAATGTTTAACTTTTCCTTCTTTTATTAATTCTTTCATTGTATCAGCCACTTCTTCAATAGGTGTATTAGCATCAACTCTATGAAGATAGTATAAATCAATATAATCAGTTCTTAATCTTTTTAATGAACCTTCTACCGATGTTCTTATAGTTTCTTTTTTAGCATCTAATATAGGTTTTCCGTTTACTGTTTTTATGCCGCATTTTGTAGCTATTACAACTTTATCTCTGTATTTCTCTAATGCTTCACCGACAATTTCTTCATTTTTGTATGGGCCGTAAGCTTCTGCAGTATCGAAGAAATTAATGCCTAATTCTACAGCTTCATGTATAAGAGATATTAATTCTGTTTTATCATAATTTTCATCGTATACTACACCATATCCCATACAGCCTAAACCTATTGCGGAAACTTCTAAATCTCCAAGCATTCTTTTTTTCATTTTATACCTCCTAAAGTTTTTTAATAAACTTTTTTAATTGCATAATAATTATAATTTTAATACCAATCATGTTTTTCATTGCGGTTCAATTCTGATATTCTTTTCATATCCTCATCGCTCAATTCAAAATCGTATATTTCTGTATTTTCTATTATATGTTCTCTGTTGCTTGATCCCGGTATTACAATTACTCCTCTTTGTAAATTCCATCTTAATATAATTTGAGCAACTGATTTATTATATTTTGCTGATATATCTTTTAATACTTTATCATTTAAAAGTTCTCTTTGATGTCCTCTGCCTCCTAATGGATACCAGCCTTGAACAGCTATTCCCAAACTTTGAATATATTCTATTACCTCAGTATCTTGATAATATGGGTGTATTTCATTTTGTACTAAAGCAGGAATTATATTTATCTTTGGAAGAAATTCTTTCAATTCTTTTATATACCAATTAGAAAGACCTACAGAACGAATCTTTCCTTCTTTTATAGCTTTCTCTATAGCCTTATATGCTTCAACATCATTATTTCCCGGGTGATGAAGAAGCATCATATCAATATATTCTACATTTAATTTTTTTAATGCATCATTTATAGCCTTCTCTGCATTATTGTATTGATTAGGATATAATTTTGTAATGATGAAAATATCTTTTCTGTTAATTTTAGAATCTCTTACAGCCTTTCCTACTTCTTCCTCATTATTGTATATGTATGCGGTGTCTATCAATCTTACTCCGTTTTGTAAGGCATAAAGAATAGAATTATAGCAAACATCATTTAATAAACTATAGGTACCTATTCCATTTAAAGGTATTTCATATCCGTTATTTAGTTTAACAGTTTTGGTATTGAAATTAAAATTGCCTTTCATATTATTTGCCTCTGCTTTATTATTAAAAATTAATACTGTCATAAAAATCAATAAAAAACTTATAAAAATATTTTTCATAATTTTCCTTTTATAAATCAAACCCTATTTTGTATTATTAAAACAATGCAGTAGTTTTCAAAGATGAAATAATACTAAAAAAATTATATTCTCCAATTTTTGTTGTTCTTTTTCCCGCCGCAAAAAGAACCAAAAAGTGCAAGTATAAAATTAGTACTAAATCATACTAAAAACGTCTTACATGTAAGATATTTTATTAAATTAAATACCAAATGTAGCCTTTTTGCTTCTTTGTGGCAACAAAAGAAGTGGGGGCTTGCGTAAGCACGCAGAGCGGTGGGCAAAGCCCCAGATATAAAAACAAAAATATAAATTTATTTTTGACAAAATATAGTTGTTTAGGTATATATTAAAAAATTATAAATTATTATATTTTATAATTACATAAATACTTCACTGTTTCAATATCAGTATGCGATAAGAATAAACTTTGTTTAGTATCAAGTTTAGAAATTTCTTTCATATCATTATCATCTAATTCAAAATCAAATACATTGAAATTTTCTATTATTCTTTCTTTGTGTACACTCTTTGGTATAACAATAACATTTCTTTTTATAAGCCAATTCAATATAACTTGAGCAACTGTTTTATTATGTTTACTAGCTATTTTTTTTAGTACTTCATTAGTAAACATATTATTTCTGCCTTCAGCAAATGGTCCCCAAGATTCTATTTGAATATTGTACTCTTTCATAAGTTTATTGTCTTCTTCTCTTTGGAAAAATGGGTGTGTTTCAATCTGATTTACCATAGGAGCTATTTTATTATGCATAACAAAATCTAATAATCTGTCAGGATAAAAATTACAAACACCTATAGCTTTAATTTTTCCTTCATTATATAAGTCTTCCATAGCTCTCCAAGAATCATAATAATCACCGAAAGGCTGATGTATTAAATATAAATCCAAATAATCTAAACCTAATTTATTCATAGAAACTTCAAAGGCTTTTTTAGCATTATCATATCCAGCATCGCTTATCCATAATTTAGTAGTGATAAATAATTCTTTTCTGTCGATTCCACTTTCTTTTATAGCATCTCCAACAGCTTTTTCATTATTGTATGCAGAAGCTGTATCTATTAATCTGTATCCTGCTTCAATGGCGTTTAGTACTGATTTTTTACATTCTTCATAATCAGGTATTTGAAAAACTCCGAATCCTAATATAGGCATTTCAAGTCCATTATTTAATTTTACTTGTTTCATGTGCTAACTCCTATTATTGCTATCAATAAACTCGCTTAAACTTAGCTAGTAGCTAAATTATTAGTTTTTAGTTTATTTATTATGGTTATTAATAAAAATTTCGGGTTTGATCTGATGTATGCGGCAGAAGTCGTTTTTAAGTAAACTTAAAAGAACCCCAAAATTTTTATATTATTATCAGTAAACTTCTTATCACTAATTTTCCAAGTTTATTATCAATTATTTTCAAATTATAGCATTAGAGTCCACTCCAATGTCAATAGTAATTTTTATAATTTTTTAATTATTAACACTGAAAGTTATTTGTACACTTTCTATGCCAAGACTATCTTTAAGTCCAGATGTATTTTCTATATATCCTATTTTTGTATAGCTATATGATGTAGAAAAACTTTCATAAAAAAGAACTAAACAATTACTGCCGTAAAGCATAAAGTCGCCTGTTTTTATGCTTCCTACTCTTGATGATTGTGTTGTAAGGTTTTTACTCAAATTATGATATTTTTCATTAGCATTTAAATCATTCATAGTTATTGTTAATGGCATCATAGATAAAAAATCTTTTGCTGTTTGATTATCATATAATATCAATTTATAGTCTTTATTATTTATTTTTAAATTGATTGAAGTATTTAAAGTATTCATAGTGGTTGTATTATCTCCATAAACTGAATTGCATGCTGTCATTATAAAAAGAAAAAAAGTTAATAATATTTTCATTTTTTATCCTTTAATTATATTAATTATTTTTAGATAGTCTTTTTTCACATTCTCTCATTTTTGTATCATAGTTTTGTATTTTAAAATCTAATTTTTCCAATGTTTCTTTAAGTTCATTTATTCTATTTACTATTGTTTCTCTTTGATCTATTAGTAATTGTTTTCTTGCTTCTAAAGTGGCATCTCCTTTATTGTAGAGTTTTATATATTCTATTAATGATTCTATTCCCATTCCGGCACTTCTCATGTATTTGGCAAATTCTATCCAAACTAAATCATGATCAGTATAATTTCTTATTCCGCTTTCACTTCTTTCTACTTCAGGTATTATGCCTATCCTTTCATAATATCTCAAAGTATCAGTAGATAATTCCGTCTTTTTGCTGACTTCTGCTATTGTCATTACGTATTCACCTCCTTTTTATATGATTATAGCATTGAAGTGCACTCCAATGTCAATATTATTTTATATTATTTAGTTTAATTTATTATATAATTATATCAAATACTTATATATTATGATTATGTATACTTAAAAAGTATTATACATTAAATTTTATTACTTATACTATTGATTTATTAAACAAGTATATTATAGTTGACTTTATAATATAATTTTGTATAATGAAAAATAGTGAAATTATGATTTTTATTTTAGGAAGTTTATGACAGGTTTAAGTTTTAGAGTATTGGATTGGGATTTTTTTGCCCCAAATATGGATAAGAATTTTATATTAGAGAATATAAATAATGATATAAAAATTACTTATGGTGATTCTAATCCTGATTTAGAATTTATACCTAGAGCACAAAAAAGAAGATTAAGCCAAATAACTAAATTTTCTTTTGAATCCGTTAAAAATATTCTAAAAGATAATGAACAAATACCAATTTTTTTCGTATCTAAATATGGTGAAATAAAACAGCAGTATAATATGTCTAAAAAGATAGTTACAGAACATGAAGTCTCTCCGGCTCTTTTTAGTTTTTCTGTTTTTAATACAGCAGTGGCACAGCTTACTATATTTTATCAAAATCATGAAAGAGCCATTGCCATTACATGCTATAATAATTTTATAGATACAGCACTTATTCAGGCTATGGCTTTTTTAAAAACTTCTGAAAGTGATAAAGCTCTTATATTAATAGCTGATGAAAAATTGCCTGAAAGTTATGAGGAAATATCAAAAGACGGTAATTATTCATTTGCATTTTCTTGTCTTATTTCTAAAAAAGACCCAAATATTGATATTGATGTTATTGACAGAGATCTTGATAAAGATGAAAATTCTATCATAGATTTTATAAAGTTTATATCAACAGATACTGCCGATTTAGAATTAGGGAAAATTAAATTAATAAAAAAATAATATATTTTATTGATAGATTTATGTAAAATTATAATAAGGAGAATTGTATATGAGTATTGAAGATCAAATAAAGCAAATTGTAATAGAGTCAGCAAATTTAGAAGGTGTATCTATAGAGGATATAGACACAGATGCACCTTTATTCGGAGATGAATTAGGACTTGATTCTATAGATGCATTAGAGATAGGTGTTGCAATAAGAAAAAAATTTAATATAACTTTTTCCGATGTAGAAGAAAATAATAAGCAGTATTTTTATTCTGTTGCAACATTAGCAAAATATATAAGAGAAAATTCAGATAATAAATAAAAAATATTATGAGAAAATTAAGCAATACAAATTTTTATTCATTAAAAGATTCAGAAGATATTTTTCTTATTCATAAAGAGAATAAGAATTTTATAAAATATAAAGAGTTCGTTTCTGATATAGTAAGAAGTTTGGAATATATTTCTAAATATAAAGAAGATACTATTACTGTATTTATTGAAGATGCATATAGATTTATTGCTATTATTACTGCAGGTTTCATTCTTAAAAAAAGAGTGAATGTATTAAATAATAATAGTCCTAAATATGTTGAAAGCATAATAGATAATACTATGGTTTATATATCCGACACAGAAAATTCAGCTTTGAATTTAGATGAAGTATTTGAAAGTAAATGCAATGATAAATGGTTTGATGTACTTAAAGAAACAATAATAGATGAAAATGTATATGTGAATTTTTATACTTCAGGATCAACAGGATATCCTAAACTTATAGAAAAAACTCTTAAGCAGTTTGAAGCTGAGGCTACTAAAATAGTTAATCAATTTACTGAAAATATTAAAGATTCTTTATTTTTGTATACAGTACCACATTATCATAGTTACGGTTTTGTTTTTGCGGTGCTAGTTCCTTTCATGCTTGAGACTAAATGTATAAATAATAGAATAAATTATCTAGAAACTGTTAATAATTTTGCAGATTATGAAAAAATTACTATAGTTACTACACCTGCATTTTTAAAGAGAATAGATAAATCTTCTTTAAAAATAAAATCTAAATGGTATTTATTTTCTTCTACTGGAATGCTTGAAGAGAAAGTTAATGACCTTTGTAAAGAGATATTTAGTACTGATGTTACAGAAATTTACGGAAGTACTGAAGCTGGTGCTATGGCTTATAGAAGAAGAAGCGAAAATCAATTATGGACTAGATTAAGTGTTGTAAAACTTAAAGTTGATGAAAATGGAAGTATAGAGTGCTGTTCAGGCTATACAGGCGAGAATGTTTGGATACATGTCGGCGATGTTGTGAATATGAAGAATGGAGATGAGTTTGAGCTTTTAGGCAGAGAAGATTCCATAGTAAAAATTGAAGGTAAAAGAATAAGCGTACAGCAAATAGACAGACAAATATTGATGGATAAGCGTTTTAAAGATAGTTATACAATATATTGTAAATCTGATAAGAGAGAATATATTGCTTCTTTTATAGTAATGAATAATAAAGATAGAAATTCTGAAGATATGAAAAAATATGTTATTGATTATTTAAAAGGCTATTTTGAAACGGTTGTATTGCCTAAAAAAATATATTTTGTTGATTCTATACCTAGAAGCGAAATCGGTAAAATAGATAGAAAAGCACTTGATGCCATAATGGAAGGAAATTAAATTGTCTAGTATAGATTATACTATAGAAGAACATACTCCTGATATGTTTAAGGCCAAAATATTTATAAGTGGTAATTTATTTTATTTTGACGGACATTTTGAAAAATTGAAGCTTCTTCCTGCTATAGCTCAGATAAAAATTATTACTGATATATCTAAAGATATTTTTCATAAAAAGTTAGTAGTAAATAAATTATTAAAATTAAAATTTATTGATATGATTCTTCCAAATACAAATATTTTTATAGAATGTCATTTATCTGACAATATTATTTCTTTTAAGATATATGATGATAATAAAAAATATTCAGATGGTAAAGTTTATTTTTCTTAAAGGTTTTTTGTTATGGCTCATTGGACGGAAGAAAAAGAAATAGGCAAGAGATGGAAAGCATTATTTTCCGTATTTGTATATAAAATTTTGGGAAGAACTTTTATAATACTTTATCTTATTCCTATAAGTATAGTTTATTTCTTTTATTCAAAAACTAGAATGCAGGCTTCCAGAGAATATTTAAAAAAGATGTCTAAATATAATAAAAAAATTAAATCGAATTTTATTTGTTCTTATAGGCATTTGCTTTCATTTGTTGTTTCTATATCAGAAAAATTTTCAGCTTGGAATGGAGATATACCTATTACAGATTTAGTTGTAAAAACTAAAGATAGTTATAATGAAGTTATTGATTTGCTTAATAAAAAAAAGGGTATGATAATATTATTTTCTCATATAGGAAATATTGAGCTTTTAAAAGGATTAGCTGCTATTAATGAAGGCAATCCTATTAAAGATTATAAGATAAATATAATAATAGACCCTAAAGTAAATAAGAATGTTAATATAGTTCTTGAAGAGGGTAAAAATAATTCTTATATAGATTTTATAGATGCTTCTAATATAGGACCTCATACTATAATAAGCATTGAAGATAAATTAAATAATGGTGAGATAGTAGCAATAGCAGGAGATAGAACTACAAATAAAACTGATAAAGTAAATTATATAAACTTTTTAGGTGAAGATGCACCTTTTCCATGCGGAGCTTTTTTGATACCTATTTTGCTTAGATATCCTGTTTATTATTTCTTTGCTTTAAGAGAAAATGATAAAATACTTTCAAAGAAATATAACTTTTATATATATCCTTCAAAAATAAAATTAAATGATGAAGAATTAAAAAACAGAAAAAAGAAAAATGAAGTTATATTAGAATTAACTAAAGAATTTGCTTCCATTATAGAACAAAAAGCTATAGAATATCCTTATCAATGGTATAATTTTCATGATTTTTGGTATAAAGGAGATTAATTTATGGCAGCCAAAAAATGTTATTTAGAAAATGATTATTATATAAAACCTTCTTTTTATGATTTGGATCCTATGGGAGTTGTTTGGCATGGTAATTATATTAAATTTATGGAGCAGGCCAGAGAGGCTATGCTTGAAATTATAGATTATAATTATGATATTATGACTTCTAAAGGCGTTATGTGGCCTATAGTAAAATTAGAAATTAAATATATAAACTCTATAAAATTAAATCAGAAGGTTAGAATACATACGGCAATTACTGAATATTTAAATGGTATGAGAGTAGAATATACTTTTTATGATGAAAATAATAAAATCATATCAAAATCAAGCACATTGCAAATGCCTATTGACAGTGAAACTAGAAAAGGTTTTTTGAATAGTCCTAAAGATTTTATAGAGAGAATAGAAAGAATTAATAATTAAGTATAAAGTTTTTTTACAATTTGTATTTTTATTGTATTTATACTGATAAAAGGAAATTACTATTATTTATTACTAATTTATTTGCACTTTAGCTGCAGGAGTATTTTGTATGTTTATTTATGAAGTATGCATAATGTATGAGATGTGAAAAAGAACAATATAAAATTTTTAGTGTATACTAAGAATTTTTAACTTTGTCAACTGACGCACTTTATATAGAATTATCAACTTTTTTGCCGCACAAAAAAGTTGCTGCCGTAGGCACGCTTCGCGAAAACGCAACTGCTAGAACTTTATATTAAAAACATTCCTATTAAATATAGGATATACCATAAAAATGCAGCCTTTTTGCTTCTCGCCGCAGGCGTACTTCGTATGTGGCAACACCGAGTAGGTGCCTATTCGGCAAAAGAAGTGGGGTGCGGGGCAAAGCCCTGCATATATTTAAATTTAAAAAAATTATTTTTGACAAAATATAGTTGTTTGGGCATATACTATATAAATAATATTAGGAAATGTAAAATGAGAAAAATTTTTATAATATTTATGGCAATAGCTTCTATTTTATTATGCCAAGTTAAAGATGAATATAAAAATGCAAAACTATTGAAAGGAAGCTATACTCAAATAGTAAGTCAGAAAGGAAGAAGTTTTGAATCTTCAGGGGATTTTATTGTAGTTAGCGGTTATGGTATATGCTGGTTTACTAAAAGTCCTAAAGAGTCTATAACAGTAATGGGTGAAAAAAATGTTGTTCAGATAATGCCTGACGGGAAAAAGAAAGTTATGGCCGATTCTAATAATGCTATGTTTGCTCAAATAGCTAATATAATAAAGTCAATTTTTACCTATGATGAAAAAACTATAAATGAATCATTTAATAAAAGTGTTAATGGAAATATTATAGTTTATACTCCTAAAACTAATGAGCTTAAAAAAATAATAGAGAAGATAGAAGTAAGTTTTGCTAATGCAGGATATATAGAAAAAATAAAAATGTATTCTTCTAATAACAGCACTACTGAATATATAATGAAAGTTTTATCTAAATCTAATAGAATAACCTCTGAGGAGACAAAATATTTTGAATAAAAGTATTTTAGATAATAGAAGAAAAATTTTTATATATATTTGGATAATTTTTCATTTATTTGCAGTTATATTATTTTTAGCAAGATTTGAAAAAACAGCCAAAATAGATACTAATTTTTTATCTATAACTCCTAAGTTTTTGGAAGATAAAGATTTTCAAAAGCCTTTAGAAGATTTCTTTTTTAAAAATTCAAGCAGTGTAAAAATATTTATAGAAAGTGAAGATTTTGATAATGCCAAAAATAATGCATTAAAATTAGATGAACATATAAAAGAGTCTTATAGTAATGTTTCAGTTAATTTTCATTCGAGAAACTATGATGATATTTTAAATACTATGGTGAAGTATAAATATCAGCTTCTTTCAAAAGAAATAAGAAATTACTTATTGAATGATGATGCGGATATTATAGCTGAAAATGCTCTTGCAAATTTTTATTCTCCTTTTTTTATACCAATAGTTGATAATATTGAAGATGATCCTTTTTTGACTGTTAATTCAAAAATAAATGAGATTCTCACTTCAGAAAATAATTTTCAGTCAATAGATTCAATACAATTTATAAATTATGATGATAAATATAATATTCTTGTAAATATTGATATGCCTAAAAATCTTGATAATGAAAAGTTTTTTGATGATATTACAGAATATTTAAAAGTATTAGAAAATGAAGGAAATATAAAAACATATATTTCAGGTGTTCCGGTACATACTTATTATAGTCAGAAAAGTGCTAAGTTTGAAATTACTATTATATCTATAGTATCGTTTATTGTTATTTGTCTGATATTCATTTTTATATTCAAATCTTTGAAGCCTTATATAATTTCAATGTGTACTATAATGATATCAGGTTTATCTGCATTTTTATATTCATCGGTATTTTTTGATTCGATTCATATATTTACATTTGTATTTGGTACAAGTCTTATAGGTATATCAATAGACCATTCAATACATTTTATAACTGAATGGTATAATGAAGAAGATAAAAAAGAAGTGTTGAAAAAAATATTTCCAAGTATGCTTTTGGGTTTTGTAACTACAATAGTGAGTTATATATCATTGTCTTTAACATCTCTTATATTATTAAAGCAAATAGCATTATTTTCTATATTCGGACTTTTAAGCTCATTTCTTACAGTAAACATAATATATCCTGTATTATTTAAAAATGATAAAAGTGTAATAAAAAAATCGATACTTGATAAAAGCAAGAATATATTAAATGATTATGTTAAAATAATAAGCATAAAAAATGTATTGATTATATTTGTAGCGGTTATTATAATTTCTATAATATTCATACCAAAAATAAAAGTGAATTTCTCTGCTAATCAGCTTTATAATACACCGGATTTTTTGCTTAATAGTGAAAAAGAAGTTTATAACAGATTAAATACATCACTTGCAAAGAATATTATAATTTCAAGAGGAGATACTCTTTCGAAGGCATTATCAGCAGAGGAGAGCATAGCGAATAATTTCAGCAATAATAATTATACTGCTATATCAAAAATATTATATTCAGAAGAAAGACAGAAAGATAATGTTAAGCTGGTAAATGATAAATTAATGCCTATATTAAGAAAACAGACTGATGCTTTGAATTTAGATGAAGTTTCTTATCAGAGAATAAAATCAGAATTTGAAAATACTAAAAATGAAATTCTTGATATAAATAAAATACTTGAGAATACTAATTTCAATGATTTGAATAAAATTATAGTTACTAATAATAATAAATATTTTATTATAGCAACTAGCGATTATGATACAAACAATATAATAAAATCGGATAATAACGATGTAAAAATATTTAACATAAATGAAGAAATTAATGATGCTTTAGACGGCACTGCAAAAACGGCTATAAAAATGGCTGTAATTGCCTATATTATAATATTTATAGCTATGATGATATTTTTTGATAAAAATAAAGCAATAGCTATAATAATCGTACAGTTAATGTCTATATTAATAAATTTATCAGTACATTCAATATTTGGTATTAATATAAATATATTTTCTATATTTGCTTTGATACTTTCAATAGGAATATCAATAGATTATTCAATATTTTTCTCAAATAGTGCTGCAGATAAAGAGATTACATTTTTAGCTGTATTTTTATCTATGATGACAACTGTATTATCATTCGGTACATTGGCATTCAGCAGTTTTATACCTGTAAAATCTTTCGGTTTATTCTTATTTATTGGAATTTTATCATCATTTATAATTTCTCCTGTATTGTTTAATTTTAATAAATTAATAAAAAAGAATAATGATTAAATAATTTGACATTTTTGTTATAGAATTATATACTCGATTCTGAGGTGTTTTATGAGCAACGTATTATTGGATTTTGGAATTATTAATTGTTTAGCCAGAAATAAGGAAGAATTGTATAATAAATATTTTTTAAATGGTGAGTATGGTTTAAAAGAGAATAATGATTATGTGAAAAAATTTTTCTTAGGTAAAATAGATAATGATTTTTTTAATTTTGAACTTGATAACCCTTATAATAATAAAATAAATAAAATGGCTTTGCATGCTGTTAATCAATTAAAACCTATAATTGATGAAGCTAAAAAGATATACGGAAAAAATAGAATATCCGTTATAGTAGGTACTTGCGAAAATGGAAGTGATGAAACTAAAGATTATATATTGAAAGGAAGCGTAATCGATGAGAAAAAAATATTGATTATGCAAAGCCTTAATATATGCTGTGATTTTTTACAAAAATATTTTGATGTTTCAGGTATTTCATTTACTATATCTACTGCATGTACTTCAAGTGCTAATGCTATAATAGCAGCAGATGAACTTATAAGAAGCGGAGTAATAGATGCAGCTATAGTAGGCGGTGCTGATGTTGTAACTGATACTGTTGTTTACGGATTTGATTCTCTTGAAGTAGTTGATTATAATAAAACTAATTCTTTTTCAAAAAACAGAAAAGGTATTAATTTAGGAGAAGGTGCTGCATTTACAGTGCTTGCAAAAGATAATTTAATTGATTCAAAAAATGCATTATATCTTAAAGGCTATAACAGCAATTCAGATTCTCATCATATGACTAGTCCAGATATAGACGGTACTACTACAAGCAAATGTATCAATGATGCTTTAAAACATGCTGATATGAATATAAATGATATAGATTATATTAATCTTCATGGTACAGGAACTTCAATAAATGATAAAATGGAAAGCACAACACTTAATATAGTTAATGCTTCTGATATATACTGCAGTTCTAGTAAAACATCATTCGGTCATACTATAGGTGCAGCTGCAGCTATGGAGCTTGGAGTTTGCTATATTACACTTTCTGATATTAATAAAGAAAAAATACTTCCTCCGCATTTATATGATGGTGAATATGATGATACATTAGCTAAAATAAATTTGGTTAATGGCAAAGTAAAATCTGAAAGACTTGAAAATTGTATGAGTGTATCATTTGGTTTCGGTGGAAGCAATACTTGTTTGATAGTTGGAAAATAATTTCGGATTAATAATTTTATGGAAAATAAATATAAATTGAATATACCTCATAAAGGAAAAATGTTATTGATAGAAGGTATATCTGATATAAATTTTGATTATAAAGAAATACTTTCTTTTTCTAATATTAAGAAAGATAATATTTTTTATGATATTTCAGAACCTGAAGGTATAGAATCTTATATATTTACAGAATATGCAGCACAGACTGCGGCAGCTTATAACGGAGCTTTATCAAATAATGATGATAATAAAAGAATAGGTTTTATTTTAAATATAAAAAAAGTTAATTGCTATATAAATAAAATAAAATCTGATAATAGAGTTTATATATTTGTGAAAGAAACTTTTAATGATAAAAAAATAGCCTACTATGACGGAGAAGCTATTCTTTATAATGATGATATAAATACTTTAGATGAATATAAAAAAATAGTTAATGATGACAATAAAATCATGGACTGTTCTATAATGGTTATGGAAAGTTCTTCAGATGTTTTTAATTAATAATAATGATATAACGGATAAAAGATGAAAAATAAATCTATTTTAATAACAGGTGCTTCAGGCAGTATAGGATTTGCTATATCAAAAAAGATTATAGAAAACGGATACGATGCTGTAATGTGCTATAATAAAAATGATTCTTTTATAGAGAAAATAAAAGATTTTTCAAAAGATTATGATGTTAACATAAGATTTTTAAAAATGAATATTACAGACAGAGAAGAAGTTAAAAATATATTAACTAAAGATATAGAAGAAAACGGAGCTTATTATGGTATAGTACTTTCATCTGGAATCACTATGGATAATGCTTTTCCTGCTATGAGCGGAGATGAATGGGATAATGTCATAGATGTTAATCTTAAAAGTTTTTATAATATAGTTAATCCTCTCATAATGCCTATGATAAGAAATAAAAAAGGCGGAAGAATTATAGCTATAAGTTCAATAACTGGTCTTATTGGTAATAGGGGACAGGTTAATTATGCAGCTTCTAAGGCAGGATTAATAGGTGCTGTTAAATCTTTAGCTATAGAATTGGATAAAAGAAATATTACTGTAAATTGTATTGCTCCGGGTATTATTGAAAGCGAAATGATTAATGATGAAATAATAGAGCATGCTAAAAATATGATACCTTTAAAAAGAATAGGAAAGCCAGAGGATGTGGCAAATGCTGTAAATTTCTTATTATCTGATGAGGCTAATTATATTACTAAGCAGGTTATAAGCGTTGATGGCGGAATGTATTGAACATTTTTTACATAACTAAACAAAAAGTATTTTACAAATATGGTTTTAATGATATTATATATAATAGTTATATATATTGGGTTGTTTATGAAAAAATTAATAAATATTATTTTTATTTTTGCACTATTTTTTAATGTATCCTATGCTTTGACTGATAATGAAAGCAAGTTTTTAAAATCTTGTGAAGAAGGTAAATATGATGCAGTTGTTGCCTTTATAAACAAAAAGGTTAATGTTAATGTTGTATCTGAGGATGGAGTTACAGGATTAATGCTTGCATCTCATCATGGACATACCGCTATTGTAAGGCTTTTAGTAAATTCTAATGCAGATGTGAATGTTTCTGATAAAGTGGGTTATACTGCTTTATTAATGGCTGCAACAGGCGGATATCATGATATTGTGAAGATTTTATTAAAGGCAAAAGCAGATGTTAATGCCTCTAATAGTTATGGAGAAACTGCTTTGCATATAGCTTCATATAAATTGTATACCGATATAGTGAAGACTTTGATTGATTATAAAGTAAATATAAATGCCATTAACAATGATGGAGATAATGCATTGATAATGGTTTTTATGTCTGCTGATAAAAGTGAAAATATGCTTCCAGTTGCTAGACTTCTTTGTGATAATGGAATAGATGTTAATGCTAGAGATAAGAACGGAAGAACTGCACTTACTTATGTGAAAAATAATTATAAAAAGCCTGATACTTTGATAGCGTTTTTAACGGAGTATGGTGCTACTGAATAATATTTTTTAAATTTTTAAAATCTATATATAATTAATCGTAATTTATTTTGAGGAATATTAAATGATAGAAGAATTAATAAAAAGAATTCCAAAATTGGAAAGTATAAAAGATAATATTGAATCTGCTATAAATGAAACTATAAAATGCTATGAAAGAGGAAATAAAGTTTTAATAGCAGGAAACGGAGGAAGTGCCTGCGATAGTGAGCATATAGCAGGAGAGTTATTAAAGAGTTTTTTAAAGAAGCGTCCTATTAATGAAGAGATAAGAAAGGAGCTTTTACAGTTTGATGACGGACAGTATATTGCTGATAATTTAGAATCTCCTTTAAGAGCTGTTGCTTTAACTTCACATTTAGGACTTTCAAGTGCTTATCTTAATGACAAAGAACCTTATTTGGTATTTGCCCAGCAATTATTGGGATTTGGAGATAAAGGAGATATTTTCTTCGCTATAAGCACATCAGGAAATGCAAAGAATATTATATATGCTGCAAAACTTGCTAAGGCTATGGGAATAAAAGTTGTATCATTTACTAATGAGAATGGTGGAAAACTTGCTGAGATGGCTGATATTGCTATTAAGGCTCCTGCAAAAGAAACTCATATATCTCAGGAATTTCATGAGGCAATATATCATGAAATTTGTATAAGAGTGGAAGAACATTTTTTTAAGGAAAACAGATAATAATTAAATATTATAGGCTTGCAATTATATATAATAATTACAAGCCTTATTTATGTAGTAATCTAAATACGGAACTATTCGCTTTTTATTATTGCATTAATTATTATAAATATAGTTTGGTATGCTTAGTCCTAATTTTTCTATCATATTCGTATTAACAACAAAGTTATAATTCTCTGAAGGCTCTAATGGTATGTTTTTTATATCTTTTATACCTTCTAATACTTCTATTGTCTTTTTAGCAGTAGCAATTCCCATATCATAATAATCAACAGAATAAGTAACAGTGCCTCCTATTTTTGTCATGCTGGCATCGGCACATACAACAGGAATTTTTGTGCTTTCTTCTATCATAGCAACATTAGCCATGCTGTTTGCTATTATATTATCGGTAGGTGAGAATATAGCATCTACTTTATCTACAGCACTTAACATAATTTGCTGAATTTCATTGGCATTTGCAACAGTTAAATCAATATACTCAAGTCCGAGTGAATCCAATTTTTCTTTTGCTAGCTTTATTTGATATGCAGAATTGATTTCACTTGAGCAATATAAAAGTCCTATTTTTTTAGCATTTGGAAGAAGTTTATGCATAAGCTCTATTTGCTTTGCTATAGGAGGAAGATTTATAATTCCAGTTACATTTACATTCGGTTTATTTAAATTCGTTACTAACCTTGCACCTATTGGATCGCCTATGCCTGAAACTATTATTGGTATATCCTTCGTTAAATTGACGGCTGACTGTGCCGAAGGGGTGCCTATTGCTATTATAATATCTTTTTTATCATTAACGAACTTTTGAGCTATTGTATTGCAGTTTGCCTGTTCGCCTTGAGCATTTTGATAATCAATATTTATTTTTTTATTGCTGTCTTTATAATATTTATTTAATTCATCTTCTATGCCTTTATAAATTAAATCTAATGCATCATGCTCTATCATCTGACTTATTCCTATTGTTATAACTTCATCAGTTTCATTTTTTGGATACATATATTTTTTACTTATAGTGAATGATGATATTAATACAAATATTATCATTAATACAAAAATTATAGTTTTATTATTTTTCATTTTTTAATCCTTTTATATTTATTTTTTGATTTTTTAATTAATTACTTTATATAGTAATATTACTATATAAAGTAATTTTGTCAATACTGTTTGTAGTAAGTTTTGTATATTTTTATTATTTTTTATTGATTATTATAAAAAAATATATATGATTATATTATTATTTAATAAGGTGTATTTAATAATGAAGATACTTTTAATAAAACAAACTTCTTTGGGAGATGTTTTGCATATGACGCCTGTTATAAGGGCACTAAAAAAATGGAAGCCTGACTGTACTATAGATGTTGTTACAGATAAAAGAGCTTTAGGAATATTAGAGAATAATCCTTATATAAATAAATTGTATGTTTTGGATATATACAAATATGAAACAGAGATATTTAAATCTCCTTTATTGTTTTTTTCAACTATAAGAGAATTCTTTTCGCATATAAAAGAAGTAAGAAAAGAGCATTATGATATAGCTATGGATTTGCAGGGACTTGAAAGGAGTGTTATATTTTTGTATTTATGTCATTCAAAAAAGAAATATGCTAAGGGTAAATGGCTAGGACTTAAAAGTAATTATTATAAAGATATAAATGCAATAGTAGGTTTATTATCTTTCTTGAAGTTTATAGACTGTCCTGATGACGGTACAGATTTAGACTATTTTTTACCTAAAAATATAGATATAGATTTTGCTGAAAGAATAAAAGATATAAAGTATTCAATAAACAGCAATTTTGATATAGATAATGAATATATAGTTTTTTCTCCATTTTCAAGATGGGATACTAAAGATTTATCTGTTAATAAATCAAGAGAGATAATAAAAGAAATACAAAAATTAAAAGACATACAAATAATAGTTTCAGCTACATCTGATTATGATAAAGAATGTTCTGAAATAGTAAAAGGTTTTGATAATGTATTAAATACTTCAGGACTTTTTAATCTTCCTCAATTAGCATATCTTATAAGAAATTCAAAAGGAATGATAACAGTAGATTCTTTTCCTATGCATACAGGATGTGCATTTCAAAAACCGCTTATAGCAATATTCGGACCTACAAGCGAAGTTAGGGTAGGGCCAATAGCAAAAAATTCTGAAACTATAAGGGTAGAAAATTTAGAATGTGCAAGATGCTACAAAAGAAAGAACTGCCCTAATAATCATATATGTATAGAAAATATAGATGCTGAAATCTTAGCAAAAAGATTCATAGAAAAACTTCAGTATTGATATAAAAAATATAAGTTATATAATATGCATACATAAAAAAGGAGGTATATTATGAGAATAACTTTTTTAGGTACAGGTACTTCCGATGGTGTTCCTATGATTGGATGTAAATGTAAAGTATGCAGAAGTAAAGATAAAAGAGATAAGAGAACTCGCTCATCAATACTGATAAGACATAATGATAAAAATTATATTGTAGACACTTCTGCCGATTTTAGGGCCCAGATGTTAAGAGAAAAAGTTGATAGTCTTGAAGCTGTATTTTATACACATTCGCATGCTGATCATACTTCAGGAATTGTAGATTTAAGATCATTAAATTTTATAATGCATACAGCAATAGATTGTTATGGTAATAAAGATACTATGGATAATTTAAGAGAGAAGTATGATTTCTTTTTTAATCCTGTTCAATTAGGCGGAGGACTTCCTCAGGTTGTTTTTCATCATATAGAAAGTGAAATGATGTTTGATGATATAAAAGTTACTCCTATATCTGTAAAGCATGGGGTTCTTAATATATTGGGTTATAGATTCAATAATTTTACATATATAACAGATGCAAGCTATATAAGCGATGAGAGTTTAAAATTAATTGAAGGAACTGAAATTTTAGTTTTAAATGGATTAAGATACAGACAGCATCATACTCATTTATCATTACAGGAATCTGTAAATATAGCAGACAAATTAGGTGTTAAAAAGGCTTATTTTACTCATATGACTCATGATGTTTTACACAAAAATTTAGAAAAAGAACTTCCTCCAAATATGTATCCTGCTTATGACGGACTTAGTATAGAAGTTTAATATTTGACATTATATTGTTTTTTTTATATTATAATAATATATACATAATTTGAGAGAGAACATCATGAAGAAATTAATAGCATCTTTATTTTTTATTATATTTTTTAGTGTAAATTCATTTGCTCAGCATGGGGGCGGTGTTGCTTTATTTGTGCCATTGACAGGAAGTTTTGCTTTTGCTGATTTGAGAGGATTAGATAATAGTAAAATTGATATACTAAAAAGCAGTAGTTCATTCGATTTCGGAGTATTGGTTCAGCCCGGCTATTTTTATGATTTCGGAGGATTATTAGGATTTGATGTATTGGCCGATATAGGGTATTATAGAAGTTCTTATAAATATATAAATTCTCAGGAGGCTAAAATAGTTTCTTATACATTTGATACTTTAAATACAGGTGCTATGTTTAGAGTTACTTTTTTGGTGCTTTCTTTAGGTATAGGAGCAGGAGCAAAGATACCATTGGCAGCTAATTTACAAGATGGTGATTATAATGCAAAATTAAATGCCGATGAAATAAAAAAATCATTTACATCTGCCGTTATACCATATCTTAAATTTACTATAGATTTTAAATATAATTTAAGCAGTTTTGCAGCTATTGCAGCAGGTTTATATTTTAATTATGATTTTGCTATGAATTATAAACATCCTAGTTATTCAAGATATAATATACATTCTTTTGATTTTGGTGTACAAATAGGTACTTATTTGGTTGGAACTAGTTATTAATTTATTATAAAAATTGTTTTATATTATATAGATAATACATAGGATATAAGTATGCTGAAAGAACTTTTACAGCCTGAAATTGAAGATTTGATAGAAGAAAAAGAGTGGGATGCATTAACAGATATACTTCCTTTATGGCAAGAGGTAGAAACTGCTAATCTCATCACTTCTCTAAAAAATGATGATAAATACAAAGTTTTTAGTATTCTCCCACATGAGTATTATTATAAAGTATTTCCTGAACTTGCTCCTATAGATCAGCAGAGAATCATAGAAAATATGCAGGAAGCTGATATTAAAGACCTTTTGGAAAATATTAATCCTGATGACAGAACATATTTTTTAGCCTCTATTCCTGAAACTATGTCTGAAAATATATTAAAACTTTTAGGAAGCGAAGAGAGGGAAATAGCTTCATGGCTTTTAGCATATCCTGAAGGAAGTATAGGACGTTTGATGACGCCTGAATATATAAGTATAAAGCCAGATTGGACTGTAAGCGAGGCATTTGAATATGTTAGAAGCAATATAGCTGAATCAGAAACATATACTACTTTGTACGTTACAGATGCAAGAAGAACATTGATTGGATCTATTGCTTTAAGGAAATTGTTTTTTACGGATAAAGATACATTAATATCAGAAATTACTAATAATTGCCCTTATATATCGGCTTATGATGATCAGGAAAATGCTATTGATGTAATAAAGAAATATAATCTTCACTCTCTTGCTGTTGTTGATGATAGGCATTCTATGATAGGGATTGTTACAGTAGATGATATAATGGACATCGCAGAAGAAGAATATACAGATGATTTTCATAAAATGGCGGGAATAACTTCAAGCGAAGATCAATTTGATGATAATTTAAAAATAACTCCTATATCCACTCTTTACAAACAGAGGATATTATGGCTTTTAATATTAGTATTCATTAATATATTTTCAGGAGGTGTTATAGGTATATTCCAAAATACACTTCAAAAACATATAGTTTTGGTTGTTTTCTTGCCTTTGCTTATAGGAAGCGGAGGTAATGCAGGAAGTCAGTCTGCTACACTTGTTATAAGGTCTTTAGCTATTGGAGATGTAGTCTTAAAAGATTGGTTTTATATGCTTTCAAAAGAGCTATTAGTAGCTTCTATGTTGGGGTTGAGTATGTCTGTTGGAGCCTATATATTAGGTTTTATAAGAGGAGGATTAGAAATAGCAGCTATTGTATCTATATCAATGTTTAGTATAGTTTTTATTGGAAGTGTTATAGGGCTTTGTCTGCCTTTTATACTTACTAAATTAAATATAGATCCAGCTATAAGCGGAGCACCAATGCTTACTTCTATATGCGATATAGTTGGTACGGCTTTGTACTGTTCTATAGCTACATTGGCATTTGTAATATTTTTTTGATTTTTTTTAAATAATTGTTAAATTATTGTTATTGTGTTATATTATAAAAATAAAATATGTTTGACTATTTATGCTTTTATATTACATTTAATATATAATATGAGGTTTATTATTTATGAGAGAAATTGAGATTGAATTACATGAGGCTTCTGCAAAAAATAATGTATTAGCTGTTGAAATATTATTAAAAAACAAAGATATAGATGTTAATTTAAGTAATATATTGGGATTAACTCCATTAACACATGCCTGTAAAGCAGGATATAAAGAGATAGTTGAATTACTATTGAATGCTGGAGCAGATCCTAATAAAGCTGATCAGTTATACATAACTCCTTTAATGAATGCATGTGCCAATGGACATAGAGATATAGCAGAAATATTAATAAAAAATGGAGCTTTGGTAAATTTGAGTAATTGTAATAATGAAACTCCTTTGCATTATTCTTGTTCTGAGAATCATTTTGATATTATAAAACTTCTTGTAGAAAATGGTGCTGATGTTAATGCCAAAACTGATATTAATATAACTCCTTTAATGTATTCATGTCAGAAATCAAATTTTGAAGCTGTTAAATTTTTAATAGATAATCATGCCAATTTAGATGATGTTGATATATACGAAGAAACTGTGTTATCTTATGCTATATCTAGCGGTAATATAGATATAGTAGAGTATATACTTAATAAAGGTGATATAGAAATACCTAAATATTCTTTGACAATAGCTGCAATTAGTGGTAATTTATCATTAGTTCATTATATACATTCAAAGTTAGGCGGAAATAAGCATAATGTATTTTCAAGTGCTTTTATATCTGCAGCATATAATGGTCATTTAGATGTTGTAAGATACTTTTTTGATAATTCAAAGAAAAAAGCTCCTAAAGCATTAGCTATAGCAGCATCTGCAGGTCATAAAGATATAGTTAAGTATTTGCTGATGAATAAGGTACATCCTGATGGTGTTACAGATAATGGAAAATCTGCTTTGATATTGGCTATAGAAATAGAAAATAAAGAAATTATAGATTTATTAATAAAGCATAATGTTAATGTTAATCAGGCTGATGATGATTATGTTACTCCGCTTATGTATGCATGCTATATTGGTAATATTGAGATAGTAAAAACTTTGCTTGATAATGGTGCTGATATATATGCTGCGGATAGTATAGATAGAAATGCTATTATACATGCCATTATAGCAGGAAATATAGATATTGTTGAACTTCTTTTAATGCATGGAATGAGTTTAAAAGGCGACGGAGAATCCATTACTCCTTTGATGTGGGCTGTTATATATGATAATTTAAAGTCTGTTAAATACTTGATACAAAAGGGTATAGATATTTATCAAACAGATATTAATGGCTGGAACTGCTTTATGTTTGCATGCGCCAAAGGTTATGATGATATTGTTAAATATATTTTAGAGCTTTATCCTGATATTATTGATAATAAAAATAAATCTGGTGAAACAGCTTTAATGATAGCCGCAGATAATGGAAAAACAGAAGTTGTAGATTATCTCCTTAAAAATAATGCTTCTATAAAAGAACAGAATATAAATGGTGATACTGCTTTATATATAGCTTCTTCAAAAGGTTACTTTGAGATATGTGAGCAATTAGTTAAATATTATGAAATAAATGACTTTAGCAATAATATATTTGAAAAAGAATATGATGTTGCTAAAGAAAAAGGCTATAACAGTATTGTAAATTTATTTAATAATAAACTTAAATCATAATAATATATTTTGACATTTTAATCTAAATATTATATTATTTAATACTAATAAATTTAATTATTAGGTTAAGTAGTATATGGCTAATAAAGAAAGATTAGGCACTATAGGTATATTTTTAACAGCATTAATTTGGGGATATAGCTTTGTTGCTGTTAAAGTTGTTGTTAGAGAAATCGAACCTTTTTATCTTGTAGGAATAAGAAATTTTGCCGGAGGAATTTTTTTATCTCTTGTATTTTTCAAAAGAATGAAGAGTATTTCCAAAAAGGATATAATATTATCAATACCTGTTGGAATAGCGTTATTTTTAGGTTTCTTTTTACAAACTATGAGTTCTAAATTCATAACTGCTTCAAAAGTAGCGTTTTTTACAGGTTCATATGTTATATTCATACCATTTTTTTCTTGGTTAATATATAAAAAAAGACCTCATATTTCAGCATTTATAGCAGCGGTAATTACAGTTTTAGGTTTATATTTATTAAGTTCTTTTGAAGGCTTTTCAGGTATAGAAGCTGGGGATTTATTTGCTTTACTTTGTGCTATTGTATTTGCTGTTCACTTAATGCTTATAGATAAAATGCTTGAATATGTAGATGGTATAATAATGGCAGCATTGCAGCTTATTATAGCAGGTATAGTATCTCTTTCAGTTGGTGCAATAACATCGACTCCTTTTAATATTAATGATATCTCAAATGAGGCAATTTATTCTCTTATATATTTGGCTATAGGAGCTACAGGAATTGCTTATTTACTTCAAACTGTATCCCAAAAGTATGTAAATCCTAGCAAAGCAGGAATTATATTAAGTTTGGAATCATTTTTGGGAGCTTTGGGAGGTGTTATTTTTATGAAGGATCCTGTTACCATCAATTTTGTTATAGGCGGGGCATGTATGATAGCGGCAGTATTTATATGCGAAATAGGAAGCAATATAAAAAAAGATGTATAAAATATAGTTTTTTATAAAGTTAATAATTTTTAATATAAGTTTAGTTTTATAAAAAATAAATATAAATTAAGATTATTAAACCGATGCAATTGCATTGATTTAATATTTTAATGAAAGTTGCCATATACATTTGTTTATTGCTGTAAATTTGCAACATTTTAATACTTGTTTTTTAATATTGATAATCTATTTATACATTTATGATTTTTGCTTATTTGTTTAACTATATCTTATAAAAGAAGTATACTATATAACATAAATGCACCAATACAAATAAACTGTAATTAGAATATTTTTAGTAGTTTTAAGTATTATTATTTAAATATAATTTTTAGATTTCATTTATTTTAAAGTCTGTTTTGTTTATAATCAATTAATTTTGATTTGTTTATAGTGATGCAATTTAGTAATAAAAATTAAACAGCAATAAAATATTGCTAAGATATGTTAGTAATATTAATTATTTTAAATAAAAATTATACTGATGCCTAGTATATGTTTGCAAAATTCTAATTTATATATTAAAATATATAAATAGAATTTTATTTTTTAAGAGGTTTTTATTATGGCATCATTTATGGATAATTTAAAAGAAAAAGCTAAATCTAATCCTAAAACTATAGTATTGGCAGAAGGATATGATGAAAGACATGTTAAGGCTGCTGTTATACTAAAAAAAGAACAGTTAGTTAAAGGACTTATATTGGTAGGAGATACTGCTAAAATACAAGGTTTAGCTAAAGAAAATGATTTAAACTTAGATGATGGTTTTGTCAAAATTTTTGATCCAACCAAAGAAGCTATAACAGAAAAATATATTGAAATGCTTTTTAAAGCTAGAGAAAAGAAAGGTATGACTAAAGATCATGCTAAAGATTTAATTACAAATCATTCTATATATGCAGCTGCTGCAATGATTGCTGACAATGATGCAGATGGTATGGTAGGCGGTGCTGTTTATTCAACAGGTGAAATGCTTAGAGCTGCTTTATTCTTAATAGGCTTAAAACCAGGAATTAGAACTTTATCATCTACATTCTTCCTTGAAAGCCCTGATAAATCTTTATTTACAAATGGTATATCTTGTTTTGCTGACTGTGCTGTTATACCTGAGCCTACACCTGAACAGCTTGCTGATATAGCTAAGGCTACAGCTGAATCTTATAGAAATATGACAGGTAATGAGCCTAAAGTTGCTTTACTTTCATTCTCTACTAAAGGTTCTGCTGAACATGAATCAATCACTAGAGTTAGAGAAGCTAAAAAAATATTAGATTCACAGGTAGTAGATTTCGTTTATGACGGCGAAATGCAGCTTGATGCAGCTATGATTGAAAAAGTTGCTGCTCAAAAAGCTCCTGGTTCTCCTATTAAAGGTGATGCTAATGTATTTATATTCCCTGAGTTAAACTCTGGAAATATTGGTCACAAAATAGCTCAGAGAGTAGGAAAATGTACTGCTATAGGTCCTATGCTTCAAGGTATAGCTAAACCTGCTAATGACCTTTCAAGAGGATGTTCTGCTCAGGATATTGCTGATTTAGCTGTTATAACTTCTTTACAAGTTAAATAAATTGTATATGATTTATAAAGAGATAAATGAATAGTTTATAACTTCATTTTTTCTCTGATCTTTAAAAGAGAAGTTACAAATAAAAACTTTATTTCTAGCAACAATAAAAAAGTATTTATGGCTGTCAATTAATTTATTGGCGGCCTTTTTTATACAATAATCTTTTATTCTTTGTATTATTCTAAAATAGTATTCATATTGTTGCTTTGATTATACAGTTTAATAGTTTGAATTAAAATAATATTAATGCAAAATTACTTTGTTTCTTCCAAGATGTTTAGCTTCATACATTGCTGTATCAGCATTTTTGATAGTTTCTGCTATAGGTTTTTTAGATGTTCCCTTATGTTCAGCAATTCCAACACTTACTGTTACATTTATAACAGTAGATTCATAATTAAATCTCTTTTTTTCTACTGTTTTTCTTATTCTTTCAGCAACTATATAAGCCTGTTCTTTTTTAGTATTAGGACATATAACTATAAATTCTTCACCGCCGTAACGAATAGCAATATCGCTCTTTCTAAGCATATTGATATTTTCAGAAGTATTACTTAATAATCTACCTATTTCATGAAGCACCACATTGCCGCAGTCATGTCCGTATATATCGTTAATATCTTTGAAATGGTCAAGATCCATAAATATAATAGATATACTATATTTGTATCTTTTAGCTCTTTCTACTTCTTCTTCTATAATTTTATTAAAATATCTTACATTGAATAAACCTGTTAAAGGATCTATAGTTGATTGAGCATGCAAAGTATCAATTTCTTTCATTAGTTTTTTTATTACTTTATCTTTTTCCATAGAAGATTTTTTTTCTACTTCATTGATTGCAATATTCATACTGCGCATTCTTATTTTTATTATAGTTTCATATATATCGTATATATTAACGATTCCAATGGGATAATTATCATTATTTATTATTACTAAATAATCTATTTTATTTTCTTTCATTATATCAAATGCAACTGTTATATCATCTTCTGGATGCGCTATTACAAGGTTTTTGTTCATAAAAGCTGATATTTCTTTATTAAAAATATTTTTTGAATCTTTTTTATTAATATTCTTTAATATATTTACCAATAGTTCATTATAGTTAATTATTCCAACTATTTTGTCTGAATCATTAATAACAGCTAATATTTTATTAGAAGATTTAGAGACAAGAGAAGCTACCTCTACTAAAGTAGAGTCTTTCTTTATTACTTCAATTTTGTTTTCCATTATCGATTTGATAATACTTCTATACATTAGAACATACCTTGAGTAAGATACAAAATATATCTTATATTAACATATATGTCCTTTTTTTTCAATCTATTTTTTGTATATATTAGTTATATATTAAAATAGTAAAATTATATTTTTTATCTTGATTTTTTTATTTTATAAAGTATCATATTAAAAAGTTTTCATAATTTTTGAGATTTGAATGAAAAAAATAAATATTCTTATAGTGTTAGTTTTTATATATTCAAAGATTGTTTTTGCAGATATAAATACTATTTTTAATATGGATATATATGAAAGGAATTTAGCTATTAATACCAATACAGGTGTTTATAGCAATGAACTTTTTATAGAACAAACAGCTTTGGGGGGATTTAATTATATAAAATTTAATTTAGAGACTAGATTATATTATAGATTATATTTTTATAAAAATGCTACAAATTTTTTATTTAAAAATACAAAAGTTGATTTTGGTATAGAGAATAATTTTTCATTGTCTTCAGATATGGTTGGACTATATATAGATATTAGGCCATTATCATTTTTAGGCATTAGAGTAAGCGGGTATGCTGATTTTATGTTTAATGCTATGAATTTTGGTTATGCAGGATTTGATAGTAAAAATGTAAGCTATTCCTTTGATGAATTATATGCCATGGAAAAAGGTAATGCCTTTGGGTATATAATAAATGTTTCTCCGTATTTTGTATTTAAATTTGATAATTTTATTTTAATAGATAATCTTAATATGTCTTATGTTAATGTTGGGGATAAAAAATATTATTATGATCCCAGAACTTCAATATTGCATGCAAAAAGTGAGTTTGAATTAATTAATGATTTTTATCTTTTAGGTAAGATAAGTATGTTCTATATAGGCGGATATTATGGGCTTACATATTTAATTAATTCAAAACATTTATCTCATAAATTTGGTATGGCTGGTATTATAAACTTCAATTTTTTAAAAGAAACTTTAATTTTTAATATAGGAGCATCGGCTGGGCTTCATGTCGGGCTTCCTCATTATAATAATACGACATTTATAGAATTAAAAATGTCATTAGGTTATAAGATACTATAAAATAGAAGAGTGATATGATAAATAGAAAATTGTTTCCTGATAAATATTTATTAATAATATATATAGCTTTACTTGTAGCTGGATTGGTTTCTATATATGGGGCGCAAACTATACATGAGCCTAATACAGCATATTTTTCTAATCATTTGAAATTATTATCATTTATGCTTATTGTTACTATTATTATGATGATAATTCCTGATTTCTTTACATTTTTAGATAAGATGGTGCCTTTTATTCTGCTTTTTACTTTGCTGCTTCTTGCATCTGTATGTTTATTTGGAATAACGGTTGCTGGCAGTTATGCAAAAAGATGGCTCCTTCTTCCTCTAGGTATTACTATACAGCCTTCTGAGATAGCAAAGATAACTTGCAGTATATATTTTGCTAGTGTTTTGAGTAAGAAAGGAGAGAAATTAATAGATATAAAAAGAGGGTTATTTCCTCCGTTATTAATTTTAATAATAGTGTCCGGACTTATCTTAATAGAGCCGGATTCAGGTACAGCACTCTTATTTTCTATAGTTGGTTTTGCTATATTTTTTTATGGAGGCATACCTTTAAGATCTATACTTCTTTCAGGTGTTCTCTTATTAATTCTTTTTGCTATATTTATTTTTAATACGCCTTATATGAAAAGCAGAGTCGTGTCATTTTTAGATCCTCAAAGTCAGCCTGAAGAAGAGGTTTATCAAATTAGAAGGGCAAAATTGGCATTCAATTACGGGGGGATTACTGGAATTCCAGATGAATATATAGCTGATGTTAGCACGCATTTGCCTGCTGCTTTAACTGATTTTATATATGCTTCTGTTTCGCAAAGATATGGATTAGTAGGTAATTTGATTATATTGCTTTTATTTTTATCATTTACTATAAGGGGATTTATAATATCGTCGCGTACTAATGATCTGTTTTTAAAAAATCTTTCATTTGCTATTACTATGTTCATTAGTGTGCAGGCATATTTAAATATAATGGTGGCTACACTTATGCTGCCTACAACAGGTATGACGCTTCCTATCATTAGTTATGGAAGAAATGCTTTAGTTGTTAATATGATAATGATAGGTATATTATTAAAAATAACTCAAAGGAGAGAACAATGAATGTAATTTTATGCGGCGGAGGAACTGCCGGACATATAACTCCTGCTATTTCTATATATGATTATATGAAAAAAGAAGGACATAAACCAAGACTTGTTGTTGCTCAAAAAGATTATCCATTGATACCGAGCAATTATGATTTTAATACTATAAATATTAATTCTCCAGGCAATTTTGTTAAGAAAATAGTATTTATACTAAAATTTATACCGGCTTTGATGAAATCATATCGTATAATAAAGATGCATAAACCTGATTGTGTAATAGGTATGGGCGGATTTGTTTCTTTTCCTATGCTTTATGCTGCAAAAAACAAAAACATACCAATATTTTTATGCGAGCAGAATTCAATACCTGGTAAAGTTAATAGAATATTTTATAAAAATGCTAAAAGAGCATATTTGACTTTCTCAAAGACTTTAGAGTTTATGCCTAATGGAAAGGTTTTTGGAAATCCTGTTAGAAATGATTTCTTTGTGGTTCATAGAGAAAGTGCTAGGACTGTTATGAAATTAAAAGAAGATGATAAACTTTTAGTTGTTATGGGCGGTTCTCAAGGTGCTTTGAAATTGAATGAATTATTTTTTGAATGTATAAAAGATATAAAATCAAAGGTTAATAATCTGTATATTGTATGGCTTGCAGGTCCTAAATGGGCTAATGATATAATTGCTAAAGTGAATAATGCCAAATTTGAAAATGTATTTGTACATAGTTACTATAGAGATATGGCCAATTTACTTCATGCAGCAGATTTTGTTATATCTAGAGCTGGAAGCAGTTCTATCAGTGAGATATTAGCTGTGAATGTTCCTTCATTGTTAGTACCTTTTCCTTATGCTACAGATAATCATCAGTATTTTAATGCTTTGGATTTGCTTAATAAAGATATGGCATATTTGATAGAAGAATCTGATTTAGATAAGGAAAAATTAGAGAATATTGTTGTTAATAATTTAAATAATGAAGAGAGATTGAAAAAAATTAGAGAAAATATTAAAAACAATTGGAGCGCAAGGGCTGTATCTTCAATAGTTGATGATATAACTGGAATTCTAGGAAAAAATAATTAATTAAAAATAATGAAAAATTGAGGAATATATGTTTACAAAGAGAAAAGAAAAGATACATTTTATAGGAATAGGCGGAATTGGAATGAGTGCTATAGCAAGTGTATTAAATGCTATAGGTTTTACTATAACAGGAAGCGATTTAGCT
The DNA here is from genome assembly GCF_001049755.1 of Brachyspira suanatina. Lineage (NCBI taxonomy): Bacteria > Pseudomonadati > Spirochaetota > Spirochaetia > Brachyspirales > Brachyspiraceae > Brachyspira > Brachyspira suanatina. The sequence goes on along the minus strand of NZ_CVLB01000001.1, from coordinate 1,549,598 downwards.
AAAACAGCAAAAACAGAATCTTTAGAATCTTCAGGAATAAAGGTGTATTATGGGCATAAAGCTCAAAATATAGAAGATGATGTTACAGCAGTTGTAACTTCATCAGCTATAAGTCCAACTAATGAAGAAATTATAGAAGCAAAATCAAAAAAGATAACAGTTATATCAAGAGGTGAAATGCTTGCTGAACTTATGCGTTTAAGATATGGTATAGCAATATCAGGTTCTCATGGAAAAACAACAACAACATCTCTTATAAGCCAAATAATGATGCATGCAGGTCTTAATCCTGTTTGTATAATAGGCGGAAATCATTTTAATTTGAAAAGTAATGCTGCTTGTAATGATTTAAGCAGTGAGTATATGGTATGTGAGGCTGATGAAAGTGATGGAAGTTTTTTAAGACTTTCTCCTGTTATTAATATAGTTACTAATATTGATAATGACCATTTGGATTATTATGGAAATGTAGAGGCTTTAAGAGTTGCATTTTTAGAGTTCATTAATAAAGTTCCTTTTTATGGTTGTTCATTTTTATGTTTTGAAGATAATGTTGTAAAGGATTTATCAAAAAGTGCTAATAAAAAATATTATTCTTATGGTTTTTCAAAGGATTATGATTTTTATGTTGATAAAGATTCTATAAGAGTTGAAGCTCCTATAACTTATTTTACCGCTTATCATAATAATGAATGTTTAGGAGAGTTCTCTGTTCCTCTTATAGGAATTCATAATGTATTGAATTCTTTGGCTTCAATAGGTGTTGGTATTCATTTAGGTATTGATATTGCTGATATAAAAGAAGGATTAAAAACTTTTGAGGGTGTAGGAAGAAGATTGAATAAACTTTATGATAAAGAGATAACTTTGTTTGATGATTATGCACATCACCCAACAGAAATAAAAGCAACACTTTCATCGGTTAGAAATGCTTATAAAAATAGAAGGATAATAGCTGTATTTCAGCCGCATAGGTACAGCAGGACAGAACTTCTTCTTAATGATTTTGAATCTGCATTTAATGATGCTGATGAAGTTATTATTAGTGATATTTATGCAGCAGGAGAAGCACCTATACCAGGAATAAGCGGTGAGATTATATGTGATGTAGTAAAAAAACAAAATAATCATATAAGATATGTGCCAAATATAGAAGATGCATTGCCAGTACTTGATGATATGAAAAAAGATGGAGATATAATATTGACTTTGGGAGCAGGCAATATAGTAAGGATTAGTAATGAATATGCAAGAAAATTACAAAATGGTTGAGAACTTTCTCAAAGAAAGAAATATAGAATATCATATAAATCAAGCTTTTAGTAAATTTAGCCGTTTTAATGTAGGTGGAGATATTGATTTATATATTATTGTAAAAAAAATATCTGATTTTTTAGAGCTTGCTAATTTTTTGCATAAGAATGTTATAGATTATTTTGTGATGGGAGATACTAGTAAAGTTATAGTTTCTGATAATGGGTATAATGGTATAATAGTATCATTAGAGGGTGAGTTTGAATCTTTTGAGTTTTTGGAAGATGGTGTTTTAAAATCTAATAGCTCTGCTATTTTGGAAAGACTTTCTCATGAATCAAGAATTAGAAATTTATCAGGATTAGAATTTGTTGCTTTGGTTAATACTAGAATAGGTGCTGCTATATACGATAAATTAGAATCTTTCGGAATATCTCTGCTTAATTTGATTAAATCAGTAACATTATTTAATAAACAAGACTGCACAGTAATAGAATTAAGTAAAGATGAATATTTGGCTTTAACTGACAAAGAGAAAAGATTTATAATTATATTATCAGCTGTATTGGTATTAGAAAAGGATAGTCCGGAAAGTATTGATAATAGAATAGATTGGTTTAGATATATAAGAGGTTCTGTTGCACCTACAGAGGCTAACATAGGTCCTGTATTTGATGATTTTTATGATGTTAAGGCTTATGAAATGGTAGAAAGGGTAGGTGGACTTGATATGAAATTTGGTGCTATGAAATGGCATAGAAGATTTCCTAATTATATTATCAATGAATCTTTATATGATTCTGAAACAGAATGTAGGGCAGAAGATGTTATTAATTTAATAGAAGATACAAGAAAAAAAATAGAACAGCATTATGCTTTTAATCCAAGAATTAATATAGTTTTGCTTAGTTAGTTATTTAATTTAGAATTAAAAAAGGGCTTAATATAAAGCCCTTTTATTTTTCATATTATTACTTTTTATGCCAATATATAGAATTAACATATAATATAGACAAATTGGTTAAATCTTTATCATCTTCTATTTTTGTAGATAAGGCATAATATATATCATCTACTTGCCATAGAGTAAATTTTTCATTAAGAGAAGTTATATTATATTCTATATCTATTTTGTTCTCATTTTCTATGAAATTTTTATTTGTATTATTTTGATAATCCCCATAAAGAGATAATAATGCCTCTTTATCTTTTGAAGCTCTGTATACATAAGCATTATTCATATAATCGAATGTTGATTCTGCAATATTTTTATTAACTATAAAATATTTTCCATTTTGTCCATGTTCAGGAGGAGCAACTGTTATGCCTATCCCCAAAGGAGTAAATGAATTTGGAGAATCCACTTGAACATAATCTAATATGCTTTCAGATGTAGTAGTTTCTTTTTTATCAGTATTACTTGCATTATTTGAGCATGAAATACTGAATAAAATAATAAATAAGATTGTAATTAAACGAATAGTTATCATATGTTATCCTTTTTATAATTTAGTATTTATTGATTAAAAGTTTTCATATCTGACAAATAATTTTTGAAAATTGAAAATATTATATAATCTATTTTTACTTCATCTTTTAAAAAGTTATCAAACATATAATCTATTATTTCTATATCAGTATTTATTTCACTTATGCAAATATCATGCTTATATTTTAGGAAATCATATAAATCAAGTATTTCTATTATTTTTACAGGATAGTATATAAAAGCCGTAAAATTAAATATATCTTTGGAATCGAAACTTATTAAATATGGATATTCAAAATGAGGTCTTTTTGATTTCATAGCTTCGTATAATGTTATAGCAAGTCCATGTCCGTATCCATAATATTCATGATGAACTCCAACAGCTAAGTTTATATCTTGATTGATAGATATAGAATATTTTATATAATTATAAGACTTAATAGCATGTGAATATATTTCATTGTTTATACTAACACTTTCTGTTGGTAAATAATTAGTTATTTCTGTTAATGTAATATCATGAAGGAGTGCCGCTATAGACATATTCACAATTTCAGTATAATCAAATTGTCTTATTCCTAATTTGAATATATTATCTAATTTTGATATGTCCTTTATAAAATTATTTTTTCTTGATATTTTTACATAATAAGGCATATAATCATTTTTCCATTTAGCTCTTATTTTTGAAAGCATTCCCATACTTATATTTTTATTGTAAAATATCATAAATTCTATAGTATTAATAAATAGTCTATTGCTATGATCTATTATATTACATCCCGTAAATCCTATTACATCACTAAACATATCTTCTTTTTCGTAATTTTTATTTAATAATACGAAAGCACTTTCAGCAATACTCTTCATTAATTCTTCATAGTTTGTATTATATTTTTTACTGTCATATATACCTTTATGATTTTCAGTGTTTTCAGATATATTGCCTATTACATTTATCCTTATCATAAGGCCTAATCTTATTAATATTTCTCCTACAAGTTTTGCAGCTTTAGATGTGAATTTATCTCTATTCTCTTCTATTTCTAATTCTATTAATAAGTTTTTTATATTTTCAACTCTTTTATATTCATTCATAGATAATATATCTTCAAGTATAGCTTCTTGAGCATTTCTTGTATTTTCTATAGGATCCTTAGAATTTGTAAAAATAGAATAAAAATAGTCTTTACTGTTTAATTCATTTGGATTAATAAAGAATTCTATCATTTCTAAATAAGATTTGTATATATAATATTTAGATCCTGCAAATAAAGTATTTTCTTCCAAATTATTATTAAATAAATAATCAATTTTATTATATGGTATAACATTAACTACTCCATTTTCATTTTTAGAAATGATTTCTATTTTATCTTTTAGTATTAGTTTTCTATAATCTTTTATTTTTTCTAATGGTATTATTGCGTAGTTATCTAAATTAATTTCCATTTAATTACCTATATTGATTATTATCAATATAATTATACATATATAAAATAATAAAACAAACATTTTAGTGAAAAAAATTTGGAAAATGAAAAAAAATTATTATATTATAACAGTATTAATAATAAAAATTGGAGAAGCAATGTATAATTATATATACACCCAAGAAGATTTTAGCATATTAAATAGTTATAAAAACATTTCTATATCATTAGGTAAATACCTTGGTGATAATGTTGAAATAGTGATATATTCTTTTGAAAATGAGGATTGTCCTATAGTTTTTGTAGTTAATGAATGTTTGCATAATAAAAATATTGGTGATGCTATTTCCGATAAAGACAGAAGCATACTAAATGAAATGCTTGATAAAAATAATAATAAATTTTTTAAAAATAATTTTATTGAAACTGTTACAGGTGAATGCCATAAAATAAATTATACAGTTATAGAAAATTCTAACGGTATTCCTATAGCTATGATGGTTATAAGTTGGAAATTTGATGTTTCTTTGGTAAATACATTAAAAGTATTTATTCCTGATAATATTAATTCAGATTCAAAAGGAAACAAAAATAGTAAGTCAGAAGATATTATTGTAGATGCACTTAAGAAAGTTATAGGAACTGTTGATAAAGATGAAGTTGGACCTTCTGTTTATAATAAAACAATAATAAAAAAATTATATGCCCAGGGTATATTCGAATTTAAAGAGTCTGTTCAATTAGTAGCAAATTACTTAAACATTTCTCATCATACAGTATATTTGCATCTTAGAAGTATAAAAAGATCTAAGAAAAATAACAAATAATTTTTATTATAAATAAAAATTATATGAATATGTATCTTACATATTATTTTTTATTTTAAAGATTTGATTTTTAATAAAAATTCTAATTATTAGAATGAGGATGAAATTTATTATATACTTCAAATAATCTTGAATTTGTAACATGAGTATATCTTTGTGTAGTAGCTATTGTTTCATGTCCCAATAATTCCTGAACTCCTCTAATTTCAGCATCATTATTAAGTAAATGAGTAGCAAAAGTATGTCTCAATGTATGAGGTGAAAAATCTATAGATATATTTGCATTTCTTATTAAACGCTTCATAGATGTTCTTATGCTTCTATCGCTTATTGGTTTTCCGAATCTGTTTATAAATAGATAGTCATTATTTTCAGAATATTCTCTTTGAATTATTCTTCTTTTTTCCATATAAATATCCCAATTATCATATATTATTGGAAGTATTGGTATATCTCTTACCTTTGAACCTTTACCGCATATTCTTAATGTTTCGGAACCTTTTTTTATCATACTGAGTTTTAATGAAGCTAGTTCTGATACTCTTAGTCCTATTGCATACATAAATAGGGCCATCATTTTATCTCTGATAAGTGTAAAATCTCCTTCATCATCTATTGCCAATATATTATCTATATCTTCTATGGATAAAAATTTTGCTATATGTTCTTCCCTTTTCGGACTTTTCATATCTACTATTCTATTTTTATCAGAATATCCATTTCTTATTAAATATTTATAAAATTTTTTTATGGATGATAAATGCCTTGACATAGTGGAATTGGTTAAAGATTTTTCTTTTAAAAAAGTTAAATAATCTCTTACTGTATAATGATTAGCTTCATCTAATGGAATATTTTTATTATGCAAGAATTGAAAATACTCTTTTAAATCTTTATTATAACTATTAATAGTATGAGCAGCGAAATTTAAAGTTTGTAAATAATCACTAAATTCTTCCAACAAAATATATATTTTTTCATCATTGAAAACATAATCATTTTGCATATTCATAATAAAAACCCCATAAAAATATATCTTTTCAATTATTATCGAAAGTTTATATTATAAATTTATGAAGTATGTTAACTTGATATAAAAAATTACATTATTTCAAAATTAATTTAAATTATTAATACATGTATTTTGATATGAAAGTATAAGAGTGTAAAAAAAATAATTTTTTGAATGCTTTTTTTATAAAAAAATTGATTTTAGTTAGTTAGTTTACTATACTAATTAATATATTAAATAATATACGAGGTAATTATTATGACAAATTTAGAAAAAAAGTTAATGGAATTCTCTCTTAGATTGATAGATGAAAAAAAAGCTAAAATTATAGTACCTGTAACACCGGAAACAGGATATTGGTTCGGCGGCGGAAATATGATAGAAGATAAAGAAGGTAATTTGTATATTTCAGGAAGATACAGAAATTCCGGAGATTCAAGAACAGGTTTGGATTTAGGAGATAGGGGAGCTGAATTAGCAATATTTAAATCTTCAGATAAAGGAAATACTTGGAAAAAAATAAAAAGTATATTAAAAAAAGAACTTCCTAGAGGTGTTTTATCTATAGAAGGTACTGCTTTAAGATTTAATAAAGATAACGAGGTAGAACTTTATATATCTTCAGAGAAATCTGAAAATAAATATCCTGATCATCTTAAGGAATATTTAAAACCTGGAACTGGTGTATGGGATATTGATGTTATAGTAGCTGATAAAATAGAAAATTTAAGTGTTTCTAATGTTCAGGAACTTATTAAAGGCGAAGATTCAAGATTTATTCATTTGAAAGACCCTTTTGTATATGATAGTTATAATGGTGAAAAATATTTAATGTTCTGTACACATCCTTATAACTGGACTAGTTCAAATACAGGATATATGATAAGAAGAGGTGAGAAACTCAATTTTGAAGCACCTGTATTTTATTTCTTTGAAAAAGGTCATACTTGGGATATTGCTATGACTAGAGGAACTTGCGTTATTGATATGCCTCAGGTTGGAGTACTAAAAAATAAAAGAATAAGCTTATTCTTCTATGACGGCGGAGAATGTGTCAGAAATTTAGATGAGCATGAAAAAGCTGTAAAAAGACCTAGAGGATATTCATGCGAAGAATTAGGCGGAGTGGCATATATAGAAAACGGATCGTTCTCACATATTGAAAGAATAAGTAAAGAATTACCATTATTTATAAGCCCTTATGGTACAGGCTGTTCAAGGTATGTAGATGTATTAAGAACTAAAGATGGTATGTATGCTACTTGGCAGCAGTCTCAGGATAATAAATCTCAGCCTTTAGTTATGAATTTTTTGACTAATTCTGAAATAGAAGATATATTAAGATAATAATTATTATTTATAATGGAGTAAAATTATGAAAAAAGCATTATTAGCTATAACATTTATTTTGTTATTTACTTTTTTAATATCATGCGGTAAAAAAACTAATGAAAATACAGGTAAAATAAGAGTAGCATATCACCCAAATGTAGGCGGAGCTTCTGCAATTATTACTGGTATACAGCAGAATTATTTCAAAGATGAAGGTTTAGATATAGAACTTGTTAAATTTACAAGCGGACCTACAGAAATAGCAGCTATGGTTTCAGGAGATATACAAATAGGTTATATAGGTTTCGGAGCACATACATTGGCAGCTGAAGGAAAAGTTCAAATAATAGCTACTGACGGTATAGCCGTTGTAGAAGGTATTAGAACATTAAAAACTTCAGGTATCAATTCAGTTGAAAAATTAAAAGGAAGAAGTTTAATAACACAATTGGGTACATCAGGAGAAACTATTATAGATCAGGTATTGGCTGGAACAGGTGTCAATAAAACAGATATAAATATACTTAATGCTGAAGTTTCAAGTGCTGTTGCATCTTTCTTGGCTAATAAAGTTGATGCTATATCTGTATGGCCTCCTTATACTGTTGAAATAGATAATAGAATTGGTATAGAGAATTTATATATTATAAAACCTCAGGATGTAGGTGTTGATTCTACTGCAAGCTGGATAGTAACTCCTGACTATTTGGAAGCTAATACTGATACAGTTATAAAATTCACAAGAGCATTATATAAATCAATGGATTATAGAAAACAAAATTTAGATGAAGCTATTACAAATGTATCAAATCTTATTGGTTTAGATATAGCTACAGTTTCACAAGAGAAATACAGTTCTGATTGGATGGATTCTCAAACAATGAAAAGCAGAATAAGTGACGGAAGTATAAGTAATATTTACAAAAAACAAATAGAATATTTTGTACAAAATAATAGATTAAATTCTGATCCTGTTCCTGTAGATAAATATGTTAGAATTGATATTATAGAACAAGCATTAAATTAATAATTAATTATAAAGTTTATAGTTAAAATATATATTTGTTTTAACTATAAACTATTAAATTTAATAAATTTATTTTTTGTATATGCTATACTTTTTATTAAATATTAAGAGGAATAACCATGAATAGTAAACCTATGGGTAAAAAGAAATATATATTTACCGCTGCTTCTATTATTATAGCTTTATTAATATGGCAGTTAGTATCTTCTTCTGTAGCAGGGGCAGTTATTGCAAGTCCTGCTGATGTATTAAAATCATTTGTGAGAGAGATTAGCAATGGTAAATTGTTAAATCATATAGGTATAAGTTTGTTTAGAGTATTGTCCGGTTTCGGATTAGCTTTTATTATATCAATACCTATAGCATTTTTAATGGGGTGGTATCAGCCTGTTCAATTATTAATAGAACCTGTAATACAATTTGTGAGGAATATACCTGCTTTAGCATATATACCTTTGGTTGTAGTTGCACAGGGAGTTGGAGAAAGTGCTAAAATAACAGTTATATTTATATCTACTTTCTTAGTAATGATTGTAACAGTTTATCAAGGCGTAAGAGAGGTTGATCAAACTTTAATAAAAGCTGCTAGAGTTCTTGGAGCAAAAGATAAAGATATTTTCTTAAAAGTTGTAATACCCGCTTCAGTTCCATATATATTAGTTGGTATGCGTTTAGGATTAGGTGCTTCTCTTACAACTCTTATTGCTGCTGAATTAACAGGATCTAGTTCAGGATTAGGACAGATGATTCAGGAAGCAAGTCTTTACTTTAGAATGGATATAGTTATGCTTGGAATAATACTTATTGGTATTACAGGTTTAATACTAAATTTTATAGTAAGTTTAATAGAAAACAAGTTAACTGTATGGCAGGAAAAGAAAAAAAGATAATAATTAAAAAGTTATATAGTAAAAAAATTATATAAAAAGAGATTATAATATGTCAAATAAAGAAGTAAAAGTAAAAATTTCTAATGTCAGTAAAATATATAAAGGTACAACTAAAGATATTCATGCTTTAGATAATGTAAATTTAGATATATATAAAAATGAGTTTGTATGTGTAATAGGTTCTTCAGGATGCGGAAAAAGTACATTGCTTAATATACTTGCAGGTCTTGATACACCAAATTCAGGAAGTATAGAAATAGACGGAAAACCTATAGAAGGTACAGGAGTTGACAGAGGTGTAGTATTTCAGCAGTATGCTTTATTTCCTTGGCTTACTGTTGCAAAGAATGTTGCCTTTGGTTTGGAATTGCAGAAAAAATCTAAATCTGAAATCAATGATATAGTTGACCATTATCTTAAAGCTGTTGGTTTGATAGATTTTAAAAATGCATATCCTAAGGAACTTTCAGGAGGTATGAAGCAGCGTGTAGCTATAGCCAGAGCTTATGCTGTTAATCCTAATATACTTCTTATGGATGAGCCTTTCGGAGCTTTGGATGCACAGACAAGAGCGCAATTACAAACAGAGCTTTTAAATACTTGGGATAATGAAAAGAAAACTTGTTTCTTTATTACCCATGATGTAGATGAAGCTGTATTTTTGGCTCAAAGAGTTGTTATAATGAGTCCAAGACCAGGAAGAATAAAAAGTATAGTTGAAGTACCTATTGGATATCCTAGAGTACCAGAAACTAAATTATCTGCTGAATTTAATGATATTAAAAATCAATTATGGCAATTAGTATATCAGGAATATTTAGAAGCTAAAAAATAGAGGAGCAGGCTAAAATGAAAAGGATATTTGAATTAAATTATACTGATACATTTAATATGGATACTAATACATTGATAGAAACTATTAGGAATTCTGAAGGCAGAACATTAATGGCCGAATCTTTAATATATAAAAGACCATTAATAGAAAGAGTTACAGACCCTGAAATTTTAGCAGCTATGGGAGTAGATTTAATTACATTAAACATATTTGATTTACTTAATCCTTTTATATATGATTTAGATGAAGTTGAAGCTGATGAATCTATGCCTTTAGTTGAAAGAACTTTCAAAGGACAGCTTAAATTATATGAATCTTCAAGAAAGAAAAATGATCATATACAAAGAATTAAAAAATATACAGGAAGATTTATAGGAATTAATCTGGAACCTGTTGGAGAAGGCGTTGATTATCCTGAAGGTTTGAAAGCTACTAAAGACAATTATAAAAGAGCATTAGATTTCGGAATTGATTATATAGTATTAACAGGTAATCCTCATACAAAAGTTTCTATGGATACTATAGCAAAAGCAACAGAGGAATTAGCTTCTATTGCTAAGGGTAAAATGATGATAATTTCTGGTAAAATGCATGGAGCAGGTGCAGGAAATATAGATACTTTGGGTACTGTAAAACAAATTGCAGATGCAGGTGCGGATGTGATAATGTTTGGTGCTCCAGGAACTTTACCTGGATACACTGTAGAAAAAGTTCATGAATTAATAGATGAAGCTAAAAGACTTGGTATGCTTACAAAAACAGCTATAGGAACTGCTCAGGAAGGTGCTCCTATAGATACAATAAAACAAATTGCATTAATGTCTAAAATGTCTGGTGCCGACATAATGCATATAGGTGATGCAGGAGTAGGAGGAATATCAAGTCCTATGAATGCTATGGCTATATCATTGGTATTGAGAGGAGAAGTACATACATATAGAAGAATGGCTTTAAGAAGATGATTAAATTTATAATTAGTTAAAAATTCTTTTTTGATACAAATAAGTTTTATAAAATAATTAAAGGAGGATAAAATGAAAAAAACTATATTAGTTTCTATTTTATCAATAGTATTAATTTCTTTAATAATATCATGTTCAAAAGAAAATAAACAATCTGTTTCTTTATCAAATGATACAGCTGATAAAATAAGAGTTGCATATCTTGCAGATTTTGCAGGAACTTCTGCAGCTGCTATAGCTCAAGAAAAAGGTTTCTTTAAAGAAGAAAATTTAGATGTAGAATTGGTAAAATTTTTAAATGGACCTTCTGAAGTTGCTGCTATGCTTTCAGGAGATATACAATTTGCCTATATAGGGCATGGTGCACACTCATTGGCTATTCAAGGTAAAGTTAATGTATTATTTCCTAATGGATTGAGTAAATCTGAACAGATTATAGTTGGTAAATGGGCTAATGTTAGTGATTTGGCAGGATTAAAAGGAAAAACAGTAGGTACTCAGCTTGGTACTTCTGGGGATATAGTATTAGATATTGCATTAAGAAAAGTTGGTCTTTCTAAAAAAGATGTTAATGTAGTTAATATGGATGTAAGCGGAATAGTATCTTCTATGATTGGTAAAAAAGTAGATGCTGTTTCTGTATGGGCACCTTATACTTTTGAAATTAGTAAACAGCTTGGAGATGAAGCTATTGTAATTGCATCTATTACAAATTATTTAGATGAAGCAGTATTTCCTAGCAGTTGGATAGTTACTCCTGGTTATCAAAAAAATAATTCTGATATAGTTAATAGATTCTCTAAAGCCATATTTAAAGCTATGGATTATAGAACTGATAATATGGATGAAGCAGTTGAAATAGTAGCTAAATTAAATGGAACTCCTGCTGATTCTGTTGCTTTAGAAAAAGAAACCGCTATATGGCTTAATTCATCTGATATAAAGAATGCTTATATGGATGGTACAGCTGCAAAATGGTACGAAGCTCAGCAAAAAATATTCTTAAACTCAGAAGTTGTTACTGAAGTAGTAGATGTTAATAACTATGTACAAATAAATTATATAATTGAAAATGTTCTAAAATAAAAAAATATTTTTCATATTTTCATATTGAAATTTTTTATAATTAATAAAAAATATATAAAATAATTTTATTAATTATAAGGTGGTCTGTAATATGAATAAAAAGAACATTATATTATTATTTATTATGATACTATTTGTATCATGTGAAGAAAAAATTGAAAAAGTAGAAGATACTGCAGCTAAAAAGATATATCCAGTAAGAGTTGGATATATGCCTGATTTTTCTGGATCATCTGCTGTAGCTATAGCAAAAGAAAAAGGATATTTTGATGAAGAAAATTTAGATGTTGAATTAATAGAGTTTTTAGATGGTCCTTCTGAAGTTGAAGAGATGATTTTGAAAAATTTAGATTTTGCTTATATAGGACATGGGGCACATTCATTAGCTATTGAAGGAAAAGTTAATGTATTGTTTCCTAATGGTTTAAGTAAATCTGAACAAATTATAGTAAGAAATTCATCTCAAATAGAATCAGTTAAAGATTTAAGAGGTAAAAAAATTGGTACTCAATTAGGAACTTCTTCAGAAATTTTACTATATTTAGCTCTTCAGTCATTGGGTATTAAAACAAATGAGGTAGATATTATAAATATGGATGGAAATACAATAGTGGAATCTATGATAGATGGTAGTATTGATGCCGGTTCTGTACAAGCTCCTTATACTTTTGAGATATTAAATACTCTTGGAAATGAAGTAAAATCTATTGCAACAACTGTTGATTATTCTGATGTTGGATCTTTTCCCAGCAGTTGGATAGTTACACCTTCCTATCAAAATAGCAATGCTGAGATAGTCAAGAGATTTTCAAGAGCTATACTTAAAGCTATGGATTATAGACAGCTTAATATGAGTGAAACTGTAAAATTGGTTTCTGATATGAATAATAAAACAACTGAAGAAGTTGATTTAGAAAGAGAAACAGCAGTATGGCTTTCTGGAGATGATATAAAAAAAGCATATACTAATGGAGATGCTTCTAAATGGTATAAAACACAGCAAAATATATTTATTTATACTAAGACCATTACAAATAATGTAGATATTAATAATTATGTACAGATAAAGTATATGGTTGATAATGTATTAAGTGAATAAATTATTTTTATATTGAATTTATAAGCGGTGTATAATACAATATGCATCGCTTTTTTTAATTCTATTATAAAATAACTTATAAAGATAAGAGATGAAAAGATTAAAAGCAAAAAATTTAAAAGAACAAAATTATATTGATATAGTAAAGCTATTAAAAATAGGAAATTATTCAAGAGCTGATTTAGCTTATAATTTAGAATTAAGCAAAGCAAGTATATCTGTACTAGTAGATGATTTAATTAATATGGGTATAGTATATGAAAAGTGTGACGGAGAATCATCTTCTCTTGGAGGTAAAAAACCTATATTATTAGATATAAATAAGAACATAGGATATTTTCTAGCTGTACATTTTAGAAGAGAACTATGCAATGTAGCTATAGTTAATTTAGAAAATGAAATAATAGAACAATGTTCATTAAATGTAAATATAAATGATGATTATAAAATAACATTCAATCCAATAATCAAAAAAATTAAAGAATTAAAAAATAAACATAAAAATAAAAAAATATTTGCCATAGGGATGTCAGTACCTGGTAAAATAAGTAAACAAAATAATAATATGCTTGTAGATTGTATGGGGATACCTGAATGGAGAAATATACCATTAAAAGAATATATAGAACAAAATACTGGTATTGATGTTATAATTGATAGATATGCATGTGCTATGCTTACATATGGTATGCTTGAAGAGATGAAAAAGTATATGCCAATACAAACTTCATCTGTATATATTTATTTGGGTAATTGGATTGGAGTATCTGTTTCTAATAATGGTTCAATTTTATATGGAACACATGATACAGCTGCTAACTATTCGCATACTATAGTAACTGATTCAGACTATATTTGTATGTGCGGTAAAAAAGGATGCTGGGAATCTGTTGCTAGCATAAATGCATTTATGAAAGAACTTCAAAGTAAAAATAGCAAATATAAGAATTTAAGTTATGAAGAAATTATTAAAAATCATATAGACGATGATATTGTAATTGAAACTTATAAAAATTTTTCAGCTTATTGGGTTTCAATAGGAATATATAATATAGTTAATACTTTTGACCCTGAAACAATATTTATAGGTGGAGAAATGCTTTATTTGGGTGAAGATTTTATTAATGAAATAAAAAATAATATTAATAATAAATATAATTCTTATAACTTTCTTACAGAAATCAACTTTATTAATAATTTTAAAGATATAGAAATATATGCAGCTGCTTCTGTAGCTATATATGATTTTTATAATTATAGTCTTTATAAATATTTATCTAAGTAATATATTTTTTATACAATATTGATATTTTCTTAGTATTATGTTAATATTATTATGTAAACTATATTATGATAATAAGATTATGATAACTAATACTGAAGCGAATATTAAAGATAAATATCTAAAAGAAAATTTAATAGCATATATTGGAAATAAAAGAAGACTGCTTTCTTTTATAGAAAATACCATTTCTGGAATTTTGGAAGAAGACAGCAATATAAAAACAGCATTAGATCTGTTTGCAGGAAGCGGCAGTGTTTCAAGACTTTTGAAAACTTTGGACTTAGAAGTTTATTCTAATGATTGGGAATATTATTCTTATATTTTAAACTATGCTCATTTATGTATTAATGAAGAAGATTTAAATAATATGTTTGTTCATACAGGCGGAGCAGAGAATACAATAAATATGATTAACAATATTAAGTATATAGATGATGATGACAGATATATATCAAAATATTATGCTCCTTCAAATGATGAAAATCCTGATCTAATAAATGAAAGGCTTTTTTATACTCATTACAATGCTGAGAGAATTGATATTATAAGACATAATATAGAAATGCTTTATAAAAATAAAGTGATAAATGAAAAAGAATATTATTATTTGATAGCTTCTATTATATATGAATCTGCTACGCATACAAATACTTCCGGAGTTTTTAAGGCATTTCATGCAGGTTTCGGAGGAAGGAATAAAGATGCATTGCATAGGATAATGGCTCCTATATCACTAAAGTCTATACCTTTGTATAATGGCCAAAAATGTCATGTAAGCATGAATGACGCTAATGAGTTTGTTGTAAAAAATAAAGATAAGCATTTTGATTTGGTATATTTAGATCCTCCATATAATCAGCATCAATATGGAAGTAATTATCATTTGCTAAACACAATAGCTTTATGGGATAAACCAGCAATAAATAAAAATATATATATAAACGGTAAAAAAACAGATAAAGGCGGAATAAGAAAAGATTGGGTAAAAACTAAGTCTATGTACTGTTATAAGAAAACCGCAAAGGATACTTTAATAAATTTATTAGATAATATAGATTCTAAGCATATAGTTATGAGTTATTCTACTGACGGAATAATAGAGTATGATGATTTAATTTCAATACTTGAAAGCAGAGGTAAATTGGATATTGTTACTTCTGAATATACTAAATATAGAGGTGCTAAAAGATCCATAGTTAATAAAACTAAAAATATAGAATATTTATTTGTAGTAGATACTTCAAAAACAAGTTACAGCAGTGTTAATAAAAAATTAAGGTATATAGATAATATAAGATTAAAGATGGATAATCCTTTAGATTGTTCTAAGGATAATCTAATATTTGATTATGATAAAGATGATATTATAGTATTAAATTTAAAATATTCTGTTCATATAATAAATAAAGATGAAATATGTGATAAACTTAAATATAAAAGTTTAGAATATATAAAAATGTTTTCTATATTTTTGGATAAATATACTAGAGATAATAATATTGATGCATTGAAGATTTATTTTTATCATATTAATGCAGCCATACTAGCTAATGATATAAGGCTTATAAAATATTTTGGTGAATATATACTTCAAATTTATAGCAGGTTATGTTCTAGAAAATCCAATGAATACCTTATTGATATTACAAATAGTATTTTGGATATTTTGTCGTATTCGAATGATGAAATAAGCATTATTTCTAAGATAAAACAAAGAATAATTTATAATATAAAGCATTCAAATATTTCCGAAATTAATAAAAATAAATTACTTATTAGACTTGAAAAATAATGAAAAAATATTATATTTATTCATATAAAAATAGGATTTTATGGAAGTATAATTTTTTTTAATAGTAAAGTGAAAATATATGATTAATATTTTAATAAAGATGTTTATTATCATTGTATGTAGTGCTAGCTTTTTATCAGCACAAAATTATAATGATGATGTTAATTCTATGTTGAAGATATTCAATGAAATAAGGGATAATGAAAATTTATATCCATTTGAGATTGATGATAGATTAAACAATATTGCTGATACTAGATCTAAAGAACTTGCTATCAATTTTTCACATATAAGACCTAATAATACAAAATATGATGAATTGCTTTATGAAAATAGAATAATTGTTTTTTCATCTGATGAAAATATCGCTTACAGATTTAAAAATGCTGAAACCGTTGCTAGTTATTGGATGAATTCTAATAAATACAAAGTTAATATTTTAAGCAGTAAATTTACCCATATAGGAGTGGCTCATTATGCTATTAATGGTGAGGATTTTTGGGTAGTTATATTTGCTCAATTAAGAAGGTAATTCATTATTATTAGTATTTAATTCTAATATAATATCTAGTATTTTCTTTCTTAAAGTTTCTATATTTGTATTGTTTTTAGCACTTATAAACATAGCATCATCATAAGAAGTTAATATTTTATTTTTTTGTACTTCGTCTATGCAGTCGGATTTATTAAATATCACTATTCTTTTTATATGAGAGGCATCTATTTCTTTTATTATGCTCTCTACATGCAGAAGTTTTTCTTCTATATTTTCATCGCTTGCATCTGATAAATGCAGAAGTAAATCCGCTTCAACAACTTCTGATAATGTAGATTTAAATGAGGCCACTAAAGTATGAGGAAGCCTATCTATGAATCCTACAGTATCGCTTATTATAACTTCTAAAGGAGTATCATCGCTTAAATATAGTTTTCTAGTATGAGTATCTAATGTAGCAAATAATTTATCTTCAACATAAACAGATTCTTTGCAAAGCAGATTAAATAATGTGCTTTTGCCGGCATTGGTATATCCAACTATTGCTATTCTAAATGTATTTTCTCTTCCTTTTCTTCCTGTACTTGCTGATTTTTCTACTTTGCTTAATTGAAATTTTAATTTATGTATACGCTCTCTTGCTCTTCTTCTGTCATATTCAAGCTGTTTTTCTCCGGCTCCGCCTCTTAATCCTATACCGCCTTTTATTTGGCTTAGATTAGTTCTTTTACCTTTTAATCTTGGATATTCAAATTCTAAAAAAGCTAATTCCACCTGCATTTTTGCTGTCATAGTTTTAGCACGTAATGCAAATATTTCTAATATTATTTCTGTTCTTGTGAGAGCTGTTATATTAGAACCTTCTTCTATAGCATTTACCTGAGAACCGCTAAGCTCATTATCGAATATGAAATATTCTACATTATCAATCGCCGCACTCTCTTTTAAACTTTCCAATTTTCCTGTACCAATATAAGTTCCGGCTGTTATTTTAGGCTGTATGAATGAATATTTATTTACAACTTCATAACCAGCAGTATCGCATAGCATAGCAAGTTCATTTAGAATATTATCTATATTTATTTTGCTGTTTCTGTATTGTCTGCTGTCGGTTACAAATATTATATACGCTTTTTTTAGATTATCGTTATTCATAAAAAATTACCTAATACTATTATTTAATAACTAATGAATTATAAAGTTCTATGGTTTTATCTGATAAATACTGCCTTTTACTCAAAACAAAATTTATAGATTCCAACACCACTTCTAAAAATGCATTATCAAAATCAGTAAAAATTTTCTCTCTTATTTTGTCAGCGGCAGGTATATTTCTTGTAGGCTCTAGATAATCGGATGCATATATTATCTTTTCTAACATAGTCATATTTCCATGTCCTACTGTATGACTTTCTATTGCATCTAAAATTTCCTTGTCATTTATTAAGAATTCTTTTTCTGTGATTATAGAACTTACTCTGGCATGTAGTAAAGCACCTGTTATATAATTTGGATATTCTTTATTATCGTTTTCAAGTATTATTTTACGCATTTCATCATCTTTATATCTCTTTCCTAAATCATGACATAATGCAGCAATGGAGGCTTTATTTGTATCAACATTATATTTTTCTGCTATTTGAATGGAAAGATCTCTTGTAGAAAATATATGTTTTGCTCTGAATGGTAAATATTTTTCTATATATTCAGCTATTTTTTTTTCCTGATCATTGTATTCTTTCATAATAATTTATTCCTGTTTATCATTAATTATTTTATTATACTGAAATTATTTTGTAATTTCAATATTATTTACTCGGCAAATAGGCATGAAACAGAATGATTTTCTGAAATCTTTTTAGAATTTGGAATATTGTTTTGGCATTCTTCTTTTGCATATATGCATCTTGTATGGAATCTGCATCCTGAAGGAATATCTGATGCATTAGGAATTTCTCCTTTGATTGGAAGTTCTTTTATTATGTTAACTCTTCCTGATGATGCATCTGGTACTGCAGCAATTAAAGCCTTTGTATAAGGATGTTTAGGATTATCTATTATTTCATCAGCATCTCCAATTTCTACAATATTACCTAAATACATAACTGCTATTCTATCTGCAAAATATCTTGCTGTTGATAAATCATGAGTAATGTATATATAGCTTAAATTCTTTTCTGTTTGAAGTTCTTTCATCATATAAAGTATTTCAGCTCTTGTAGATAAATCTATCATAGAAACAGGCTCATCAGCAACAACCAATTTAGGATTAAGTATCAAAGCTCTAGCAGTTGCAATTCTCTGACGCTGTCCGCCTGAAAGCATATGAGGGTATCTTTCCATAAACTCTTCCGGAGGATTTATCTTTACATCTTTCAATGCCTTTATAACCATTTCATCATAAATCTTTTCATCTCCCTCAATATTATGAATATATAAAGGTTCTTTTAACACATCCTTTATTTTAAATCTTGGATTCATAGAGGCATAAGGATCCTGGAATATCATCTGAACATTTCTTCTATATTTAGCGGTTTCTTCTTTATTAAAGTTATTAATATTTTCATTTTCAAATATAATATTTCCTGAAGTAGGGTTTATCAATTTCATTACAAGTTTACCTATAGTAGTTTTTCCGCTTCCGGATTCTCCTATTATGGCAAGTATTTCTCCTCTTTTTACTTCTATACTTATATCATCGACTGCTTTTATTTCATTTGATTTTTTAATCAAGCTTTCCACTATATTAGTACGAGGATAAAAATATTTTTTTACATTTTCAAGTTTTAATATTATATTATTCATAATTTTTCTTCTTTTTTATTATTATTTATTATTAATTATATTTAGTTATTAATCAAATGGCATGCACATAAATGTCCGTTTCCTATATCTTTTAATATAGGCTCTTTATTTTTGCATTTATCTATTCTTTCTTTGCATCTATCATAAAACATACAGCCTTTAGGTGGATTAAGTAAATCAGGAGGAGTACCTTCTATGAACTCCAATTTACTTACAGCTTTATTTAATCTAGGAGTAGCAGCTAAAAGTCTTTTTGTATACGGATGTTTAGCATTTTTATATATATCTTCATTGCTTGCAAGCTCTGCAATCTTTCCTCCGTACATAACGCATACTTTATCTGAAATTTCAGCCTCTAATGCCAAATCATGCGTTATAAAAATAAATGACAAATCAAAATCTTTTTTTAATTTTTTTAATAAGTTTATAATCTGTGCCTGTACTATAACATCTAATGCAGTAGTAGGCTCATCAAGTATAATTAGTTTAGGTTTCAAAAATAGGGCAGTAGCTATAACAACTCTTTGCTTCATACCGCCTGAAAGTTCATGCGGATATCTCTTTGCAACATCAGCATGAAGTCCTACATATCCTAAATATTCTTCTATAAGTTTACTAGCCTCTGATTTGCTCATATCAATATGTCTGTTTATAGTTTCTATCATTTGTTTTTCTATAGTGTATACAGGAGTGAGGGAATTCATAGCTCCCTGAAACACCATAGATATTTTAGTCCATCTTATATTTTTTCTTACATGCTCTTCTTTAAGCGGAATAATATCTTCATTATCAAGTATTATTCTTCCTCCTTCATATTTTCCTGGTATAGAAGGCATCCTTAAAAGAGACGTACCAAGACTAGTTTTTCCGCATCCTGATTCACCTACAATGCCTAAAGTTTCACCTTTCTTTATTTTAAAACTGATATCATTAATAGCCTTTACTAAACCTTTTGAGGTATGATAGTACATTTTTAAATTTTCTACTTCTAGTATATTTTCCATTGATCGTCCTATTACAATAACATATTATGTTAATTATAATATAATATTAATATTTTTACAATTAACATTACATTAAAAATGATAATTAATATTTTTAAATAGACAGTTTGTTTATAACGTATGTTTTTTGTATAAAATGTATTGTATTTTTTTTATTTGTTGAATAAGTATAAAAAAATTATGATAAATATTAAAAAATATTATTTACTTAAATTTAATAATATATACTATAAAAGTAGACGTTTTTTTCATTATGTATATTTTCATGTGAGGTATTATGTTGAACAGAAGCAGTATATTATTAATGATTATATTTTCTTTATTTATTACATCTTGTGGAAGTTATTTCAATCCTAGATACTATTATAATAAAAAGAATATATCTAGCGGAAATACAAATGAAAGTAATCCAGATGATGTTGGAGGAGATGAAACTGTACCCGAAGATGAAGACCCATTTAAAAATGGTCCTTGGAATGATATAGGTATAATGGTTTTAATGGAAATGAGATAAAAGATTGGTTTTTAAAAGTATCTTTTGATGATGATAATGTACCTATATATGAATTTTATAAGGATAACTCTAAATCATGGTATTATAGCGATCCTTCTATAGTTGAATATAATTTTGATGCTTCTGGAGATGGAAATAAAGCACAGGGTATTGCTATAAATCCTATGACTGTATATAAATATGAATTTAAAAACCCTTTAGTAACCATAGATAGTTCATATAATCAATCTGATAGAATGAATAGATTTTTATTTTATAGAATAAAGGGATCTGCTAAAGTTGCTGGTATAGGGGTAGATTTGAATAACTATCTAATAGCTGTGGATACTCATTCAAAATTGGTATTTGCCTATGCTAAAATAACAAAGACTGCTAGTGCTCCTGTAGTTGGTACTCCTTATCCTATAGAGTTTAAGGCTGTAGAGCTGTTTGAAAGCAAAAAGAAATTTTATGAATATGATCCTATAGGTATAGTGCATGCAGATGGAAAAGTTACTTTATATACTGAATATCAAAATGAAATGAGACTGAATTCTACAGGGTATTTTCCTTCAATTCACGATGAGAACAGACCTATAGCATCATATCAAGGTGCTGGAACTTCACCTTATTTCAATAAGAATGCTTCCGACAATAAAAAAGAGATGAAATTGACTTTTACTTCTATGGAATTAAGAAATATAGATACTAAATCGGCAAGTAGAAATGCCATTACTGGTAATGTTGGTTGGTTTGGAAAAGTACTTGATTATGCATTGTTTGGATATGATATGAAGTTAGATTTTTATAGTTCTTCAAGCGATGTTCATTCTTTATCTCCATTTACTACTTTAAATCCTAGTAAAATAGATCAGGCATTAAAAGTAAAACTTGATTCTGTAGGAAGTATTAATATAACATCAAAAGAACATTCATTACTTTATGAGGATAATGATGATATAACAATATCAATGGCAGTCAATTTAACAAAATATGATGAAAGATCCGGAGATTTCCTATATGAAGTACATTATCCTTATGCTTATAGTGAAAATGACAAGATAAAGATAGAACTCAAATACAATAAAAATAATAATACTTTTGAATTAGCTTCTATAACAGATGAATATGGAGATAGAATAAAATCTAAAACTTCAAGTTTAACTGTTAATGAAAATAGTGAAGCTGAGATATCTATGATAATTGATGGTATGGACGGCCCTGACAATGAAGATAATTGCGGAAATGGAGCTACAGGATTGAATAATCAAATAGAATTAAAAATTAAATTTAAATTTGAAAAAATAAAATAATAATAAGAAATGGGCATTTGATTTTAATATCATCTGCCCATTTATAATATTAGCGACTAATAAATCATATAATGAAAATGTACTCCGTTTTCTTCCTGAATATCATTATATAATTCTACGAATCCTAATTTTTTATAGAATTCGCATGCATAATGACTAGATTTTACGGTGTATTTATCTGAATTTAAAATGTTTTTTGCTTCTTCAAATAAACTGCTGGCTATACCTAATTTAAAATATTTGTCGTCTACGAAAAAAAGGGAAATATGATCAAAATCTGTTATCTCAAGCATTCCAACTATTATATCATTTTCATTTTTAGCAATAAGCATTAAAGAGCCTTGCATAAAAAATCTTAGCCTCATATTATTAACTGATATAAAAGTTAATACATTGCTGATTCCTTCATCTGTATCTAAATTGGAATTGTATTTCAAATATATATTTTTGGCGAGAAGAGAAATATCATCAAGATTTTCAATCCCCGCCTTCTCAATTTTAAACATTGTATTTTTATTGAAATGCTTTTATTAATCTTTGGAAAGGTAAATGATTAGTATCTTTAACAAATGAACCATTTTTATAATATCTTAAATAAGGTATTAAATCATTGCCCCATACTGTTTCTTTGAAATTCATAAAAGGTTCATACAAAGGACTTTCATTGTACATACAAATAAAAATAGTTATATCAATATTTGAATTATCTTTATTAGCATTTAATTCTCTTTGCAATCCTTTCCAATCACCGCACCAATCTTGAGTGAATATAGCCAATACATTTTCTGAAGATTTTTTTATATCATCGCTTACTTCTTTAGTATCCATTATATGCTGCATTTCTTTATCATCAATGGTTTTAAAAGTTAACATAACTTACTCCTTTTAAATTCTATATATTAATGCAATAATAATACAGTAAAATATATTTTTAATCAAGGAAATATTTCTAATTACGATATTTGATTTAATAGGGGCGTTTTATGAAAAAAATTATTATAGCTATTATTGTTTTAAATATGATTAATTCTTTTTTATTCGCTGGAGATTTTCTTGATGATCAGAAAAGATACAATAGGGTAAGAACAGCCATAAAAGAAAAAGACAATATTGTAAAAAATACATTAAAAAATAATAATATAAAATTAGAAGAATTAAATATATTAATAACAGTATACAAACAAGAAGATATACTTGAAATATACGCAAAAAATAAATCAGATAGTACATACAAGAAAATAGCTTCATATAACATAGCAGCAAAATCAGGAATATTGGGTCCTAAAAGAATGGAAGGAGATTTACAGGTTCCTGAAGGTTTTTATTATATAGACAGATTCAATCCTGCAAGCAGTTATTATCTTTCATTAGGCATTAATTATCCCAATGAATCCGACAAAAAGAAAAGTAATGCTTCAAGATTAGGCGGAGATATATTTATTCATGGTGCTAATGTTACTATAGGATGCATGCCTATGACTGATGATAAAATAAAAGAAATATATTTATATGCTGTATATGCTAAAGATAATGGTCAAAATAGAATACCTGTTTATATATTTCCTTTTCAAATGACAGACAAGAATTTTGATTATTATAAAAAATATTATGATGAATCTTTAATAGATTTTTGGTCAAATATAAAAAAAGGATATGATATATTTCAAAATTATAAAAAAGAATTAAAGATTAAAGTGGATTCTAAAGGAAACTATGTGTTTTAAATTCTTGCAATTTTTCTATAAAAATATTACTATATTAGCATATATAATAATTGGGTAATAGTTAATGATTCAAATGAATAAAAATACTTCCTTTGTAAGTGCATACAATTTCTGGTCATATTTGCTGATTGCCATTGTATTTTTTAACTATTTGTTTTTTAGAACTTTAGTAATTGATAATAATTCTTTTTTATATATATTTACATTTATTTTAAATTATATTGTATTAATATCTTTTTTTCTTCTAGTATTTTATAAATTTTACAGCTGCATATTTAATTCTGAACTTTTTTTAGCTTTATTTGGTATATTGTTTTTAATATCAGGTACTTTGAGACTTTATGCTATAGAAATTAATATTTATAATTATATAGAATTATTATATTTTTTATCAATATTTATACTTACAATTAAAATTTTTGTTTCTATAGTAAAATCAAATAATATAATGGAATTAGACAGAGGAATATATGTTTTTATGCTTATTTCTATGGCGGCATCTAATATCAATTATATTTTAATATCAGCCAATAAAATAATAGATACAGATGTTTTTCACTATATATCTAATTTTATATCAACTTATATGAGTAAATTATCATCTTTCTCATTTTTTATATTAATGATAGCTTATATACTTATATTTATGAAAAAAGTTGTTATGAAAAATATTAATAAATCGTTCTTTTTTATTATTATTATGGTGATATTATCAATAATAGCAATATTAGTATTTGGTAATTCTTTCTTTTTGATTGTTGTGTCATTCTTTGGTGCTTTAGGAATTGTTATGTATTTGCCTTTTACTGTTTATCTTGTAGTTATCATAATGTTTTTAATGACTTTATTTACATCTTTTATGAGTTCTTTGGTATCAAAATATTATTGTCCTAAATTGATAGTATTCACTTTATTTATGCTTGCCGGACTTGATATGAGTAATTTTGGATTAAGATTAATTTCTATATTTGCCATTATGGAAATGCTTAGTATATGTAATGATAAAAAAGACTATGATGAGCATTTGACAAATAATACTCTATAATATATTATTTCTATAATTTAAATTATTATTTTATGATATTGACATTAACAAATATGAAAAAAGAGATTATTAAAGAAGAAAAAAATATAAGCCTTGAATATATAGAAAAAGTTGCTAAATTTTTTAAAGATATATTGAAAGACGGTGATATAGTTATAATGGAAGGTAATCTTGGATTTGGTAAAACTACATTTGTTAGAATATTATCAAGATTAATGGAAAGCGAAGATATTGTAAGCAGTCCTTCATTTACTTTGATAAATGAGTATGATATAATTTTAAATGGCGAAGAAAGTATTTTGAGGCATGTGGATTTATACAGACTTGAAAAAGAAGAAGAACTTGATGATATAGGCTTCAAAGATAAAATAAGAGAGAATGGAATTACTATGATAGAATGGGGCAGTAAATTTAAAGATTATTTTGAAGCTCCATACTATTTATTTGAAATAGAAATGTATGAAGAAAATAATAGATTATATAGGATTAGTTTAATTTCATGAAAAAAATATTGATATTATTTATAATGATATTTACTATATTAATATCATGTTCTAAACAAATAGATAAAAGTACTATAGTAAATGTGGTGAGTAGTATTTCATCTGTTAATGTTGTTATTGGAAATACTGTAGATTATGAAGTTCGTATACTTTCTAAAAATAATATAGAATATAATTTTGAGGATTTATCATTTGATGATAGAGATAATAAATGCAGAATCATATCTGTTGAAAATAAAACTATAGATTCAGGAGAATATAAAGAGAGAATCATAAAATATAAATTAGGTTTTTATGATGTAGGACAATTTGTTGTTTATCCATTTAAGATTTCATATAATTATAATAATGAATACAAAGAACTTAATGGTGAAGATATAACTATATTGGTATATCCTTTCTCTGACGGAGAAACTTTGCCTCCTATGAAAGGTACTATTGGTATACCTATGCCTAAATATGTATGGCTATTCGTTGTTCTTATAGTTTTTGCTATTATTGGAATAATAATATTAATATTTGCTGTAGTAAAATATATAGAAAGAAAATTCAATGAGAAAATAAATATAAAAGAAGATACAGAAGCATTGAATGCATTAAAACTCGTAGACTGCAATACTTATTATAATGAAAGTAAATATGCAGAGTATTATTTTGAATTAACATTTATATTTAAAAGATATCTTACAAAAAGATTTAGGTTCAATATAGAAGATATGACTACTAGTGAAATAAATCAATTATTCAAGGAAAATGTATTTAATGAAAGTGAATATATAATAAAAATGTTTGAAGAATCTGATTATGTAAAATTTGCAAGACAAATTCCTGAACTTCAAATAATGCAGAAAGATTATGATTTCTGTGTTGATTATATAGTAAAAAATGGTAATTTATATACTGCATTAAAATTAGAAGAAAAAGAAAATAAAAAGATAAGAAAAGAAGAAAAGAAAAGGCTAAGAAAAGAATTAAAAGAGCAGAAAAAACTTCAAAAGAAAATGGAACATTTGCAAGAAAATAGTTAAGAGTAAAATATGAATGAGTATGATATAAAAGATACTATAGCGGCATTATCAACACCATATTCAAAGAGTGCATTGGCTATAATAAGAATGTCAGGAAGCAAGGCATTAGAAATAGCTTCAAAAATATGTTTCTATGCTAATAATGAAAATAAGAATATAAATAATTTTGAGCATAGAAAAAGTTATTATGCTTTAATAAAAGATGAAAATAATATTCCTGTTGATGAAGTTATAGTATTATCTTCTTTATCTCCCAATACTTTCACATCTGAAGATACAATAGAATTTATATCTCATGGAAGCATTGTTGTAATAGATGCTCTTATGAATCTTTTAATAAGAAACGGAGCAAGGGCAGCTAATAGAGGAGAGTTTACATACAGAGCATATATTAATGGAAGAATAGGTATAAGTGAGGCTGAGGCTATACATGATTTGATAGATTCTAATAATAAACTTATGGCTGAAGCAAGCATATATAAAATGAGAGGCAGGCTTACAAGAGAAATAGATAAACTAAGAGAAAACATAAAAAATTCTCTTATGCTTGTTTATGGAGAATTAGATTTTCCTGAAGATGAAACAGAAAATTTTTCTTATGATAAGCTTATAGAAAATTTTGAGATTATAAAAAGAGATATAGAAAATATTTTATCAAATTCCAAAAGGGTTGAAAATCTTATTAATGGTATAAAAGTAGCAATATTGGGCAGAGTTAATGCTGGTAAAAGCAGTATATTTAATATGATATTGGACAGAGAAAGGGCTATTGTTTCAAATATTGCTGGAACTACCAGAGATTTTTTGAGTGAAAACATTTATATTGAGAATATACCTTTTTATTTGATGGATACTGCTGGATTTCATAAAAAAGCTGATAATGATATTGAACTTGAAGGAATTGAAAGAGCTAAAAAATGTGCATGTGAATCTGATATTATACTTGCAGTGTTTGACGGAAGCGACATAGCAAATGAAGATGATATTAATTTAATAGAGTTCTTAAATACATTAGATAATAAAAATATTATATATATACTTAATAAAAGCGATGAAGATAAAAAGTTTAATAAAGAAATAGTAAGCGCTAATATTATTAATATAAGTACAAAAACAAAATCAGGAAAAGATGAATTGATATCTGCTTTGAAAAATTATGTTTCAGATTCTGATATGGATATTTTCAATAAAGAAACTTATGTCAATAACAGAGAAAGAGGATATTTAGAAAGCGGACTTAAACAGATTGACATATGTATAAAAAAATCATTAGAGTCTTATTCATTGGATGAAGTTGCTGAAGAGATGAATATATTGAATAATATACTTGGAAACGTTAGCGGAAAAGTTGATGCTGAAGAAGTAATTAATGAAATATTTGCTAATTTCTGTATAGGTAAATAACTTCATATTATATAAAATAAGTAATTATTTACGATAATATATATAATCATTTGATAAATTTTGAAAAAAATGTATATTTAAATTGATGATAATATTGTAATGAAAAGTATACGAGGAGTTTAGTTGCCAATATGAAAAAACTGTTATTATTTATAAGTATTTTTATATCAATTAACTTATCACTTTTGGCAGCAAGCGGATTTGAAGGAATAATAAATATACCTGCTGGTATGGCTGTAGGAATACCTATGGGAACACCAGAACATGAAGTAGGATTGGGTTTTGATATTGGTATTACAGCACAATTCGGATATGTAATAGATTTTAAAAATAATATAGGACTTAGTATATTGGCTGAAACAGGATATAGTTATGATACTTATTCTTCTTCAATATCTTCTGACAAAGCAAAATCTGTTGTTTCTACTTCTGCTTTTCATAGCTTTCAAATAGGAATTTTACCAAAAGTAAATATTTATGATTTTTCTATAGGTGTTGGAGGAGGATTAAAAATACCTGTATCAGGAATTGAAGAGGTAAAAACAGTTAGTTATGGTACTAATTACACATCAGTTGGAAGTACTGTAAATATGGTTGATATAGTTAATAAATACGATAAAATGAATGTAATACCTTACATTAAATTAACGGTAGATTATTCTGTATTTAATAATTATAATGTAGGTGCCAATTTCGGATTGTATTTTGATTATGAATTTGGTGTAAGGCAAAAAATTGATGAAAAAAAATATGTATCTACAGATGCATTCGGTCTTGGTCTGCAGATAGGTTTAAGATTTAGTCCTTTTAATAGCCGTCAAATTGCTCTAGATAGTAAAGAGAAAGATAAAAAAGAATAATTTAATTAGTTAATCTAGTTTTAATTGTTTATATTAATCTTATTTTGATAATTAATTTATAAATTATATTATATAATCATCAGCAATTTTTCTAAGTCTTTTATTTCCAAGTACATGAAAATGTCTTAACTTTCTTAGAGTTTCACTTGAAAAAGTGGTGAGAGGAACATAAACTATTTCAACTGAATTCTTTTTTGCAAATTCTTTTAATATGCTTGAAGGAGGAGTAGGGGCAACATAACCTAAATATTTATCAACAGAATATATTATTGCCGTATATAAAAGTAAATCAGCATAATTTCTAACTATTCCGTCTTTTTTTAAATGCTTATACATTCTCCAAACATCATGCGGAGCCTGAGGAGGCATTAAAGAAGCATAACCTCCAAAATAGCATTTAGAAATTCCAGGACCTACTAAAGTATTTCCAGGTTCAGTAGAGTATAATATCAAATCGCTGTCATCATGTGCTTCACTATACCAAACTATATTCCAATCATAATCTTCGTCATGCTCATCATCAAATATTACAACCATATGTCCGATATTTCCCTTGATTTTTGGAATCTCTCTTACATATATTTCATTTTTATAATAGTTTCTTATAGTTTCACGCATATCAATACCGTCTTTAATGCTTACAGTGAAAGGTTCTATTCTTGCTTTGTCTTCTGTAAGCATATTTCTTATTTTATCTCTAAGTATATTCATATGCTTTTCCATAAGTATATCTTCAGGTACATGAGAAAGAAGATTTGTTCTTTTATTCCAAACATCTTCCCATTCTCCTTCATATTTTTCACTAGGACGAGTTGTTACATTAACTTTCTTGAAAGATGTTTTCCATACATTATCATATTTATGCAGTTTGATTTTTTTATCTTTTAGCATTCCTTCCATACCATTTGTGCTTGGATCTCTATTTAATTTTATGGTAGGGTAGTTCTCATCTTCTTCGGTGTAATGAGGATAATATTCCATACCTTCCATTACTTCTAATGCATAATCATTGTTTATCATGCATTTTGCTGCTGTGAGCATATCTATATAGTCTGGTATTATATAATTATCAAGAAGACATAAATTCCTTAAATACTTCATCATATTTTTTTGCTGAAGTAATGATATTGGAAGTTTATACCTCATCTTTGCTTCTCTAAAAATAGTTTCTATTATATGTATCTTATCAAAAGTTTCTAATTCTCCGTTTCTATATAGTTCGTACATATAAGTTGTGAATGGAAACTCTCCAAGCATTTTATTTAATGATTCTTTATGTACATTATATATTTTAGGTTCTGAATATATATATTCTTCATCATCTTCTGAAAACTTTTTACTTAATATTTCTTCTTTTAATTTTTCATCGTCTAATTTTTTTAATATTTCAACAATATTTTCCCAATGCGACATTCCTATAACAAGAAGTATTTTATTATATTTTTTAGAGAGTTCATGAAGATTTTTAGCCATGAATATTTCTCTCTCTTCATCTGTTTCATCTTTATGAAATATATAATTGTTTTTTACTTCAGTATAGAATTTTTCAAGCCCTATATTTTTCATAACATAATCATCAGGCATAAGATAATGAGAATTAGAGTTTATTGAAGTGATATCTTTGTCTATTGGAAAGAATGGTATTTCCTCATCTATAGCAAGACGAACAGCTTCTATTATAGAATCACAGGGATCTATAGGTATATAAACAGCTTCATTTTCAATTTCTCTTATAATCAAACTTACAAATGGAAGTCTGCTTACAGCCTCTCTTAATGAATCAGCAAAATTGGCAGGATGTTCTACCGCTACAATATCAGGTTTAAAATTTTCAAAAGCTTCTCTTACAGCTAAAGAAAAATAAACCCTAGAATGTATTGAAGGTATTGCTAATATATTTTTATACCTTAGAATTTTAGAATCTATATTCTCTATTATTTTTTTATCCATTCCATATTCCCTTTAATAATTGAGGAATGAATCTATTATGCTATCAAGTTCATTAGAATCTTCCAAATAATGAGAACATACATTACAAGTATCAATAGGTATTTTATCTTGTACAAATAAGTCGGTTTGGAAAGAATAGCATAAAGGACCAGGCAATTTTCCGCTTATAGCACAAACCTGCATGCTTATAACATTTTCAGGTTTTGTATACCAAGTAGGCTTAACCTCTTTCAATGCTTCTACCATATATTTACCCCATATAGGAGCAGCAACTCTTCCTCCAACCTGATTATTTCCTAAAGAATATTTAAATGAGTCAAATCCTATCCATATTCCTGTAGCAAGCTCTGGAGTATATCCTACAAACCAAGCATCTTTCCAGTCATTAGAAGTACCTGTTTTACCAGCGCCTCTTCTTGTGAATTTAGCTTCGTACATAGCACTTGTAGCAGTACCGCCTCTTAATACTCCCATTAATATGTCGCTTATCATGTAGGCAACTTCTTTACTTATAACTTGTTTAGGACCGCCTCTTAATGTTACTTTTTTCTTTAATTCATCTTCAAAGTTGTCCATTACTATTCCGTATCTGTCAGTAACATATCTTATAAGTATAGGATTGACTTCTTTTCCTTCGTTAGCAAATTCAGCAAATCCTGTTGTAAGTTCTAATGGTGTGAATAATCCTGTACCTAAACTTAATGTTAAATCAGGATTAAACATTCTTTTAGATTTATCAGAATCAGGTTCAGCTTTAAATATAGGCTCTACATATCTTATAGTGTTTGTTATTCCTACATAATTGAGTACGTTAACTGTAGCTATATTTAATGATGCAGACAATGCATATCTTAAACTTACATCGCCTTTGAAATTTCCTGAATAGTTTTTAGGTATCCAAACTTCTCCGTCTTCTCCTTCTTCAGGCACAAAACCTATAGGAGCATCACTAACAATAGTTGAAGGGCTATAATTAGTAACATCCATTGAGGCAGCATATACAAAAGGCTTGAAAGCACTTCCAGCCTGTCTTCTTGCCTGAGTAGCTCTGTTGAATTGGTTTCTAGCTGTAAATCCTGAACCTCCAACCATTGAAACAATATATCCGTTTCTAGGGTCTATTGAAACTAAAGCTCCTTCAATTTGTCTTGAAAGTTCTGCTTCATCAGCTTTCATTACTTCCATAGTAATGTCATTAACTTCTTCCATTCCAAATATATCAGACATCAATGCCAAAGGTAAAGTAGTATATTTATTTAAAGTATCTCTTACTGCAATATTAAATTTATTATAAGCTGTATTTTCAGGAAGATTAAATAATATAGAAATCATTTTCATTTTATCTATAGTTTCTCTATTATATAGATTAACTATATCCATAGAACCGCCTTCATATTTATTATTATATTCTGTAAGCGCCTCTGTTAATAATTTCTGAGCAGCTTCCTGTTTTTCTATATCTATAGTTGTGTATATTTTAAGTCCGTCTTCTTTTAATGCTTTTTCTCCATATCTATCTACTAATTGTCTTCTAACATATTCAGTAACATAAGGAGCTCTGTCTATTGATGCACTATAAGCTGTTGAACCTCTTCTTCCGATTTTTCCTGTATATGATTCCCAGAATTCTTTATGTGCCTGCTTAGCTTCATCTCTAGTTATGAAATTTAAATCAGCCATTCTGTTAAGAACAACTTTATGTCTTGCTATTGATATATTAGGATTATTGATAGGGGAGTATGCATTCGGAGCAGGCGGAAGTGTGGCTAGCATTGCACATTCTGCTAAATCTAAATTTTGTACATCTTTGTTAAAATAAAATCTGCTTGCTGCCTGAACTCCGTATACAGAGTGTCCGAAATATATTTGATTGAAATATAAAGTAACTATTTCTTCTTTAGTAAGTCTTTTTTCTATTTGGAAAGTAACCCATATTTCTTTTAATTTTCTTGTTATTGTTCTTTCTGTAGATTTTAATACAATGTTTCTAGCAACCTGCTGAGTTAATGTACTTGCACCTCTTGCTCTTCTTCCGGTTAATATGTTTCCTATTGTACCTCTGAATATACCTATAATATCTATTCCAAAATGCGACATAAAATTATTATCTTCCATAGATATTATTGCTTCTATTAATTGAGGAGGTAAATCTTTATATTCTACTAATGCTCTTTGCTCTGTGAAAAATTCTGATATTACTTCACCTTTTATATCATAAATTTTTGTAGGTATTGTAGGCTTGTACAATTCTACAGCTTGAACATCAGGCTGCAGAACTATGTCAGCAACCAAAATAGAAAATATGACAGTTATTATTAAAAATATTAATGTCATTGATACTATATAAAATTTTTTAAATTGTTCTATATTTATACTATTGTATTTATCAGATATTTTTTTTAATATTTTTCCCAATTTTCTTATCCTAATATATATTTATGATATTATACAAATAATTATTTAATTAATCAACATATTTTTTATCATATTTTCATAAAAAAACACTCTATGAAATTTGAATTCATAGAGTGAAAGTAATGGGTTTGTATATATATCTTAAGAGCGCAACAAATGACGTTTGTAGCTATACTATATATAACATAATAAATAAGAAACAGTAAAAATATATTTAATTTACCATGTTAAAAAGTAATATATCATCATCAGATGTTTTTATGCATAAAGTATTATTGTTATAAGATATATAATTAGCTTTATTAAGAAGTTTTAAATATTCATCTTCAGCATTCATATCAGCTTCAGGACCTGCCATTAAAGTTGATATTCCTGTTTTACTCATTGTTATTTTACCATCTTTTATTTCAAATGGTATATTGTAGTTATTAACTCCAGATTTTCCAACAAATGAATTATTAGTTATAGATAAAGTGATTTCTGTGCCTTCAAGCATATTTGATAATTTGAATTCTTTTCCTGAATACTCATTAACATCAAAATAATCTTCTACGAATCTTAATATTGTAGCGTCATTAGCTATTATAATAAGTTCTTTTCCTTTTAAGTACATATATTTAGCATTTTCAATATATTTTGAGAAATCTGCTTCAGCATTCATATTTTCTTCAGAACCAGCCATTCTAGTCATAGCTAAACCATTAAATTTAATTTCATTGCCGTTTATATTGCTATATGAAGTTTTGTAAGTGTTTACACCAGAGAAACCATTTACTTGATTCTCTTTACCATAAAAAGACATAGTGATTTCTACATTAGGATATTTATAGAAATTTTTCAATAAAAATGTTCTTCCTAATAATTTATTGCCTGATATAGAATCATCTTTAAATATTAATTTTTCACCTGATTTTGTAGTTATTTCTAAATTTGTTATTGATAATGTGATATTAGATGCTTCTGAAAGTAATGTTGTAAATTCTTGTTCTGCTTTCATATTTTCTTCAGGGCCTGCCATCATAGTAGAACCCAATGCCCCTATTGATATTACATTATTGTTAGTTAAGGTATATCCTGCAAAGTATCTATTAACTCCAGAAAAACCATAAACTTTATTAGTGTCAAATCCTATTGTTATACCGATTTCAGGGTATTTATTTTCAAGAATGAATTCTCTGCCATATAAATCATTGTAATTTAAACTTCTTTTTATGAAAAATAATTCTTTGTTTTCAGAAGTTTTTATTATTAATTTATCATTATCTAATGAAACAGAGTTAGCTTTGCTTAAATCAGTTAAAAATTCTTGTTCACTTTTCATATCTTCTTCGTTTCCAGCCATTAAAGTTGCTCCTATATTTGTACCTAAAATTATTTGATCATTGCTAATGCTGAATGATGTGAAATATCTATTTATGCTTGCATTTCCATAAACATTACTGTTTTCAAATCCTATTGTTATTTTAGGATTGCTTGTGAGATAGAATTCACTGCCATTTAATGCTTCAAATATGTTTATATTTTGATTCTTTTGTTGAGAGCATGATAGTAGTAAGAATAGAGATGATAGTAATAATAGTGTTTTTTTCATTTTTTTACCCCAATAATAATTATATTTTTTATATTCTATTTTAAAAAAGTACTATTGTCAATAAAACAATGGGCTTATGATTAAGGAAAACCATAAGCCCATCAATAATAGTGTTAGGAGTCTGATAATAATGAATAATTGCTTTGTTAAATATAATAACTTATTTTCTATCTATTAGTAAAATAAGTTATTAACAAAAATACATATACAACTATTATAACCAAATATAATCTTTTTAGTAAAATTAATAATATTGATTATTAAAAAAATATATATTATGTATAATTTATATATATTAAAAATAATATAAAATTCTAAAAAATCAATTGAAAAATAAGAAAAAATAAGTTATCATATTATAGTTTACATAATAAAATCCGATAATCAATATTGCAGGTGTTTATGTGTAGTATAAGAGAAGCACATATAGAAGATGCTGAAAATGTTGTAAATTACATAGTCAAAGTGTCTGATGAAACAAATTTTATGATGTCTGATTCTAATGAAAGGGAATTAGATGTAAAAAAAGAGGAGGAATTTTTACAAAATATACAAAAAAGCATAACTACTAAGATGTTTTTATGCGAAATAGACGGTGAAATTATCGGAATATGTAATTTAAAAGGTATTGATAAGAAAAGGGTAAAACATAGGGTAAATTTAGGAATAAGTGTATTAAAAAAATATTGGGGTAATGGAATCGCTAAAAAGCTTATTAATTATGCTATAGCCTATGCTAAAGAAAATTCTATAAAAAAGATAGAATTAACGGTTAGAACTGATAATGAAAGAGCATTAAAACTCTATAAATCACTTGGTTTTTTTATAGAGGGAGAGATAAAAGGCTTTTTTTGTATTGATGATGTTTATTACAATTGCTATATAATGGGATTATTTATTTAGTTTAATACTGTATAAAAAAATTTGTACACTGTATTGATACTGTAAATAATATAGGATCGATAAAATTTATTATAAGGGATTGTAAATTAGTTAACATAATGCTTGACTATTTTATGATAATATGTTAACTTTATTGAAGTCTTAAATATTATCGTTTTCAGAAGAAAAAAGATTAGGAAAAAATTTATAAGATTGGAGTTCTCAAGATGCGAAAGTTTCTAATGGTATTTTTGGTATTATGTTTACTTATACCTACGGTAGCTTACGCTCAAGATAATACTCAGATACCAATACCTACAATAGGATTAAATGTTACTCAGGCTCAGACACCTCAGCAGGTTAGCTTGGGGCTTCAAATATTATTTCTTTTAACAATATTGTCATTATCTCCATCTATAATAATAATGACAACAAGTTTTATAAGAGTTTCAATAGTATTAAGTTTTGTTCAAAGGGCATTGTCTTTACAAGAAACCCCTCCAAGAGCATTGATAATGGGGCTTTCTTTGTTTTTGACATTTTTTATAATGATGCCCACATTAACTCAGGTAAATAATGAGGCACTTCAGCCATATTTAAATGGTACTATAGGTGTCAATGAATTATACAGCAGAGGTATACAGCCTATAAGAATGTTTATGTTTAACTCTTTACGTGGTGAGAATGGTATGAAGAGTTTGGATTTGTTCTTGAGTATAAGTAATACAGATATAAGACTTAGAGAGATTCAGACAGTTGATGATTTAAACAGAATTCCTACCATTGTTGTTGTTCCCGCATTCATTATTAATGAACTTACAATAGCATTTAAGATGGGAATATATTTGTTTATTCCATTTATAGTTATAGATTTGGTAGTTGCTTCCATACTTATGGCAATGGGTATGATAATGCTTCCGCCTATTATGATATCATTACCGCTTAAAATAATTTTATTTGTTGCGGTAGACGGATGGAAACTTTTAATACTTCAGATAGTACAGAGTTTCCAATAAATATAGAAATGTATTTTGCTGCTTTATATAGTTAATAATTTTTTAAGGGAAATTTTATGAGTGATACTTCGATTATTGTTTTAGTGCAAGAAACTTTATGGGTATTCATGTTGCTATCAGCTCCGGTTTTGGGAGTATCAATTATTGTTGGATTGATAATCTCAATACTTCAAGCTACTACAAGTATTCAGGAGCAGACTTTAACATTTGTTCCTAAAATGATAGCAATGTTGGCAGTGATATATATGTTAGCTTCTTGGATGCTGAATTATACTAGTGCATTTACTGTTAGATTATTCAGCATACTTCCAAGTATAGCTAGATAATTTTGTTGGGTGTAAAAAATAGTTTAGAGAATCGATTAGGGAATTAATAATGGATAATTTCGTGAATTTCTTTCAAATTTACCTGCTCATTATGGTAAGATTTATAGCTATACTTATGGTAGCTCCATTATTTTCTTCTAATGTTATTCCTAATACTATAAAAATGGCATTAGCTTTCATTGCTACAGCAGCTATATTTCCATTAGTTGCTAATATCAATGTTCAGGTGGCTCCTACTTTTGTTGAATACTTTTTGACATTAGTAAATGAAGCATTAATAGGAATATTGATAGGATTCTTGATGTCAATCATATTTACTGCTTATCAAGTTATGGCGAATTTCTTTGAAATACAAATGGGATTCGGTATATCAGAAACTGTTGACCCTATATCTCAAGTTACAGTACCAGTACTAGGACAATTACAGTCTTTAGTAGTTATATTATTATTTATAGCCATAGACGGACCTAGCTGGGTTATCAGAACTTTATTTTACAGCTTTAAGGCTATGCCTGTATTGAGCGATGCTTCAAAAGCAGTATTTACTTCATCGTTTAACGGCGTTATAGATAGAATGATATATTATATGAGTTCTTTATTTTCTGTGGCTCTTTCATTAGCTTTACCTATAATGCTTACTTTATTTTTATTATCATTAAGTTTGGGATTATTAGCTAAGGCGGCACCTCAGATGAATATTTTAATGCTTGGTTTTCCTATGCAGATAGCTGTTGGTGTAGCTGCTTATTATATTTTGATACCAGTTCTTGTTTCTAATTTTATGAAAGTATTAGAAACTACTATAGCAGATGTTAATAATATAATAACTTTCTTATCCGGAGGAACAGTATGATAAAAAAAATACTTTCTTCTATATTTGAATTGTTCATTATATTAAAAGCTAAGCTATACAGAAAATATTTGCGTCTTACAGGAAAAGGATATGTATTAACATTATTTGCTGCTCCTGAAGATGAAGGCAGAACTGAACTTCCTACAGAGAGAAAGAAAAGAAAAGCTAGAGAGGAAGAAGGACGTGTTGTTAACTCGGCTGAGATAAACCAGACTTTAGTTTTAGCAGTTTCAATAGCTGTAATAGCTCTATTAACTACATATTTTACTCATACAGTAGCACAATTCTTTACTAGCGTAATGAATAAAATATCTAATGCTGATGCTTCAATAAATAATGCAGCTTATACAGATATGTTATTAGAGATATTTGTTCTTTTAGCAAAAACTGCGGGCATCATTATGGCTGTTGCTTTAGTAGTTGGTGTTGGAGTTAATTTAGCTCAGACTCAGTTCTTATTTACTACAAAGAAATTAAAACCTAATTTTAAAAGAATAGCACCTACTTGGTCTAACTTCAAAGAAAGAGTATTTATATCATCTCAAAACTTGATGAATTTGGCAAAAATACTTTTCAAAATGATAGTTATATCACTTCTTACTTTTACTACTATATATGGAAAACGTACAGAATTATTTAATATGGTTAATATGGGTTTGAGTCAGGCTATGAATTTGTTTTTCTTTATAGTTTTAGAAATGCTTGCTAAAGTAATTATATTTATGATAATAGTTTCCGCTTTCGACTATTTCTTTCAAAAAAGACAATACATTAATAGTTTGAAAATGACAAAGCATGAGATGAAGGAAGAGTTTAAAGAGATGGAAGGAGATCCTTTGGTAAAAAGTCAATTGCAGGAGATGGCTAGAAAGATTGTAAGCAGAACAATGCTTAAATCTGTACCTGAAGCGGATGTAGTTATTACAAACCCGACTCACTTTGCAGTTGCTTTGAAATATGAGAATGGAGATTATGCCCCTGTAGTAACAGCTAAGGGAGCAGATCATATAGCATTAAAAATAAAAGAAATAGCTAGGGAAAATGATGTTCAAATAGTAGAGAATAAACCTTTAGCCCGTGAATTATATTACAATGTTGAGTTAGGACAATATATACCTGAAAAGCTATTTCATGTTGTGTCAAGGATACTTGGCGAGGTATATAGATTACGTAATGAAAAAATGGCAAGGGCTATATAGGAGGAATAAAAAGTGGCAACAATGAATGGTGCTAAATCAATTTTAGATAATATAAAGCTGCCTTCCAATTTAAGCAGACATAGCGATATAATGTTTGCTATAGGTGCAGTTATGGTAATTATGATGCTTATCATACCATTACCATCAATAATATTGGATTTCTTACTTATAATAAATATTATAGTATCATTATTGATATTGCTTATGGTGCTTAGTATAAGAAGTGCTAATGATTTCAGTGTATTTCCTTCTGTGCTCCTTGTTATGACAGCATTCAGACTTGCTTTGAACGTATCTACAACTAGAGCGATTCTTACTGAAGGAGCTAATTTTAATGGTAAGGTAATTACTTCATTTGCTGACTTCGTAGTAGGCGGAAATATTGTTGTAGGTGTTGTAATATTTATCATTCTTATAATAGTACAATTTGTTGTTATCACTAAAGGTGCTACAAGAGTATCAGAAGTAGCAGCAAGATTTGCATTAGATAGTATGCCTTCAAAGATGATGGCTGTTGAAAGCGAACTTCAGGCAGGAGCTATCACAGATAAAGAGGCAGAAGAGAAGAGAAAAAAGATTAGAGGTGAAAGTGATTTTTATGGTACTATGGACGGTGCTTCAAAGTTCGTACAAGGGGACGTTATAGCTGGTATCATAATCACTGTAATAAATATAGTAGGCGGACTCATCATTGGTATGACAATGAGAGGAGAGGGTTTTACTCAGGCAGTAAATGCTTATACTCGTTTTACTGTTGGTGATGGTTTAGTAAGCCAAATACCTTCATTCTTTATGAGTTTTGCTACAGGTTTGTTGGTAACTAGAAGCAGCAGCGAAGATAACTTGTCTACTCAAATAGCAGTACAAGTTTTTGCTAAGCCTAAAAACTTATTCATAGGTGCTGGATTTGCTTTCTTCTTAATGCTTTTACCAGGATTCCCAAAAATTGCATTATTTGTAATAGCTTTAGCTTTATTTTTAGCAGGATATGCTTTGAAGAAAGAACAGCAGGAACTTGGACTTAATGAAGATGGTACAAAAACAGATACTGGCGAACAGGTACAGCAAGGGCCTTTGGATGTTACTCCTTTCTTAAAAGTAGAGAAGATAGAACTTTCAGTAGGTGCTTCTCTTATACCTTTGGCATTGGAATCTGAGGGAGGAGATTTAATTAACAGAATAAGTCAGATTCGTAGGGAGCTTGCATTAGAAGTTGGACTTGTAGTTCCTCCTGTTCGTATTGTGGATAACAGTGTAATAGAACCTGATGAATATACAGTAAGTATTAATGGTACTGAAATGGCTAAAGGATTTGTTCGTCCTAATATGCTTTTAGCTTTGAATGCTAATTCTCCAGACGGACCTTCTCCTGATTGTGAGAAAGTAAGAGAGCCTGCATTTGGACTTCCTGCTTATTGGATTAAGGTTGATGAAAAAGATATGGCTGAGAAAAAAGGCTTTATGTTATTTCAGCCTACTTCAGTTATTGCTACTCACTTCAGCGAAACTATTAAGAGAAATGCTAATCTTCTTATCGGACGTGAAGAAGTACAGAATATGCTTGATCTTATTAAAGATGATCATAAAGCTCTTGTATCTGAAGTACTTGCAGCTAAGCCTCATAATGAAAGTCCTCTTGGATATATACAGAAAGTATTGCAGAATCTTCTTCAGGAGGAAGTACCTATCAGAAACAGTGTTGCTATATTAGAAGGTGTTGCTGATGCTATATCAATTATGGGAAGCGAACAGGCTACTGAATTGGTAAGAAGCAGATTAGCATCTCAAATATCGCAGATGGTTGCTGATCAGGATAGAAATATAAGAGTTATTACTTTAAGTCAGCAGCTTCAAAACAATATAGCTCAGAATCTTGCTAATACAGGTAATTTACAAGGTTCTCAGATGATAGCTATGAGTTTTGAAAGTATGCAGAACTTAATTAAAAATATAAAAGATGCTGTTAAACTTGTAAGTGATTCAGGAGTTGATGATATAGTATTTTTAACTTCTCCTATTATTAGAAGACCTTTGTATCAGTT
Organism: Brachyspira suanatina; assembly: GCF_001049755.1. NCBI lineage: Bacteria > Pseudomonadati > Spirochaetota > Spirochaetia > Brachyspirales > Brachyspiraceae > Brachyspira > Brachyspira suanatina. Next base: position 1,508,326 of record NZ_CVLB01000001.1, on the reverse strand, counting down.
TATAGCTAAGAATATTGGTAAGTACAAGGTTATAGCTACTACTGAAATAGCGCAAGGATACAATGTACAGGGTATTGCTAGTATAAAATAATGAATGATGAATGCCTTATTGGGCAATTAAGATATAAATAATAATATATTACTTGGAGTTACAAGATGAAAACAATAAAAATTTTTGGAAAAAACAGAGAAGAAATTGAAAAACAGGCTAGAGATAAGTATGGTGAAAGCTATTTTATTATTAGTGTGAGAGAGAGCAAAAGAAAAAACATATTTGGAATGATTAAAAAAGAGTTTGAAGTTTCTATCGGTATATTAGAACAATATTAATAGTGATTTAAAGAAGAAGAGAGGAGTTATAAAATGGTAGATATACGCACTATTAGAGGGAAGGATAAGACAGACGCTTTCGCTAAAGCCAGAGTTGAATACGGTGGTAACTTTGTTATTTTAACTAGTAAAGATGTAAAAGTGGGCGGTTTTCTAGGACTTGGAATGAAAACTGAACATGAACTTAGAATCATGCTTAATAATTCTATTTATGATAGAAAGAATAATTCTATGAATGAAGATAGAGATTCTTATTCAGAAGAAGATGATGATATGCATAGAACTAAACTTTTAAGCGATAGAATAGAAATGAAAAAACATTCATCTGAAACTATAGATGCAAGTGAAATGGCTGATAGAATAGTTTCTATTACTAAAGCTTTAAAAGAAAAGAGTGCAAATAGAAATAATAGTTTTTCTAATAATACTAATAATGCATCTCGTTCTAATGTTCAAGAAAATTCTTATAACAGTGAAAATGAAGATATTCCTGAAGAATTGCTTAATGACAGTAGCAATAATAATAATAATAATAATAATTCAAAGGTTAATGTTATTGAAGAAAAAACAGAAGATAATAATACCAGAGAAAAAAGTGTTGATAATTTTATTCCATTGCCTAATTTTAGTAATAATCAATATTCTAATTTTCAAGGCTCAACATTTGCTAATATGAGAAATCCTATGCTTTCAGATTATTCTAATAATAACAGTTTTTCTCCTATCAACAATTACAGTAATTTTGCCAATAATAATATTCTTAATAATAGTGTTCCTAATAATAATAACAATAATAATAGCTTTATGAATAGTGGTATGAATAACTTCAATAATAATGTTATGTATAATCATACTAACTCTTCAAATAATAATAATCAAAATAATTCTAATAATTCTGTAGATGATAATGTAAAAAAATTAGTTCAGGAACAGATAAGAGATATTATAAAAGAATATTTAGAGACTAATATTCCTAATATAAATTTAAATAAAAATAACTCCAGTAATTCTAATATAAATGAAGATTCAAAATATCAAAATAAGGCTTCTTATGTGTCTGATTCTGAAGATGAAATAAAAAATGCTATAGAAGAAATAAAAGAATCAAGAAGAGAATACGGAGAGTATTTAGATAATAGAGCACATAAATACAATAGAGAAGAAAATAGTGTAAGAGAAAGAAAAAATAACATTAGAGATTACTTTGAAGATGAAAGTAAAGATATAGATTATGAAGATTCAAATGATGATATTGAAAATACTTCTGATGCTAATGTTGCTGATGGAATGGAAGAGAGTTTCAATTATTTAAGAGACAGAGAATTTCCTGAAGAAATATTACTTGAGTTAAGAGAATATTTACTTACTTCAAGCAATGCTAGATTCTTCCAATCTAAAGATGTTATAAGAGAAGAAGTAGAAAAATATTTTGCTGAAAGGTTAATACTTTCTAATGGTATAGAGGTAGGAACAAAGAAAAAAATAATAGTGTTTGTAGGACCTACTGGTGTAGGAAAAACAACTACAATACCTAAAATAGCCGCTCAGTATATGAAGTCTGGTAAAAAAGTTTCTTTTGTAACTATAGATAATTACAGAATAGCAGCAGTAGATCAGCTTCAAAGATATGCCAGTATAATGAAAGTACCATTTAATAGTGCCAGCACTCCTGAAGCTTTGAGAGCTGAGATTAGAAAGATGGATAATTCTTCATTATTATTCATAGATACTATGGGCCGTTCTCCTAAAGGTGCTGAAGATATAGTCGCTATGTCAAAATATTTCACAACAGTTGGAAGATTTGATATGGATATTCAGCTTGTTATGAGTGCTACTGCAAAATATAAAGATGCTTTGAAAATATTAAATGGATTTAAGCCTACAAATTATAAAGGTGTGATACTTACAAAAGTTGATGAAACAGACTATTTGGCTTCTTCAATTTGTGCAATTACAAAGAAAAAACTTCCTATTACTTATATAACTCATGGACAGGGTGTTCCTAAGGATATATCTACTGCCAAGAAATATGGTTATAAAATAATGGAAGGGTTATTTGGACATTAAATAAAGTTTTACAAAAAATAAAAAATAATTTAGGAAATTTATAAAATATTATGAAAGATCAAGCTGATGAATTAAGAAAAATGATGAGTATGAAAGATAAACGTCCTCAGCGTATAATAAGTATAGCTAGCGGTAAGGGCGGGGTAGGTAAAACTAATATAGCAATTAATTTATCCATAGCATTGCAGCAGCTTGGACAGAATGTGATTTTAGTTGATGCAGATCTTGGACTTGGTAATGTTAATGTTATACTTGGAAATATGCCTGAATATAATTTGTATCATGTTATTAAAGGTGTAAAAAAGATACATGAAATTATAATTGAAACAGATTATGGAATAAGATATATAGCAGGAGCTTCCGGATTTTCTTCTTTGGCTAATTTATCTGGAAGAGCTTTGACTAAATTAGTTAATAGCATGGATTCTTTGAATGATGCTGATATAATAATAGTTGATACAGGTGCTGGAATTTCAGATAATGTTTTGTATTTCTTGCTTTCTTCTGATGAAAGTATAGTAGTTACAACTCCTGAACTTACAGCTATATTAGATGCTTATGGTGTAATAAAATCAATAGCTCCTGAAAATGCTAATGCTGATATAAAAATATTAGTTAATAGAGTTATTAAGGCTTCTGAAGGTAAAGAAGTAAGTGATAAAATTATTATGACAAGTAAAAAGTATTTGGATATGGATGTTAAATATTTGGGACATGTTATGGAAGATAAAACAATTCCTTATGCGGTGTCTCAGCAGCTTCCATTCTATCAATATGATAATAAATGTCAGGCTTCTATGTCAATATATAATATAGCTAAAAGAATAATTGATATGGAGTATGATGATGGCAGAGAGGTAAAGGGTTTCGGAGGATTTATGGAATCTTTATTATCTTTTGTTAGTAAGAAATGATAAATGTTTGCAGAGGTAATTTATGAATAGTATAGTAGAAAAAGTAAAACAGTATTTTTCATCTAATTTTGGAAAATTAGATGGTATAATATCTATTTTATCATTTATTATAACACTTGTATTATCCGTACTCTATAAAAATAGAATAGATATATCTTTATTTAAAGCTCTATTAGCGGGTATTATAACTTTAGTAATATTATTTTTGATAGGAATGTTATTAAAAAGATATTTGGGAGATATTATAGAAAGCAGTAATGTTAGTACTAGTATGGATACTGATTACAATCCAATAGAAGACAATTCTATAGTAAATAGTATAAATGATAATTCTGCTAATATTATAGATAATAATAATAATAATAATAATAATAATAATAATAATAATAATAAAGATTTTAATCCAGATAATATAACCATATCTCCTGATTCTATAAATCTTGATAGAGCACCTAAAGCTAAAGTAAATACATCTGCTAGTTCTGGTGATGATATAGGAGATATAGTATTTGGAAAATCTCCTTCCAGCAGCAATACAAGTTATAGCAGTTCAAGTAGCAGTATGTTTCCTGATAAAAAAGTTTCAGATAGTGAAATGTTGAAAGAAGTGCAAGAGGATCCTGAAAAAGTTGCTAAAGCTGTTAGAACTATGATGGCTAAAGATGAAAAAGATGATAAATAAAATATATTAAGTAATATATTTAAAAAATAAAAAATTAATATTTAGAGTTAATATTATGAAAGATAAAGATAAAATACCAAATATTACTAGTGAGAATGAGCAGGAATATTGGCTTGAGTTTAAAAAGACTCTTTCGCCTTGTATAAGAACAGCTCTAATTATTAAATATTCTCCTTTAGTAAAATATGTGGCAAGTAAGATATATGTTAATATGGAATTTTATAAACATATTGAATTTCAAGATTTGGTTGGATTTGTTTCTTTCGCATTTATGGATGCTATTGATAAATATAATCCTAATATAGATATTAACTTTAAAACTTATGCTATTGCTAGAATCAAAGATATAATAAGACAAGAGCTTAGAAGATTAGATTAAAAATATAATGTAATAAGTAAAAATATATAATAAAAATAAAAATTTAATAGTTAGAGTGAACATTATGAAGATGAATAAAAAAGACAAAGATAAAATACCAAATATTACTAATGAGAATGAGCAGGAATATTGGCTTGAGTTTAAAAAGACTCTTTCGCCTTATATAAGAGAAGCTCTAATTATTAAATATTCTCCTTTAGTAAAGTATGTGGCAAGCAAGATATCCGTTAATATGGGATCTCATAAACATATTGAATTTCAAGATTTAGTAGGATTCGGCTCTTTTGGACTTATGGATGCTATTGATAAATATAATCCCAATAGAGATATTAAGTTTAAAACTTATGCTGTTACTAGAATCAGAGGTGCAATATATGATGAGCTTAGAAAATTGGATTATCTTCCTAGATCTATTCGTAAAGATGTAAAAGAGATAGAAAAGGCAAGAGAAATATTAGAAGCTAGATTAAGCAGAAATATAAAGCCTCAGGAAATAGCGGATATGCTTGGAATACCAATAAGTAAATATAATGAAACTATGAAAAGATATATAGAGGCTTCTCCTACTTCATTAAGCGATGTTTGGTATGTAGGTGATGATTCTGATGAAATATCTGTAATAGATACATTGAAATCAAATGATAAAACCAATCCTGAATATTTAGCAGAGAGGGAAGATGTTAAAAATAAAATAATAGCTGCTTTGAAAAAACTTCCTGAAAAAGAGCAGCAAGTTCTTATATTATATTATTATGATGACCTTACTTTAAAAGAGATAGGTAAGGTATTAGACGTGTCAGAAAGCAGAATATCTCAGCTTCATACAAAAGCAATACAGCAGTTAAGATATAGTCTTTCTGAGATAAAAAAACAATTATTATAAAATAGGTGATTTTTTATGAATGAATTAAAGAAAAAAATATTGCAAAGTGATTTTTATAAAAAGATTTATAATAATAAAAATACTCGTTCAGTGGAATTATCAGTTGCTTCTTTGGAGAGGGGGATGCAGGAAGCAGCTGCTATATTCCAGTGTCCTATTTATGAATTAAGTTATAAAGTTCTTGAGGACGGAAATAAGGGATTTTTTAATATAGGAGCTAAGCCTTTTTTGGTGAGATATACTCATATTACTTATGACAAGTCTAATATAGCTGTTGCTAGTACTAATACTTATGAAGATATATATTCAGAAGGAAATGTTCAACAAAAAGTTGTAATTAATAAAGATACAGAAATAATTGTAAGAGTAAAGAGAGACGGAGTATTTTTGAAAGTTAATCCCCCTGTTGGAGATGGTAAAAGAATAGAAGACATAACTGTATTAGAAGAAAAATTAATAGATGCAGGTATAAAAGAATATGATTCTCATTTAGCTAGAAAAATGCTTCAGGAACAGACAGGTCAATATGAAAAAATTGCTGAATGGGATATAAGTAAATCTGCAAATAATGCTAAAATTAGTTATACAATAACAGAAGATAAAATGCGTGCTTATGTTACGGTTACTAATCCTAATAAAGGTGGAAGAGAAATGGATTTACAAGATGTTAAAGAGCTTCTCGAGAATAGTGGTGTAACGTTTGGCTTTCAGGAAGAGAATGTTACAAAATGCTTAGAAGAAGGTACTTTTAATATTCCTATACTAGCAGCAGAAGGACGTCAGCCTGTAAACGGACAGAATGCTAAAATAGAATATTTAGTAAATGTTAATAAAAAAGTTATACCTAAATTTATAGGTGAAGATCAAAGTATAGATTATAAAGATTTGACTATAGTTGAGAATGTAGAGCAAGGTCAGAAATTGGCTAGAAAAACTCCTGCTACAGATGGAGAAGTTGGAAGAACTGTATTAGGTGTGAAGATAGAAACTAAGAGCGGAAAAGACATCGATATAAAAGAGGTAGTAGGTGATAATGTTGAGATGTCAGAAGACGGAGAATCAATAATAGCATCTATAAGTGGACAGGTTGTACTTAAAGGTAAACTATTAAGTGTAGAACCGATATTTGAAGTGTCAGGAGATGTAGGACCTGAAACAGGAAATATTAACTTTATAGGAAGTGTTGTTGTTAAAGGAAGTGTAAGTGATAACTATTCTATTAAAGCTGAAGGTAATATCGATGTACATGGAACTGTTGGAAAATGTGATCTTGAAGCTAAAGGTGATATTATGGTTAAGCTTGGTATTCAAGGAAATGAAAACAGCCATGTAAAAGCTGGCGGAGATGTTATTGCTAAGTTTATACAGTTCTCAAATATTGAAGCTGGAAATAATGTTGTAGTTACTGAGGCTATACTTAACTCTAATATTGATGCTGATAATAGAATAATACTTATAGGTAAGAGAGCTTCAGCAAGCGGAGGAAGATTAAGAGCTTTAAGAGAAGTTAATGGTAAAGTATTAGGTTCTCAGGCAGGAGCTAAAACATTCATAGAAACAGGAATAAGCCCAGCAAAAAGACGTGCAATAGATGATTTGGATAAAGAAAAAGAAGAATTAGATCTTTCTATAGAAGAAACAGAGAGAAATATAAAATCTCTTGAACAGGCTGGAAAACTTAAAAAACTTGATGATGAAAAAAAAGAACAGCTTCAAAGTTATAAAGAGCAGTTAGAACAAGCTAATACTAGAAGAGAAGAAATAGTATTAAATAGAGAAGCATTAATTCAAGAAATGGAAATAGAAAAAGTTGATTCTACAGTAAGCGCCGGTAAAGAAATGCTCCCAGGTGTAGAGCTTGTTATAGGTAGTGCAGAATTTTCTATAAGACAAAGTTATAAAGCTATAACATTCTTTGAACAAGATGGAATGATACAAACTGAGAAGTATAGAGGCGAACCTAAAAATGAAAGAAAGATTGATAATGATGAATGATAAATAGGATATAATATGGCTTTAAAAATAAATGATTTTTACAGAACTGCTATAGATTGTGCAATTGATACTGATCCTAGGGGAAGAGATACTGTAGAAAAAGAGCTTAGGAACATAAAAAAATATTATGATAAATTAGATGATAAAAAGAAAGAATATTTTGATAAAGATACACTTTTTAATCCTTATTCAGATACTAGGATTTTAAATATTGCAGAAGATAAAGATATAAAGAAAATTATCTGTGGTATAGATATGCAGACATCTGAATTATTACTTGTAGATAGATTGAATGAAAAAAACTACAATATAGATTTAGTTATAACACATCATCCAAATGGATACGGTTTTGTTAATTTTTATGATGTTATATTTATGCAGGCTGATAAAAATGCTTTGCATAATGTAGCTATAAATATTTCTGAAGGTTTAACAAATAAAAGACTTAATGAAGTAAGCCGTTCTGTTTTTGCTTCTAATCATTATAGAGATGTTGATTCTGCTAAACTGCTTAAATTAAATTATATGTGTATGCATACCGTTGCTGATAATTTTGTTGAATCTTTTTTAACTGAAAATATTAAAAAAGAAAATCCATATACATTATCAGATATTATTGATTTATTATACACAATAGATGAATATAAAATATCTGCTAAAAGATTTAATCCTCCTAAAATATTCAATGGTTCTGGTAAATCTAAAGTAGGAAAATTTATAGTTGATATGACAGGTGGAGCTTCTTTTGATGTTGGAATGATTGAGGCTTTATCAAAAGCTGGAGTGAGTACTATTGTTATGATGAATATATCAGATAGGCTTTTAGATGAATGTAAAAAATATTATATTAATATTGTATGTGCCGGTCATATATCAAGCGATAGTTTGGGAATCAATTTATTATTCAAAGCCATAAAAAATAAAACTAAAGAAAATTTTGAAATTATACCCGCTTCAGGATATATTTTTGTAGAGCGATAGATTCTATATTATAAAGCGAGTCATTATGCCGAGATATATTAATGTATTATTTGATCTTGATGGTACAATTACAGATTCAGCACCTGGTATAACAAATGCTGTTTTATATGGAATAAAGAAAATAAATGAAGTATACAATTTAAATATATATATTCCAGATTATACTATTTTAAGAAAATTTATTGGTCCTCCTCTTGATGTTAGTTTCAGAAAATATTGCTTAGATGATGAAAAATTATCTTTTGATTTTATAAAATTTTATAGAGAAGATTATAATGGTAATGATGGTTTATTTAATTGTACACTTTATGATGGTATATATGATTTGATTAAAACCCTTTCTGAAAATAATTATAAAGTTTTTCTAGCCACTGCTAAGCCTAAAGAATCGGCCTTAAGAATAATAGAACATTTTTCTATGACAAAATTTTTTACTAATTTTTATGCTCCTATACTTGGAGGAAAAATTAAAAATAAATTAGATGTATTAAAAGAAGCATTAGAAAAAGAGAATTTCGCTAAAGATAAAACTATAATGATAGGTGATAGAATAGATGACATAGATGCAGCAAAAAATATAGGTATTGATTCTATTGCTGTTAAATATGGTTTTGGAAATGATGAAGAGTTCAAAAATGCTACTTATATAGCTAATAATACAAAAGAAATATTTGATATATTAAGTAAGTAAAATTTCTTCTAATACTTTCTGACTTTTTATTGTTTTGTTTATATGATTGAATATTGATTTATTCATGATGTCTTTTACATTATCTATAGACTTATTATATATTTGTTTTAGATTTTCATTTTTTATTATTTCTATAAGAGATGTATGTTTTATAATTCTCATAAACGCTATATCATATTCATTTATATTTATAGGGTCTTTGATTAGATTTCTGCATTTTTGGCATATTAATCCGCCTTCTAGTGTAGAATAATATAATAAATCATTATTGTTTTCGCATATAGTACATTTATCCAAATGAGGTGATATCCCTGCTATATGCAAAGTTTTCATTTCAAATGCTCTCATTAAAATATTGATATACATCTTTTTTATATTATTATTATTATTCTCTTCCAAATTTTCTAAAGCATCTAATGTTTTTTCCATTAGAATAAAATATCTATTATCAGAATCTTTGGCACAATATAATAATACTTCTCTGATATAGAAAACAGATAAAGAAGAGTATATAGATTTTTCTAATATTTTATAATTTTTAACAATAGAAGATTCTTTTAATATTGATAGCTGATTTTCTTTTTTTTCGTATATGTTTATATTTAATTTTGATATGCTTTCTAAATCGGATCCGAATGCTTTTGAATTATTTTTTGCTTTATGGCATATAGCCTGCATTATAGAATTATTTGTAAGAAAAGATGCTATTATAGATGAAGTTTTATATGCATTATATGATAGTATAAATGCTTCAGTATTTTTTATCAATATTATTCCTTATATATAAAAATAGGGTAGGCTTTAATATAATTAAAACCCACCCCTGCTATGCCATCAGCAGCAATTAAGCTGGATTTATAGCGTTGCTTGGACAAACAGCTTCACAAGCAGCACAATCAGTGCATTTGTTTGGATCAATCACATAGATATTTCCTTCACTAATAGCATCGAATGCACACTCAGGAACGCATGATCCGCAAGCTACACAATCGTTATTTATAACACGTGGCATAATTTACCTCCAAAAAATTAAACTGTTCTATTATTATAACATAAATGAATAATGAAATCAATATCTATTATTTACTAAAAAGTTATAAAAAATACTATATTTTTCTATTATTTATACTGTTTTTTTATATTAATTAAAATTCTTAGTATGTATTGTAAAAATTTTAAATAGATGTTATAATATAACTTAATACAGTAATATCGTATTTAGAAATTCATATAAAATAAAACTACAATATTACTAGCTTTTGTAATAATTTTAAGGTTAATTTTATTAAAACAAATTTATATTCAATTAAATTTTAAGGAGTTAAAAATGGAAAAGAAAAAAGAATTTAAAGTTGCAGTTGCCGGATATGGACATGTTGGTAAAGACACAGTAAAAACTATTATAGAGAATAATGCTATAATGGAAAAAAGAACCGGAATAAAATTAACCATTAAAACCATTTTTAGCAGAAATATTGATAAGGTAAAAGATGATAAATTTTTAGATAAAATAGAAATAAAAACTAAAGATTTAAATGATATATTAAATGATGATGATATTGATATTGTAATAGAAGTACTTGGAGGAATGGATACAGCAAAAGAGCTTCTTATAAAAACAAAAAAACCAGTTGTTACAGCTAATAAAGCATTGCTAGCTAATTGTTTTGGTGAACTTATAAAGAATAGAAAAACTGATATAGCTTTTGAGGCTTCTGTTGCTGGTGCTATACCTATAATAAAGGCAATGAAAGAGAGTTTAGTTTCTGATAGAATGGAGAATGTTTACGGAATATTAAATGGAACTTGTAATTATATTTTAACTAATATGACTAAGAACAATTTAGATTTTAAAGATGTTCTTAAAGATGCTCAGGATAAAGGATATGCTGAGGCTGATCCTACATTTGATATTGACGGAATAGATACAGCGCATAAATTATGCATACTTTCATCTATAGCTTTCTGTAATGTTATAAGTTTTGATAAAATATTTATAAGAGGTATAAGAAATATTATATTAGATGATATTGTATTTGCTTCAGAGATGGGACTTACTATCAAATTAATAGCTGAGGCTGCTTTGGATGAAAATAATAATGCCTATATATACGTTATACCTACATTACTTAATGATGATAATATGCTTTCTAAAGTTGATTATGCTTTTAATGCGATAACTGTGGTAGGGGATCGTTCTGGAGATACTGTTTTCTATGGTTCTGGTGCTGGCGGAAGACCTACAAGCAGTGCTATAGTTTCTGATGCTGTTACTTTAGCTAGGAATAGTTTAATTACAGATGAGCTTAGAATACCTATACTTGGATTCGTAGAAGAAAATAAAGAGCTTCAAGTAAAAGATTTTAGAGAAAAGAATGAAAATTTCTATGTAAGATTCAAGTCAAATAATAATAACTTGCTTGCATTCAATGAGGCTTTTTATGATATTAATATTGATAAAAGTATGGAACGAAATGGAAATTTCATGTTCGTACTTAAAGATGTTAATATTAATTCTATAATTGAGTCTATAGAAAAAGTAGAAAAAATAGATGATATATTTATAGCAAAAATAAAATAATTAAAAAATAATATTAATAAACAAATAATGTAATATATAATTATTCTTTATATATGCATTATTTGTTTTTTATTTTTAAAGATTCTTTTTAAAATCCCGCCCTTTATATTTTTTGCTTTTTAATAGAATATATAATTTTTCATTGTTTTTTTATTTTATTTATAAAAAGAATACCCGCCCAAATTCTTATTATATTTTTAATCTTTTTAACGCACGTTTAGTGAATCATTATTTATAATTTAAATTGCAATTATTGATTGATTTATATTTATAATTTTGCTCACCGTGCGGTGATAAAAGTAATGAAGTTAAAAAAATTGGGTGGGCAGTTAAAATACGAATTTGAAATTTAAAAGAAAAATAATGTTAAAATGACATGATATAATAGAAAGCCTATAGGGTGGGAATTTATAGAAAAATTTAATAAAAAGTTATTTTAGTTTATTTCTATATACTTATATAGGGTTTTTGAAATTATTGACATAAAACAAAAACTAATATATCATATCAAAATATATGGAGGCAGATGAGTCCCGGTGGGCTCCGCGCTCTTCAAAAGCGTTGGACGTTATAACAACGTCGGCAGGTTCAACTCCTGCCTCTTCCGATAAAATTACAAAGCATTTCGGAACAATTATGAACAATAAATTTAATCTAATACAAACTAATGCAGTATTAGAAGATGAATCTATAAAACCATATCATAAAATTATTTCTCGCCCAATTGCAGCAGATATTATAAGAGAAACATTAGAAAAATTAAGAACTCAATTAAAAAATAATGATAATCTTAGTTACAGTAAAGAAGATATAATCAAATTATGCGAAATTGAAATAAAAAATAAAGCAAATCTTCCAATAAAAAA